>NZ_CP076022.1:0-718715 GCF_018622995.1 Arthrobacter jiangjiafuii
AGTGCAGATAGCAGACACAAAGGACTACTCCACGTTAGGGGCACGACCGCCACCAGTCAAACCGGCGCACACCGGTCCCGGACCTTGCCCTGTTTATACAGTTCTATCAACACCTGTGGACAACTGCCCTCGGCCTGCCGCCTCACACCCCTGTGTGAGGCGGGTCCCAGAGGCTATCCACAGCCGGAATCCAGCTACCACCGGGGGAAATCATCCTCTAGGCTGGGCCACGGGCGTTTTATCCACCAGCTGTGCATAACTCTGTGGATGAACTGTCCGGAAACCCGATCGGGATTCCATGTTTCTTCAGACCGCTTGAGGGCGTTCACGAGAGGTTTTTGTGGGTACGGACGAAATCAACGATGTCGGCAGCTCCTGGCGCAAGGTCATCCGAACGCTGGAAACCGATGACCGGGTCTCCCCGAGGCAGCGCGGCTTCGTGGTGCTGGCCCAGGCCCAGGGCCTGATCGGTACCACCCTGCTGGTAGCCGTACCCAACGAGCTGACGCGCGAAGTCCTGCAGACCCAGCTCAAGCACATCCTGGATGAAGTCCTGCGTGGCGTTTTCCAGGCAGATATCCAGTGCGCCTTCGTTATCGACGCCGACATGATCCCGGCGGTAAAGAGCGATCCGGAGCCCGAGCCCGAACAGCCCGCTCCGAATCCGGTCCCCAGCGGAGAGAGCGCACCCTCTCCCACGCCGCCGAGCACCTCGCAGGAATTTGGCCGGCTAAATCCAAAGTACGTGTTCGAGACCTTCGTGATCGGATCCTCCAACCGGTTTGCCCATGCGGCGGCAGTGGCCGTGGCCGAGGCACCGGCCAAGGCCTACAACCCGCTGTTCATCTACGGTGATTCCGGGTTGGGCAAGACCCACCTGCTGCACGCGATCGGCCACTACGCCCGCCATCTCTACACGGGCATCCGGGTGCGGTACGTGAACTCCGAAGAGTTCACCAACGACTTCATCAACTCGATCCGGTATGACGAGGGCGCCAGCTTCAAGCAGCTCTACCGCAATGTCGACATCCTGCTGATCGATGACATCCAGTTCCTCGCGAACAAGGATGCAACGCAGGAAGAGTTCTTCCACACCTTCAATGCCCTCCACAACCACAACAAACAGGTGGTCATCACCTCCGACCTGCCGCCCAAGCAGCTCTCGGGCTTCGAGGAACGCATGCGCTCCCGCTTCGAATGGGGCCTGCTGACGGATGTCCAGCCGCCGGAACTGGAAACCCGGATCGCGATTCTGCGGAAAAAGGCCATCGGGGACAGCCTGAGCGCCCCCGACGACGTCCTGGAGTACATCGCGTCCAAGATCTCCACCAATATCCGGGAGCTGGAGGGCGCGCTGATCCGCGTGACGGCGTTTGCCAGCCTGAACCGGCAGCAGGTTGATGTCGGACTGGCCGAAATTGTCCTGAAGGACCTGATTACCGACGACGGCGCCCAGGAAATCACGGCCGCCTCGATCCTGGGACAGACAGCTGCCTACTTTCAGATCAGCCTCGAGGAGCTCTGCTCGAAGTCGCGGACCCGCACCTTGGTGACCGCCCGGCAGATCGCCATGTACCTGTGTCGCGAGCTGACGGACATGTCCCTGCCGAAGATCGGCCAGGAACTCGGCGGGCGGGACCACACCACCGTCATCCACGCAGACCGGAAGATCCGCGAACTGATGGCCGAACGCCGGGCCATCTACAACCAGGTCACCGAGCTCACCAACCGCATCAAGCAGCAGCAGCGAGAAGCATAATCCGCGGAACGGCGGGGCTGAGAGGCCCCGCAGGGGCTCGAAATTAACATTTGTGGACAAGGCTGTGGATAAACCGGTGGATAACTCTCCACTACTGGTGCTTCCCTGTGGATACGCGGAATTACAAAAAAGTTCTACACACCCCGCCGGCTTCGCTGCAGCGTAGCCCCACAGGTTATCCACAGGCTTAAACGGCCATGACGCCGGGATGGGCTAGGTTATCCACAGTATCCACAGGAGTTATTAACACTACGAACCTTAAGAAATCGGTTCCACCAAATAACATCTGACCTTTCCCGGCCCAACGTCGAACGAAGCCCGAACGAACATCGGATGTCTGTTCCGATGCATTGGATCAGGGCCGGGTGAACCCCAAGTACCCGATGCGCCGACCCCAGGTCGGGGGCTAAGCTGGCACAGAGTATTGTTGTCATTCGCAGAGCCGTCACTACGCCGGCGTCTTCGGATGCGGCGCAGCTGTGGTGCTGCGGCACCCGCGATGCTCCCTCACCAGTCATGAACATCCAGTTGTACTGAGAAGTACGTTGTGAAAGGCGGCACCCTGCAGTGAAGTTCAGAGTTGAGCGGGATGTCCTGGCCGAAGCGGTCACTTGGACAGCGCGGTCCCTTTCTCCGCGTCCTCCGGTACCGGTCCTGTCGGGCCTGCTGATCAAGGCCGAGGGCGGATCCCTAAGCATCGCCAGCTTTGACTACGAAATTTCCGCCCGTCTCCAGATTGCAGCGGACATTGCCGAAGAGGGCACCATCCTGGTTTCCGGCCGGCTGCTGGCTGAAATCTGCCGCAGCCTCCCCTCGGCACCGGTGGAAGTTGAAACCGACGGTTCCAAGGTCACCCTGACGTGCCGCAACAGCCGCTTCAACCTGGCCACCATGCCCGTTGCCGAATACCCCGAGCTCCCGGCCCTCCCCGAGGTCAGCGGCGTCGTTGACGGCGATGCCTTCGCACAGGCAATTTCCCAGGTCATCATTGCCGCCAGCCGCGATGACACCCTGCCCATCCTCACGGGTGTCCGCATGGAAATCGAAGACGACCTGATTACTTTCCTGGCTACCGACCGCTACCGGCTGGCCCTGCGCGAGCTGTCCTGGAAACCGGCCACCCCCGGAATCTCCACCAGCGCGCTGGTGAAGGCCAAGACCCTCAACGAAGTAGCCAAAACCCTTGGCGGCGCCGGAGACCTGAACATTGCGTTCTCCGATGACAGTGAACTGATCGGCTTCGAAAGCGGCGGACGGCGGACCACTTCGCTGCTGGTGGACGGCGACTATCCCAAGATCCGCTCGCTCTTCCCGGACAACACCCCCATCCACGCCACGGTCGAAACCAGCGCCCTGGTTGAAGCGGTTCGCCGTGTGTCCCTGGTTGCTGAACGGAACACACCGGTACGGCTCGCCTTCACCGACGGACAGGTCACCCTGGATGCCGGTACCGGCGAGGATGCCCAGGCCTCCGAAGCCCTGGAAGCCTCACTGATCGGCGACGACATCACGGTTGCCTTCAACCCGCATTACCTCAGCGAAGGCCTCGGCGCCTTCCCGAGCAAGTACGTCCGTTTTTCCTTCACCACACCGCCCAAGCCGGCAGTGATCTCCGCCCAGGAAGAACTCACCGGAGATGACCAGGAAGACTACCGGTACCTGCTGATGCCCGTCAGGCTGCCCAACCAGTAGCCCGGCGCGCGAGGACCCCGGCCCGCCGCTGACGCGGCAGCGAGAGAGGAACCTGCCATGCACATAGGCCTCATCGGACTGGGCAAAATGGGTTTCTCAATGCGCGAACGGCTGCGCCGCAACGGCATCGACGTCACAGGGTTCGACCGGAATCCGGTGCCCAGCGATGTCATGTCGCTGACGGAACTGGCAGCCGTGCTGCCCTCTCCCCGGGTCGTCTGGGTGATGGTTCCGGCCGGAAAAGTCACGTCGGATGTGGTCCGGGACCTGGTGGAGGTGCTTTCGCCCGGTGATCTGGTGATCGACGGCGGGAACTCCCGCTACGACGACGACCTTCGCACGGCCGACACGCTGGGAAAGTCCGGCATCCGCTTCGTGGACTGCGGTGTCTCCGGAGGGATCTGGGGCCAGGAGAACGGCTACGCACTGATGGCCGGAGGAGCCGCGGAGGACATCGACCTGGCGATGCCGGTCTTCGACGCCCTGCGTCCCCGGGGAGACCGCGCCCGCAGCTTCGTCCACGCCGGCAGCGTCGGCGCGGGCCACTACTCCAAAATGATCCACAACGGCATCGAATACGGACTCATGCAGGCCTATGCGGAGGGGTTCGAACTCCTGTCCGGCAAGGGCATCATCGATGACCCGCCGGCCGTCATGAAGGCCTGGCAGGACGGCACCGTGATCAGGTCCTGGCTCTTGGACCTGATGGTGAACGCCTTGGACGGGGACCCGGAACTGAGCCGGATTGCCGGCTATGCCGAAGATTCAGGCGAGGGCCGGTGGACGGTTCAGGAAGCCGTGGCCAGCGGCATTCCGGCGCCGGCAATAACCGCAGCCCTCTACGCCCGGTTTGCCTCCCGGCAGGAGGAATCGCCGGCCATGAAAATGGTCGCCGCATTGAGGCAGCAGTTCGGAGGACACACAGTCCAGCTTCCCGGCGGTCCCCAGATGCCGGCCGGGCCTGAGCCTGAGGTCGTCCCGGAGCCGGAAGCAGCTGCCCCGCCGCGGCTGCCTCCGGCCGCCGTCGACGAAAGCGGCAGCCCGGAGTAGTACCGCGCAGTAGGCTGGAAGAGAAGAAAACAACGGGCAATCGAGAGGGCAGGACAAAGGTGGACCGGCTTGTACATTGATTACCTTTCGCTCACCGGCTTCCGCAGCTATGCGCAGCTGGACCTGGAGCTGAAGCCGGGCGTCACCGTTTTTGTCGGCCCCAACGGAACCGGCAAGACCAACATTGTCGAAGCGATCGGGTATCTGGCCTCGCTCTCCTCCCACCGGGTCAGCAGCGATGGCCCGCTGGTGGCTTTTGACTCAGACCAGGCCCTGGTGCGGGCCCGGCTGGCGCGGGGCACGCAACGTACCAGCGTGGAGCTGGAGCTCAATCCCGGGCGGACCAACCGTGCCCGGATCAACCGGGCCAATCCCGTCCGTGCCAGGGACATCCTGGGCCTGTGCCGCACGGTCCTGTTTGCCCCCGAGGACCTGACCTTGGTCAAAGGCGACCCCTCCAGCCGGCGCCGCTTCATCGATGACCTGATTGTCTCGCTGGTGCCGCACCACGCCGCCACGCGCAGCGACTATGAGCGGGTCCTGAAACAACGCAATGCCCTGCTGAAATCCGCCCGCGCCGCAGGCCGCTTCACCTCTTCCCATGAAGCGACCCTCGAGGTCTGGGACCAGCACATGGCAGTGGCCGGAGCGAAGCTGCTCGCTGCCCGGCTGCAGGCGGTCCAACGGCTGCAGCCGCATCTGCAAAGTGCCTACCGGGACCTGACCGACGGTTCCAAGACAGCCCGCGCCGTTTACCGCTCCACGCTGCAGGGATCAGTGAACGACGACGGCGCCGTCGTCGGCGATCCCGATCCGGAGGAACTGTACGGACTCACCGAGGCGGAGCTGACCGAGCGGTTCCTGGCTGCCTTCGTGGCCAACCGGCGCCGCGAAATCGAGCGCGGCGTCTCGTTGGTGGGACCGCACCGCGATGATCTGGAACTGATCCTGGGGCAGGCACCGGCCAAGGGCTACGCCTCGCACGGCGAAACCTGGTCTTTTGCCCTGGCACTGCGCCTGGGCACCTACTACCTGCTGCTCAGTGACGATGACAGCCCGGGCGCCGGGCCGATCCTGATCCTGGACGACGTTTTTGCCGAACTCGATTCCGCGCGCCGCACCCGCCTCGCGGGTATTGTCGCGGACGCGGAGCAGGTCCTGGTGACCGCCGCGGTGGCCGACGACATTCCCGAGGCCCTGGCCGGTGAGGTGATCACCGTTGTCCCCGGAGGCATCAGTGTTCCCGCCCTCTGAAACGGGCCCGGCGGGCACCACCCCGGATGAGGCAGCCGGCCTGCCGGCGCCGGCCAGGACGGGCGGTGCCGAAAAGGCAGAAGAACCTGAGGTCCGCCAGGATGCAGCGCTGGCCCAGCTGAACCGGATGCGCCAGGCGGCGCAGGCGCGCGGAAACCAACGGATCCCCGCGGGACGGCGCAAGGCCGGCCACCGCCGCTCGGCACTGCCCTTCGTGCCCGGCGAATACACAGGACGGGATCCGCAGGGCGTGGGCAAACTCTTCACCCGGTTCGTCAGCGAACGCGGCTGGAACTCGCCCGTGGCCGTGGGCTCCGTCATCTCCCGCTGGGAAGAACTGGTGGGAGCAGACGTCAGCGCCCACTGCACCCCGGAGTCGTTTTCGGACACCACGGTCCAGGTCCGCTGCGATTCAACCGCCTGGGCCACCCAGCTGCGGCTGCTGCGCAGTTCCCTCATCAGCAGGTTCGACGCAGAGCTCGGGCCCGGCGTCGTCACGAAGATCGAAGTGATCGGCCCGGCAGCACCGAACTGGCGCAAGGGCTTGCGCAGCGTCAAGGGCAGGGGCCCCCGCGACACCTACGGATAGGCGCTCCGGCCGGCTCCCGGCAGCCCTCCCCCCACACTGGCTCTGTGCCGCTCAGCGGCTCGAAAACCCCTCCGGCCATATCCGGACCTAGACACCGGGTCCATATGCGCGCAAACCCCACTTTGGTGGCCTCCAAGGGGGTGTTTTGGGCCGTAATGGACCCCGCGGCACGGTAGAATTGGAAGTTGAGATGCCTGTCTTGGGAGAGGCATCAATCTTTGACCAACACACTGAGGAGTCGACAGCACCTGTGGCTAACGACAATGAGATGGACAACGCTGACGTAACAGCTCCGCACGAGTACGGTGCGAACGAGATCACCGTCCTGGAGGGCCTGGAAGCCGTTCGGAAGCGTCCGGGCATGTATATCGGCTCTACCGGACCCCGCGGACTGCACCACCTGGTGTACGAAGTGGTTGACAACTCGGTGGACGAGGCGCTGGCCGGCTACTGCGACCGCATCAACATCACCCTCCAGGCGGACGGCGGGGTGCGGGTCGAGGACAACGGCCGCGGTATCCCGGTGGACATGCACCCCACCGAGAACATGCCCACCGTGCAGGTCGTCATGACCATCCTGCACGCCGGCGGCAAGTTCGGCGGCGGCGGCTACGCCGTTTCCGGTGGCCTCCACGGCGTCGGCATCTCAGTGGTCAACGCCCTCTCCGCGCGGGTGGAAACCGAAATCCGCCGCCAGGGCTTTGTCTGGCACCAGTCCTTTGCCGACGGCGGCCACCCGGTGGGCGACCTGCGCAAGGGCGAGGCCACCGATGCCACGGGTACCACCCAGACGTTCTACCCGGACCCCACGATCTTTGAGTCCACCGAGTTCGATTTCGAAACCCTCCGGGCGCGCTTCCAGCAGATGGCGTTCCTGAACAAGGGCCTGCGGATCGTCCTGACGGACGAGCGGACCCTGGAGGAAGGACCCGAGGAGATCACTGCTGCTCCCGGCGAAGAGGGCGAAGACACGGGCCCCAAGCACCGTGTGGTCGACTACATGTACGCCGACGGGCTCCTGGACTACGTCAAGCACCTGAACTCGTCGAAGAAGTATGAAGTCATCCACGACGACGTCATTGCCTTCGAAACCGAAGACAATGACAAGAAGATGGCAGTGGAAATGGCCCTGCAGTGGACCACCGCCTACTCCGAGAGCGTCCACACCTACGCCAACACGATCAACACCCATGAGGGCGGCACCCACGAAGAGGGGTTCCGCGCCGCCATGACGTCGCTGATCAACCGGTACGCCCGCGAGAAGAACATCATCAAGGAAAAGGATGACAACCTCACCGGCGACGACATCCGTGAGGGCCTGACCGCCGTCATTTCCGTGAAGCTGGCCGAGCCGCAGTTCGAAGGCCAGACCAAGACCAAGCTGGGCAACTCCGAGGTCAAGGGCTTTGTCCAGCGCGTCGTCACCGACCAGCTCGGTGACTGGCTGGAGCGCAACCCCGGCCCGGCCCGCGACGTGATCCGCAAGTCGATCCAGGCTTCCCAGGCCCGCCTCGCCGCCCGCAAGGCCCGCGAATCCACCCGCCGCAAGGGCCTGCTGGAATCCGGCGGCATGCCCGGCAAGCTCAAGGACTGCTCCTCCAAGGACCCGTCCAAGTCGGAAATCTACATCGTGGAGGGTGACTCCGCAGGCGGCTCCGCCGTCCGCGGCCGCAACCCCGAAACCCAGGCCATCCTGCCGCTGCGCGGCAAGATCCTGAACGTGGAGCGCGCCCGGCTGGACCGGGCCCTGGGCAACGCCGAAGTCCAGTCGATGATCACCGCCTTCGGCGCGGGTATCGGCGAGGACTTCGATGTGGAGAAGGCCCGCTACCACAAGATCGTGCTGATGGCCGATGCCGACGTCGACGGCCAGCACATCACCACGCTGCTGCTGACGCTGCTCTTCCGCTACATGCGCCCGCTGATCGAAAGCGGCTACGTGTACCTGGCCCAGCCGCCGCTGTACCGGATCAAGTGGTCCAACCACGCCCACGACTACGTCTACAGCGACCGCGAACGCGACGAAGTGGTGGCCCGCGGACTGGCGAACAACCAGCGCCTGCCCAAGGACAACGGCATCCAGCGCTACAAGGGCCTGGGCGAGATGGACTACACCGAGCTCTGGGACACCACCATGGACCCCGACCACCGCACCCTGCTGCAGGTCACCATGGACGATGCCGCAGCCGTGGACCAGATCTTCTCCGTCCTGATGGGCGAGGACGTCGAGTCCCGCCGCAACTTCATCCAGCAGAACGCCAAGGACGTGCGCTTCCTGGACATCTAGGAAAACGCGCCATCCTCCTTTGCGTCCGCGGATTACCAGAGCTTTTGAAGAACGGAACAACCAATGAGTGAAGAGACCCTCTCAGACCGGGTTGAGCAGATCGACCTGCAGACTGAAATGCAGCGGTCCTACCTGGACTACGCCATGGCAGTCATTGTGGGCCGTGCCCTCCCTGACGTGCGCGACGGCCTGAAGCCCGTGCACCGCCGCGTGCTGTACGCAATGTTCGACGGCGGCTACCGCCCGGAGCGCTCGTTCAACAAGTGCGCCCGCGTGGTCGGCGAAGTCATGGGCCAGTACCACCCGCACGGCGACTCGGCCATCTACGATGCCCTGGTGCGCCTGATCCAGGACTGGACCATGCGCTACCCGCTGGCCCTGGGCCAGGGCAACTTCGGCTCCCCCGGCAACGACGGCGCCGCGGCACCCCGGTACACCGAAACCAAGATGGCCCCGCTGGCGATGGAAATGGTCCGCGACATCGACGAGGAAACCGTCGATTTCATGGACAACTACGACGGCCGCAACCAGGAGCCGACGATCCTGCCGGCCCGCTTCCCGAACCTCCTGGTCAACGGCTCCTCCGGCATCGCCGTGGGCATGGCCACCAACATTCCGCCGCACAACCTGCGCGAAGTGGCAGACGGTGTCCAGTGGTACCTGGAGAACCCCGAAGCTCCCAACGATGTCCTGCTTGAGGAACTGATCCGCCGTATCAAGGGCCCGGACTTCCCCACGGGTGCCACCATCCTGGGACACAAGGGTATCGAAGACGCCTACCGCACCGGCCGCGGCTCCATCACCATGCGTGCCGTGGTTAACGTGGAGGAACTCCAGGGCCGTACCTGCCTGGTGGTCACCGAACTGCCGTACCAGGCCAACCCGGACAACCTGGCGATCAAGATCGCGGAACTGGTCAAGGACGGCAAGGTTTCGGGCATCGCGGACATGCGCGACGAAACCTCTGGCCGCACCGGCCAGCGCCTCGTCATCGTGCTCAAGCGCGACGCCGTGCCCAAGGTGGTGCTGAACAACCTTTACAAGCACACGCAGCTGCAGGAAAACTTCGGCGCGAACATGCTGGCCATCGTGGACGGCGTGCCGCGCACCCTGAGCCTGGATGCGTTCATCCGGCACTGGGTCACCCACCAGCTCGAAGTCATTGTCCGCCGCACCCGGTACCGGCTGCGCAAGGCCGAGGAAGTTGCCCACATCCTGATTGGCCTGCTCAAGGCCCTGGATGCCCTCGACGACGTCATCGCCCTGATCCGCCGCTCCACCACCGTGGAAGAGGCCCGCAGCGGCCTGATGGGCCTGCTGGACATCGACGAACTGCAGGCCCAGGCCATTCTGGACATGCAGCTGCGCCGCCTGGCAGCCCTGGAACGGCAGAAGATCCAGGACCAGCATGCCAAGCTGCAGACCGAAATCGCCGAATACAACGCGATCCTCGCCTCCGAGGTGCGGCAGCGCCAGATCGTCAGCGAAGAGCTGCACGAGATTGCCGACAAGTACGGCGACGACCGCCGGACCCACATCCTCATGGGCTATGACGGCGATATGAGCATGGAAGACCTGATCCCCGAAGAGGAAATGGTCGTCACTATCACCCGCGGCGGCTACGTCAAGCGCACCCGCAGCGACAACTACCGCCAGCAGGCGCGCGGGGGCAAGGGCATCAAGGGCGCGCAGCTGCGCGGCGACGACGTCGTCGAGCACTTCTTCGTCACCACCACCCACCACTGGCTGCTGTTCTTCACCAACCTGGGGCGGGTCTACCGGGCCAAGGCCTACGAGCTGGTCGAGGCCGGCCGCGACGCCAAGGGCCAGCATGTGGCCAACCTGCTGGCGTTCCAGCCGGATGAACACATTGCCCAGGTGCTGGACCTGCCCGGCTACGACGCCGCCCCGTACCTGGTCCTCGCGACCAAGCGCGGACTGGTGAAGAAGACCCGCCTGGAGGACTACGACACCAACCGCTCCGCCGGCGTCATTGCGATCAACCTGCGCGACGGCGACGAACTCGTGTCCGCCCAGCTGGTCTCCGAAACCGATGACCTGATGCTGGTGTCCCGCCAGGGCCAGTCGCTGCGCTTCACCGCCAGCGACGACGCGCTGCGCCCCATGGGCCGCGCCACCTCGGGCGTCACCGGCATGAAGTTCCGCGAGGACGACGAACTGCTCGCAGCCGACGTCGTCACCGAGGATTCCTACGTGTTCATCGTTACCGAGGGCGGCTACGCCAAGCGCACCGCGGTGGAGGAATACCGCGTCCAGGGCCGCGGCGGCCTCGGCATCAAGGTCGCCAAGCTCGCCGAGGACCGCGGCCACCTGGTCGGCGGCATGATCGTGCAGGAGGAGGACGAGGTCCTGGTGGTCATGCAGGGCGGCAAGGTTGTCCGCTCCTCCGTGGCCGGCGTGCCGGCCAAGGGCCGCGACACCATGGGCGTCATCTTTGCCAAGCCGGACAAGAACGACCGCATCATCGCCGTCGCCCGCAATTCGGAGCGCGATCTGGGCATCGAAGAGGCCGACGACGAAGGCGACACCGCCCCGCTCACGGACCCCGGGTCTGTAGGCACCGAAGCCGATGAAGTACCGTTGGCTACAGAGAATTCGGCTGTGCAGGACGCGCAGTCCGCAGAAGATGGAGGTAACGAGTGAGCTCGACCAACTCAAATCCCAGGTCGACGTCGGGCACCGGACCCCGGGTAAAGACCCCCGCGCGTCCGGCCCAGCGCCCCGGAGGTGGTCAGAGCGCACCGGCGAACCGGCAGCCGCTCGTGAAGCCGGCACCCAAGGCCAAGGCCCGCAAGGCACGCCTGCTGGTCAGCAAGATCGACCCCTGGTCGGTCCTGAAGATGGCCTTCCTGCTCTCGGTGGCCCTTGGTGTGGTCACAGTTGTCGCAGCCATCGTGCTGTGGACTGTACTGGACCTGACCGGCATCTTTGACCGGGTGAACACCCTGCTCGGAGACATTGCGGGAACCGAATCCGGCGGGTTCGACCTGCGTGAGTTCGCCTCGCTGGGACAGGTGGTCTCGTTCTCCACCATCATCGCCGTCGTCAACGTACTGCTGCTGACGGCGCTGTCCATGCTTGCTGCCGTGCTGTACAACATTGCCTCCACCCTGGTGGGCGGCATCGGCGTCACCCTGACGGACGACTAGCAAACCTGAATTACGCTGGAATTCCGCACTTTTTCTGCCCGGCCGGCACCGGAAAACCGCCGGTCGGGCAGGAAATCCGGGAACGATTTGGGTTCCCGGCAGAGGTGGGGTAAAGTTTTATCTCGGCCCGAGAAGGTATCGGGGCGCATAGCTCAGGCGGTTAGAGCGCTTCGCTGATAACGAAGAGGTCCCAGGTTCAAGTCCTGGTGCGCCCACGGAACACCACCGCAAGGTGATGGACCACAAGGCAAGGAGGCACTGTGAAGAAGTTGCTGGCAGTAGCCGCAGCAGCGGTTGCAGGAATCCTCGCAGTAAAAAAATGGCAGGAAACTGCCGCGGAGAAATCCGTTTGGAAGGCATCCACCGACAAAGTGGAATAATTTCCGGCGGAAATCATTCCGGTTCCACCGCAGGTCCGGGTGGGTTATACTGGATGAGTTCTCAATTCGGGGGCATGGCGCAATTGGTAGCGCACCTGCTTTGCAAGCAGGGGGTTCGGGGTTCGAGTCCCCGTGCCTCCACCGAATGAAAGTCCCGGTCAATAGACCGGGACTTTCTGCGTTTAAGTCAGCTGGCCGTAGCAGGGACCGGTCGACACCGGCCGGTGATCTATTGTTGCTCTGGTGACCGTATTCCTCGCCGTGATCGGCGTTCTCGGGGTATCAGCCTCCGGGCCCATCATGGCAGCCACCGCAGCCCCCGCCCTGGCGATCGCCTTTTGGCGCAACGCGCTCGGCGCCGTCGCCATGGGGGTTCCCGCCCTGGCCCGGAATCCGCGTGCCTTTACGCGCCTGACCCGTGATGAAGCCAAATGGACAGGGATTGCCTCGGTGGCACTGGCCCTGCACTTCGCGTGTTTCATTACCTCCCTCCAACTGACGTCGGTAGCGGCAGCAACCGCCCTCGTCTGCCTGCAGGCGGGGTGGATTGCCCTGTTCAACCTGATGCGCGGCATCCCGGTGGCCCCGCGTGCCCTTGCCGGCCTGGGCGCTGCGCTGGTGGGCGTCGTCATCATCACCGGCTTTGACCTGGCCCTCTCCCGCGAGGCCCTGCTCGGGGATTTGCTGGCAGTGGCTGGAGGGGCACTGGCCGGGCTCTACACGATCGCCGGCGGCAAGGCCCGGGCGACCATGAGCACCGGCACCTACACCTCGCTCTGCTACAGCCTGTGTGCCGTGCTGCTGCTGGGCCTGTGCGCCGTCTTCGGGCAGCCGCTGGTTGCCTTCGAACCGGCAGCCTGGGCTGGCATCCTGGCCGTCACGGTCGTGGCGCAGATCCTGGGTCACAGCGTCTTCAACCACCTGCTGGCCGTGATCTCCCCGCTGGTCGTGTCCATGATCATCCTGCTGGAAATCCCCGGGGCGGCGGTCCTGGCTGCCATCTTCCTCGGCGAGCAGCTGCCCGCCGGCACCTACGGGGGGCTGGCACTGATCCTGGCGGGCCTGGCCGTGGTGGTGAGCGGGCAGGGCCGCCGTGCCCGGACCGCGGCGCTGCCGCCGGCCCCACCGGCGTTGGGCGGCGACATCGACTGACCGCTCACGCCGAGGTAAGCCCGGCGTGCCTGATTCCTGGGAGATACAAAAAGGGAGGACCCCGGACGGGGTCCTCCCTTTACGGTGAGGCGCCTACACCGGCGTCTCTACCTGCGCATCAGCGCATGCTGCACATACTACGGAGCTGCTACTTCTTGTCCGAGGACTTGTCGGCGTGGGCGCCTGAGGCCTTCGCGGCGTCAGCAGCCTTGGAGACGGACTCCTTGCTGTGCTTGGCAGCCTCGGAGGTCTTCTCGCCGGCACGGGCAGCGGCGCGTTCCGCAGCTTCCTTGATGCTGGCGACGGTTTCCTTGGATTCCTGGGCAGACTCCTTGCCGTTGGCAGCGGCCTTGGCGGCGCTGTTCTCGGCCGGCTTGGGAGCGGCAGGAGCCGCGGCGGCGGGTGCCGGAGCGGTGGCTGCCGGAGCTGCGGCGGAAGCCGGCTTCGGGGCCGGAACCTGCACGGTTTCAGGCTTCGCCGGGGCCGGAGTCTTCCAGGGATCCTCGACCGGACGCGAAGCACGCCAGGCGGCAACACCGGCAGTAACTGCAGCGGCGATGATGCCAAAGACCAGCCAGCCCTTGCCGCCGCCCTTCTGGTTCTTGCGGGCAGCCTTGGCGGCAGAAGCGGCGGCCTTCTGGGCCTTCTTCAGTGCCTTTTTGTTGCCCGTTGCCTTGGCTACAGCCGTCTGGACCGGAACCGAAGCTGCACCAAGGGTGCGGGTAACCGACGCCGAGGCATCGCCGATGCGGGTGGAAAGGGTGGGAATGTAGTCGTCAACAACCTTGTCCCGAGCGCTGGTGAGCGCCGGAGTGGCGCGGTCCAGGGTGTGCTGGATGCGAGGGGTGGCTTCGTCGACGGCGTGGCTGATCCTCGGGCCGACCTTCTGGAGGCTGTCCTGGATGCGCGGCGTCACAGTGGCTACTCCTGCGGCAACGCCGTCAGAGGCGCGCTTGAGGCCATCCTGGATTTTCGGTGAAGCGGTCTCGATGCCCTTTTCGATGCGGGGCACCGCCCAATCGCGTGCGGCCTCCACCTTCGGTGCAGCCCAGTCACGTGCGGTCTCTACGCCTGCAGTGACATTGGCTTCAAAGTCACGGGCCATGCGGTCCTTCTTCTTCAAAACTACCTCCCGGGATAGTGACGGTTCATCCTTACCCTACGTTGACTTTGCGGGTGTGGGCCATTGGCAGCCCGGGCGGGGCGGACTTTTCACTGTGCGCTGAACCGGGCGATTTCCGCCCCTCCGCGGCCTCGTCATGGAAGAATGACATATATGACTGCTATTCCTACCGCAATTGCAACCATCCATACCTCCCTTGGCGACATCAAGGTCAACCTCTTCGGGAACCACGCCCCCAAGACGGTCAAGAACTTTGTTGGCCTTGCCACCGGCGAGATCGAGTGGACCGACCCCGCAACAGGAGAGAAGACCAGCCGCCCGCTGTACGACGGCACCATCTTCCACCGCATCATCAAAGACTTCATGATCCAGGGCGGCGATCCCCTGGGCCGCGGCACCGGCGGACCGGGCTACCAGTTCGACGACGAGATCAACCCGGACCTTGACTTCTCCACGCCGTACAAGCTGGCCATGGCCAACGCCGGTGTCCAGATGGGCCGCGGTACCAACGGATCGCAGTTCTTCATCACCTCCGTCCCCACCACCTGGCTGCAGGGCAAGCACACCATCTTCGGTGAGGTAGCCGACGACGAGTCCCGCGCCCTGGTTGACCAGCTCAACGCCGTGGCCACGGACATGCGCGACAAGCCCGCCGAGGACGTCGTCATCAACAGCATCACGGTCGAACAGCTCTAGTCCGATCTCGGATGCCCCGGTCGGAACTTTCGGCCGGGGCTTTTCGTCCATCTGGCCTCATTTCTCTTTGGGAGTACCGCAATGTCGTATGGAGTGCCTGCCGAAACGCCGGCTTCACAGGTTCCTGTTTGTCCGCGACACCCGGACCGGATCAGCTACATCCGGTGCCAGCGGTGCGGGCGGGCAGCCTGTCCCCAGTGCCAGCACGCCGCACCGGTGGGCATCCAGTGCGTTGACTGCTTCCAGGATGCCCGGCGCGCCGCTCCGTCCTATCAGACGCCCTACGGCGGCAAGGCTGTTTCAGGAAAGCCCGTTGTAACCATCACTCTGATGGTGGTCTGTGCCGCCCTCTTTGTGGTCCAGCTCCTCGTTCCCGGTTTCACCCGCGAGCTCTGGTACGCGCCGCAACTGACCGGCCGCGAACCGTGGCGGATGCTCTCTGCCGCATTCCTGCATTCTCCCGGGGGCTACCTGCACATCGCGTTCAACCTCTATGCCCTGTGGTTCCTGGGACAAGGGCTGGAACCACAGCTCGGTCGTCTCCGCTTCGCCCTGCTCTACCTGATTTCGGCCCTGGGCGGCTCGGTGGGAGTCCTGCTGCTCAGCCCACTGAACCAGGCTGTGGTGGGGGCGTCCGGCGCCATCTTCGGGTTGTTCGGCGCCCTGCTGGTGGTACTGCTCCAGCGCAGGGCCAGCGTGCGGTCCGTACTGATTCTGCTGGCGGCCAACTTCGCCCTGGGGCTCTTTGTCCCCAGCATCGCCTGGCAGGCGCATCTGGGCGGCCTGCTGACCGGTGCCGCCTGCGCTGCAGTGCTTGTTTATGCTCCCCGGACGAAACACCGGACCCTGGTGCAGTTCGGCGGCCTGGCGGCGATCACCGCCGTCCTGTGCCTCGCCACAGCCGTCCTGGCCGCAGCCAAGGGCCTTGTATAGCAGGCCGACCTAGATCCGCCTCACCGGCGCCCGCCCTGTGGAAACGCCCGGAAGACACGGCCGGGCGTTATCCACAGGGATACCCACAGTGTTAATAACTGTCTGCCAGGTGCAGGCTCCAGCCGGCTGCCTCAAGGGGTTCAAGGCTGGGGTGCCAACGGCGACTTAGGGCCTGCCATGAGTGGCAACAGTAGGTTATCCACAGCCCTGAAGGGCACCTGTGAACAGGTTATCCAGAGGCTTAACTGAGTTACACACATGTAATTCCACAGTTGTGGATAACTTTATTTCCCGTGTTTCCGGGGATGTTGCCATCCCGACCCTCAAAGTTACACACACCTGTGGATAACTCTGTGCACAGTGTGTGCACAAACGTTCTCCACAGGGTCATACACAGGCTCGGAAGCTGCCAGGCGAGGGGTGAGGACCGGTCAGCGCCAGCGGGTGGTCATAAGGAACCCGACAATGGCGATGCCAAAGCCGACCAGGATGTTCCCGGCACCCAGCGCGGGTATCGGGAACCGGCCCTCCGTGATGTAGAAAACGATGATCCAGAGCAGCCCGATGATCATCAGGCCAAACATGACCGGCTTGTACCAAACCGGGTTCGGTTTGTAGGCTGCGGCTGGTTTGGCAGCAGGTGCAGCGGGCGTGGTTTTCTTGCGGGACTTCGACTCAGGCACGGATCCTCCTAGCGGAACCGGCTCAATGCACGCCGGCGTGTACGGTCATGGGCGGGGGCCATGGGTGCAGCACTGCCCAAACCGGGTTGATGCCCGGCTGTATCCTGACGTAAGGCTGCGGCCGCACCTGGCTGTTCCCTCGTACTTATCGTAGCGAACGGCGGAGCTCTCACGTGCCGCTGCGGAATAACCGGTCAACGTGGAAAGGGAACCATGGCAACCTCTCAAGGGACAGTGCCTGTCCTTGATTCCCCCGAGCCCCGGGGCAGGCACCGAACCCGCGGCCAGCTGGCCGTACAGGTAGCCGGCGAACTGCTGATCACCGTGGGATTGCTCCTGGTTCTTTATGTTGCCTGGGAACTGTGGTGGACCAATATCGATTCCAACCGCAAACAGGACCAGGCAGTAGGAGACCTCTTCTCCGACTTCGACGCGCCCCTACAACCCCTGTCCGGAGCCGAAAGCCCCGATTACGGTGATCCAGCCGTCCTGCCGGCCATCGAAGAGGAGGGGCGCACCTTTGCTGTTGTATACGTCCCCCGCTTCGGTGAGTCCTATGCGCGGCCAATCACCAGCGGCGTGGGAACAGCGGTCCTGGATACCCTGGGACTGGGGCACTACCCCACAACAGCCATGCCGGGCGCCGTCGGCAACTTCGCCGTGGCCGGGCACCGCCAGACCCACGGGCAGGTCCTGGACGCGATCCACACGCTCGTGCCGGGGGACAAGATCTACGTCCAGACAAGTCAGGGCTACTACACGTATGTGTACCGCAACAACCAGATCGTCCTGCCGGACCGGGTAGACGTGATCGCTCCCGTTCCCACCCAGCCCGCGGCCGTGCCCACGGAGCGCTTCATGACCCTGACCAGCTGCAACCCACGCTTCGGCGCGCAGGAACGCATCATTGCCTACGCCCTGATGGATTCCTGGCAACCGCTCTCAGCCGGACCACCCGCTGAGATCGCAGCGCAGGTAGCCGACAACGTGGAAGGAGCAGGATAAAATGTACGCTTGGATCTTCAGGAAACTTCCTGGCCCCTTCTGGGTCCGCAGCCTCCTGGCACTGGTGCTCATCGCCGGCGTCGTGCTTCTGCTGATGAACTACGTCTTCCCGTGGTTCTCGGAGTACAGCTTCCTGAGCCCCCTCACTGATTCCACGATTGGCGGTTCCTAGAACATGAGCATTCGCATCCTGGTCGTCGACAACTACGACAGCTTTGTCTACACATTGGTCGGCTACCTGCAGCAGTTGGGTGCCGAAACCACCGTGGTGCGCAACGACGACGTCACCCTCGCCGAAGCGGTTGAGCTGGCCTCCGCGCGTGACGGCGTACTGGTGTCGCCGGGTCCGGGGGCTCCGGCAGATGCCGGCGTGTGCGTGGACCTGATCCGCTGGTGCGGGGCGAACAATGTTCCCATGCTGGGAATCTGCCTGGGCCATCAGGCCCTGGCTGAGGCCTACGGGGGGACGGTGACCCACGCACCTGAACTCATGCACGGCAAGACGTCCTCCGTCCGTCACGAGGGGACCGATGTTTTCCAGGGGTTGCCGAGCCCTGTAACGGCCACCCGCTACCACTCACTGGCTGCGGTCGCGGATACCATTCCGGCGGACCTCGAGGTCACTGCCCGCACCGACAGCGGAATCATCATGGGCCTGCGCCACGTGTCGGCTCCGTTGTCCGGGGTGCAGTTCCATCCGGAATCGGTGCTCACCGAAGGCGGCTACCAGATGCTGGGCAACTGGCTCCAGAGCCTGGGCCTGGTCGGGGCGGCGGCACACGCCGCCACGCTCAGCCCGCTCATCTCCACGCCGTAAGCCAGCGGCGCGCCGGCACCGCAGCCCGGTTCACGCCCGCCTCACTGACCAGCCCGGATTTTCAGCCGGGGAAGAAGGACTAGTCGTCCTTTTTCCCCGGCTTTCCGCTGCCGTTTGCGTTGTCCGACGGCGCGGGCGAAGGTGTTGCCCCTGGGCTCGCTGACGGATCCGGAGTGGGTTCCACCGGCGCCTTGGCCACGGTGATGGAAACAGTGCTGCCCTGCTCCACATTGGTGCCGGCAGGGACACTCTGGTTGGTTACCGTACCGGGTTCCACCACCGAGTTCTCCTCCTCGTTCACGGTGACCGTGAGCAACAGCTCCGGGCCGCCGAGAATACCGACGGCCGTTTCCTGCGGACTGCCGACTACATCCGGAACGGTGACCTCGCCGGTGGACAGCACCAGGTTCACCGCACTGCCGGTGGGGACCGACTCACCCGGTGCAGGGGTGGTGGTGAGCACCCGCCCTTCCGCAACGGTGGCACTGTTGGCCTCGGTGGTGGTGCCGCCCTGCAGTCCCAGGCTGCGCAGCATGTCCCGGGCCTCGGGTTCAGTCATCCCGGGCAGGGTCGCAGGTATCTCCACGGCGGCAGGCCCCAATGACATGTACAAAATGACTTTGCTGTCCAGCGGTACATCAGTTCCACCCTCGGGGGAGGTCCGGATGGCGTAACCCTTCTCGATGGTGTCGCTGTGCTCGGTCTCCATGGTCAGCGAGCCGAAACCGGCGTCCATGATCAGATTCATGGCATCTGTCTGGGACTGATTCTGCACGCTGGGCATGACGGCGGTGGCGGGGGCCGTTACCGGCGGATTGATCAGGTTGTAGGCCACGACGGACCCGGCACCGAGCAACAGCACCAGGCCGATGCAGAATGCGATGATCCAGGCCCGGCGGCGGGCCTTCTGCTCCGGGTCCCGATCATCGGTGTTCCCCACGGACAGACCCTGCGGGCCGTCGTCGTCGCCGCTGTCGGTGGAGCTGTCGTAGCCCACCGGCGCCATGGCGCGGGTGCGGGAATCGGATTCGATGGGGCTCACGTCAAATGCCGGGGTCACGGGAGCCGCTACGGTCAGGGCCTCGGTGATGCCGGTCTCCGGCACGGCGGCCGGTTCGGATTCGCCGCGGCGGGCGCGGAGCAGGGCATCACGGAAGGCGTGGGCGTCCTGGTACCGGTCGGCGCGGTCCTTGGCCAGGCCGCGCTCGAGCACGCTGTCGAGTGCTGCAGGGATCTCGGGATTGAAGCTGCTGGCCTTGGGCGGCTGCTCCCGGACGTGCTGGTAGGCCACGGAAACCGGGCTGTCACCGATGAACGGCGGACGGCTCGCCAGCAGTTCGAACAGCAGGCATGCTGCGGAGTAGAGGTCGCTGCGGGCATCGACCGTCTCCCCGCGGGCCTGCTCGGGGGAAAGATACTGGGCAGTGCCGATTACGGCCTGCGTCTGGGTCATTGTGGCAGCCGAGTCGGCCATGGCGCGGGCGATGCCGAAGTCCATGACCTTGACCCCGCCTTCGGGCGTGACCATGACATTGGCCGGTTTAATGTCCCGGTGCACGATTCCTGAGCGGTGGCTGTATTCCAGGGCGGAAAGGACGCCCAGGACGTAGTCGACGGCCTTTTCGGGGCTGACGTCTCCGGCCTTGACCATGTCCCGCAGGGTCCGGCCGGCCACGTACTCCATGACGATAAAGGGCAGCCGCACATCCTCGGGCGAGGACTGCGGGGATTCCTGGTCTCCGGTGTCGTAGACAGAGACGATGGCGGGGTGGTTCAACCCCGCCACTGCCTGCGCCTCGCGCCGGAAACGGGACTGGAACAAGGGATCGCGTGCCAGATCCGGGCGCAGCACCTTGATAGCGACAGTGCGCCCCAGCCGGATGTCCCGGCCCAGATAGACGTCAGCCATGCCGCCGCGGCCGATCAGCTCGGCAATCTCGTAGCGGCCGTTCAACACCCGTTCCGTGTTCAGGGTGGGCTGTCCTTTCAGGAATTCTGCGCTCATGTTTTCCTACCCGCCGGGTGGGGCGATGGGAGTCGCCGAGGGAGCGGTCACGGACGGGTTGGGCTGGGTCGTCTGACCTTGCGAGATGAAGTAGGTGACGGTTCCACCCTCCTGCAGCACTGACCCTTCGGCGGGGGTGACTACAGTGACGGTGCCCGCCGGTCGTGAAGACGGCTCGGGTCCGCCGTTGACCGGAGTCAGGCCGGCGGCCCTGATGGCCTGCTCGGCCTGTGCCGCGGTAAGGCCCACCAGACCTGACGGAACGGTGATTTCCTGAACCTCAGGGCCGGTGGAATAGATGATCGTGACTGCGTCTCCGCGGGACAGGACGCCCACTGGATTCACGTCAATGACGGTATCCACGGGAACGTTGTCATCCGGAACCGGAACCCGGTTGACGGACAGACCGAGGTTAATGAGTTCGGCCTGGACCTCATTGACGTTCCGTCCCTGATAGGCGGCAGCGTTAAGGGTGATTTCGTTGGGATCCACGGTGGGGGCCGCGGATTCCTCCTCTGTGGGCGCCGCCGACGGCGTCCTGCTGGGGGTGGGGCTGGCGCTCTGGCTGGTCTTGGTCGCCGAGGGAGAGGGCACCGGGTCATTGTCGTCGTTGTTCCCGGTGAGCAGGAACGCTGCGACGGCAGCGCCGATGATGAGGAACAGCAGCACAATCAGGGGAATGAGCCACGGGTTGCGCCGCTTGCCGTCCGTGCCGTCGTCGTCGCCCGTGTCATCAGTGTCGTCCACGTCCTCATCGGTCCAATCGCGGGACGCGGCCAGTTCGTCGTCGGCTGCGTTGCCGGCAACGGATGCCCCGGCCACGGTGGGCAGGGCCGAGGTGGTCGGTGCAGAGTTGACGACCCTGGTCGCCGAGGTTCCGGCCGTGGGTATGGGCGAGGTGACCGTGTCGGTGAGGGCAGTGGCCTGCCCGTCGCCGAAGAGCAGCATGCCGGGTACGGCCTGCTCGGCGGCCTGGATGTCGCCGCGGCGGATTGCGGCCACCGCGCGGGCCAGGGCTTCAGCGTCGGCCGGGCGGTCGGCCGGATCCTTGGCCAGCATGGACATGATGAGGGCGCGGACGGGCACCGGGATGCTCTCGGGCAGCGGCGGCGGGGTGTCGTTGACCTGGGCGAGGGCGATGGCGATCTGGGACTCGCCCGTGAACGGCCGGGTTCCGGCCAAAAGCTCATAGCCGATGACGCCCAGGGCGTAAATGTCGCTGGAACCGGTGGCCTGCTGGCCGGTGGCCTGCTCCGGCGCCAGGTACTGGGCAGTACCCATCACCTGCCCGGTGGCGGTCAGCGGAACCTGGTCGGCAAGGCGGGCGATGCCGAAGTCGGTGATCTTGACCCGGCCGTCCGGCAGGATCAGCAGATTGCCGGGCTTGACGTCGCGGTGCACCAGGCCCTGCTTGTGGGCCGCGGCGAGGGCTGTTGCGGTCTGCCCGATGATGGACAGCGTCCGGTCGGGTGTGAGGCTCTTGTCCCGTTCGATGATCGAGGACAGCGGCAGGCCCGGAACGAGCTCCATCACCAGATAGGCAGAGCCCTCTTCCTCGCCGTAGTCAAAGACGTTGGCAATGCCCTCATGGTTCAACAACGCGGTGTGGCGCGCCTCAGCCCGGAACCGGTTCAGGAAGCCCGGATCGCCGGTGTACTCCTCCTTGAGGATCTTAATGGCAACAATGCGGCCCAGGACAAGGTCCCGTGCCTTCCAGACTTCACCCATACCGCCGATGGCGATACGGTCAGTCAGCTGGAATCTGCCGCCTAAGGTGATACCCGATGTAGGCCTCACTTATTCAACACCGCCTCTAGGAGTTTCTTCGCGCTTGGAGTGGTCAGTTGGGATCCGGTGGCCAGGTCCACGTCTTCCATGACGATGGAAATGGCCACTTGTGGGTCGTCGGCCGGTGCAAAACCAGTGAACCAGGCGTTGTCGCCCCTGTTCTCCACTTCGGCGGTGCCGGTCTTGCCGGCAACCTTGAAGCCAGGAATCTGCGCCGCGGAGGCGGTGCCGTTGTTCACGACACCCACCATCCAGTCGGTGAGCTGGCGGGCGGTGTCCGGGCTGACGGAGGTATTCAGGACCTCCGGCTTCGGCTCGTCGATAATCGACAGGTCGGCGGCACGGACGTTGCGGATCAGGTTGGGGGTCATCTGCACGCCGTTGTTGGCGATGGCAGAGGACATCATGGCGATCTCCAGGGGAGTTGCCGTGACGGAGTACTGGCCAATGGAGGCCTGCGCCAGCTGGGCCTGATCCATCCCGGTGGGGAAGCCGCTGGCCACCACCTTGTCGATGCCGCGGTCGGGAAGATTCAGTGCGGTGTTGAAACCGAACTTCTCCGCCTGCGAGGCAATCGTGTCCTCACCGAGCTCCCAGGCAATCTGGGCAAAGACGGTGTTGCAGGACTGTTCCAGGGCAAAACCGATGGTGGCTTCGGAGCGCGCTCCGCAATTTCCGCTGGTGTAGTTCGGCAGGGAAATATTGGTACCCGGCAGCGGCAGCGAGCTCGGATTGTCGATGAGCGATTCGGTGTCGTAATCGCCCGACTCCAGTGCCGCTGCCGCGTCAACCAGCTTGAACACCGAACCCGGGGCCAGCAGTGACTCGGTTGCCGCGTTGCGGTAGGGCGAGAGGCCCTCGACCGTGAGCAGTTCCTGCATGTTGGCTTCCACCACTTCGGTGTCATGGACGGCCAGCAGGTTGGTGTCATAGCTGGGCTTGGACACCATGGCCAGGATGTTGCCCGTCTTGGGTTCGATCATGACGATGGAGCCGCGCTGCCCGTCCGGAATCAGGTCGTAGGCCAACTGCTGCAGGTCGGGATCGATGGTCAGTTCCACGGATGCCCCCTGCGGCTGGCTGCCCGACAGCAGCTGCACCAGGTGGTCGAAGAGCTGCTGGTCGCTGTTGCCCGTGAGCTGGTCATCCATGACCCGCTCCAACTGGCTGCTGCCGCTGACAAGGGAGAAATACCCGGTCAGCTGGGAGTAGAGCTCCGGCTTGTTGTAGACCCGCTGGAAGTTGAACTGGTCATCCGACGGCACGGACTCGGCGATCGGAACGCCGTCCACCAGGATGGAGCCGCGGTTCTGGCCGAAGTTCTGGTAGATGCTGCGGTTATTGTTCGGATCCGCATTGAGTTTATCGGCGGAAAAGAACTGGACGTAGGTCAGGGACCCGAGAATGAGGACGAACATGGACAGGGCTACGATCCAGCTGTTCCGGATGGCTTGATTCATGCGCCGCGTACCTCCTGTTCCCTCGGTTGCGTTTTGCGTTGGACTGATCCCACGGGTGACTCCTGCATGGCCGGCACCATCGGTCCGGTCAGCGGCCCGGTGGCCGCCGGCCTGCGTGCGGCTTCGGAGATGAGCAGCAGCAGCGCGACGATGATCCAGTTAGCCAGCAGCGATGATCCGCCGGCGGACATAAACGGTGTGGTGAGCCCGGTGAGGGGAATCAGGCGGGTGACCCCGCCGATGACCACGAAGCACTGCAGTGCGATGGTGAAGGACAACCCGCAGGCCAGCAGCTTCCCGAATCCGTCACGGGTGCCCAGGGCGGCACGGAATCCTCGGGATACCAGCAGGACATAGAGCAGGACGATCGCGAAGATGCCGAATAGGCCCAGTTCCTCGCCCAAAGCAGCGATGATCATGTCAGAGTTTGCGTACTGGACCAGGTCCGGCCGGCCCTGGCCTAGGCCGGTGCCGGTGAGGCCGCCGCTGGCGAGCCCGTACAGGCCCTGGACCACCTGGTAGCTTCCCCCTATCCGGTTGTATACCTCCGGATCAAAGGCGTTCAGCCAGCCGTCGATCCGCATGGCGACGTGGCTGAACAGCTGCATGGCGACCAGGCCGCCGCCGGCGAGCAGTGCAAGGCCGATGAGGACCCAGCTGACGCGGCTGGTGGCGACATAGATCATGGCCATGAACAGACCGAAGAACAGGATGGAGGAGCCGAGGTCGCGCTGGAACACGAGCACTCCGATGCTGACGATCCAGGCCGCAACCATGGGTCCGAGGTCCTTCAGCCGTGGCAGCTGCAGCGGGCCGACCTTGCGCCCGGCCAAGAGGATCAGGTCCCGGTTGGTGGATAGATACCCCGCGAAGAATATAGCCAGCGTGATCTTGGCGATTTCTCCGGGCTGGAAGGTACCGCTGCCGACGTTGATCCAGATCCTGGCACCGTTGATTTCGATGCCCAGCGGCGTCAGGGGCAGCAGTAGCAGGATGGCGCTGACAATGAGGGAAATGTAGGTGTAGCGGCGCAGGATCCGGTGGTCCTTGATCAGGAACAGGACGGCAACGGCTGCAGCGACGGCTACGGCACTCCAGAGCAGCTGCCGGTCGGCGAACGTGCCGTTCTCACCCATCGGGATGTCCAACCGGTGGATCATGGCCAGGCCGATGCCGTTCAACGCCGTGACAATGGGAAGTATTACCGGGTCGGCATATTTAGCCCTGAAGCGCAGGACGATATGGAAAACCAGGACCAGTCCGACCAGGGTGGCTCCCTGGGTCCAGAAATCCCGGTCGAAGGCCTCGTCCTGGTCCAGGCCGACAATGAAGTTCGCGCCGATCCCCACGCCGAGGGCCAGCAGCAACAGGACAGCCTCAATGTTGCGCCTGGACTTGGGAACTGTCAGTACATCGGACACTACTGCGCTCCTCCACATTCAGCCGGATCTACAGCTTGCGCTGCGGCCGTGGGACTATCCGAAGCCGAGGCCGATGGCGCAGGGGTTGACCCGGCCGCAGGGGTGGCAGGAGCATCGGGGCCGCAGCCGCTTACGCGCGCGGTTCCGCGGAGGTCCTCCACGATCTGTTCGGCATGGAGCAGGTCCTTCGCGGGAATGGTGCCTTCAACCCGGTTACGTTGGTACTCCGGCAGGCTGTCCACCGGGATATCGGTCTGCTCCGTGACATCGGAGAGACGGATGGGGCCCAGGGACTGGGACACCCCGTTGTAGATGGCGACCTTGTTGTCCGCGGTGCCCACGTAGTAACGCGTCTGGGTCCAGGTGTAGCCAACCCATAGGACTGCAGCCAGCAGGACGGTGATCAGTGCCAGGATGGCCGGGACCAGCCAGCGGCGGCGCTGCTTGGCCTCCGGCTGCTCGATGGCAGGCTCGGTTTCCGGATCCGCTTTATGGGTCAGCGTCCGTGCTGCGCGGCGTTCGGCGGAGCGCTTGGTCACGATGGGAATCTGTCCGGTCTGGGTTGCGAGCGAGGCGGCACCCACCAGGACGTGCGGGCGCGAGGACAGGTCCTGCCGGATCAGCTCCGCGCGGGCGGGCAGTTCGTCGTCGGCTTCGTCCCCGTCGGAACCGGATCCCGGCTCACTGGCGGCCAGGGAGTCGGTGGCGCCGGCTGCAGCCGGCTGGGCAACCGCGGCCGGCAGGACCGAACCGCCGGAAGCGGGCAGGCGCGGTGCGGCCGGTTCGGCCGGAGTCACGGAGTCGTCGGACACCTCGGAGATTTCCAGGACGGCGACGGTGACGTTGTCCGGTGACCCGCCGGCCAGGGTGAGCTCCACCAGGATGTCGACGCACCGCTGCAGGTCAGCCGTTTCCCGCAGGACGGTTTCAATGTCGGAGTCGCGAAGGACTGCTGTCAGTCCGTCGGAGCACAGCAGCCACTTCTCGCCCGGCTCGACCTCGAAGGTGGCCAGATCGAGTTCGGGGCTGGCGTCGACGTCGCCCAGGACGCGCATGAGGACGTTTTTGTGCGGATGGGTCTCAGCCTCGTCGGGGCGCAGCCTGCCTTCGTCAATGAGCCGCTGCACGAAGGTGTGATCGATGCTGATCTGTTCGAAAACGCCGTTTTTCAGCCGGTAGGCACGCGAGTCGCCGATGTGGGCGAAGGCGAACCGGTTGCCGTTCAACAGCAGGGCGGTGACGGTGGTTCCCATTCCGGACAGCTGAGGGCTGGTCGTCACCAGTTCGGAGAGCAGGGAGTTGGCAGCCTGGATTTCGTCGGCGAGGACAGTGAGTGGCTCGTCGTCGTGCGTTCCGCTGTCCAGATGGACCAGATCCAACACGGTCGACGCGGAGGCAACGTTGCCGCCGGCGTGCCCGCCCATGCCGTCGGCGACTACGGCGAGGTACCGGCCCACGTAGGCGGAATCGTCGTTCTTAAGACGAACCATGCCTACGTCGGACCGTGCTGCGTAGTTGAGCACCAAAGCCACGTTATGGCCTCAGCTCAAGGACAGTCTTGCCGATGCGGATGGGTACTCCGGGTTCCACGGGCAGGGCCCGGGTCAGCTGGCTGCCGCCAAGGAAGGTTCCGTTGGTTGAGCCGAGGTCCTCAATGAACCAGCGGCTGCCCTGCGGGAACAGGCGCGCGTGGCGCCCCGAGGCGTAGTCGTCGTCCAGGACCAGGGTTGCCTCTTGGGCGCGGCCGAGCAGGATCGGGCTCGAGGCCAGTTCCAGGACGGTGCCCCGCAGCGGCCCCTCGGTCACCACGACCTGGCGGGCGGGAACTTTCGCAGGAGCCGGGGCCTGCTTTTCCAGCTCGGGATTCTTGCGGATCTGCCGGGCGCTGGGTGTGCCTGTACGGTTCCGGCTGCCCACCACGAGGTCCCGCCGGATGGCGCCAACGATGCTGAGCACCATCAGCCACAGCACGATGAGGAACCCGTAACGGAACAGGGTTACCAATAGCTCATCTGCCACTAACGTCCCCCGGTCCGAACCGGAAGGAGCCGGAAGGTGATGCGGGTGCGGCCCATGGCAATAGTGGAACCATCCGTAAGATCTGCTTCCCCTTGTACTTTCAGGCCGTTGACGAAGCTTCCGTTCGTGGAACCAAGGTCGATGGCGCGGCTGGCACCGTTTTCGGTGCGGATTTCCAGATGCCGGCGGGAAACGCCGGTGTCATCAACGAGGATATCGGCCTCGGAGGACCTGCCCAGCACCACGGACGGTGCGTTGAGTGAATACCGCTGGCCGTCGATGTCCAGTACGGGCTGCATGCGGGAGGGTCCCCTGCCCGGTGCCGGCGGTGCGGCCTGGCGTGGTGCCGGGGCGCCCGCCTTCTCCATGGCGGAATCAACCTCAAGGGCTCCGGCCTTCAGCGCCGGGTCCCGGGTGAAGGAGACCCGGACGGGCCCCTGCAGGGTGTACGACTGGCTGCGGGCGTGTTTGATGACGACGTCGCAGAGCTCCTCGGCCAGGGGTGCACCCCATTCCTGGGCGCGCTTAAAGTCGGCGTCGGAAAGCCGGGCAGTGAAGACGTTGGGCGCCAGGGTGCGGCCCTGGCCCACGGTGTAGGAACGCTCATCAAGCTCGCGCCGCAGCGCAATGGCGAGCTCGAGGGGCTCCACGCGCCCGGAGGAGCCCGTGGAGAAGGCACCTCGCACTACTCTTTCGATTCCGCGTTCGACGTTATCGAGCAAGCCCATGTTCGCCTCCTTCCCTAAATCCTTATCTGACCGGAACATCCCGGGTGGTCCCTGGTTTGATCCCTGCCGCTGGCTGCCCGGGTTATGCCGGTCAGCCGCAGAGGCAATCCGGACAGCACCAAGTCAGGCCAAGGTATACAGGTCCACTTCGATAGTACTGGTGACTCCTGATAAATGTCTTAACGCTCCGTCGGCGCTGCGCAGCCGCAGTACGCCGCTCCCTTTGTTCCCGTGCCTCGGGTGGAACTGCCGGCCGAGGCACGGTGGGCGGCCAAAATCCGCGCAACTGCAGGGGTTTTAGCCAACAGATCCGGGCGTTTAGGTGTTTGGGCAAAATGTGGGTATGCTTGATTCTGCTGTTCCCGAGGAATTGAGATGCAAGCGGTCATCGAGACCAAACGCACACTCACCACGGGAAACCATTTTTGCGCGAGTGGCGGAACGGCAGACGCGCTGGCTTCAGGTGCCAGTGTCCGAAAGGGCGTGGGGGTTCAAATCCCCCCTCGCGCACAATATAGAGTCACCCCGGTTGATCCAACCGGGGTGATTTTTTTATGCCTGCACACGGTGATGTGCCCGCGGATCCGGCCGGCGCGGGCAGCGCAGGCCGGAATCCCGGCGGTGGTGCGGTTTTAGGCCTGGGGCTTGGCCCGCTGGGCCTGCTCAGCCTTGCGGGCCTTCTTTGCTTCAGCTTCCTTCACGCGCTTGGCTTCCTCGCGGACGGCGGCGAAGCTGGCACGCTCTTCCACGAGCCAGGCCGGCGGTGCGGCCAGCAGGGCAGTGATTTCGGCAGTGGTGAGCGCTTCGGTGATGCCGGAGCGGCTGAGTCCGCTGATGGAGATGTTCAGCTTCTGGGCCACCACGGGGCGCGGGTGGGGACCGGTGCGGCGCAGTTCGACCAGCCATTCGGGCGGATTGGACTGCAGCTCGTCGAACTGGGCCCGGGAGATAGGCCCGTCCTGGAACTCCTGCGGGGCGGCAGGCAGGTAGATGCCCAGCTTCTTGGCTGCCGTGGCAGGTTTCATGGATTGGGATTTCTCGGAAGTCATCTAACAAGGGTATCCGGCGCACGGACCGGACCGCGGCGGGAAGTTGGGGCGGGCGGCCTGGGCTAACCTGAAAAGGTGCCAACAGATGCCCCCCGCCGCCAGAAACCCGCAGCCCGTCCCCTGACGATGGCCTATGTTCCAGGCGTAACGCCCGGCAAATGGATCGGCCGGTGGAATGAGCGGCAGGGCCGCGAGCTGGATTCGTACCAGTGCCCCGAGGATACGGCCCTGGCCGACCTCAGGGCAGGCCGCGCTGACGTGGTGTTTGTGCGGATCCCCGACGAGGGCTATGTCCGTCCGGCTGACGTGAGCGTGATTTCCCTCTATGAGGAGCGCCCGGTGGTGGTTGCCGCGAAGGACCACGCCGTGGCCGCGTTCGACGAACTGGACGCAGCGGACCTCTCCGACGAGAACCTGCTGGACTTGCAGGAGCTGGGAGGCGCCGACGTCGGTATGGAAGTGGTTGCCTCCGGTGCGGGACTGCTGGTGCTGCCCATGGCCGTCGCCAAGCTGTACTCGCGCCGCGACGTGGTGGCCCGCCCCCTCACCGGAACTCCGGGCACCCGCATTGCCGTGGCCTGGATGGAGGGCTCGGAGGATCCGGGCATCGAGGAGTTCGTGGGGATTGTCCGGGGACGCACTGCCAACAGCTCGCGCCAGCCCTCGGTGCAGGCGGAGCAGAAGACGACGGCGCGCCAGCGGACGAAGGAACGCCAGAGCAGGAGCGGCGCTGCTGCAGCCGGGAAATCCACTGCGAAGCCGGGGCGCTCCGCCGGTAAAGGGAGCGCCGCCAGCAAGGGTAAGGCAAACCGCAAGGGTGGCAAGCCGCGGGGAACCCGCTAGAAAATTCTCGGGCGGGTCCGACCCTGCACACGGTAGCCTTCGCTCATGCGCGTAAAAATGAGCAGCATCCACGTTATCGACCCTGCCCTGGCCTTCGACTTCTACACCACCACGCTGGGCTTTGAACCGCTGATGGTCATGCCTGACTACAACCTGTTCATTGTCCAGGCCCCGAATATCCCTGACGGTCCGGGCCTGTTGCTGGAACCCAGCGACCACCCCGCTGCCCAGGCGTACCGGAGCGCCCTATATGACGAGGGGATGCCCGCCATCGTGTTCGGCGTGGACGATGTGGCAGCGGAAATGGAGCGGCTCAGCGCCCTCGGCGTCCGCTTCACCGGGCCGCCTGCCACCGACGCGATGGGAACCCAGGCCGTGTTCGACGACGGATGCGGTAACTACATCCAGCTGCACCAGGACTAGCGCCGCGGGCCGACCCGCGAAGGGCCTAGCGTTCGCCCAGCCGCGGCTTCAGCCTTGACTCTTCCAGGTCCAGCAGCCGCTGTGCATCGCCCAGCGTCCGCGAGGGGTAGTGCCCCTCCCGGCGTGCCAGCAGCAGCGCCTCACGCTCGGCGTCGACGACGGCGCGCCGCAGCTCGCGGTACTGCAACTGCGGGGTGGGGCTGGTGCCGATCCCCAGGGCCTTGACCCGTTCCCAGGCCAGCTCGCTGCGCAGGAAGGTGCTCTGGCGCACCCGTTCGACCACGTCCGGATCCACTTCCGCATCCTGTCCCAGGCAGGCGGGGGGATCCTCCAGGATCTTCAGCCCGGCGTCGCTGATCTGGTCGAGCAGGGTGGCCAGGTTGCGCTGGTCCTCCGCGGCGTTCACCCCGCGGACCCCCAGGATCCGGATCACCCAGGGGAGGGTTCCGCCCTGCAGCAGCAGCGTCACCACAGCCACGGTAAAGGCGATCAGGACCAGCTGCTCACGGTAGGGGGTGGCGTCCGGCAGGGACTGCGCCGCGGCCAGGGTCACCACGCCGCGCATGCCGGACCAGCTGATCACGAGGCCGCCGCGCCAGTCCAGGCCTTCGGCGCGCAGTTGCCTGATATCGGCCGTGCGGCGCCGGTAAAGGTCTTCCCTGCGGTCGGCCCGGCGCCTGCTGCGTTCGTTTTTGGGGCCCTGTTCATTCAGCCGGTCCAGGGCGGCGCGGAACCGGTTCGTTCGCCGCTCTTGATAGCCGACCTTGGCGCGCAGCAGCAGGATCAGCGGTCCCATCCAGACGAAGCGGATGAGGATCAGCAACAGAGCCACGGCCAGTCCGATTCCCACGGATTCGCCCACGCTCAGCAGGGACTGATCAACGTTTTCCACCAGGTAGCGGATTTCCAGGCCCATGAGCAGGAAAACGCCGTTTTCCAGCAGGAACTGGACGGTGTGCCAGTTGACGCTGTCATTGATCCGCGCCTGGGCGCTGAAGGCCGCCCCGCTGCGGTGTCCGGTGTAGAGCCCGGCAACCACCACGGCCAGCACACCGGAGGCATGCATTTCCTCCGCCGGAATAAAGGCCAGGAAGGGCACCACAAACGAAATGGCAGTATCCAACACCGGATCGTGGAGCTTCGAGCGGATATAGACCGTTGCGACGCCCACCACCAGGCCGACGGTGACGGCGCCCACGACGGCGAATCCGAAGTCCGCGACCCCATCCCAGATACTGGACATGCCGCCGGCGCTGAAGGCAATTGCCGACCGCAGCAGCACCAGGGCGGTGGCGTCGTTGACCAGTCCCTCGCCTTCGAGCACGGTCACCAGCCGCGGCGGCAGGCCGAGCTTCTTCCCGATGGACGTGGCGGCAACGGCGTCGGGCGGGCTGACCACGGCGCCCAGGGCGACGGCGGCGGCCAGATCCAGGTCCGGCAGCAGGATGTACAGCAGCAGGCCGGTGGCAAAAGCGGAGAACAGCACCAGGAAGACGGACAGGCTGGAGATGGCGCCGAAGTTCCGCCGGAAATCCACCACCGGGACATTGACCGCCGCGGCGTAGAGCAGGGGCGGCAGCACTCCCATGAGGATTACCTCATGCGGAACCGTGAACGTCGGCAGGCCCGGTAAATAGGACAAGCCCAGGCCGACCACCACCAGGATCAAGGGCGCGGCAATGCCGAGCCGCTTGGAAAAGGCGGCGACCGTGACAATGACAGCCACGCCGATGACAGCAAAGAGGGCTAGTTCCACAACCTTCATTATCGTTCACAACCGTGAACGACTTAAATCCTGTCCAGCAGCCGGACGCTGCCGTCAGGCGGCCGCCCACTGGGTCAGGGTGAGGAACGCCGCATGCGCCACGCCGTAGATCGCATAGACCGTCACCGGCACCATCAGCGCCCATTCGCGCCAGGAACCGGCTGCGCCGATGAGGGGGAGCGACATGCATCCGCTGCTGCGCCAGAGCTTATTCAGGACGGGCATTCCCGCCAGGGAGCGCGGGCGCTTGATCCGCAGCGGCCACAGGATCATGACACCCTGATGGGTCAGCAGGTCACCGAGGATGTGCACGGCAACGCCCAGCCCCACCGCCACCGGCAGCCAGTCGTTGTTCTCCGGGGCGTAAACGGCAATGAAGCCGGACAGCCCCAGGGCCAGCAGCCAGCTGCGCACCGGCCCGCCTGCGATCTTGAGCGCTTTCAGCGCAAATCCCATCAGGAGCACGGAGAGCAGGCCGGCTCCCACGGCCACGGAGCCGAAAACCGGTACGACGGCAGTGACCTGCCCCAAGGCCGTCGACAGCGCGACAAACACGGCGAGTCCGAGCAGGGAATGCGTGCCCCGGCGGTGGCCACCGCTGATCTGCTCGGTGATGCGGGCCAGGATTTTCGTGACCGGGGGCAGCGAATGGGCGATGGTTCCGCTGTGGTGGTCCAGATCCGGAAGCAGTGCTGCTCCCGCTGTGAGCAGCGCTCCGGTGACCACACCAAGGGGCGTGACCGGATACCAGCCAAGGGCATGCGGTGCGGTTGAAGCGACGGCAATCCAGGCTGCGGCGCCTGATGCTGCGTGATGACCACCCATCATGGTGCGTGGGGTCCTTCCATAGGGCGGTGGTAACACCGAAAATTTCGTAACTTCTTATGCTTTCATGCCCTTCTGACACTCCAGGAACAGGGGAGCACTCGCCGGGAACAGGGAGCCCCGGACACAACGGCGGCGGGGCACCCGCAAAGGCGCCCCGCCGTCGTCGTGCGTTGGTTAGGCCAGGGAAGCCAGTCCGAAGGCCAGCGCGGCCAGGGCGAAGCCCATGACGCCGATCAGGGTCTCCAGCACAGTCCAGGTTTTCAGCGTGGTTTTCACGTCCATGCCCATGAACCGGCCCACGAGCCAGAAGCCGGAGTCGTTGACGTGGCTCACGACAACCGAGCCGGCAGCCACCGCGAGCACCATGGTGGCGGTCTGGACGGTGTTGTAGCCGGCTTCCATGACGCCCGGGGCGATCAGGGCTGCAGCGGTGGTCAGTGCCACCGTGGCCGAGCCCTGGGCGATGCGCAGGATGGCGGCAATGAGGAAGCCGGCCAGGATCAGGGGAACGCCCAGGTCGCTGAGCACGGAACCCAAGGCGTCGCCGATGCCCGAGGTGCGCAGCACGCCGCCGAACATGCCGCCTGCACCGGTGATCAGGATGACCGAGCAGACCGGGCCCAGGGCGGATTCCAGGACCTTCTCGATGGCGGTCTTGGATTCCCCGCGACGGGTCCCCAGCACCACGCAGGCCACCAGCAGGGAAATCAGCAGCGCCACCGGCGTTTCGCCGAGCGTGCGCAGGAAGGCGAACCAGGGCTGCCCGGCTGCTTCGGCGGAGATGACGCCGGCCGAGGCCAGGGTATTCAGGCCGGTGTTGAGGAAGATCAGGATCAGGGGCAGCAGCAGTACGGAAACCACGGTGCCGAACTTCGGCGGGTTCTTGATCTCGTCGCCATCGATCTCACCGAGCACGGCAGGCACCGGCAGGACGAACTTCTTTCCGACCCACAGGCCGAACAGGTAGGAGGTGATGTACCAGGTGGGCAGGGCGATGACGAGGCCCAGGAGAAGGACGACGCCGATGTTGGCTTCGAAGAACCCCGAGGCCGTGACGGGGCCCGGATGCGGGGGTACAAAGACGTGCATGACGGAGAAGGCGCCCGCGGCAGGGAGGCCGTAGCGCAGCACTCCGCCGCCCAGGCGGCGGGCAACGGAGAAGATGACCGGAAGCATGACCACAAGGCCGGCATCGAAGAAGATCGGGAAGCCGAAGATCAACGAGGCGACGCCGAGCGCGAGCGGTGCCCGCTTCTCACCGAAGACCCGGATCAGGGTCTCGGCCAGGACCTTGGCTCCGCCGCTGGTCTCCACCAGCCGGCCGAGCATGGCGCCGAGGCCGACAAGCAGGGCCACGGTGGCCAGTGTCGAGCCGAAGCTGCCGGTGAGGACGGTGACGATGCTGCTGGTCGGGATTCCGGTGGCAAATGCGGTCAGCAGGCTGACCAGGATCAGCGAGACAAACGCGTGCAGGCGCAGTTTCAGGATCAGGAACAGCAGAAGCGCTATGGCTCCGGCCGCGATCAGGAGGAGGGGGCCCGCACCGAGGGTTTGGGACCAGCCTTCAATTGTCATGGGTGTAGCTCCGTCGCTAAGGGTGTTGCTGCGGCGCCAAGGGCGGCCGCACGGGTGGTGAATGGGCGGTTCAGTTGGCGGGCAGGTTCAGCCGGGTCAGGATTTCCGAGACGATGTCGCCCGGCGGCTTGAGGATGTCGACGACGACGCCCTGTTCGTCCTCCGCCAGCGGTTCCAGCGTGCTCATCTGGGACGGCAGCAGCGAGGCAGGCATGAAATGCCCGCTGCGGGTCTTCATGCGTTCGCCCAGTACTGCTGCGTCGCCGTTGAGGTGGACAAAGTGGACGTCCCCGGAGGCGGTGGCCAGCACATCCCGGTAGGAGTGCTTAAGGGCCGAGCAGGTGACGATGGTGGAGCGGCCGTTTTCAGCCTGTGTGTCCATCCACTCGCGGATGGAGGCGAGCCACGGCCAGCGGTCTTCATCGGTCAGCGGGGTTCCGGAGGACATCTTCGCGATGTTGGACTCCGGGTGAAATTCATCGGCCTCGGCTGCGATCCATCCCAGGTGCTCGGAGAGCAGCGTGGAAATGGTGGTCTTGCCGGAACCTGAGACACCCATGATGACGAGGTGCTGGGGGGTGGGACTCATGTGATCTCCTGTGGACGCCGTTGTCGCCGGAAGTGGGCCGGCCCCCTCCGAAGTAAATCTTCTGGACAAAGGTATCACCATATAAGTGATTGATAACACCAATGCGGCATTAGGCTTGGCGGTAATAGATCTAGGTCGCTGCCGTCCCCTGGCGAGGGCTTTCCGTAGGGAAATGCCCTCCTGAAGGATCGGCGCATGGGGAGAAAGGCGGGCATCGTGCAGGACAGTGCGCCGCGGCCGGCGGCTACCGTAATGAACGGCGCGATCATCAACACCCTTGGGGTGCGGATCGTTGCCGGAACCCTGCAGCCCGGTGACCGGCTGACGCTGGATGGCCTGCAGGCGGAATTTGGTGTTTCCCGGACCGTGGTGCGGGACTGCATGCAGATCCTGGAGTCGATGAACCTGGTGTATTCCAAGCGGCGGATCGGCATCGTGGTCCAGGATGCCTCCAGATGGAACGTCTTTGATTCGCGGATTATCCGCTGGCGGTTGGCCGGCGAGCAGCGGGACGCCCAGTTCCGGACGCTCACGGAACTGCGGGTGGCGGTGGAGCCGATCGCTGCGGCCGGCGCGGCCCGGCATGCAGAAGAAGATGACCGGGCGGCGCTGGTGGAACTTGCCGCACGGATGAGGCTGCTGGGGGAGGCGGGCCGGCTGGAGGATTTCCTCGCGGCGGACATTGCCTTCCATACGCTGCTGCTGCGCTCCAGCGGCAATGAGATGTTCGCATCCCTGGACGAAGTTGTCGCCGAGGTACTCACCGGTCGTACCCAGCAGGGGCTGATGCCTGAACATCCGCGGGAGGTGGCACTGCGGGGCCACGAGTGCGTGGCCCGGGCCGTGGCGGACGGCGACGGCGCCGCAGCCATGGAGCAGATGGCCGCGCTGATGGAGGAAGTCCGGACCGCCGTCGTCGGCTAGGGCGCCCGGTCGGCCGGGGCATTCGGAACAGCAAAACGGCCGGCCCCTTGGTGCAGGATGACCTGCACGGAAAGGACCGGCCGGAGACCGCCGGTTATCGGCGGGGCACGGGGATCAGAGGGTCGGCTGGGAGTTGGCGTTGTCCGGCGTCGTGACCGAAGCGGTGGGCTTGATGTTCTCGGCGTTGACCATCCAGGCGTACTGCTCCAGCTTGCTGATGAAGCCGTGCAGGATGTCTGCGGTGGTGGGATCTTCCTCGTCCACCTGGTCGTGCACATCCCGCATGGTTCCCACAGTTGCCTTCAACAGGGCAACGGTCAGGGTGACGGTGTCCTTGGTGTCCACGAGCCCGGCCGGGAACGGCGGCAGCGAGGTACCTTCGGCGACGGCCACGCTGCGGCCGTCCGGCACGGCTTCCAGGGCGCGCATGCGCTCGGCCAGCTCATCGGCGAACAGCCGGGCGTCGTCGATGATTTCGTCAAGCTGCAGGTGAAGGTCGCGGAAATTCTTGCCCACAACATTCCAATGCGCCTGCTTGCCCTGCAGGTGCAGTTCGATAAGGTCCACCAGGACCGACTGCAGGTTTGTGGTCAGTTCTTTAGAAGCCTTCATGTTTCCTCCAATGTTGAGAAATATGTTGACGAAGGATGCCTGTTGCTTTCGCCGCAGCCATCAACCTAAGCAAGCTTACCTTCTGGTTGAAGTCGGTGGGTCCGTTGGGTAGCGTGAGGGGCCCGGGCGGAAGCCGTGCCGGGCCAAATGCTTGATCCGACTACCGGAGGGACCTTCATGACCACCGTAGAAGAATCCATTGACGTAGCAGTTCCCGTGTCCACGGCGTACAACCAGTGGACGCAGTTTGAATCATTTCCGCAGTTCATGGGCGGCGTTGAATCCATTACCCAGACCTCTGAAACCTCCAATCACTGGATCACCAATATCGGCGGAGTGGAGCGGGTATTCGACACCGAAATCACTGAACAGCACCCGGATGAGCGTGTGGCCTGGAAGAGCACCGACGGGACCTCGCACGCCGGGGTTGTAACCTTCCACCGCCTCAGTGACACCGACACCCGGGTCAGCGTGCAACTGGATTGGGATCCGGAGACCTTCATCGAGAAGGTCGGTTCCGTTGTCGGTGCCGATGACCGCCAGGTCAAATCGGACCTCAAGCGCTTCAAGGCGTTCATTGAGGGTCTTGGCGCGGAGACCGGCTCCTGGCGCGGGAACGTGGACGCGCCGCCCACAGCCTCCGCACCCACCACCTCCACCTCCACCTCCGGCCTGGCCGCGGCGCCGGAATCCGATCCGGCCATGGACGATCCGGAGTCGGGCGGCCCGCGCGCCGGGTTCTAGCCGGGGCAGGCAGGCGGGCCGCCGGCCGTCAGGGTTTCTCCAGGCCCCTGACGGCCGGACCTTCCAGCAATTCGCCGTCGGCAGCAAAGCGCGAGCCATGCAGCGGACAGTCCCAGGAGGCTTCGGCGTCGTTCCAGGAGAGCACCCCGCCAAGGTGCGGGCAGACCGCCGACACCCGGGACGTCTTGCCTCCCACCGTGCAGATGCCTACTGGCTTGACGGATCGCCGGACGACCATGCCCTGGCCCTCGGGCGGGGCGCCATCCTCCGTGCCGGTCATTGCCGAGGCCCAGCCGGCAATCATCTCCAGCCCCACCTCTGCGTTGTCCCGCACCACAGTCAGGGCGTCGCGGGGGGAAAGCCGTGATTCGTAGTAGCGCTCCAGCGGAGCGCCTGCATCCTCCGCCGGTGCGATCTCCCCGCTGACGACCAGGGCCGCTGCCACCGCGTTTGCCATTCCCCACTTGTTGAAGCCGGTGGCAGCGAAGATATTTCCCTCCCCCAGCGGTATTCGCCCTACATAGGGCAGGCCTGCCGCCGGCTCATAGTCCTGCGCGGACCAGGAGTAGGCCGGGGGCGCCACCGGGAAATGGTCGACCGCCCAGGCCGCCAGATCATCCACCAGCGCCTGGGGATGGGGATGGCGCCCGACGGCGTGCCCGTTGCCGCCCGATATCAGGTACTCGGTGCCGCCCACCCGGGCCGTGCGCAGCGACCTGGACGGCGAGTCAATGGAAAGGTACATGCCCTGCGGAACGCCGCCCTGAACCGGATGGGCCATGGCATAGGAGCGCAGGGGCAGCAGTCGGGCGAAGTAACCACCGCGGTCCAGGACCGGAATGCCGGTGGCCAGGACCAACTGCCGGGCAAACACCGAGCCGGAAGCAGTCAGAACCTGGACCGGGTGTTCCGGAGACTTGCGGGTCCCCGTCACCCTCACACCCTCGACCAGTGTTCCGCCGGCAGAGCGGAACTCCGCAGCCAGCGCCGCGAGGGCCTGCAGCGGATGGATCTGCACCTGGCCTGCCAGTTCCAGGGCACCGGTCACGGCGAAGGGCAGCTCGGTGTCGCGGGTGAGGCGCACCTCGAGGCCGGCGGCCAGGCTGGCGGCGAGTTCGCTTTCCAGGATCTGCCGGCCCTGGTCGGACACCGCATAGGTATAGGCGGTGCGGATGTCATGGTCGATCCCATGCTGGCGGCAGAAATCGAGCAGCCAATCCTGTCCGGCGCGGTTGGCCCGGACGTAGCCGCGCGTTGCATCGGGTCCCTGATGTGAGGAAATGCTGGAAAGCCGGGTGCCCTGGAGCAGGGAAACCTTGGCGGTGGTGTTGCCTGAGGTCACCGCTCCCACGTGGCGGGCCTCCACCACCAGCACTTTCTGTCCCCGCCGGGCCAGCAGCAGGGCCGTGGTGAGGCCGGTCAGGCCCGCCCCGGCCACCACGGTGTCATAGGAGATGCCGGGCGAGAAGGGATCGGTGGCTATGGACGGCGCGCTGGCGAGCCAAAGGGATTCCATTTAGGCCTCCAGTCAGTCGGCAGAGGTAGTACCGACATCCATGCCGGCCTCCGCCAGTGCCACTGCTGTCGCCCGGCCAATACCGGAATCCGGACCGGTGACTATTGCAGTGAGGGGCGTGAAAACCATGGGCATTTCCTTCCAATTGGGTACTGGTAAGCATGCTTCCCATGATGTGGTGATTGTGCAACAGTTGAAGAAGCATTCACTACGGGGAATATACGCATTGACCACCAGCACCAGCCGCCGCTGCCGCGGCAGGTCAGCCAAACCGGCAAGGTAAAGGAGTCCATGATGTCCTATCCCGCCAGCGGCAGGTCACTGCGCCGCACCAACGCCCAACGGGCCTCCTGGTATTTCGGCCTCGTTTTTATCGTGATCGGCGTTTTGGGTTTCGTCCCGGGAATCACCGGAAACTATGAGGCACTTTATTTCTCCGGCTATACATCCGAGGCGGTGCTGCTAGGGGTGTTCCAGGTGTCGATTCTGCACAACATCGTCCACCTGATCTTCGGTTTCCTCGGTTTGATCATGGCCAGAACCCACAGCCTGGCCCGGATCTACCTCATTGGCGGGGGAATCGTGTACCTGTTGCTGTTCATCTACGGCCTGATGGTTCCCCATCACTCAGAAAGCAACTTTGTCCCGGTGAACACTGCCGACAACTGGCTGCACCTGATCCTGGCCGTGGTCATGGTGGGTCTGGGCCTGATTTTCGGCAAACGTCCGGCCACGGGGCGGACATCTACCGCGTAACTCCCCGCCAGCTCTCGAATAGGCTTCCCCCGCAACTGGCTGGTTAACTGGGTCCAAAGCTTTCGACACACCACGGGCAGGCTGACCACCGATCCCTGGGGGATGAGGACACGGTGGACAGCACATCTTTTCCGGCAGCGCTCATGGGATTCGGCGCGCAGGACGCGCCCGGGCTGCCGCAGCTGGCTACTGACGCGGCAGCGGTAAACGGTTCACCCGCCGCCGCCCTGGCCCTGGCTGAGCGGCTCGCCCCGGAGGCACCACTGCCCGGCCAGGGGGAGACCAGCCGGTTGTTCTCCATCCTGGCCGTGGTTGCCGCCGCCGACCTGACTGCAGCCCGCACGCTTGAACCCCATCTGGATGCCCTCGCCATATTGGAGCAGTCCGAAAGCCCGGCCGAACCCGGCAGCTGGGGTGTCTTCGCCGCAGAGGGCCAGGGAATGGTACTCAACGCCGAGCTGACCCCTGAGGGCTGGGAACTCTCCGGGCGCAAACCGTGGTGTTCCCTGGCCGGAAGCCTGGACTACGCAGTTGTCACGGCCCATACGGGTGCCGGCCGCCGCCGCGCCTTTGCCGTGGACCTCCGCCAGCCAGGTGTGCAACCGGTCCCGGGCACCTGGGTCAGCCGCGGACTGGCGGCAGTGGACAGCGGACCGGTGGACTTCAACCGTGCCCGGGCCCGCCCGGTAGGTGCGGACAACTGGTACCTCGAACGTCCGGGCTTCGCGTGGGGCGGGATCGGCGTGGCTGCCTGCTGGTACGGCGGGGCCGTCGGCGTGGCCCGCCGGATGTTCGCCGCAGCGCAGGATCGGGAGCCGGACCAGATTGCGCAGATGCTGCTGGGTAAGGCGGACCTGCGGCTGCAGGCAGCCCGTTCCGTGCTGGCGTCCGCTGCGGACCGGATTGATTCCGGCCGGGCCGATGGCCGCGACGGCGCCATCCTCGCGCAGCAGGTGCGGGGGATCGTGGCCGATGCCGGCGAAGAAGTCCTGATCCTGGCGGACCACGGCCTCGGGCCGGGACCGCTGGCACTGGAGGAGGAACACGCCCGGCGCACCGCCGACCTGCGGATCTACCTGCGCCAGCACCATGCGGAGCGCGACTATGCAGCCCTGGGCCGGGCCCTGCTGCAGGACGGCGGTGCTCCATGGTGAGCTTCAGCCACCTGGACGATTCCGTTCCGGAGTCTCACTGGGCCCGGCATCTGGCCGGCCGCAGCGTCCTGGACCTGGCGGACCTGTATCCGCACGGACCCGGACGACTGGTGGTCCTCGCCGCACATCCCGACGACGAGACCCTCGGCGCCGGCGGGCTGATCGCCACCCTGGCCGCCCGCGGCACGGCCATCGACGTCGTCGTCGCCAGCGCCGGCGAGGGATCCCACCCCGCGTCCCCCACCCTTACGCCGCACGAGCTGGCCGGCATCCGGAAGATCGAACTGCGCGACGCCGTCGCCCGGCTTGCCCCACAGGCACGGGTCCACTTCCTGGACCTGCCCGACGGCGGCCTCGCCCGGCACCGCAGCGCCCTCGATGCCGGTCTGGCGGCGGTTGTGGGACCAGCGGAACACACGGTGCTGGCCGCGCCCTGGCGCACCGACGGGCACACGGACCACGACACCGCCGGACTGGCCGCGGCCGCCCTGGCCCGGACGCGCGGCCTGCCGTTGCTGGAATATCCCGTGTGGCTCTGGCACTGGGGAACCCCGGACGACGTTCCCCGCGAGCTGGTGCTGCTGCCCCTGGGCGGCGCCGCGGCCGGCGCGAAGGCGGCAGCCATGGCGGCACACGTCAGCCAGGTGCAGCCGCTCTCTGAGGCGCCAGGCGACGAAGCACTGCTCAGCCCCGCCGTCCTGGCCCACTTCGAGCGGGACTTTGAGTCGTTCATCCTGACCCGCCCGCGCCGCCCCCGGGACGTTTTCGAGGACCTCTACCGGAGCTCGGCCGACCCCTGGCAGTTCGAAAGCAGCTTCTACGAACACCGCAAACGCGCCCTGAGCCTGGCCATGCTGCCGCGCCCGCACTTCGCCTCGGTGTTCGAACCTGGATGCTCCATCGGTGTTTTCACCGCGGAGCTGGCCGCCCGTGCCGACGCAGTCCAGGCCACGGACATCAGCGAACGTGCGCTGGCGCTGGCCCGCCGCCGGCTCGACGGCTCCCCGCATGTGCGTCTGGCGCAGGCCGCGGTGCCGCTGGACTGGCCCGAGGGCCGCTTTGACCTGGTGGTGGTCTCGGAGATCGGGTATTTCCTCCAGCCCAGTGAGCTGCATGAACTGGCTGACCGCACCGAGGCCGCACTGACCGACGACGGCGTGGTGCTGCTGTGCCACTGGCGCCACCCCAACGAGGGCTGGGAGCTGACCGGCGACCAGGTGCATGAGGTGTTCCGGGCCCGGGCCGGCCTGCAGGTGCTCGCCGAGCACTGCGAGGAGGACTTCCGGATCGATGTCCTGGCCCGCCCCGGAACGCCGTCCGTGGCCGCGCAGTCCGGGCTGCTCTGATCCATGCCCGTTCCCGGACAGCTCGCCGTCGTCATGCCGGTGCGCAACGAAGAGCAGCTGCTGCCTGCCGCGCTGTTGTCGGTGCGCGCTGCCGTCAGGTCCCTCCGGCAGCAGTGCGCAGCCCGATCGACGGTCACTGTGGTGCTGGATTCCTGCACCGATGGCTCGGCCGACGTCGTTGCCCGGCTGCAGCGCGACTGGTCATCGGAGCTTGACCTGCAGATCGTTGCCGGATCCTTTGGCACGGTCGGGGCTTCGCGTGCCGCCGGCATCGCCGCGCTGCCGCCGCTGCCCGGGTTGTGGATCGCCAACACCGACGCGGACACGGTGGTGCCTCCGAACTGGCTCTTCCAGCAGCACGCCCTGGCCGCTGCCGGATACGGCCTGGTGCTGGGCACGGCGGTTCCGGAGCCGGCGGACCTGAGCCGCGAGGAGTACGCGGCCTGGAAACGGCGGCACACGCTGGCCGAGGGGCACCCCCATATCCATGGCGCCAACCTGGGCTTCACTGCGGCTGCCTACCGCAAAGCCGGAGGGTTTGCGCCGCTGGCCGCCCATGAGGACGTGGATCTGGTAGCCCGGATCAAAGCCGCCGGTACTCCCTGGATTGCCACCGACCGGATCCGCGTGGTGACCTCTGGACGCCGCGACGGGCGTGCCCCGGAGGGATTCTCCCGCTACCTGAGCCAACTGCTTCGGGGCTGAGGGGTTGACGGTTCGGGTGCTGGCCGCGGGGCGGGCGGCTCGCTAGCGTAGGGATATGGACGGTACCGAGATTCAGCACCGCATTTCAGAACTCGTGCAGCAGGAACAGTCGCTGCGGGATGCCCCGGCGGGGGACCACCCGGAAGAGCGGCTGGAAAGGCTGCGCCGGGTGGAGGAGCAACTGGACCAATGCTGGGACCTGCTGCGGCAGCGCCGGGCCCGGGCGCATGCAGGAGAGGATCCCGACGAGGCCGAGGTCCGCCCCGCCCCCGAGGTGGAAGGCTACCGGCAGTAACTCCGGGCAGCTGCGCCGAGGAACAGCCCGGGTGACCCGCCGCGGAGAATCAGCCGCGCGGAAGGACTTCCCGGGCGAGGGCAGCCGCCCCCAGTGTGCGGCGGAACGGGCTGCGGCCGCTGCCGGTTTCCAGGATTGCCCAGAGGATGAAGGCCGCCTTGCTCAGGCCGCCCATGAGGTTCTGGTATTTCGGCGTGAGCGCCATCATCGCTGCCACCCCGAATCCTGCCGCGGCCAGGATCGGACGGTTGGGCGGCTCGATGATGCGGATTCGTCCGTTGCGGTCCCGGAAAAAGTTGGTGATGGCCATGGCCTAGGCGCCCTTCCTGGTTTTGGCGGCCGTCTTGCGGGCCGCCGGTTTCTTCTCCGCCGTTGCACTGTCCTTGCCCTTGGCGCCTGAGGACTTTGCTCCTCCGGAACCGGGCTTGGATCCGCCGGACTTCTTGTCCCGGTTCTTTTCCACGCTCCGGCGCAGGGCCTCCATGAGGTCCAGGACCTTGCCGCCTTCCTCTTCGGCCTCGGCGCCGAATGTTTCCTCGGTATCCAGGGACTCGCCCTTTTCCAGTTTCGCCTCGATCAGCGTCTTCAGCTGCTCCTGGTAGTCGTCGGTGAATTCCGCCGGATTAAAATCCGAGCTGAAGGAGTCCACCAACGCCGAGGACATCTCCAATTCCTTCGAACTGATCCGCACTTTTTCGTCCAGGGAGGGAAAGGATGCTTCCCGGACTTCGTCTTCCCAGAGCAGTGTCTGCAGGGTCAGGACGTTGTCCCGGACCCGCAGCGCTCCGAGCCGGCTCTTCTGGCGCAGTGAAAACTGCACGATGGCGGTCCGTTCGGTGTCCTCCAGCGTCCGCCTCAGCAGCACATAGGACTTGCTGGAGCTGGAATCCGGTTCCAGATAGTAGGTCCGGTTCAGCAGGATGGGGTCCACCTGCTCGCTGGGCACAAACTCGACCACTTCGATTTCGCGGCTTTTCTCCACCGGCAGCGAGGCAAGGTCCTCGTCGGTCAGCACCACGGTCTGTTCGCCGTCGTCGTACGCCTTGGCAATGTCCTTGTACTCCACCACCTCACCGCAGACCTCGCAGCGGCGCTGGTAGCGGATCCGTCCGCCGTCCTTTTCATGGACCTGATGCAGGCTGACATCGTGGTCTTCGGTGGCGGCATAAACCTTGACCGGCACATTGACCAGCCCAAACGCGATGGATCCCTTCCAGATGGCTCTCATGTGGTCCAGTCAACACCAAACCCCGGCGTCCGGGCCAGAGCGGTCCCGGGCCGGATCAGCGCGCGCCACTTCCTCGCCCATAACCCGGTAGAGGGCCGAATCGGTGAAGTAGGCACTGTGCGACGCCGGAAACGGATCACCCGACGCGGTCTCCACATCCCGGACCAGGGTGCCCGGTGCGGAAAAGACATCCTCGGCGCAAAAGGACAGCAGATCACGCTCATCCCAGAAATTCAGCCACGGAACGGGAACGTTCCCCGGCTTTCCCGGACCCAGATGGGCCAGTCCTCCCATCAGGTAGAGCCAAGGGCTTTGGGAGCCTGCGGTGACCAGTAAATCAACCCGCATTCCATCTGCGTCCCACTCCGGCCCGCTCAACAGGTCCACTGCAGCGACCCCGCCGAGGCTGTGGCCGAACAGGATGACCGGGGCATCCTGCGGGGCCATCCGCAGGGCATTGGCAATGACGGACCGGGCCTCGGCTCCACGGCTGAGGTAATAGATGATGCTGCGGGAAAAATCCGAAGCTGCACCGGTCAGCGGCACGCGCCGGTTTACCGCCGCATCGGTGACCAGTCCCAGCACCAACCGCTGCACACTGCCGGTCACCATGCGTTCTTCCGCAGCGGCCACGTCCGGGGCGGCGCCCGCCCCGGAACCAGGCGGCCAAGGCGTAGCTGCTGCGCTCAGCAGGTCCATCCCGGCAAGTGCCAGCCCCCGCCCGCCGTCCGGCCCCGGCAGCCCCGCGTCTGCGTCCTCCCGGTAGCGCGGCGGCAGGGCAGGCACCACACTGACAGCGGGGCCCGCCCCGGCAGCCCAGGCGACATTGCGCACCGTGTAACCGGCTAGGCCCGGCTCCAGAGCCATTTGTTCGCGGATGGTCTGGGCAGGAACAGGACCGGGGTCGCCGGTGCCCTGCAGGAAAACCAGGGTTCCGGCGGTGGGGGATGCAGGGCTCATACCGGCCTTTCCGGTCCGGACCGGGCGTCCGAACATTGTTCAGGGCGCCCACTCTGGCATGACGATGGCAGGTGCGGCTACAGCCGTGCCGCGAGAGCCCGGACGACACCCGGGCGCGCGCGCCGTCCGCCGAACGCCGATAATGGAAGGGACGGAGGGAACATGGGCACGACTGTGGGCAGTGACGGATTAACAGACGCGGGTGGCTCCGCCCGGTCCGAACTGACGGTGGGCCAGGTGGCGGAGCGCAGCGGCGTGGCCGTTTCCGCCCTGCATTTCTACGAGCGGCAGGGCCTGATTTCCAGCTGGCGCACAGCGGGGAACCAGCGACGCTTTGACCGCTCCGTGCTCCGGCGGGTGGCGGTGATCCGGGCTGCCCAGCGGGCGGGTATCCCGCTGGCCACCATTGCCCGCGCCCTGGAAGAACTGCCGACGGATGCCGTGCCCGATCACAATGACTGGCAGCGCCTCTCACTGGCCTGGCGGCAGGAACTGGACGCCCGGATCCATTCGCTGGAGGCCCTGCGGGACCGCCTCGGCGGCTGCATCGGCTGCGGCTGCCTCTCGCTTGCGGAATGCCGGTTTGTTAACCCCGACGACGAATCGGCCGGACGGGGAACCGGAGCGCCAGTCCTGGACTACTGAGGACGCGGCCGGGCGGGGCAGGGGCTGCAGGCAGGCACCGATTTGACCTCAACCATTGTTGAGGTTCTAGCGTAGAACCTATGCTCACAGACCATTTCAAGGACGCTTTCCGTGCCCATCCGGCGGGAGTTGCCGTCATTACTGCAGCGGGTGAATCCGGTCCGGCCGGAATCACAGCATCGTCTGTGTCGTCAGTTTCGGCTGAGCCGGCCATCCTGGTCTTCTCGCTGGCTTCGGCCACCGGCTCGGCCGGCGTTATTGCGTCCGCCGAGACCATCGTGGTGCACCTGCTGGGCGCCCGCAACGCCGGGCTCGCCGACCTCTTTGCGCGTCCGGGATCGGCCCGTTTCACCTCGACCCTGGCCTGGGAGACCCTGCCTAACGGCGAGCCGCTGCTCATGGATGTTCCCCGGGCGTTGCGGGCCCGGGTCCTGGACCGGGCCGCCGTCGGCTCCTCGGTCCTGGTGACCGCCGAGGTGCTGGACGTACTGACCCCGGGCGGGCCCGATGAGCCGCTGGTCTACCACAACCGGACGTACCACCGGCTGGGGGATCACTCCACTCTCTAGAGGGGAAATCCCCAAATGTGAGCGGATGCGGCAGAATCAGAGCAGACGTTTGTCACACCAACAGAATCGAGAGCACCGTGGCCAAGAAGAAGTCCATCAAGGACCTTACCGCCCAGCAGAAGAAGATGGTGGGCGTAGGCGCAACCGTCCAGGTGCTCCTCGCCGGCCTCGCCCTGGCCGACATCTGGCGCCGTCCCGCCGCTGAAGTCCGCGGCCCCCGCGCCCTGTGGTCCGCGGCCTGCGCGGTCAACTTTGTCGGACCGCTGTCCTACTTCATCTTCGGCCGGCGCAAGTAGGGGTGGCAGCGGCAGCCAGGCGGCCGGCCGGAGCGACACGGGCGGCAAAAGGAAAGACCAAGCCGCCGGTGCTGGACCCGGTACGGCTGCACGGCCTGGCTGACGCAGCCGCACCGCACGCCCCTGATACCTTTGACGGCCTGCGTTTCGACGGTGAGTCCTTCGACGGCACCGACCTGCAGGGCAGCACCTTCTCCGAATGCGAATTCAGCTCGGCATCCATGATGGACACCGGCCTGCGGGGAGCCAGGTTCCTGGACTGCCGGTTCACGGGTCTGTACGCCCCGGTGTTCCGCGCTCCGCGCAGCACCTTCCGGGACGTGGTCCTGGAAGGCAGCAGGCTGGGATCGGCCGAGCTGTACGACGGCGCCTGGGATTCCGTCCACGTCGACGGCGGGAAGCTGGACTTCGTGAACCTGCGCAGCTCCCGGCTCACCAATGTCCTGTTCAGCGGCTGCCTGATCGACGAGCTGGACCTGGACGGCGTGCACGCCACCCGGGTCGCCTTCCGCGACTGCCGGATCGGAAGCCTGAACCTCTCCGGCGCAGTGCTGCAGGACGTGGACCTGCGCAGCACCGAGTTCCGCTCCATCACACACCTGCCGGGCCTGAACGGCGCCACCGTGGATGAGGACCAGCTGATGATGCTGGCCCCGCTGCTCGCCGCGAACCTGGGCCTGCGGATCGAAGGCTGACTTTCAGCCTTCCTCGGCCAGCCGGGCGGCATTCTTGATGATGTTCTTGGCCATGGACGGGAAAATCAGGCCGTGGAACGGGGCGATCAGCCACCAGTACAGCTTGCCGCCCAATCCCTTCGGGAAGTAGATGGCGCGCTGCCGGTACAGGCTGCCGCCGCCGTCGGGATCCACCCGCAGCTCCAGCCAGGCCTTCCCGGGAACCCGCATCTCCGCCCGCAGCCGCAGCAGCCGCCCGCGTTCCAGCAGCTCCACCCGCCACCAGTCCACCACGTCACCGGTGAACAGGGTGGTGGGGTGGCGCCGGCCGCGGGTCAGTCCGGCACCGCCCACCGTCTTGTCCAGCACACCGCGGATGGCCCAGGCCATGGGCAGCGAATACCAGCCGTTCTTGCCGCCGATCCCCTCAATCACTTTCCAGACATGCTCCGGCGCCACCGTCGAGCGGCGCTGGCGGGAATCCACGTACACGGTCTGGCCGGCCCAGTCCGGGTCGCTGGGCAAAGGCGAAGACGCCTCGTCCGCCGCCGGGGACGCCCCCGCCCAGGTGGTTTCCACCTCGCCGCGCCTTTCCTTGCCCAGCGCCCGCTTGACCGCCTCGTGGTAGCCGGTGGGACCGCCGTCGGGCCCTGGCAGGTACCGGTCAATGTCGCGTTCCTTGGACACCGCGTCGTGCTGCAGGGATTCCACCAGCGGCAGGGACATGGACCGCGGGATAGGCGTCACCAGGGCCACCCACATGCCCGCCAGCCGGGGCGCGGGCAGGGGCAGTGCGTAGATCCGGCGCTGCGGCAGCCCGGCCTCCTCGGCGTAGCCGTTCATGATCTCGGCGTAGGTCAGGACCTCCCGGGAACCGATGTCGAAGGTGCGGTTGGTGTCCGGAGGGAGGTCGACGGCGCGGACAAGGTAGTGCAGCACGTCGCGGATGGCGATGGGCTCGATCCTCCGGCGGACCCAGCTAGGCGCCGGCATCACGGGCAGGGTTTCGGTCAGGTGCCGGATCATTTCAAACGAGGCCGACCCGGAGCCGATCACCACGCCGGCCTGGTAGACGACGGCGGGGACCTTGCCTTCGAGCAGGATCCGCCCCACCTCGGTCCTCGAACGCATATGCGGAGACAGCTCACCCTCGGGATGCAGCCCACCGAGATAGACGATCCGCTGCACGCCGGACTCCGCTGCGGCATCCGCCACCAGATGCGCGATCTGCTGTTCCTGGTCCGCAAACCCCTTGCCCGAGGCCATGGAATGCACCAGGAAGTAGAGCGTGTCCATGCCCCGCATGGCCTCACCCACTGAGTCCTTGTCCGTGAGGTCGCCCTGGACGATTTCGACGTCGTCGTGCCACGGAACGTCGTGCAGTTTCTCCGGGGAGCGCACCAGAACCCGCACCTTGTGGCCGTCCTCGAGCAGCAGCGGAACCAGCCGCCCACCGATGTAGCCGGTGGCACCCGTTACCAAAACACGCTGCGCTTCAGTCATTTTTCCAAGCTACACAGTTCTTCCGGCGCTGCGCAGGGCCGGCGGAACGCCCTTGGCGTAATCTGCTCAGCAGGCTGACCAATAGTGGAAATTGCCTGCTGATCCCGGTAAGACTAGGGACCATGGCGAGCAGCGGAGCGGGTCTGAAACAGCAGGAGACCGTGAATGTGGACGGTCACCGGCTGCGGCTGACCAATCTGGACAAGGTGCTCTATCCGGAAACCGGAACCACCAAGGCCGATGTCCTGTCCTACTACGCCGCCGTGGCCGGGGCACTGCTGCCGCATTCCCGGGACCGTCCCGCCACCCGCAAACGCTGGGTCCACGGGGTCGGCACACCGGAGGAGCCCGGACAGGTGTTTTTCCAGAAGAACATCGACACCTCGGCGCCCACCTGGGTGAAGCGGTTCGAAATCGAGCACAAGACCTCCACCAACATTTATCCCCTGGTCAATGACCTCGCGACCCTGACCTGGCTGGCGCAGAGCGCGGCCCTGGAAATCCATGTGCCGCAGTGGCGCTTCGGTCCGCGCGGCAAGATCAACAACCCGGACCGGCTGGTGCTTGACCTGGATCCGGGCGAGGGCGTGGACCTGGCCCAATGCGCCGAAGTGGCCCGGCTGGCCCGCGACATCCTCGCCGACATGGGCCTGGACGCCCGTCCCGTCACTTCCGGCTCCAAGGGCATCCACCTCTACGCCGCGCTGGACGGGCAGCAGACCTCCAGCGACGTCAGCGCCGTGGCACACGAACTGGCCCGCGCGCTCGAGGCGGACCACCCGGACCTGATTGTCTCCGACATGAAAAAGTCGCTGCGCAAGGGCAAGGTCCTGCTGGACTGGAGCCAGAACAACGCCAACAAGACCACCATCTGCCCGTACTCGCTGCGCGGCCGGTTCACTCCCACCGTCGCCGCGCCGCGGACCTGGGAAGAGCTGGAAGATCCACACCTGGCGCAGCTGGACTACGAACAGGTGATGCAGCGGCTCGCCGATCACGGCGATCCGCTGGCCGGCATGGACGCCGGAGAACTCGACGGCGATGCCCTGGAAGACGGAGCCGGGCAGGCTGCCGCGGCGGACCCCGGAACCCCGGACCGGCTCAGCAAATACCGCAGCATGCGCGACGCCGGCAAGACTCCGGAACCGGTCCCCGAAGAGCGGGCCGAACCCTCCGACGGCAACAGCTTTGTGATCCAGGAGCACCACGCACGCCGGCTGCACTGGGACTTCCGGTTGGAGCACGACGGCGTCCTCGTCTCCTGGGCGCTGCCCAAGGGACCGCCGGATTCCCCGAACCAGAACCATCTGGCGGTGCAGACCGAGGACCACCCGCTGGATTACGGCAGCTTCGAGGGCACCATCCCCAAGGGTGAATACGGGGCCGGCGAGGTGCGGATCTGGGACCACGGCACCTACGAGCCGGAAAAATGGCGGGATGGCAAAGAGGTCATCGCGGTGCTCCATGGCCAGTCCGACGGCGGTTTGGCCTCCGAAGGCGGCGCCGACCGGCGGTTCGCGCTGATCCACACCGGAGGGCGCGGCGGGGCGAACAACTGGCTGATCCACCTGATGAAGCACCAGCCTGCACCGTCCGCCGAACCGGCACCGTCACCGCAGGAGGCAGTCTCTGCGGCCTCAGCGGCGCCGGCGCCCTCAGCCAAGACGCTGCCGGACACCACCGACGTATCCTCCGCCGTCGCGGCCGACGCCACAGAGAACGGCATGCCGCAGGTGGAACCCATGCTCGCCACGCTCGGTACCCGCGCCGACGTCAACAACGACGAGGAGTGGGCCTTCGAGATGAAGTGGGACGGAGTCCGGGCCGTCGTGGACGTGACCCCCGAAGGCGTCCGGCTCATCAGCCGCAACGGCAACGACATGACCGCCGCCTACCCGGAACTGCAGGAACTGCGCAGCCACTTAAACGGGGAGCGGGCCATCCTGGACGGCGAGATCGTGGCGGTCAACAAGGCAGGCCGCCCCGACTTCGGCTTGCTGCAGCCACGGATGCACCTGACCAAACGGCGCGAGATCGAAGCCGCTGCCGCCCGCACCCCGGTCCACCTGATGCTCTTCGACCTGCTCTGGCTGGACGGAAACTCGCTGATGGACCTGCCCTACACCCAGCGGCGGGAAATCCTGGAGCAGGCGGTGGAGCCGGCAGGCGACGACGGACATGTCCAGGTGCCGCCGGCACTGGAGCTGTCCATGGACGACGCCGTGGAAGCCAGCAAGGAGCTGGGGCTCGAGGGCGTGATGGCCAAGCGCCGGAACGGCACCTATTCCCCCGGCCGGAGGAGCAAAAGCTGGATCAAGCTCAAGAACTCCTTCACACAGGAAGTGGTGGTGGTGGGCTGGCGTCCCGGCAAGGGCAACCGTGCCTCCAAGATCGGGTCCCTGCTGGTGGCAGTGCCGGACGGCCACGACCTGACCTACATCGGCCGCGTGGGATCGGGACTGAGCGAGAAGGACCTGGCCCTGGTGGGCGGAAAGCTCAAGAAACTGGCCCGGAAGACCGCTCCGCTGGACGATGTTCCCGCCGCCGATGCCTCCGATGCCCAATGGGTGCGTCCGGTACTGGTGGGGGAGGTGACGTACTCCGAACGCACCGGCACCGGAAAGCTGCGCCACCCCGCCTGGCGCGGCCTGCGGCCGGACAAAAAACCTTCCGACGTCGTCGTCGAAACCCCCTGAACCGTTACCGCCCAGGAGGCACCGCATGAGTTCTGCCCCAGTTGCACCGGAACAGCCGCTTACCGACGCCCTGCAGGAGGTGGACACCTGGTGGCGCGCCGCCAACTACCTTTCCGCCGGGCAGATCTACCTGCGGGACAATCCGCTGCTGCGCCGGCCGCTGGAGAAGACGGATGTGAAGGCCCGGCTGCTGGGGCACTGGGGCACCACACCCGGGCTGAACTTCATCTACGCCCATCTGAACCGGCTGATCAGGGAGCAGGGGCGCGAGGTCCTGTTCATCACCGGACCCGGACACGGCGGCCCGGCCAATGTGGCCAACGCCTGGCTGGAGGGAACGTATTCGGAGATCTACAGCCATGTCGGCCGCGACGAGGACGGGCTGCGGACCCTGTTCAAGCAGTTTTCCTATCCCGGCGGGGTGCCCAGCCATGCGGCGCCGGAAACCCCCGGCTCCATCCACGAGGGCGGCGAGCTGGGCTATTCGCTGGCGCACGCCTACGGCGCGGTCTTCGACAACCCGGACCTGATCGCCGCCACGGTGATCGGCGACGGCGAGGCGGAAACCGGACCGCTGGCCGCCAGCTGGCACTCCAACAGCTTCCTGGACCCGGCCGTGGACGGCGCCGTGCTGCCGATCCTGCACCTGAACGGTTACAAGATCGCCAATCCCACGATCCTGGCCCGGATGCCCGAGGAACAACTGGTGAAGCTGATGGAGGGCTACGGGTACCACCCGTATCTGGTCACCGTGGAGGACCCGGCATCCACGGCGCAGGCACATGCCGATTTCGCCGCCGCACTGGAGGCCTGCCTCGCGGAAATCGACGCCATCCAGGCGCCCTACCGCTCCGGGCAGCGCACCGCCGTTCCCGCCGACGCCCCCGACGCCGACGAGCGCAATATCCACGCCCCGCGCTGGCCGATGATCATCCTCCGCTCACCCAAGGGCTGGACCGGGCCGGCTGTGGTGGACGGCAAGCAGGTGGAGGGCACCTGGCGGGCGCACCAGGTGCCGCTGTCCGAAATCCACGACAACCCCGAACATCTGGCCCAGCTGGAAGAGTGGCTTCAGTCGTACCGGCCCCAGGAACTGTTCGACGACGCCGGCCGGCTCCGGCCCGAGATCGCCGCGCTCGCCCCGGCCGGAGACCTGCGGATGAGCGCCACCCCGTACGCCAACGGCGGCCGGCTGCTGCAGGACCTGGCCCTGCCGCCCTACGCCGAACACGCCGTCGAGGTGGACAAACCGGGGGAGCAAAGGATTTCCCCGATGATCACCGCCGGCGGCTACCTGCGCGACGTGATCTCGGCGAACCCGTCCAACTTCCGGATCTTCGGCCCGGACGAGACCGCCTCGAACCGGCTGCAGGCCGTCTACGAGGTGACGGACAAGGCCTGGCAGCAGCGCATCGACGAGATCGACGAGCACCTGGCCCGCAGCGGCAGGGTCGCCGAAGTCCTGTCCGAGCACCTCTGCGAAGGCTGGCTGGAGGGCTACCTGCTCACCGGCCGGCACGGGGTCTTCAACTGCTACGAAGCCTTTGTCCACATTGTCGATTCCATGTTCAACCAGCACGCCAAATGGCTGAAGGTCAGCCGCGGCCTGTCCTGGCGGCAGCCGGTCGCGTCGCTGAACTACCTGCTCTCCAGCCATGTCTGGCAGCAGGACCACAACGGGTTCTCGCACCAGGATCCGGGCTTCATCGACCACGTGGTCAACAAGAAGGCCGACGTGATCCGGGTGTACCTGCCGCCGGACGTGAACACCATGCTGGCGGTGACCGAACATATCCTGGGCACCCGGGACCGGGTGAACGTGGTGGTCTCCGGAAAACAGCCCACCCCCGCCTGGCTGAATCCAGAAGAGGCGCTGCTGCACGTGGAACGCGGCATCGGCATCTGGGACTTCGCCGGCAGCGAAACCTCCGGGCCCGGCGAAAAGTCCGATCCCGACGTCGTTCTGGGCTGTGCCGGCGACGTCCCCACCCTGGAGGCCGTAGCCGCGGCGGCACTGCTGAAGGAGCAGCTGCCGGAGCTGAAAATCCGGGTTGTAAACGTGGTGGACCTGATGCGGCTGCAGGACGCCGCAGAGCACCCGCACGGGCTTTCCGACAGGGATTTCGATACCCTGTTCACCAAGGACAAGCCGGTCATTTTCGCTTACCACGGCTATCCCTGGCTGATTCACCGGCTGACCTACCGGCGGACCAACCACGGCAATCTGCATGTGCGCGGCTACAAGGAAGAGGGCACCACCACCACGCCCTTCGACATGGCCATGCTGAACCAGATCGACCGTTTCCAGTTGGCCATCGACGTGCTGGACCGGGTAGCGTCGCTGGGATCAACGCAGGCCGGTTTCCGGCAGTGGCTGCAGGATGAACGGGCACGCTGCCGGCAGTACACCCGGGACGAAGGGCAGGACCCGCCGTACATCACCGGCTGGGAACTGCAGGAGGCCCAGGAACAGACCGCGGACTGAGCCGCGCGGACACGTACGATCCATCTATCGAAGGAGAGTTCATTGACCACTGAACAGAGCAATGTTGTTGTCTCACGGATCATCGATGCTTCGGCAGCCGACATCTTCAACCTGCTGTCCAACCCCGAACGCCACCACGAGCTGGACGGTTCCGGCATGGTGGTCTCGGACGAGAAGACCGACCGCATCACGGCTTCGGGCCAGGTCTTCACCATGAACATGCACAACGCCAAGATGGGCGACTACCAGACTGACAACCACGTCACCGGGTACGACCACAACAAGCTCCTGGCCTGGCAGACGGCTGTCGCGGGCACCGAGCCGGCGGGCTGGCAGTGGGTGTGGGAACTGGAGCCCATGGGCCCGGACTCCACCGAGGTCACGCTCACCTACGACTGGTCCAACGTCACCGACAAGGATGTATTGAAGAAGGTCTCCTTCCCGATGGTGTCAAAGGAAGACCTTGAAGAGTCGCTGAACAAGCTGGCCGCCGGAGTCTCCGGGGCCTAGCTCTTTCCTTCACCCTTCGCAGCGGATGCGGCGAAGACAACGACGGCGGCCGGTTCCCTTCCTCGGAAAGGGAACCGGCCGCCGTCGTTATGCGGTGATGGAAGCTGCGGGAATTAGACCGCGGACCAGCCGCCGTCGGAGGGCAGGATGGCGCCGTTGATGTTCACGCCGTCGTCGCTGAGCAGGAACGTGATGGACGCTGCCAGCTCCTCGGCGGAGGCCAGGCCCGGAATGTTGACGCGGGCGGCGCCGAGGCGGGCCTCGCCGTATTCATTGGTCTTGCCGCCCATGGGGATGCCGGTGGCCACGCCGCCCGGAGCAACGGCGTTCACGCGGATGCCTTCCTTGGCGTACATGAACGCGGTGCTGCGGGTAATGCCGACCACTGCGTGCTTGGACGCGGTGTAGGCGACGCCGGACGCGGAGCCGCGCAGGCCGGCCTCCGAGGTGATGTTCACGATCGAACCCTTGTGGGCCTCGAGCATGGTCGGCAGCACGGCGCGGGTCAGGCGGACCAGGCCATCCACGTTGACAGCGAAGACCTTCTGCCACATCGTGTCGGCGACCTCGTGCAGCGGGCTGAAGTCATCATTGATGCCGGCCACGTTGGCCAGGCCGTCGATGCGCTCTCCGGCGGCGGCGATGATGCGGTCCACGGCACCGAGGTCGGTCAGGTCTGCGGCAACCGGAACGACGGCGTCGCCGATTTCGGCGGCGAGCTCCTTGACCCGGTCCTCGGCGATGTCCACGGCGATCACGCGGCCGCCTTCGCGGGCGATCCGGCCGGCGGTGGCGCGGCCGATGCCGGAGCCGGCACCGGTGACAATGATGGTGCGGCCCGCGAAGCGGCCTTCGACGGTTGGCAGGACGGTTTCTGCGGGTTCCGGCATGACGCCGCCGTTGGCGGCCTTCACGAGTTCATCCACGGCGGCCTGGGGGAACTTGCCCTGGCTCAGGTCCACCAGCTGCTGCAGCTTCAGGGTCAGTGCCGGGCCGAGCGTGGACTCGTCGCTGCCGGCCTGCGCGAGCATGCCGCGGATTGCCGGTCCGCCTTCGGGGTGGTCAAGCCACTGCTGGACGGTGTTCTGGGCGGTGATGGGCTGGTTGGCCACGAGCCGGTCCTTTCAGTCGAGTGATGGCCGCAGCTGCGGCCACCGGGTCTGACGGGCAGCTTCCGCGAGGTTACACGTGTAAGTTGCCTGTATCGTCAGAATACCGGAGAAACCGGAAAGCCATAAGTACCGGGATTTGCCGCGGATTTTGCCCGCGCAGCCCGGCGGGAGGAAAGGTGCGGCGGTGAACCGCAGGGTCACATCAAGCGATGTCGCGCAGGCAGCGGGAGTGTCCCGGGCGACCGTCAGCTACGTGCTGAACGGGTCAGGACAGAGCATCTCCGCGGCCACCCGGGACCGGGTCCTGGCCGCGGCCCGCAGCCTGGGCTACACGCCGTCCACTGCTGCCCGCACGCTGCGCCGCGGACGCAGCGACCTGGTGCTGATGCTGCTGCCGCCTGAACCGCTGGGCCGCGCCCTGGCCATGATCATCGACGCCGCCTCGGAGGAGTTGGAGCGCAACGGCCTGCGCCTGTTGGCACACCGGCTGCCCGGCAGCGGCGGAGCCGTGACCCTGGTGCATTCATTGGCCCCCGCCGCGCTGATCGTCACCACCCCGCTGGACGAGGAAGACATGGCTGCCCTGCGGGCCGCGGGACTTCCCGTGGCGTCGCTGCACGAAACCCTCGCCGACCCGCTCAGCCCGGACCTGGGCATCGGGGCGCTGCAGGTTGCGCACCTGGCCGAAGCGGGACACCAGCGGATCGGCGTGGCAGTGCCGCCCGAATCCGGCTACGGCTGGCGGGTGCAGATCCGGCTGGCGGCCATCGAAGCCGCCTGCGCCGCGCACCGGCTTCCGCCGCCGGCGATCGAACGGCTGGCGCTGGACGCGGGCGAGGCAGCCGCCGCCGTCGGCCGCTGGCTGGCCGGGCCCACCCCGGTCACCGCAGCGTGCGCGTTCGACGACGATCACGCCTTTGCGCTGCTGGCAGGACTGGCCGCGCACGGTAAAAAGGCCCCGGAGGACCTTGCCGTCATTGGTGCCGAGGACGTGCCACTGGCCTCGCTGGCGGTGCCGCCGCTGACCACGGTGCGGGTTGACGCCCGGCTGCTGGGGGAGAGCTTCGCCCGGATGGTGCTCACTGGACTGCCGGGCGACGGCGCCGCCGAGGGCGACGGCGGGAAGCGCGGGGAGGTTGGCCTTCCCCCGGTCAGCCTGGTCCGGCGGGTTTCCGCCTAGGAGTGGCCCTGCGCTGCGGGGATCAGCGGTGCGGCCACGCCGCCAGTACCTGTTCGATCTCTCGGCGCGTGGCAGCCGGCACCGGTTCCACCAGGTTCAGGACCGGTTCCACCCCGGCCCGGGAGCTGCGCGGCCACCGCCAGGTGCCCACGGCGATGCCGTCCACCAGCACCGCCGGCCGGAACATCCCGTTGCCCGGCACCAGCGCCGCGAGCATTTCCGGGCCAGCCACGAGCGAGCGGTCGGCATAGCCCAGGATCCATTCGTCGAAGCCGGGCACCAGCACCACTCCGGATTCCCCGGGTATCCGGGGTTCGCCCACGATCCACGCCGGCCGGCCCTGAACCTGCACCTCGACCAGATCCGGCGCGGCAGCTGCCGCACGACGCACCGTCGTCTTAGGCAGCTTCATCCACCAGGCCAGATCCGCCTCCGTGACAGGTCCGCGGGCCAGCACGAACCCCCGGACCAGCTCCGCCAGCGCGGCGTCGGGATCCCGGGGTGCGGGAACCGTGGAGAGGGCGAGGAACTGGGTGCCGCCGGCAGGCTCAAAGGCTCCCCAGTGAACCAGGCCCTGAACCGACAGATGCATCAGCAGGTGGTAGCCGCGGCCTTCAGCGGTCTTGATCCCGGCGGCCTCCCAGAGGGCCAGGGCCTGGGCCCGGTCCAGGGGGCGGTCGGCCAGGGCTTCGCACAACGCCTCGCCGCTGCGGGCGATCACCTGCTCATCGAGCCCCAGTTCCTCACGGCGCCGGGCAGCCATGCGGCGGATCCGGTCACCGGTGAAATGCAGCAGCGTCGCCAGGTTCTCCGGGGTGGTGGCGAACAGGGTGCCGCGCATGGGCCAGCCGCGGACCAGTTCCCCCCGGTCAAAGGCGTCGCGGACCTCCTGCACGCCGGTTCCGGGCCGGGACCGGATGGCAATGGCCTGCAGCACGGCGGGCAGGTCCTGGCCCTGGAGCGCGACGGCGCGGCGCACGACGTCGGCCGGGTCCAGGTCCGAGCCGCCGAGCAGCTGGGAGTACCAGCGCATCCGGCGCGCGTCCTGCCTCGAAAGTTCGATCGCCACGTGGCAAAGCTAAACGACCCGGCAGTGCCGGGCAAGGCCGGTCTACTGGGCTTCGCGCGCCCGGAAGAGCTGCATCTGCCGGTACCGGCGGCCCAGGGATTCCCGGCGCGGCTTTACCGGTGCGTCCTCGGGCTCGGCGGTCAGGTCAATGTGCTCCTTGCCGAAGCGCCACAGCAGCAGGTCATCGAGCAGCCGGTCCGGGCCGGGGGAGTAGCGGTGGTCCAAGGCCTGCCGGACCTCGGTGATGGCGTCGGCCTGCAGCAGCCCGGCCAGGTCCATGGTGGTTTTCATCCCGTGGGCAGCCAGCAGTTCCGCGGCCCAGCCCCAGTCATCCCCGGTCTTGCGGTTTACGTGCGGCAGCAGGGTCATCCAGATGTCGCGGATCCGGTTCGGGGTCAGCGGGGCACTGCCCTCACCCTCCTCGTCCCAGAAGCCGGTGACCGTCTCGTAGCGCTCATGCAGTTCGGCGAAGGCTGTTTCCACGGTTTCCAGCATGGCTGCCGTGGCGGTGAACTGGCGGTCGAAGTACGGGCTCCAGGCCCGCGGATCCCCGGCCTTGAACCGGATGTCATGCTCAATCTCGGACCAGGCGTGGGCCAGCACGGTGCGGATCTGGACCTCAAACAGGTAACTGCCATTGGGCCGCTGCTCCGGATCCAGCAGTTTGTGGTACTCCCGCACGGTGTCGTTCTGGATGGTGCGCAGGATCAGGTGCCGGCTTGAGTAGCCGTAGGTTCCGGACTCAATGGAGCCAATGTCCTTCTCGCGGTCACCGCGGCAGTCGAACTCGGCGCGCTGGCGCTTGATCAGGTTCGCTGCCTCGTCCACCTCGTGCGGCAGGGTGACGATGACGCGCAGGCCTACCAGGTCGATGAGGTTGCGCAGGGGGTCCGGGAACAGCAGCGTGGGGAGCTCATCGGGATCCTCGGACGGCAGGGTCCGGGCGGCCTTGTCCCGGAAGGATTCCACGGTCTTGGTGCGCGACGCCACGAACAACGGGCGCACCGGGCTGTCCGTGAAGGTATCGCGGAGGCTCTCCTCCATTTCGCGGGTGAGTTTTTCCAAGGCTGGACGAACCCGGGCATACTCGTCCGTGCTCGCCTGGACCACCGGACGCAGCCGGTCATCAAGGCTGTCCCACGCGCCCATAGGAAATCTCCATTCACTTGCTCACCGGATGTGTCGCCCCACGTCAGGCCCTGCTCCGGGTAAGGGCCGCCCGACGTTAGGCTCAGTAACCACATTAGGCCAGAGACGAGGAGGGCGCAGATGCCGCAGGATCCGATCCGGGTTCCGTACGCCGCCGGCCCCGAGCAGTATGCCGAGCTCACCTTGCCCGACCCCGATCAGCGTGGAGCTGCAGCCGTTCCCGGAGTAGTGGTGATCATCCACGGCGGCTACTGGCGCTCGCACTACAGTGCGGAGCTGGGCCGCCCGCTGGCCCGCGACCTGGCGGGCCGCGGCTTCACCTGCTGGAACCTGGAGTACCGGCGGGCGGGCAACGGCGGCGGCTGGCCGGAAACCTTCCAGGACATCAGCGCCGGCATCGACGCGCTCCGCCCTGCCGCGGAAAGCCACGGACTGGACCTCACCCGGGTCACCGCCCTGGGCCACTCCGCCGGCGGGCAGCTGGCGGTCTGGGCCGCCGGCCGGCGCGATGCGGCCGTGCCGCTCACCGCCGTCGTCAGCCAGGCCGGCGTGCTGAACCTGGCCCAGGCGCTGGCACTGGAGCTCAGCAGCGGGGCGGTGCGCAATTTCCTGGGCTCCTCGCCCGAACAGGATCCCGGGCGGTACCGCGCCGCGGACCCAATGCAGCGGCTGCCGCTGCCGGTGCCCGTTACCGCCCTGCACGGGGACAGCGACGCCGACGTGCCGTTGAGCCAGTCCACCTCCTTTGTGCAGGCGGCGAAGGACAGCGGATCGCCAGCGGAACTGCGGCTGGTTCCAGGCGACCATTTTGCCCTGGCCACCCCCGGCACGCCGGCCTGGGACGCCGTCGTCGAAGTGCTCACGGAGGCGGCCCGCATCCCCGCCTTTTAAGGAAACGCGGAGCCTGCTCTGTTAGGTTGAGGCTGTGCTTACAGTCATCGGCGAAGCCCTCGTGGACGAGGTTCTCAGCGACACCGCTCCCAAGCGCTTCCATCCCGGCGGCAGCCCGCTGAATGTTGCCGTAGGGGTGGCCCGGCTCGGCCGCCCGGTGCAGTTTGCGGGCCGCTACGGCAGCGACGAATACGGTCTGCTGATCGAGGCGCATCTGAGGGCCAACTCGGTGTTGACCCCGCTGCCGCCGGACGAACTGCCCACCAGCGTCGCCACCGCCGTGCTGGATCCGGTTGGCGGAGCCCATTACACCTTTGACCTGGAATGGCAGCTGCCCACTCTCGCCGCGGTCCTGCCGCAACTGCTGGACGGCACCACCGTGCTGCACACCGGATCCATCGCCGCCATGCTGAGGCCCGGCGCCGACTCCGTGCTGCACGCGGTGGAACGCGCCCGGCCCACGGCCACCATCAGCTATGACCCGAACTGCCGGCCTTCCATCATCACCGATGTGGCCTACGCCCGGGAGCAGGCGGAAAAATTCGTGGCGCTGGCCGATGTCGTGAAAGCGTCCGATGAGGACCTCGCCTGGTTGTATCCGCAGGAGGACCCGCGGGATGCCGCGCGCCGCTGGCTGGGCCTGGGACCCGCGCTGGTTGCCGTGACCAGCGGATCCAAGGGCGCCTGGGCCGTCACCGCCGCCGGGGAAGCCGCTGCCTCGGTGCCCCCGGTCACCGTGGTGGACACAGTGGGTGCCGGGGATTCCTTCATGGCGGCACTGTTGGTCTCACTGATGGACCGGGAGCTCGACGGCGGTGCCCGCCGGAGCGAGCTGGCGCGGGTCAACACCGGCGACCTGGAAGCCCTGCTCGGCTACGCGGTCCGGGCCGCTGCCGTCACGGTCTCGCGCGCCGGAGCGAATCCGCCCACCCGCAGCGAACTGCCCTGACCTGTTGATCCGCCCGTCCAACCGTCCGACCCCGGGCTGCCCGTAATCCGGGCAGCCCGATACCCCTACAAGGAGTGACGCCAATGCCTTCCCCCGATCCCTATGATGCTCTGCCGGCGGTCCCGGCCTTCACTGTGACCAGTGACGATTTCACGAACATGCAGCCGTTCTCCCCGGCCCAGTACAGCGGAAAAATGGGCGTTCCCGGCGGCAGGGACGAGTCTCCGCAGCTGAGCTGGACCGGGGCGCCGCAGGGGACCAAAAGCTATGCCGTCACCGTGTTCGATCCCGATGCCCCCACCGGCAGCGGATTCTGGCACTGGGCAGCCTTCAACATCCCGGCCGGCACCACGTCGCTGCCCGGCAACGCTTCGGCCGCGGGGGAGCTGCCGCCGGGCACGGTGGAACTGCGGAACGACGCCGGATTCCCCGGCTTCGTGGGGGCCGCCCCGCCGGCCGGCCACGGCCCCCACCGCTACATGGTGGTGGTTCACGCCGTCGACGTCGCATCCCTGGACGTTCCCGCCGACGCCACCGCGGCTTCCCTGGGCTTCGCCCTGTTCACGCACACCCTGGCACGGGCCCGGATCACGGGCCTGGGGGAGGTCTCGGCGGCCTAGCAGTACCGGAGATGCGGCAGCCGGCCGCCGCCGGCCGATAAACTGGAACTCCGCGCACCAGCGCGGATCAGTTACCCCCTTTGAGGAAGTGGACGAGGTGCCCTGTGCGTCTGGTGGCAAGTGACCTGGACGGGACCATTGTCGGTCCGGACAACAGGATCAGCGACCGGACCGTCCGAGCCTTCCGGAACTGCGTGCGCGCCGGAATCGACGTCGTCTTCGTCACGGGCAGGCCGCCGCGCTGGCTGGGTCCGTTGAGCGATTCCCTGGGCCACGAAGGGACGGTCATCTGCTCCAACGGCGCCATCACCTACGATCTGGGTGCCGGCCGGGTTCTGAAGGCCCACGCCCTGTCGCTGCCGGATCTGTTCGCTGCGGCGGCCATCATCCGCGGGCTGTACCCGGCGGTGAGGTTCGCTGCCGAAACGGTGGATGGTTTCCATCTGGGCCCGGGATTCCTGGATCCCGGGGTGGAACTGCCCGGCGCCGTGGTGCCCGCACCCCTGGAATCCAGCCTTACCGAGTCGGACACAGTGGTGAAGTTCCTGGCCCGGGTGGACGGCACCTCCCCGGATGAGTTCCTCCGTACGGTCGGTCCGGCCGTGGCCCATCTGGTCTCGGCCACGCATTCCGCGCCCAGGGTCGCGATGCTGGAGATGTCGCTGCACGGACTGAACAAATCGGTCACGCTGGCGGATTACGCAGCCTCCCGCGACATCGATCCGGCAGACGTGGTGGCCTTCGGGGACATGCCCAACGACGTCCAGATGCTGCAGTGGGCCGGTTGCGGCTACGCCATGGCGTCCGGGCACCCCGCTGCCCGCGCTGCCGCTGACCGGGTGGCCCCGGCGTTCGCCGACGACGGCGTGGCGCAGGTCCTCGAGGACCTCCTGCGCCGGCTCTAAACCCCGTCAGGGCCCCGCGTCCGGCTCGGCTCCACCTTTGGACGGCTGCCGGCCCGCGTGCGGTTCCGCCGCCCGGGCCGAGTGCAGCAGCCGGTGCGCGGTGATGACCACCGCCAGCCAGGCCAGGCCCAACGTCCAGGCCACCAGCACATCCGTGAGCCAGTGGTGGCCCAGATAGACGCGGCTCAGCCCGACGGCGCCGGCAAAGACCGCGGCGAGGGCAACCGTGAGGATCCTGGCCCGGGTGCTGCGCAGGTGCAACACCACCAGATAGGCCACCAGCCCCGCGATCACCACTGAGTTGAGGGTATGCCCGCTCGGGAACGACGGAGAATGCTCAAACGGCGGCACCGCATCCGCCAGGGACGGCCGGGCACGTCCGACCAGGTCCTTTCCTGCCACCGTCATCAGCAGCGACCCGGCCGCTGCGGAAACCACCAGCAGCACCGGGGTCCAGGACCGCCATCTCACTGTCATGACCGCAGTGGCGGCCAGGGCCAGGACCGGCATGCCGACCGTGCCGGCCAGGTTGGTGAACGCGGTCACCGCGCCGTCCAACGCGGGGGAGCGCAGCGCCTGGGCCGCCTCCAGGACCGGGTGGTCCAGGCGGGCGACGCCGTCGGACTCACTGACGGCCTCATAGAGTTCTGCCGATCCCACGGTCAGCAGCAGGGCGGGGAGCAGTCCGGCCGCCAGAGTGATCAGCAGAGCGGCATGGGGCGAGGTCCACTGCACCAGCCGGTGAAACGCCGAAGCCAGCCAGCGGGGCAGGCCGGACAGCCCGGTGCCGGCCCCGGGCTGCCGCCCGGGGTCCCGCGGCGGAGACTGGAAACTGTCACGGGTCATGGAGCCAGTATGCCCAACCGGCGGCCCAGCCAGTCCAGGTTTTCCGCCAGTCCCGCCTTCCAGACCTGCCAGGAGTGGCCGCCGGGCACCGTTTGCAGGGAGACATCCATTCCGGCGGACCGGGCAGCATCGAAGACCTTCCGGCCCTGCGGCGCATAGACGGGATCATCGGCGCCCACCACGATTACGCCGGCGGAATCCGAAAAGGACCCGGCGGCCAGGATGTCCAGGGGATTCTGGCGGGCAAAAGCGGACGCGTCCCCGCCAAAATACCGCTCGATCAAGGCGTCCCGCCCCTGAGGGAGGGCCGGTTCTGCTTCCCCGGCCACGTCCACGAAGCTGGGATAGGCCTGCGGAAAGTTCACCGCCAACGTGAGCGCGCAGGTTCCGCCGTAGGAATAGCCGGCCACGGCCCACTGCCGGGCACCAGCGAGTCCCGAGGCCAGGTGCTGCCGCACCCACGCCGGCACATCAACGGCCAGATAGGTGGCAGAAGCACTGATGTCACTGTCCAGGCACAGCGGCCAATTCGCATTGCCGGCGTTGGAGGCATCGGGAATGACCACCACGGGAGCCAGACCCGAGTGTGCGGCGGCAAACTCATCCAGGACCTGGAGCAGCTCGCCGCCGATCAGCCAATCCGCCGGGCCGCCCGGCCTGCCGTGGATCAGGACCAGGACTGGCAGGTTGAGGGCGGGCGGATCGGCCAGATAGGCCGGCGGCAGATACACCAGCCCCGGGTCGGCGGCATAGCCGGAGAGCGTTCCGGGTATGTCCGCCGGGAACAGCCTGCCGGTGGCCGGCATGTCAGCCGGCGGCACCCAGTTGGCTTCGGTGGCCGCCGGGTGGCCGGCTGCCGTTTCCGGGGCCCGTTCCGGAAGCGGGGCGGATTCGGGCCGCGGCGGGTCCAGCAGGGATCCCAGCGTAGGGTACTGCGCGTAGGCGCTATTGGCCGCGCTGGCCACGGCGACAAGGGACAGGACGGCGGCTGTGACCGCCAGCGCACGTGTCCCTGCCGCCGGGGCGGCCCGGATGCGTACTGCGGCCAGCAGCACCGCCAATATTCCTGCGGCGGCATATATATAGAGGCTGCGCGGCAGGGACGCGTCCCACCAGTACAAGACCCCTTCGGCCAGCACATACAGCAGGAAGGTCAGCACGACGGCGGCCGCGGCGGCCACCGGCAGCACCACCAGCAGATGGCGCCGTCCGCCCCAGGCCAGCCACAGCAGGGACAGCCCGCCCAGGATCAGCACCAGGACCGGAAGCGCCCCGGAGATGAGTGGAACGTTGTTCACCGGGCGCCGTCGACAATACGCCGCAGCAGGGCCAGGCGCTGGGACAGGGACATGCCGGGCAGGTAGGCCCGGGCCACTGCGTTGCCGATGGCCGGCAGCGAGGCAGGGTCGAGATACGTCATGTAGAGGGGAACGTACTGTGGTTGGAACTTCGCCTTGAAGGCCAGCAGCGAGCGGAAGCCGTAGACCGGTTCCAGGGTCTTTCCCAGCAGGTCCAGCACCGAGTCCAGCAGGGTGGAATCACCCGCAGCGGAATCGGGATCCGCGCCGGGCTGCGCCGCGGATGCCGAGGCGCGGGCAAGCGGCGCTCCGGACAGGCTCAGGAGCTCGAACCCCTCCTCCTGCAACAGGACGGCGGCGGAGGCGATCAGGAAATCCATCCCCGGGCGGAACCCGGAACTGCGCCGGCGCATGAAATCCAGCGTCCACCCCACCACCGCTCCGTCCCGGTAGATGGGCAGCCAGGACGTGACGGCGTGAACCGTTCCGTCCCGGTCCACGGCGATCAGGCAGCGGACCTCGGGGTCATCCATTTCCTCCAGGCCGCCCAGGGTAAATCCCATCTCCGGCATCTTCTTGTCCGCCACCCACTCCTCCGAGATGGCATGGAGCTGATCGAGCAATGCCAGCGGCGCCGTCGCATAACTGATCCATTTGGCTTCGATGCCGGCCTTGCGGGCGTGGTTCAGTGCGGTCCGGACGTCCTGGAACTTCTTGCCCTTGAATTCCAGGTGGCCCAGGGGAAGGACGGTCTCCTCGGCAACCTGCAGATGCTCGAATCCCAGGTTCGCGCTGATCCGTTCCACTTCCCGGTCCACCGAGTAGAAACACGCAGTGAGCCCGTTTGCGGTACAGAACTCGTTGAAGCCTTCCACCGTGCGCCGCAGTTCGGCTGCCGGTCCCACCGGCGGCCCCACTGTCAGGGCAACACCAAGATCCGATCGGAACGCCACATAGGAATTCCCGCTGGGCGAAAACCAGTACGCGTTCCCGGGCCACAGGGTCATCCACGCCATGGTCCCGCCGCCATATGCCCGGAGCACCCCGCGCGCCCGGTCCAGGTCTTTGGAATGCGGGGTGTGCGCCGGTGTCAGGAAAGAGCGCAGCAGCGCCACGCAGACGAAAACCCAGAACACCACGCCTATTCCCTCGTAGAGCAGGTCCGCCGGCAGGGTGCTCGGCAAAAGGCCGGGGGTAGCGGTGCTGAGTTCAAGTTCCAGGAGAGGCAGGAACCGGTCCGGGAGGGAAGCCAGCAGGGTGCCGGCGGTGGCCGGGGGAGTGAAGGCACCTGGCACGGCCAGACCGCCCAGGACGTAGACGGCGCTGAGCAGCGCCGCCAGTCCCGCTGCCCAGGCTGCGATCCGGCGGTAGGTTCCCGGAGGGGCCGAGACGCCAAAGAGTCCGCGCGTTGCCAGGAGCAGCACGAGGACGGCCAGCGGCACCAGCATCGGCAGGATCAGGCCCAGGGCGCCCTGGGCCGCTCCTAGCTCATCCAGGCTGATCGGGCTGTCACCGGAAAGGTACCGCGCGGCCCGGACAGCGGCTAGAACAGTCATCAGGGCCTGCAGCATCAGCGCGCTGACCCAGGCGAAGTGCCGGCCGCGCCGCAGCCCGTCGGCGAACACCACCAGCAGCACCTGCGGCAGGGTGGCCAGGAAAAAGCCGGCCGGCCCCGCACGCAGCTGCAGCCGCGCCGCGCCGCAGTCCACGCTTTGTGCCGGATCGCTGCACAGCCCGGCGAACGTCTGTGGGTCGATGATTTCCACATTGGTATTCAGGTAGCGCAGCACCGCCAGCGGCCCCACTGCCTGGGAGGTCAGGGCCGAAATGACCGGCCCGACGGCGGAGGCGGCAACTGCCAGCGCCACCAGGACGCGCGCTTCACGGCGGCTGGTGATGATCCGGCCGGGCAGCGCCGGCCGGCGGCCGAACAGGAACGGGCCGCCGAAAGCCCCAACCGTTGCAGCGGCCAGCGCGGTGACACTGTGCAGTGAACCGCCATATAGGGCCAGCAGGACCAGCAGAGTGAAGAGCCCCAACCGCAGGCGGCGGCGCCACAGCGTGGACAAACGGGTGCTGGCAGCAGCGGCAACACCGCAGACCCAGGCCACCGGCCCTACAAACGACTCCGATTCCAACGCCCGGGACCATTCGCCCGGAAGGGAGTTGGCTGCTGCGGCAAAGCCGATGGCCAGCAGCGAGCCGAGCAGCTGGGTGCCTGCGGCCGCAGCGGCAAACCGGGACGAACCCATCAGCCGTTCACAGGGCAGCCCCACCAGCAGCACCAGCGCTGTGCCTGCCAGATAGCCGGCGGGCCCGGAGGCCCACAGTCCGGAAAGCAGCAGCGCCGGCCAATGCTGGGGCAGCGACTCCGTGGAGAGGACCACCCAGCCGGCCACCGGTTCCTCGGGTCCGGTGCCCAGCCCGCCGGAAACCGCACCGGCAATCCAGAAGGCAGCGATAAACGCAGCGCTCACCGGTGCGCTCCGGATCCCGCCCCGCAGCCAGTGCACCGGCCACCGCAGCTTCCGAACAAGTCCGGCGGTATTCGCCGCCAGCATCTGAGTAGCCAAGCCGGGCACCTCCGCCATGCCACCGTCTCCGGCCGGCGGGCCGCTGCCGGATCCTGCCAGTCTAGGACCGGTAGGCCCGGAATGAGGATGCCCTCGGCCCGCACCGCCGCCGCAATGGATAAAGTACGCAGGTGAGCTATCCCTACTTTTCCTGCCCGGTTCCGCTCGGCCTTGCCCACCGGGGGTTCTCCCGGGAGGGCCTCGAGAACACCATGACGGCCTTCCGTGCCGCCGCCGCCCTGGGCTTCGGATATCTGGAGACAGATGTCCGCACCACGCGTGACGGCGTGCTCCTGGCCTTCCACGACGCAGGACTGGACCGTGTCGCCGGAACCGGGGGGCCGCTGAACAAGTTGAGCCTGCGCGAGGTCCGGCAGGCGAGGGTGGGTGGCACCGAGGAGATTCCGACATTCGAGGAACTGCTGACGCAGCTGCCCCACGAGCGCCTGAATGTGGACATCAAGGACGCGGCCGGATCCGCCGAGCTGGCCCGGCTGGTGGAAAAACATGCCGCGCATGACCGTGTGCTGGTGACTTCGTTCTCGGACCGCCGCCGGCTGGCAGCGCTGCGCCGGCTGTCCCGGCCGGCAGCCAGCTCCGCCGGCTCCCTTTTCACGGCACTGACGGTACTGCTGGCACCGTTCGGGGCTGCCGGGCTGCTGGCAAGGCTCGGCCGTTACCAGTGCCTGCAGGTTCCCGAACGGCAGGGCCCCCTGCGGATCATCACCCCGGCGTTCCTGCGCCGCTGCCACCGGGCGGGACTCCAGATACACGTCTGGACCGTGAACGATCCGGCGGACATGGAACGGCTGCTGGACCTGGGCGTGGACGGCCTGGTCTCCGACCGGTCCGACCTGCTGGCAGGGATCCTGAGCAGCCGGGGTGCCTGGCCGCAGCGGCCCTGAACGCCGCGCTTCCGCCATTCCCCCACGGCTCGAATCCTGCCGGGGCTGGCAGTATGGACTCATGCGCGTACTCATAGCCCCGGACAAGTTCAAAGGTTCGCTTTCCGCTGCGGAAGCCGCAGCGGCCATGGCCGAAGGGGTGCTGGCCGTCTATCCGGAGGCGGACGTGACGCTGGTGCCGGTGGCCGACGGCGGCGAGGGCACCCTGGAAGCGGCCCTTGCGGCCGGAGCCCTGGAGCGCACTGCGACGGTCCGCGGACCGTTGGGCGGCAACGTCACCGCGCTGTGGGCCCTGGCCGGGGACACCGCCGTCATCGAGACCGCCCGCGCCTCGGGGCTGATGCTGGTGGATCCCTCAGTCCAAACCTCGCTGGCGGCGTCGAGCTACGGCAGCGGCGAGCTGATCAGGGAGGCGCTGGATGCCGGCGCCACGGAAATCGTGCTGGGTATCGGTGGATCCGCCATGACCGACGGCGGTTCCGGCGCGTTGGCCGCCCTCGGACTGCGGATCCTCGACGGAACCGGCACACCGGTGCCGCCGGGAGGAGCCGGGCTGTCGCTGGCCGCCGCGATCGACGCCTCCGGACTGGACCCCAGGCTCGCGGGGGTCCGGGTCCGGATCGCCGCCGACGTCACCAACCCGCTGACCGGTCCCGAAGGCGCCGCCCATGTCTTTGGCGGGCAGAAGGGCGCCGACGCGACGGCGCGGCTGCTGCTGGATGAAGCGCTGGTGCGGTGGGCGGGCCTGCTGCAGGCGGCCACCGGCGTCGACGTCGATATTGCCGGTGCCGGAGCCGCCGGCGGGTTCCCGGCCGCTTTCCTGGCCTTCACCGACGCCACCCTCGAGGGCGGCTTTGAGGTGATTTCCCGGCTGACCGGCCTGGCGGCAGCCCTGGAGAGTGCAGACCTGGTGCTGACCGGCGAGGGGTCCCTCGATGAGCAGTCCCGCTACGGGAAGGCGCCGCTGGCAGTGGCCGAGCGTGCCCGTGACGCCGGTATTCCCGTGGTGGCCGTGGCTGGCCGGATCACCCTTCCGCCGCATGTGCTGGCCGAATACGGCGTGGTGGCCGCGGTCAGCCTCCTCGATCTCGTGGCGGATCCGCAGGACGCCATGACCCACGCCCGCCGCTGGCTGACCCGGGCCACCGTGCAGGCACTGGAAGGCGCCTGAGCGGCAGCGGCCGCCGTGGCCTAGCCCAGCCGGCTGGGCACGGAGCCCCGGTCCTGCGCCGGATCGTCCGGATCGGTGCCGCGCCAGCGGGCGATGGCCTGCATGCCGTGGTACGCCAGCAGGGTGGCGCCGGTACCCAGTGCGATGCCGCCGAACTCCAGCCCGGCCACCACCCAGGTGAAGTTGGCGATGGCGATGATCAGGCCCAGGCCGGCGGTGGAGAGATTGATCGGGTTGGAGAAGTTCACCCGGTTGTCCACCCAGATGCGCACGCCCAGGATGCCGATCATGCCGTACAGGATCACGCCGGCACCGCCCAGCACGCCGCCGGGAATCGTGGCGATGATGGCGCCGAACTTCGGGAACAGGCTGAGCAGGATGGCCACGATGCCGGCCACCCAGTACGCGGCAGTGGAGTACACCCGGGAGGCGGCCATGACGCCGATGTTCTCCGCGTAGGTGGTGGTGGCGGAACCGCCGCCGGATCCGGCCAGCACGGTGGCCAGGCCGTCGGCCATCAGTGCGCGTCCGGCATAGGGGTCAAGGTCGCGCCCGGTCATCGCGGCAACGGACTTCACATGGCCGATGTTCTCCGCCACCAGTACCAGGACCACCGGCACAAAGAGGCCGATCACCGAGAAATGGAAGGTGGGGGACATGAACTCGGGCAGCCCGATCCAGGCGGCATCACCAATTGCCTGGAAATCGACCTCGCCCTGCAGCATGGCAACGATGTAACCGGCCAACACGCCCATCAGGATCGAAAGGCGGCCCAGGAAACCCTTGAAGAGGACGGTGCACAGCAGGATCACCACTACGGTGACGGTGGCCGTGAGCGGGCCCTTCTCAAAGTTGTCCCGCGCGGAACCGGCCAGGTTCAGTCCGATCAGGGCCACGATGGTGCCGGTGACCACCGGCGGCATCAGGATCTGGATCCACTTGGTTCCCGCCACATGCACGGCCAGGCCGATGAGGAACAACACCGCGCCGGCCATGATGATCCCGCCCAGCGCCCCACCGGGTCCGTGCTGGTTGGTGGCCGCCCCGATGGGGGCAATGAAGGCAAAGCTTGATCCCAGGTAACTGGGCACGCGGCCGGCGGTGATGATCAGGAACAGGATGGTTCCGATGCCGGAAAACAGCAGGGTGGTGGCCGGCGGGAAGCCGGTGAGGAGCGGAACCAGGAAGGTGGCGCCGAACATGGCGACGACGTGCTGGGAACCGATGCCGATGGTCCGGGGCCAGCTCAACCGCTCGTCGGGAGCTACATATTCGCCGGGTTTAATCGTCTTGCCGTCGCCGTGAATCGTCCAGGCCGTACCGAGCTTGCTCATGGGTGTGCCTTCCGGAAACAGGGGGTGGAGTCGTGGAGAATGTTACCGGTCAATTGTGTCCGGGGTGCTATGTTGCAGGCGGCAAATATTTTACCGGAAAAGCACTCGGCGGGTCTCCTCGGCGGCCCGCCGCGAATGGACGGATCAGCATGGGAATTTCAGCCTCGGGCGCCACGGTGCTTATCACCGGCGCGGCAATGGGTATGGGCAGGCTCTACGCGGAGCGGGCGGTGCGCGACGGCGCCGCGCACGTGGTGCTCTGGGACCGCAATGCCGAGGCGCTGGAGGCCACAGCGGCTGATCTGCGGGGAATGGGCGGCAGCGCCGTCCACCCCTACGCCCTGGACGTCAGTTCCCTGCCGGAGGTAACGGCCGCCGCCGCGCGCGTCATTGACGACGCCGGCGTCCCTGACGTGCTGATCAACAATGCCGGCATCGTCCGCGGCAAGTACTTCTGGGAGCACGACCCGGAAGCCGACATCGACGCCGTCATGCAGGTCAATACGCTCGCGCCGATGCAGATCACCCGGGCGTTCCTGCCCCAGATGATCGCCCGCCGCACCCCGGCCCGCATCCTGAACGTGGCGTCGGCGTCGGGCACCCTGTCCGTGCCCAAGATGAGCGTCTATACCGCCTCCAAGTGGGCCGTCATCGGCTGGAGTGATTCCCTGCGCCTGGAACTGGCCGAATCCGGCAACGGACACGTGATGGTGACCACCCTGATTCCCAGCTACATCAAGACCGGCATGTTTGCCGGCGCCCGCGGGCCGCTGATGACGCCCCTGATGGAGCCGGCCTACGTGGTGGACCGGGCCTGGGCTGCGCTGATGGCCGGCAAGGCCCGGATCCAGCTGCCGTGGACCGTGCCGCTGGGCAGCGCCCTGCGCGGGCTGCTGCCGCAGCCGCTGTGGGACGTCGTCGCCGGGCGGGTCTTCAAGGTGTACCAGTCCATGGACCACTTCACCGGCCGGCCCGAAACGCCGTCCGCGGCTGAGTCTGCTGCTCCCTCCGCGGAGACGCGCCGATGAGCGCAGTGTCCGTGGAGGAGACCTCCGAAGCCCATCCCGAGGCCGCCGTCAGCGCCACCGTTGCTGCGGTCCGCAGGGCGTACGACGCCGGCCGGACCAGGCCGCTGGCCTGGCGCCGGGAGCAGCTGCAGGGCCTGATCCGGATGCTGGCTGACCGCGAGGCCGAGTTCAGTGCCGCCCTGGCCGCCGACCTGGGGAAGAATCCGCTCGAGGGATACCTGACCGAACTTTCCATCACCCGCAGCGAAGCGGAGTACGCGCTCAAGCACCTCTCGCAGTGGACGCGCAGCACCAAGGTTCCGGTTCCGCTGGGCCTGCAGCCTGCCTCGGCCAAGACCGAACCCCAGCCGTTGGGCGTAGTGCTCATCATCGCGCCGTGGAACTATCCGGTGCAGCTGCTGCTGGCTCCGCTGATCGGTGCGCTGGCTGCGGGGAACGCAGCAGTGCTCAAACCCAGCGAGCTGGCGCCGGCCACCTCGCGCGTCATCGCCGCGCTGCTCCCGCAGTATCTGGACCCGGACGCCGTCGTCGTCGTGGAAGGCGGGCAGGAGGCCAGCACGGCACTGCTGGCCGAACGCTTTGACCACATTTTCTTCACCGGCGGGGAACGGGTGGGCCGCGTGGTGCTGCAGGCCGCGGCCCGGTACCTGACCCCGGTCACCCTGGAACTGGGCGGAAAGTCGCCGGCAGTGGTGCTGGATGGAAACTTCACCGCCATTGCCCGGCGGCTGCTCTACGGCAAGCTGCTCAACGCCGGACAGACCTGCGTGGCCCCGGACTACGTGCTGGTCACCGAGGCGGCGGCGCCGAAGCTGTGCAAGGCCCTGGTCAAAGAGCTGGCCGGGCTCTTCGGCAAGGATCCGGCCAAGAGCGCCGACCTGGGCCGGATCATCAACGCCCAGCACTGGGACCGGCTGCACGGGCTGCTGGACAGCGGAACCGTACTGGCCGGCGGCCGCGGGGACCGGGATTCGCTTTACCTGGAACCGACCATCCTGACCGAGGTCTCTCCGGACTCCGCCGTGATGCAGGAAGAGATTTTCGGACCGATCCTGCCCGTGCTCACGGTTAAGGACCTTGAAGAGGCAATGGCCTTCATCAACGCCCGCCCGGTCCCGTTGGCCTCGTACCTGTATACGCAGTCCGCGCCGGCACGGCAGGCCTTCGAACGGGGCGTGCGGGCCGGCAGCGTGAACCACAATGTGAGCACGGTGCAGCTCGCTGTTCCCGGCCTGCCGTTTGGCGGCGCCGGAGCCAGCGGCACCGGCGCCTACCACGGCAAGTACACGTTCGACACGTTCAGCCAGCTGCGGCCGGTGTTCACCAAGGGCACCGCGCTGGACACGCTGAAGGTGGCCTACCCGCCGTACAACGGCATCAAGGCCCGGCTGCTGCGCCGGCTGCTCTGAGCCTGGCTACCCGGGCCACGCCGTCCCGGCGTTGACCCTGGCCCCCGCGGGCCAGGGTCAACGGGGCAGCTAGGAGATCACACCGTCCACAATCGCCTTGGCCTCGGCCTGGACGGTGCGCAGGTGCTCGAGTCCCTTGAAGGACTCGGCGTAGATCTTGTACACGTCCTCGGTGCCGGAGGGGCGGGCAGCGAACCAGGCGTTCTCGGTGGTGACCTTCAGCCCGCCGATGGGGGCGCCGTTGCCGGGCGCCTCGGTGAGCCGGGCGGTAATCTCCTCGCCGGCCAGCGTGGTGGCGGTGACGTCCGACGGCGAGAGCTTGGCCAGTGCCGCCTTCTGTTCCCGGCTGGCCGGGGCATCCACGCGGGCGTATTCGGGGTCACCGAACGCGGTGGTCAGTTCGCGGTAGCGCTGCGACGGCGTCTTGCCCGTGACGGCGGTGATTTCCGAGGCCAGCAGGGCCAGCAGGATGCCGTCCTTGTCGGTGGTCCACGCCTTGCCGTCCCGGCGCAGGAAGGAAGCGCCGGCGGATTCCTCGCCGCCGAAGGCCGCCTCGCCCGAGAGCAGGCCCGGAACGAACCACTTGAAGCCCACCGGCACCTCCATCAGGGTCCGGCCCAGGTCGCCGGCCACCCGGTCGATCATCGAGGAGGAGACCAGGGTCTTGCCCACCACCGCGTTTTCCGGCCAGTCAGACCGGTTCCGGTAGAGGTAGTCGATGGCCACGGCCAGATAGTGGTTGGGGTTCATCAGCCCGGCATCCGGGGTCACGATCCCGTGCCGGTCGGCGTCGGCGTCGTTGCCGGTGGCGATGTCGTATTCGTTGGCGCGGGAGATCAGCGAGGCCATGGCATAGGGGGAGGAGCAGTCCATCCGGATCTTCTCGTCCCAGTCCAGGGTCATGAACGCCCACTGCGGGTCCACATTCGGGTTGACCACGCTCAGGTTCAGCTGGTGCGCTTCGGCAATGGCGCCCCAGTAGTCCACCGATGCTCCACCGAGCGGATCGGCGCCGATGTGCAGGCCGGAACCGCGGATGGCATCCAGGTCCAGGACCGAGGGCAGGTCCTGGACGTAGTTCTGCAGGAAGTCGTAGGTGCCCACGGAATCGGCCAGCCGGGCCTCGCCGAGCGGAATGCGCCGCACGCCGCGCAGTCCGTCCTCGAGCAGTTCGTTGGCGCGGTTGGCAATCCAGTTCGTGGCCTCGGAGCCGGCCGGGCCGCCCGTGGGCGGGTTGTACTTGAAACCGCCGTCGGCCGGGGGATTGTGCGAGGGGGTGATGATGATGCCGTCGGCCTGGTCGGTGCGACCGGCGTTGTACTTCAGGATGGCGTGGCTGAGCGCGGGCGTGGGCGTGAATCCGTTGCGGGCGTCAATCAGGACATTCACGGAGTTGCCGGCGAGCACCTCCAGGGCGGTGTTCTGCGCGGGCTCGGACAGGGCGTGGGTGTCCTTGCCCATGAACAGCGGGCCGGTGATGCCCTGCCCGTTGCGGTATTCCACGATCGCCTGGGTGATGGCGGCAATATGCGGCTCGTTGAAGGCGCCGTTCAGGGAGGAGCCGCGGTGCCCGGAGGTGCCGAAGACCACGCGCTGCGCGGGGTCGTCCATATCCGGCCGGATGTCGGCATAGGCATCCAGCAGCTTCGTCAGGTCTACAAGGTCGGAGGGTTGGGCAACTGTGCCCGCGCGGTTAGCCATACCCCTAAGCATGCCAAACATTCGCCCTTTCGGGCAGAAGGGCGGCCGGGACCATCGACACAAACAAACGACGACGGCGGCGGGTGCCGTCGTCGTCGTTTGTTTGGCCGCGAAGGGCCGGTGGAGCCGGGTGCTTAGCGCACGCTGCCCATCAGCTTCTTGATGGCGGGGCTGGCCACGGCCAGGGCAATGCCCAGGACGATGGCGGTGATGCCGCTGAACGCGAAGTAGGTCACTTCAGTGGCCGGATCGTAGAACTGTGCCAGCCAGCCGGCCAGGGTGGTGCCCAGCGAAACGGACAGGAAGAACAGTGCCACCATCTGGGTCCGGAAAATGGTCGGCGCCAGCTTGGTAGCGACCGACAGGCCGATCGGCGACAGGAACAGTTCGGCAAAGGTGAACAGCAGCAGGATGCCGGCCAGAGCCAGCAGCGGGGTGCTGCCCGGGCCGCCGCCGGAGAACGGAATGAACGCCAGGAACGCGAGGCCCATGACAGCCAGGCCGAGGGCAAACTTCAGCGGGGAGGACGGCTGCTTGTCGCCCAGCTTCGTCCACACAGTGGCGAAGACCGCGGCGAAGACGATGATGAAGACCGGGTTGATGGACTGCACAAAGCTCGGCGGCATTTCCCAGCCGAACAGGTTGCGGTTCAGTGACGTGTCGGCGTAGATGGCGACCACGGTGAACTGCTGCTGGAACAGGGCCCAGAATGCGGCGCTGGCAATGAACAGCGGCATGAACGAGTACACGCGGCGGCGCTCGAGCTTGTTCACCTTCTTGCTGGTCAGGATCACCACGAAGTAACCGATGGAGGCCAGGATGGCCACGGTGGCCATCACCGGAGCCAGGTTTTCGGCCGTCAGCAGGCCCAGGGCCACGGCCAGGACGATCAGCACGATCGCACCCAGGGTGAGCGCAATGACCTTGTTGAACTTGTTGCGGGGCAGCGGGTTGCTGACCTGGTGGGCGGTTTCGGGCAGGTACTTGCGGGTCATGCCGTACTGGGTCAGGCCGACGATCATGCCGAGGGCAGCCAGGCCGAAGCCGAAGTGGAAGCCCCAGGCGTTCTGCACCAGGCCGGTGAGGATCGGCCCCACCAGGGCACCGAGGTTGATGCCCATGTAGAAGATGGAGAAGCCGGCGTCGCGGCGCTCATCCTTCTCGGCGTACAGGGTGCCCACCAGCGACGTGGCATTGGCCTTCAGCCCGCCGGAGCCGAGTGCGATCAGGATCAGGCCGGCGGCCAGTCCTGCTGCACCGGGCAACACGGCCAGGGAGATATGGCCCAGCACGATGATGATTGCCGAGTAGAACAGGACACGTTCGGAACCGAGCAGGCGGTCCGCAACCCAGGCACCCAGGATGGTGGACAGATACACGCCACCCCCGTACGCACCGACAAGGCCGGTGGCGACTGCCATGTTGATACCCAGGCCGCCCTCGGCGACCGAGTAGTACATGTAGTACAGGAGGATGCCCTGCATGCCGTAGAAGGAGAACCGTTCCCACAGCTCGACGCTGAAGAGGTTCGCCAACATGCGGGGATGGCCGAAGAAGGATTTGCGGGCCGGCGGAGCGGCTGAGGTGCTGGGATTAGAACTCACCCACACATATTCGCACCGGCGTATGTGCGGACCCGGCGCCGGGATTCGCGGTTTCTAGGCGTTTCTAGGCGTTTTCGGCACGGCCGGCATGGCAGCTGTGTTTAATGTCTCCTCGGAAACGGTCCCCCGCCACACTGTTACGTGGTGCGGGCCGATGCATCCGGTGGCGTGGGATAAAATCTGCGCTCACTTTCCCAGCTGGGCGGCCACCGCGAGCAATTGGGCCTCCGCGCCGGGCCGCCCGATCAGCTGGATTCCCATGGACAGCCCGCCCGCGGTGCGCAGGGTCGGGACGGTGATGGCCGGCAGCCCGCAGACGTTCACCATCGAGGTGAAGGGCGAATAGCGGCACTGCCGGTCATAGTCCTCCAGGCCCTGCGCATCCCCGCCCAGCGAGTCATCCCGGTACCAGCCCAGCGGCCGCGGAATCATCCCCAGTGCCGGGGTGAGGATCATGTCGTACCGGCCGTAGGCGCGGATGGTGTCTTCCTCGAAGCGGCGCAGGACGTCGATGGCCGCCACCAGGTCGGCAGCGGAGCGCTGCATTGCGCGGCGGCGTACCGCCGCCGTCAGCGGTGTCAGCCGCTCCTCGCCGCCCGGCGGCAGCTCCAGCGTTGCCAGCCCAGCCGTCCAAACGGTCTGGAAGGCCTCCGGATAGCGGGCGTCGTACCCCACTTCCGCGTCAACGACGTCGTGCCCTGCACCCGTGAGGGCGCCGACCCCTGCCTCCAGGGCCTGCACCGCTTCCGGGTCCAGGGTGATTTCCAGGCGGGAGGAAAACGGTGAAAGCGTGCTTACTCCGATCCGGAAGCGTCCTTCGGCGCGTTGCGCCGCGGCGAGGAAGGAGCCGTCGACGGCGGCAGCGGACGTCGCGTGGTGGTTGGGTTCGGCGACCATCGCGTCCAGCAGCAGCGCCGCGTCGGCCGCGGTGCGGGCCAGCGGTCCGGCCACCACAAACTGGCCCAGGTCATTCTGCCCGGCGCCGGAGGGCACCCTCCCGCGGTTGGGCTTCAGCCCGACCAGGCCGGTTGCCGCCGCCGGAATCCGCACCGACCCGCCGCCGTCCGTCCCCGGCGCGAAAGGAAGCAGTCCCGCTGCCACTGCGGCGGCGCTGCCGCCGCTGGAGCCGCCCGGGCTGCGGGTCGGATCCAGCGGATTCCGGGCCGGCGCTCCCACCAGGTTCTCGCTGTAGCTGCTCAGGCCAAACTCCGGCACCTGCGTCTTGCCCAGGCTGATCGCCCCTGCCCGGCGCAGGACGGCTGGCAGGGGGCTGTCCGATTCGGGAACATAAGGCGGCAGCGCTGCAGTGCCCAGTGTTGTGGGGACGCCCGCGACGTCGGTGAGGTCCTTGTGTGCCAGGGGCATGCCGTGGAGCGGGCCCAGTGGTCCGCCGCGGGCAAAAAGCTCGTCGGCAGCCGCCGCTTCGCGCAGGGCGGCATCGGGCGTGACAAGCAGGAAGGCGCCCAGGTCCGGGTTCTTCTCCTCGATGCGCTCCAGGAAATGTGCGGTTACTTCCCGCGCGCTGACCTCGCCCGAAGCGAGATGGTCCCGCAGCGCCAACGCGGTGAGTCCGTGCAGCCCCGCGGGCGGGACCGGATCCGGATGAGCGGGCATGTGACTCCTTCGGACGGGGGAAATATTTTCCGGGCAGGGCTCCCACTATAGGCTGGGAGGAAGTTGACTTTCCGGGCCGGGAAACGGCGAGCCGCCGCCGGCCCCGAGCCATGCTGGAACCTAAGGACAGGATCTTCGAAAATGGAAAACGTATCCGTGGATGCCATCGGACCGAACGCCCGGATTTTGGACGTGCGCGAGGACTATGAATGGGAAGCCGGGCATGTCGACGGCGCCGTACATATTCCGCTCGATACCCTGCCGGAGCGCTTTGAGGAACTGGACCCGGACCAGGATGTCGCAGTCATTTGCCGCACCGGGGGCCGCAGCTCCCGTGCCGCGGCCTGGCTGGAATCCCACGGCTATTCCGTGGTGAACGTCAAGGGCGGCATGGGAGCCTGGCTGGAAGCCGGGAAGCCCATGGTTTCCGACAACGGGCAGGACCCCACCGTCGTATGATCCCTTCTCCCAGCGCAGATGCCGCCGGCGGCGCCGGCGGCAAGGGGTGGACCTACACCTACCTCGGGCCGGAGGGCACGTTCACTGAAGCCGCGCTCCTGCAGGTTCCCGGTGCAGCCGACGCCGAGCGGATTCCCGCCACGAGTGTGACCGCCGCGCTGGAGATGGTCCGCGACGGCCGGGCGGATGCCGCCGTCGTACCGATTGAAAACTCGGTCGAGGGTGGCGTGAGCGCCACCCTCGACGCCATTTCGGCCGGCGATCCGCTGCGGATCCGGCGGGAAATCCTGGTTCCCATCACCTTTGTCCTGGCCGTCCGGCCCGGCCTGGAGCTGGCAGGCATCGCCACGGTGTCCACCCACTCGCACGCCTGGGCGCAGTGCCGGGACTGGGCCGAAAAGAATATTCCGCATGCGGAATATCTCCCTGCATCCTCCACCGCAGCCGCAGCCGTGGGCCTGCAGGCGGCGGAGCCCGCCTACGACGCCGCCATCTGCTCACCCCTGGTGGCGGAGCGGCTTGGCCTGCAGGTGCTGCGCAGCGACATTGGCGACGTCGCCGACGCCGTCACGCGCTTTGTCCTGCTGAGCCGGGGCGGACCCCTGCCCGAACCTACCGGGGCAGACAAAACCACGTTGGTGGTGCCGCTGCCTGAGGATCATCCGGGGGCGCTGATGGAAATCCTCGATCAGTTCTCTGCCCGCGGCGTGAACCTCAGCAGGATCGAGTCCCGCCCCACTGGCCTGTTCCTGGGTGATTACTTCTTCAGCATCGACGCCGACGGCCACGTATATGACGCCCGGATGGCAGACGCGCTGAAGGGCCTGCACCGGATCAGCCCCAACCTGAGATTCCTGGGATCCTATCCGCGGGCTGACCAGCGCGAGCCTGAGATTCCCAAGCACACCAGCGACGAGGCATTCCATGCAGCGGACCTCTGGCTTGAGGACCTGTACAAGGACTAGCCTCACGGGAGGAAACGGCCAGGAAGCACTGACGGGACAAGAGATTGAGGTGGCGGGATTCTCCGCTTCGGAAACCGCCGTGCGCGTGATGCTCTCAGCATGAAGATGTGGGTCCGGCTTTCCCGCCGGCACGATTCATCAGTATGCTGATGGTAAATGTGCGGTACGCCGCACAGACCACAGGCCCGGTACGGGTCCTGAACCGTAGTGAGGAAGGAACGCGAATGTCTGAGCACCCCAATGAGGAAGAACAGCTGACCGATCCCAAGCCCAGCGGACAGTCCACGGGTGACGACAACTGGCGCGGCGATGCCGCCGACCAGGGCAACGACATCCGTTTCGCCGAGGAAGAGCAGCTGATCCGCGAGCAGGGTTCACCCGCTTCCGTCAATCGCGACGACGAAGGTGAATACACCGACAAGGATGACGCGGACGGCAAGGGGACCAAGGGATCCGCCGCCGAGGGCGGCTACACCGACGCCGAGGGCACGCAGGACTAGCCCCGCCTCGCCCCCGCCGCCAGCGGGGGAACCGGCTGCTGCTGGTTCGGGGAAGGCGCCCGGACCAGCAGCGCCAGCGGATCGACCCGGACCAGTACCTTGGTGGCCGGTCCGGTGAGATCGCCGTCCAGCTGGGTCTGCGTGGGGCTCGCGACGCGGATCTCCACTGTCCGGGCCCGCTGATAGCTGATCACCGGGATCTCCCGGCGGGAGCCGGTGACCACTTTCCCGGCCACCCAGAACCAGCCGGCAAGGCTGCGCGGACTCATCGCCACCACGTCCAGCAGCCCGTCATCCATGCTCGCTTCGGGGATGAAATCGATCCCGGCCGGCAGTCGCCCCAGGTTGGCGAACAGGATGCTGCGGACCTTGAGCACCCGTGCCGGCCCTCCGTCCACCGAGACGCTCATCTTGGTCCGCCGCCCCGGCAGCAGCCGGACTCCGGCCTCCCCGTACGCCAGCCAGCCCACGCTCTTTTTCAGGTTGTCCCGCGTGGCAGCCACCACCTCGGCGTCCAGCCCGATGCCGCCCATCACCAGGAAGACGCTGCTGCTGCGTTCCCCCGTGACGGCGTTTTCCAACTCGATCGACCCCATGTCCACGCGCCGGTCCTGCCCGTGGAGCGCCGTGCCGATCGCCGCCGGCAGGTCAGCCACCGGCAGGTCCAGGTTCCGGGCGAACAGGTTGCCGGTCCCCAGGGGCAGCAGGCCGAGCGCTGCAGGGGTGCTGGCCAGGGCACGGGCGACCTCCCGGATGGTGCCGTCGCCGCCCGCCGCCAGAACGACGTCGGCCCCCAGCGCCAGCGCCTGGCGCGCCTGCTCATAGCCGGGACTCTCAATAGTGGTTTCCAGGATCATGGGCGGATCCCAGCCGGCCAGCTCGCAGGCCTGGGCCAGCAGTACCCGCGCCGCCGGTGCCTGGACCTTGACGGGATTGAGCACCATCGCCACTTTCTGGTGTCCCGGGGCCAGGGGCCTGATGACCCTTTTGCCGGCGGCCAGCCGGCGCCGCCGCCGCGCCTCCACGCCCACTGCCAGTGCCACGAGGACAGCGGCCAGCAGTGCCAGTATGGATATCAGGAGGGGGGACATAGTGGTTCCCACCCTAACGTGGACCCGGATGCCTTGGCCCCGCGGCGTTTTGGGTACTCTTGAACCGTGATCGATGTTAATGAGCTCCGCGAAAACCCTGACAAATTCCGAGCCTCCCAGCGCGCCCGCCAAGCGGACGAGTCCCTGGTCGATGCGATCATTGCTGCCGACTCCGCCCGCCGCGACTCGCGCACCCGGTTTGAGAACCTGCGCGCCGAGCAGAATGCCTTCGGCAAGCGGGTCGCCAAGGCCAAGGGTGAGGAGAAGCAGGCCCTCCTGGCCGAGGTCAAGGAACTCGCCGCTGCCGTCAAGGTGGCCGGCGCCGAAGCCGATGCCGCCGGCGCTGAATCCGACGCGCTGCTGCGCCGGATCCCGAACCTGGTGCAGGACGGCGCCCCCGCCGGAGGCGAAGATGACTTCGAGGTCATCAAGACGGTCGGCAAGCCCCGCGACTTCGAGGCCGAGGGCTTCAAGCCCCGCGACCACCTGGAAATCGGCGAACTGCTGGGTGCCATCGACATGGAACGCGGCGCCAAGGTCTCCGGCTCCCGCTTCTACTTCCTGCGCGGCGTCGGCGCCCGCCTGGAGCTGGCCCTGCTGAACATGGCCATGGACCAGGCCATCCAGGCCGGTTTTGTTCCGATGATCACCCCCACCCTGGTGCGGCCCGAGACGATGGCCGGCACCGGCTTCGACGTGGCACACGACGCCGAGATCTACCGCCTGGCCGAGGATGACCTGTACCTCGTGGGCACGTCCGAGGTGCCGCTGGCGGGTTACCACGCCGACGAAATCCTCGACCTGAACGGCGGACCGGTCCGCTACGCCGGCTGGTCCTCCTGCTACCGCCGCGAGGCCGGATCCCACGGCAAGGACACCCGCGGCATCATCCGCGTCCACCAGTTCAACAAGGTGGAGATGTTCATTTACACCAAGCCCGAAGACGCCGCCGCAGAGCACCAGCGGCTGCTGGCCTGGGAAGAGGAAATGCTGGCCAAGGTCGAGCTGCCCTACCGGGTCATCGATACAGCCGCAGGCGACCTGGGCATGTCGGCGGCCCGGAAGTTCGACTGCGAGGCCTGGGTCCCCACCCAGAATGCCTACCGCGAGCTGACCTCCACCTCCAACTGCACCACCTTCCAGGCCCGGCGCCTGAACATCCGCGAACGCCAGGAAGAGGGCAAGGGCACCCGCGCTGTGGCCACCCTTAACGGCACGCTGGCGACCACCCGCTGGATCGTGGCCATCCTGGAGCACCACCAGAACCCCGACGGTTCCGTGACCGTGCCGGCCGCCCTGCGGCCTTACCTCGGCGGCCTGGAAGTCCTGCCCGTCCTGTAGGCACGCGCCCGGTTCCGGCGTTCGCTGCCGGAACCGGGCCGGTTCCGATCGGCCCAAAACTATCCCCATGTGAACCGCGTCCTATTGCGATTTGCACGTTGGTGTTTAAATAGGTCGATGACTACTTTGACGAGCGCCGGCATCGAAGACCGGCAAGATCCCCCAGTAAACACCCATCTTGTCGCCCTTGATGTCGACGGCACCCTGGTAGACCACGACGGCCACATGTCCCCCGGAGTCCGGGAAGCGGCAGCGGCCGCCGTCGCCGCCGGCCACCAACTGGTGATCGCCACCGGCCGCTCCTACGGCGCCGCGCTGCCGATCCTTGAAAGTCTCGGCATCACCGAGGGCTACTGCGTCTGCTCCAACGGCGGCGTGACCCTGCATATCGATCCTGAGCTGCCCGACGGCTACGAAGTCATGGACCGTGTGGTCTTTGACCCCAAGCCGGCACTGGATGCGCTGCGGCTGAAGCTGCCCACCGCCAAATTCGCCCTGGAGGATTCCGACGGCGTCTTCCTCTCCACCGAGCGCTTCCAGGATGCCAGTTTCGGCGTTGTAGCCCAGGCCGTGGACTTTGAACGGATGCGCAACGCCAAGGCGGTGCGTGTGGTGGTCTTCAGCACCGACTCCACCGCAGAGCAGTTCGGCGAGGCAGTACGGGCCATCGGCCTGCACGGTGTCACCTACTCGGTGGGCTGGACGGCCTGGCTGGATATCGCGGCCGAGGGCGTGACCAAGGCCAGCGCCCTGGAAAAGGTCCGCACGGCGCTGGATATCGACCGGAAGTACACCCTCGCCATGGGCGATGGCCGCAATGACATTGAGATGCTCGGCTGGGCCGCCCGCGGCGTGGCCATGGGCCAGGCGCCGGAAGAAGTGCTGGCAGCGGCCAACGAGGTCACCGGAACCGTTTACGAAGACGGCGCAGCCTCTGTGCTGCGAAGCCTGCTCCCGGGCTGAGCCGGAACCGGCACTGCCCCCGGTGCCTGCCGAGTCGGGCAGCGTGCTGAGCGCCCCGCGCTTACAGGCCGGAGCTAGTAGGCCAGCGCGGCCGGCGGAAGCGAGGCGGGTCCGCGGCTGAGGCTGAGCAGCCGGGCTGCTGCAGGCCGGGTGTCCCATTCCTCCTGCCAGTGGGACCGGACCACCGCCTTGCTGACCGCCTGGGTGGTGATGCCCAGGAGTTCGGCAACATACTTCTGTTGTCCGCGCGCGCCCGGCGTCATCAGGTCCAGGACCTTCCACTCGGCATCGGTGCGGCTGGCCACGATCTGCCCGAGCAGCCGCAATACGGCCTGCGCCTCGGCCGCAATATCGCCGTCCGGACCGTCCACAGCCAGCGGAATGCGCTCACCCGTTTTCCGGGCCCGGTCCACCGCCCGCCGGGCGTAGACCAGGCCGAAGCCCTCGTTCTCCAAGACCGACGCGGCCAGCGGCGGGCGCAGTTCACCCACGCCGATGCCGACATTCCAGCGGCGCTGCCGCAGGGCAATGAGGGCGGCGTCTACCGCACCGCCGGCGTCATCCAGGACGCCCTGGGCCTCGTCTCCCACCGAGCGCTGGAAAGGCACCACAGCCGGAAGGTGCCGCAGCGAACGGATCAGGTCCGGAACCAGGTCCCCGACCTCGCGGGAGTCCCGCTGATTAATGGTCAGCACGTAATGCATGGCCTCAGCATGCCAGAGCCCCGCGAAATGCAACCGCTTTCGGTTGCGGCGCGCCACGGAAAACTCCTCCCGCATCCGCCGATTGTCGGGTTGGTGCCGGAAAAATCCACGACAAGCGGCGTGAGCCCCACTCTCGACGGCGGGAGGCGGCGTGATCCCGACACTCGATTCCGGTCAGCCGGATGGGGGCTCAGGGTACAAGAAACGACGACGGCGGCCGCCCCGCTCAGGGGGCGGCCGCCGTCGGGCGCTAGCCTGGCCCGCGCAGAGCGGACCGGGAGGAAGTCCTAGTTGTTGTCGGGGTTCGCGTCGACGTCGCGGCCCTGGGGCTCGTCCTCTTCGCTGGCTTCGCCGAGTGCCTTGAAGCGCTCCAGGGAGGCCTTGACCTCGGCCTCGGCGTCTGCGACGCCGGCCCAGTCAGCGGCTTCAACCCACTTGCCCGGCTCCAGGTCCTTGTACTTCGTGAAGAAGTGCTTGATCTCGTCGAGCAGGAAATCGGAGACATCCGAGATGTCCTGGATGTGGTCAAAACGCGGATCCACCGGAACGCAGAGAACCTTGGCGTCTCCGCCGCCGTCGTCAACCATGTTGAACACACCGATCGGGCGGGACTCGACGAGCACGCCCGGCATCAGGTCGAAGTCCTGCAGCATGACCAGCGCGTCCAGGGGATCGCCGTCTTCGCCGAGGGTGTTCTCGAAGTAGCCGTAGTGGGTGGGGTAGGCCATGGACGTGAAGAGGATGCGGTCCAGGCGAAGGCGGTGGGTTTCGTGATCGATTTCGTACTTGACCCGGGATCCCTTGGGGATCTCGATGGTGACGTCGAGTGTGATGGACATGGATACTCCTCTGGCGCAGTGCCGTTCAGGCACCACAAAACGGTTAGCGAACGCGGCGGTTCAAAGAAAAAACGGCGCCGTGAACATAGGCTGGTAAACGCGCCAACAGCCGCAGGAATGTCCGCGTCAATGCGGGCGGCGGCGCCGGTCTAGTCTTAAAGATATATGTCTTGGTCCGTTATCGCTGTCTTGGAGCAGTGAAGGCGGCTAACGGAAAGCAGTGGTGAAGCGATGGGACGGGTGTTTTCCGGCCTCCTGCTGACCCTTGTCCTGGCCGCCCTGGTGGTGCCGCTGGGCCTCTACGCCGGCCCGCCGGTGCTGGCGGCGCTGGCGAACAAGCAGCCGCAGCGGCAGGAGCCGGTGCCCGCCTACCAGCAGGCCCCGCTGCAGCTCGGCGCCGCCGGCCCCGTCTTCCCCGCCCCGGCCGGCCTTTCCGCTCCGCTGCCGGCCGCAGACGAGCTGGCTGCCCTGCTGGACGCAGAACTGATGGTGGCCGGAAGCGGCGAATTCCACGGAACCGTCCTCGACGCACTGACCGGCGAGGTGCTCTATGACCGCGCCGGAACCACTCCCGTGATGCCTGCCTCCAGCCTGAAGATCCTCACCGCTGCAGCAGCGCTGTCCAGTCTCGGGGCCGGGACCCGCTTTGAAACCACGGTCGTCGCCGGCGATGAACCCGGCACTGTGGTGCTCACCGGCGGCGGCGACGTCCTGCTGGGCTCGGGCGCCTCGCAGCCCGAGGAGGTGGTGGGCCACGCCGGCCTGCAGGACCTGGCCGAAGACACTGCAAAAGCCCTGGCCGAAGCCAACTCCGGCGCACCGGAGACGGTCCGGATCCTCGTCGACGACACCCTGTTCACCGGCCCGGCCCTGTCGCCGGCCTGGAACATCGACGACGTGGAGGCAGGGGAAGCTGCAGCGCTGTATCCGCTGGCCATCAACTCGGCGTGGGCAACCGAAGGCATCCAGAACGGGCCCCGGACCGATGACGCGGCGCTGGCTGCCGCCGAGGCTTTCGGGCAGGCGCTGGGCACTGCAGCCGCCGGGTACGGCATCGCGGTCGATCCGGTGATCGAACGCGGAACCGCAGGCGACGGCGCCGAACGCCTGGCGGCCGTGGAATCGGCCACCGTGGGCGAGCAGGTCCGGCAGATGCTGCTGATTTCCGACAACTACCTGGCGGAGGCGCTGGCCCGGATGACCGCCCTGGCCGACGGCGCCGAGGGATCCTATGACGGCGGAACACAGGCCATCCTGTCCGCGGTTTCCGGCTTGGGCGTGGACACGGCTTCGATGGTGCTCGCGGATGCCTCCGGGCTGGGCGCCGGAACCGAAATCAGCGCCCGCCAACTGGCCCGGACCGTGCAGGCGGCACTGACCAGCGAAAACAACGACCTGCGCGGGCTTGCCTCGTCACTGCCGGTTGCCGGCCTCAGCGGAACCCTCAGCAACCGGTTCGACGACACCGGGCTGGAGGACTCCACGGAGGACGCCGACGGCGCACCTGCCGCCCCGGAATCCGCCGCAGGCCTGGTCCGCGCCAAAACCGGAACCCTGCTCGCCGTGACCTCGCTCAGCGGCTTCGTGACCGACGCCGACGGCAGGCTCCTGGCCTTTGCCTTCGTGGCGAACGGCCTGGACGCCAACACCGCGCAGGCCCGCGCCGCGGTGGATGCCGCCGCCGCCGTCCTGGCCGGCTGCGGGTGCCGCTGAGAGGTTCGGCGTTCAGCGAACCCCTCCTCCCAATCAGGCGGCACTGTGGTCTGATGGAGCAATGGAGAGCTATCAGCGCCACCCCGCACCGCCGCCCGCCGCCGAACTGGTGAACTGGGACCTGGCCGCTGGAACTGCGGCCACCCTGGTCTCGGCCGGCCCCAAGATGTCCGGCCGGGAAATCCGTGAAGCCGTGGCGGAGCTGCGTTTCCTGGCCGATGAAGCGGTCACCCACGTGCACCGGATCACCGGCCTGGAAGCCGCCCGCGACCTGCGTGATTCCGAAGTCCTCATCGTGGACCGGGCCTCCTGGGCCAAATCCAATTCCCGGAGTTTCGCCGTCCTGATGAACCCGGCCATTGAGAACCTGGCCCGCACGCACGCGGAAGAGCTGAAAAACGCCAACACCGCCATCAGCGGCACCGTCACGGGCGCCCAGCTCGGCGCGGTCCTGGCCTTCCTCTCCTCCAAGGTTCTGGGGCAGTACGACCCGTTCTCGGCCAAGACACCAGGTGGTCCGGCCGGCGGGCGGCTGCTGCTGGTGGCACCGAACATCATCGCCCTGGAACGGGAACTGAACGTGGTCCCGGCGGACTTCCGGCTCTGGGTCTGCCTGCATGAGCAGACCCACCGGGTGCAGTTCGCGGCGGCTCCCTGGCTGCGCGAACACATGATCGAGCAGATCGGCCTGCTCACCAACGGACTGATGGACAAGGCCCAGACGGTATCCGAGCGGCTGGCCCAGGCGGCCAAGTCGCTGGCCTCCCCGGCCGGCCGCGAGGCGCTGGGAAGCAGGAACGACGACGGCGGCGGCACCCCCAAGCGGCCGCTGGACGTCATGTCCCTGCTGCAGGACCCCGAGGACAAGGAACGGATGTCGCACCTGACGGCCGTGATGTCCCTGCTCGAGGGGCACGCGAACGTGGTGATGGACGCCGTCGATGCCAGCGTTGTCCCCAGCGTGAAGACCATCCGGCAGCGGTTTAATGCCCGCGGCCGGAGCCACGGCTGGCTGGACCGCTTCTTCCGCCAGATCCTGGGCATGGATGCCAAGATGCGCCAGTACAAGGACGGCTCGAAGTTTGTCCGCGCCGTGGTCGACTCCGCCGGCATGCAGGGGTTCAACCGGGTCTGGGAAGGCCCGGAGAATCTCCCCACTGAAGCCGAAATCCACAACCCGTCACTTTGGACCACCCGGATGGGACTGTAACCGCACGTGCACATGCAAGAAACTGAATTTTCCGATCCCAATTCCTCAGGCCGTTCCGCTTCCGGCGCCGGGCGGCCCCGGAAACGGCTGAACCCCACACTGGGCAAGGCCCGCAACCTGCTCCGGGAAGCATTGAACGACGCCGGCCTGGTGCCGCGCGGCACCGCTGACGCTCCTGCACCGCTGCTGCTGGTGGCCTGCAGCGGCGGCCCCGATTCCCTGGCGCTGGCCGCAGCAGCGTCCTTCTTCGCCCGCCGCGGCGACTACCGGGTGGGGGCCGTCGTCGTCGACCATGCCCTGCAGCCGGGTTCCGCCGACGTCGCTGCTGCCGCCGCCGCCAAGCTGAAGAGCATGGGGCTTGATCCGGTCCAGGTCCGCACCGTCACGGTGCCTGCCACCGGGATGGGGCCCGAGGCAGCGGCCCGAACCGTGCGCTACGCGGCGCTCGATGCCGCCATCGAGGAGACCGGAGCCGCCGCTGTGCTGCTCGGCCACACCCTCGATGACCAGGCCGAACAGGTGCTCCTGGGCCTGGCCCGCGGGTCGGGCACCCGCTCGCTGGCCGGCATGCGCCCAGTCCGCGGCAAATACCTGCGCCCGCTGCTGGCCCTGCGCCGCAGCGAGACCGAGGAAATCTGCGAGAGCGAGGCCCTGGACCCCTGGTTTGATCCGACAAACGCGGACCCTGCCTTCGCCCGGTCCCGGGTCCGGGCCGAGGTGCTGCCGTTCCTGGAGGAGAAACTCGGCCCGGGAATCGCCGAGGCACTGTTCCGTTCCTCACGTATCCTCGCGAACGACGCCGACTACCTCGACACCGTCAGCGCCGAAACCTACGCCCGACTGCGCGTGGTGAATGACGCCGGAAGCAGCGCGGCAGCGGGGGATCCGGACACCATCCTGCTGCCCGAGGCAGCACTGCGTGAGCTGGCTCCCGCCGTACGCCAGCGCGTGCTGGCCCTGGCTGCCGTCGAACTCGGCGCCGCCCAGCCCAGCTACGAGCGGCTGCGTTCGGTCGAGGCGCTGCTGCGGCGTGTCGGCTCTGCCGGACCCGTTGAATTGGTGGGCAAGGTCAGCGTCTACCGCCAGGTGCGCACGGACGCCGTTCCCCAAGCCGGCTCCGGCTATGGCAATCTTGTCTTTAGGAAAAAGAGCAGCACCTAAAATTACAGCTGCAACATCTCGTACCCGGGAGCCATTCGTGGATTCACACGACGTCCAGTCAGACCTCAAGCACGTTCTCTACACCAAAGAGCAGATCCAAACGCGGGTTGACGAACTCGCAGCCGAGATTGACCGTGACTACGCCGGACGCGACGTCCTGCTGGTCGGAGTGCTCAAGGGCGCCGTGATGGTGATGGCCGATCTGTCCCGCGCGCTGCACAGCCACGTGACCATGGACTGGATGGCGGTTTCCTCCTACGGTTCCGGCACTCAGTCTTCGGGCGTTGTCCGGATCCTCAAGGACCTGGAAACGGACCTGCTGGGCAAGCATGTGCTGATTGTCGAAGACATCATCGATTCCGGCCTGACCCTGTCGTGGCTGCGTACCAACCTGCAGTCCCGCGGCCCGGCCAGCGTCGAGATCTGCACACTGCTCCGCAAGCCCACCGCAGCGAAGGTCGAAATCGACGTCAAATACGTCGGCTACGACATTCCCAATGAGTTTGTCGTCGGTTACGGCCTCGACTTTGCCGAGAAGTACCGCAACCTTGATTTCATCGGCACCCTGGCTCCGCACGTTTACGAGTAACACCTGCTGATGCAGGACACACCGGACGGCGGCCAGCAGGCCGCCGTCCGGTTCTGTATCCGCGATCAGCATCACTATGGCGAACTACGCCCTGAGGGAACTATCCGCCCATTCGGGACGTGTTCCATTGGGTGACGGTGTATAGCTAGTTGAAGTATATTTCCGCGCAATATCAGCGTTGTTGATCAGGAGGGACGGGGCTTAGGCCCTGACGACGAATGAAATCTAAGAACTTCTTCAAGGGGCCGGGCATTTGGATAGTCCTGGCGCTGGCCCTTCTTGTACTCATTCTTCCCAGCCTTTCCTCGAGCGGGGCTGCCCGGGTGGACACCAGTGTCGGCCTGCAGCTGCTCGAGGACCAGAAGGTGGAGCAGGCCAAAATCTACGACGGCGAACAGCGTGTTGACCTGACGCTGAAGGAGCCGTACAAAGACAGCAGCGGCCAGGACAAGGGCGAGAACGTCCAGTTCTTCTTTGGATCCGCCCGCGGCGAGGACATTGTCGACGCCGTGAACAACTCCGGCGCTGAAGGCTTCACCGACCAGCCGGTGCAGACCAACTGGTTCACCAGCTTCCTGGGCCTGTTCCTGCCGTTCATCATCATCGGCGTGATCTTCTGGTTCCTGATGTCCCGCATGCAGGGCGGCGGATCGCAGGTGATGAAGTTCGGCAAGTCCAAGGCCAAGCTGACCAACAAGGACATGCCGCAGGTTACCTTCGCTGACGTCGCCGGAGCCGACGAGGCTGTGGAGGAACTCCACGAAATCAAGGACTTCCTGCAGGATCCGGCCAAGTTCCAGGCAGTGGGCGCAAAGATCCCCAAGGGCGTGCTGCTCTACGGTCCTCCCGGCACCGGTAAGACCCTGCTGGCGCGTGCCGTGGCCGGCGAGGCCGGCGTGCCGTTCTACTCGATCTCCGGTTCGGACTTCGTCGAGATGTTCGTCGGCGTCGGTGCCTCCCGCGTCCGCGACCTCTTCGAGCAGGCCAAGGCCAACTCCCCGGCCATCATCTTCGTCGACGAGATCGACGCCGTCGGGCGCCACCGCGGTGCCGGCGTCGGCGGCGGCAACGACGAGCGCGAGCAGACGCTGAACCAGCTCCTGGTGGAGATGGACGGCTTCGACGGCAACACGAACGTCATCCTGATTGCCGCCACCAACCGCCCCGACGTGCTGGACCCCGCACTGCTGCGCCCGGGCCGCTTCGACCGCCAGATCGGCGTGGAGGCTCCGGATATGCAGGGCCGCCTGCAGATCCTCAAGGTCCATGCCAAGGGCAAGCCGATGGCCGACGGCGTCGACCTCGAGACCGTGGCCCGCAAGACCCCCGGCTTCACCGGTGCCGACCTGGCCAACGTGCTCAACGAAGCGGCGCTCCTGACCGCGCGCTCCAACGCGCAGCTCATCGACGACCGCGCCCTGGACGAGGCCATTGACCGCGTCATCGCCGGCCCGCAGAAGCGCAGCCGCGTGATGAAGGAACTCGAACGCAAGATCACCGCGTACCACGAGGGCGGCCACGCTCTGGTGGCAGCGGCCCTGCGCAATACCGACCCGGTCACCAAGGTCACCATCCTGCCGCGCGGCCGGGCCCTGGGTTACACCATGGTGCTGCCCCAGGACGATAAGTATTCGGTCACCCGCAACGAGCTGCTCGACCAGCTGGCGTATGCCATGGGCGGGCGGGTTGCCGAGGAGATCGTGTTCCACGACCCGTCCACCGGCGCGTCCAACGACATCGAAAAGGCCACCTCCACGGCCCGGAAGATGGTCACCCAGTACGGCATGAGCGAGCGGATCGGTTCCGTAAAGCTCGGCAGCGGCGGAGGCGAACCGTTCCTGGGCCGCGACATGAGCCAGGAGCGCAACTACTCCGACCAGGTTGCCTACGTGGTGGATGAGGAAGTGCGGCGCCTGCTGGACAACGCGCACGACGAGGCCTACCAGATCCTGACCGAAAACCGGGACGTACTGGACCGCCTGGCCCTGGAGCTGCTCGAACGCGAGACGCTGAACCAGGCCGAGATTGCCGAGGTCTTCCACGATGTGCGCAAGCGGGACGTCCGCGAGGTGTGGCTGTCCAAGCCCACCCGCCAGGTCCACAGCCTGCCGCCGGTCGTCTCCGCGAAGGAACGCCGCGAGGCAGCAGTAAACGGCCAGCCTGATCCTTCCACCGTCGCACCGCAGGACCAGATTGCCGACGCCGACCTGCAGCAGGACTTCGACGTCTCCGGAAACGGCCTGCCGCAGCCCGAGGGCAGCGGAACCGGACATGCGGGCTCCGGCGGCACCGCCGGACGGACCGACGGCACCGACGGCGCCGACGGTATGAAACAGAACGGCAGCTAAAACAAAGCAGCAGCAGATTCCTGATGGCCCGGCACCAAGTGCCGGGCCATCAGGGCGTCCGGGGTGCTCACGGTAGGATCAAGCAGTGACGGATTTCGATGATGAACTGACAGCGGAGGATTGCTCCGTATCCCTGGCCCCAGTGGATCAAGCCCGGATTGAGCACGCCGTCCGGGAGATCCTTCTCGCCATCGGCGAAGACCCGGACCGCGAGGGGCTGCAGGATACCCCCAAGCGGGTGGCCAAATCCTATGCCGAGATCTTTGCCGGCCTGCACCAGAGCCCGGTGGACCTGCTCTCCACCACCTTCTCCATCGAGCATGAAGAGATGGTCCTGGTGAAGGACATTCCGTTCTTTTCCACCTGTGAACACCATCTGGTGCCCTTCCACGGCTCGGCCCACATCGGCTACATCCCGTCCAAGGACGGCAAGGTCACCGGCCTGAGCAAGCTCGCCCGGCTGGTGGATGTCTATGCCCGCCGCCCGCAGGTGCAGGAGCGCCTGACCACCCAAATCGTTGACGCCCTGATGGACAACCTGGACCCCCGCGGTGCCATAGTTGTCATTGAATGCGAACACCTCTGCATGTCGATGCGCGGGGTCCGCAAGCCCGGCGCCAAGACTGTAACCTCTGCGGTGCGCGGTCAGCTCCGCGAAACCGCCACACGCGCTGAGGCCATGAGCCTCATCCTCGGACGTTAGGACCCACACCCATGGATTCACTCGCCGCCGCTCCCGGAACCGGGCCAGCTACCTCTCCGCTGCCGCTTGTGCGCCCCGTCCGGGCGCCGCGCCGGTTTGAAGACCTGCCGTCCGACCGCACCCTTGTGATGGGCATCCTGAACGTCACACCGGATTCCTTCAGCGACGGCGGCCGGTTCGAGCAGGCTGACCAGGCCATCCAGGCCGGGCTGAAAATGCACTACGCCGGCGCCGACATCATCGACGTCGGCGGCGAATCCACCCGCCCCGACTCGGTGCGGGTCAGTGCAGAGGAAGAGCAGCAGCGGATCCTGCCCGTCGTCGAGGCACTGGTCAAGGCCGGCGTTCTGGTCAGCGTGGATACCATGAACGCGTCGACGGCCGAGAAGGCCATTGCGGCCGGTGCCCTGCTCATCAACGACGTCTCCGGCGCCGATGTGGATCCGCAGATGCCCGAACTGATTGCCCGCACCGGCGTGCACTACGTGCTGATGCACAGCCGCGGCGCCGTCCGCAGCAGCGATCCGAACGCGGAATACGGCTCCGTGGTGGACGACGTGGTGGACGAGCTGACCAAGCTCCGCGAGCCCTTCTACGCTGCCGGTGCCTCGGCAGAGCAGATCATCGTCGATCCGGGACTCGGTTTTTCCAAGAACGGCGAGTCGAACTGGGCCCTGCTGCGCGGGATGGACCGCCTGGCCGGGCTGGGCCACCGGGTGCTCATCGGCGCCTCCCGGAAACGGTTCCTCGGTTCGCTGCTGACCACCTCCGGCAAGGCCGCGGCCCCCGACGAGCGCGACGACGCCACGGTGGCCGTCACCGCCCTTGCCGCATTCTCCAACGCCTGGTGCGTCCGGGTGCACAATGTCGGCCCCAACGTCGACGCCGTCAAAACCACCGCGGCCTGGAAGGGATAACCATGGACAGCAGCGGCGCAGCCCCGGGCACGGGTTTACGGGACACCATCACCCTGACCGGCATCACCGCCGAGGGCTTCCACGGCGTCTTTGACCACGAGCGCCGCGACGGCCAACCCTTCGTGGTTGATGTGGTGCTTCACACCGACCTGCAGCCGGCCGGCCTCAGCGACGACCTGACCCAGACCGCGCATTACGGCGAACTCGCCGAGCAGGTGGCAGCCATCATTGCCGGGGAACCCCTGAACCTGATTGAGGCCCTGGCCGAACGTATCGCCGCAGCCGTCCTGTCCGGGTTCCCCCTCATCGGAGCCGTCGACGTGACGGTACACAAACCGCAGGCTCCCATCACTGTTCCCTTCGGCGACGTTGCCGTAACCATTCACCGGGAGCGGCAGTGAATGCCCCGGGCGCGGTGAACGCCATCCTGGCCCTGGGCAGCAACCTTGGTGCGAGCCGGGACACGCTCTCCCGTGCCGTGGCGGAACTGGCAGACCTGCCCGGCGTCCGCCTGCAGGCGGTATCGCCGGTGGTGCGGACCCGCCCGGTCGGCGGCCCGGAGCAGCCGGACTACCTGAACCTCGTTGTCTCGGTGGAGACAGACCTGGACCCGCACGAGCTGCTGGCCCACTGCCAGGCCGTGGAAAACGCGCATCACCGGGAACGCGAGGTGCGCTGGGGCCCGCGGACCCTGGACGTGGACATCATCACCTACGGTGATCTGGTGCTCGACGACGAAACCCTCACCATTCCCCATCCCCGGGCCCATACCCGCGCCTTTGTGCTGCAGCCCTGGGCCTGGATGGATCCAGGTGCCACGCTGAACGGAACGCCCGTCAGCGAGCTCGCAGCCCGGGCCGAGGACCTGCCTGGACTGGAAATCTTCGAGGGAGACTGAGCGGCGTGGGGAACATCCGATACCGCTGGCTGGCGCTCATCGCCGTCGCCGCCGGCGTGGCCGGCTGGCTGGTGAACGACTGGGCCACCCGCAATTCCCTGCCCGCGCCGGCGCTCAGTGTGTACGGGTTGCTGACCGTCCTGGTCATCGCGGGCACCACCTTGTTCCTGGGCCTGCGGGTACGGCGCTGGCAGCAGGGAAACCGGGACCGCGAGCTGGACCCGATTGCAGCGGCCCGCACCCTGGTCCTGGCCCAGGCCAACGCCTACGCCGGCGCCCTGCTGCTGGGCTGGCACGCCGGGATCTTCCTCGACCAGCTGCCGCTCTGGGCGCTTCGCCCGGGCCACACCGCCACCTGGGCTGCCCTGGCCATGATCGCCGGAGGAGTCCTCATGATCTCCATCGGCCTGCTGGTCCAGCGGTTCTGCCGGCTGCCGCCGGATGACTTCAATGGGAACGGCGGCAACACCGGCGGCCCGAACAGCGCCCGCGAACCGGGAGACGGAGAATATGCCTAGCGAAGCGATCGACCCGGCCGGGATCAGCTGGGAGCACGTCTCACCCAAGTACCTCACCGTCCGCCTCATCGGCTGGGCCGTCGAAGCGCTGGTCACCGTGGCCCTGGCCAGCATTGTGCTGATCCTGAAGTCCACGGGCGTCTGGGCCTCGGCACCGGGGTGGCTGGCCTGGGGGCTGCCCGCCGTCGTCGCCGTCGCCTACCTCTGGCGCGGAGCGTTGCTGCCGCGGCAGATCCGCGCACTCTGCTACGCCGAACGCAACGAGGATTTCCTGCTGCGCCGGGGCATCTTCTTCCAACGCACGCTGGTGGTCCCGTACGGCCGCATGCAGTACGTGGACGTGACCGTGGGGCCGCTGGAGCGTGCCTTCGGCCTGTGCTCGCTGAAACTGCACACCGCCGCACCCGGCACCAACGCGGCCCTGCCCGGCCTGCCGGCAGCCGAGGGCGCCCGCCTGCGCGAGCACCTCTCCGAGCGCGGCGAAACGCAGCTGGCCGGGTTGTGAGCACCCCGAACAGCGGGGACTGGGCCCGCGTCCACCCTGTCTCACCCCTGGTTCGCGGCTGGATCGCGCTTGCTGCCATCACCTATGTGGTCGGGCGGAACTGGGTGGAGGAGGTCATTGGGCCGCGCGACGACGACCGCGGACCCTCCTCCGGCGCGGACGGCACCACCCTGCTCATCGCAGTTGCTGTCCTGATCGCCGTGCTCTTGGTCATTGGCTTCAGCTTTTTCCTGTCCTGGTGGTTCACCCGCTACCAGGTAACCGAGCACCACGTGCGGGTCCACTCCGGAGTGGTGTTCCGCCAGCAGCGCCAGGCACGGCTGGACCGGGTCCAGGCCATCGACATAGTCCAGCCGCTGCTGGCCCGGCTTTTCGGGTTGGCGGAACTGCGTTTCGAAGTGGCCGATGCAGGAGAGTCAGCCGTGCGGCTGGCGTTCCTGAAGCTGGACGATGCCCACCGGCTCCGGGCCACCATTCTTGAGCGCGCCTCCGGCGCTGCCCCTGCAGTTCCCGGGCCGGCGGACGCGACCGCCGATGGGCAGCCGGGGGACTCCGGAGACTCGGCAGGCAGAGCCGGAACTGCGTCTGGAGCCGCCGGGAACCGCGGACCGGGTTTCACTGAAGCTCCGGAAACCCCGGTGCTTGAACTCTCCGCCGGACGCGTCATCGCGGCGACCCTGCTCTCAGGCACCACGCTGTTCCTGCTGGCCGGAATCGCCGGGGTCCTGATCCTGACCGCCGCCACCGGCGAGGCCGTCAGTCTCGCCGTGCTGCTGCCGGTGCTGTTCGGCACGGCCGGCGGTTACTGGAACGAGTTCTCCACTGCCTTCAACTTCCGCGCCTCCGTCTCCCGGGATGGTATCCGGGTGCGCTACGGGCTGCTGGATACGCGCGCCCAGACCGTTCCGCCCGGCCGGGTACAGGCCGTCTCCGTGACCCAACCGCCGCTCTGGCGGCTCACCGGCTGGTACCGGGTCTCGGTCAACGTGGCCGGATACGGCGCCACTGCCACTTCCGAGGGGCAGGCCCGGACCAAGCTGCTGCCGGCCGGCACGCTGCCGGAAGTCTTCGCCGTGCTTGCCCTGGTGCTGCCCGAGCCAGGCACCGACCGCCCGCAGGAGATCTTCACCGCCGGCATTACCGGCAGGGATGACGCCGGCGGGTTCACCACCACGCCGCGCCGCGCCCGGGCCATCGCGCCCCTGGCCTGGCGCCGCAACGGTTTCGCCCTCACTGACACCGCCCTGCTGATCCGCAGCGGAGCACTCTGGCGGGTACTGTCCGTGGTGCCGCACGAACGGACCCAGTCCATGGCCCTGGTCCAGGGCCCGCTGCGCCGCCGCTTCGACACCGCCGACCTCGTGCTGCACTCCACCCCGGGGCCGGTTGCCCCGCGTGTACGCAAAATCGATGCCCCGGCCGCGCGCGCGTTGTTCGAAGAACAGGCGGCCCGGGCCCGTGAAGCCCGCCGCCGGGACCGGACCGGGCGCTGGGCACACCCGGGCGGCTCCTCCGCCGCACCGGATGGCGCTGCTGCACCTTTGGCACCTGCTCCAGGGACGCCACCGGCAGCACCGACATTACTGACACCACCGACAGACCAGGTTTCCAAGGAGTTCCCCCATGAACAGCGCTGAGATGAGCACCGCAGAGAAACGGCGCCGGGGCCGGCTCGGCATCGGCGTCATCGGCGCCGGCCGGGTGGGCGCGGTGCTCGGCGCCGCCCTGCGCGCGGCAGAACACGCCGTCGTCGGCGTCTCAGCCGTCAGCGAGGAAAGCCGGGAGCGCGCCGGGAACCTGCTGCCCGGCGTGCCCATCCTGGAAATCCCCGACATTATCGAGCGCTCCGAACTGGTGCTGCTCGCCGTGCCCGACGACGCCCTGGGCCCGCTGGTCGCCGGGTTGGCGGCCACCAACGCCTGGCAGCCCGGGCAGCTCGTGGCGCATACCTCCGGGCGGTTCGGCACCGACATCCTGGAACCGGCCCGGCGCGCCGGCGCCATCCCGCTGGCCCTGCATCCGGCCATGACCTTCACCGGAATGAGCCTGGACCTCACCCGGCTTGCCGACTGTTCCTTCGGCGTCACTGCACCCACCGCCGTGCTGCCCATCGCCCAGGCCCTGGTGGTGGAGATGGGTGCCGAACCGGTGGTCATCGACGAGTCGGACCGGGTCAACTACCACCTGGCCCTGGCCCATGCTTCGAACCACCTGGTCACGATCACGGCCCAGTCCACGCAACTGCTCAAGGACATCGGCGTGGAACACCCCGAACACCTGCTGGGACCGTTGATGCGGGCCTCGCTGGAGAATGCGCTGGCCTCCGGCGAGCATGCGCTGACCGGTCCGGTGGCCCGCGGAGACGCCGGAACGGTAGCGGCGCACCTGCAGGAAATGGCTGCCCAGGACAGCGCCGGCCTGGCGGAAACCTACCGCGCCTTGTCGCTGGCCACTGCGCGCCGGGCCATCGACCGCGGCCTGCTCAGCGAGGCCCGCGGCCAGGCCGTCATCGACGCCCTGGCCATGGACGCCGAAGGACCGCGGTGAGCGCTCCCCGGGTGCTGCGGACCGCAGCAGGGCTTTCCGAGGCCATCACCGACGCCCTCGCCGCAAAGGCTGCGGGCGGCACCGGGGACCCGGCGCCCAGCCTGGGCCTGGTACCCACCATGGGCGCACTCCACCAGGGACACCGGGCGCTCGTGGACGCGGCCCGGGCAGCGAACGACGTCGTCGTCGCCTCCGTGTTCGTCAATCCGCTGCAGTTCAACGATCCCGAGGACCTGCACCGGTATCCACGCACCCTGGAAGCGGACCTGAAGCTGCTCGGGGACGCCGGGGCGGACCTGGTCTTCGCTCCGTCGGAGGCCGAGGTCTACCCCGACGGCCCGCCGCTGGTCCGGATTCATTCCGGTGAGCTCGGCTCCCGCTACGAGGGCCGGTTCCGGCCCGGACACTTTGACGGCGTGCTGACCGTGGTGGCCAAACTGCTGCACTACGCCCAGCCCACCCTGCCGGCCCGGTACCGTGCCTACTTCGGGCAGAAAGACGCCCAGCAGCTGGCACTGATCCGCAGGATGGTCATGGACCTGGACTTCCGGGCCGAGATCGTGGGCGTTCCGGTGGTGCGCGGCACTGACGGGCTGGCCGAATCCAGCCGCAACGTGTTCCTGGACGCGGAGCACCGCCGTGCCGCCACCGTGCTGCCGCAGGCCCTGTTCGCCCTTCAGGACCAGGCGCGCGCGGGAGTGCCGCTGGACCTGGCCGCCGCCGTCGCGCGGGTTCAGGCCGAGCCACACGTGGACCTTGACTACTTCGACATCGTGGATCCGCAGACATTGCAGCCGCTGGTTATGGACGGCCAGCCCCTGCGCCGGCCTGCGCTGGCCCTCTTGGCGGCCCGCGTGGGGCCGGTGCGGCTGATCGATAACCTGCCGCTGGATCCGGCCGCCGGCTGACCTGCCCAACGCCGTAGCCCAGCGGCCTGTGCGCAAGCCGCGAACCTGCTGGGGCTTTGCCGTAAGCCCATCCCGCCGCGCTCTGTAAACTTAAGTACCGTGACCACATCTAACTCCGTACCCGAAGCAGCCGACACCTCCGAGCAGATGCGCATCCGCGCCGAAAAGCGGGCCCGCCTCATCGCCCGGGGCGAGGAAGCCTACCCGGTGGGCGTGGAGCGCACCCACTCGCTGAAGGAAATCCGCGAGAAGTTCGGACACCTGCAGGCGGATGAGACCAGCGGGGAGACCGTAGGCGTCACCGGCCGCGTTGTCTTTGTGCGCAACACCGGCAAGCTGTGCTTCGCCACCCTCCAGGAAGGCAACGGAACCCGGGTGCAGGCAATGCTCAGCCTGGCCGTCGTCGGTGAGGAGTCACTGGCGGACTGGAAAGCCCTTGTCGACCTCGGCGACCACGTTTTCATCCGCGGCGAAGTCATTTCCTCCCGCCGGGGGGAACTGTCGGTCATGGCCGACTCCTGGTCCATGGCTTCCAAGGCCCTGCGCCCGCTGCCCGTGCTGCACGCCGGCCTCAGCGAAGAGACCAGGGTGCGGCAGCGTTACGTGGACCTGATGGTCCGCGACGAAGCCCGCGAGATGGTCTACAAGCGGGCAGCCATTATCCGCGGCGTCCGCGACACCCTGCACAGCCACGGTTATGTGGAGGTGGAAACCCCGATCCTGCAGCTGATCCACGGCGGCGCTGCGGCCCGTCCGTTCGAGACGCACCTGAATGCCTTTGACCAGAAAATGACCCTGCGTATCGCCACCGAGCTATACCTCAAGCGCGCGGTAGTGGGCGGCATCGAGCGGGTCTTTGAACTGGGACGTATTTTCCGCAACGAGGGCGTCGACTCGTCGCACAGCCCGGAATTCACCACGCTGGAATGCTACGAGGCGTATGCCGACCAGTTCGTCATGGCCGACCGGATGAAGGAAATCATCCTGCATTGCGCTGACCTGGTGGGAAGCCGCCAGATCGAAACCGAGGCCGGCACCATCAACCTCGACGGGGAATGGAAATGGCTTTCCGTCTACCCGGGACTCTCTGAAGCGGTCGGAACGGAAATTACCCCGGACACCGACCGCGCCACCCTTGCGGCCATTGCCGAAAAGCACCAGGTCAAGGTCGATCCGAAATGGGACGCCGAGAAACTGGTCGTTGAGCTGTTCGGTGAAATCGTTGAACCGACGCTGATCCAGCCCACCTTCGTTTATGACTATCCGCCCTCTGCCCAGCCGCTGGCCCGCCAGAACCGGAACGATCCGCGCCTCATCGAGGCCTGGGACCTGATTATCGGCGGGATGGAACGTGGAACCGCCTTCTCGGAACTTATTGATCCGGTCATCCAGCGTGAACGGCTGACCGAGCAGTCGCTCCGTGCCGCCGGCGGCGATGAGGAGGCAATGGCCCTTGACGAGGACTTCCTGCGTGCCCTTGAATATGGTGCACCCCCCATGGGTGGCATTGGCTTGGGCATTGACCGCTTGGTGATGCTCTTCACGAACACAGGCGTCCGGGAAACGATTTTGTTCCCCCTGCTAAAGCCGGAAATGGGTTAGGCACCATGGAATACATTGAAGTACTGCTGCCGTCAATATGTGTTGGAGCTCTCTTTTATTTTGTGATGAAGTCCCTGCTGAATGTCGACCGCTCGGAGCGGAAGGCACTTGCTGAAGCGGAGCGCGAAGCTGATCTTGCTGCCGACCGTGAAGCCGGCAGGGAAGCTTCCGAAAAAGAAAGTAATTAATTACCTGCGTACGCTTTGACGGACCATTCATATTTGCGTCATACTTCTAGTAGTTTGATTCTTGTTTTCCGTTAACTGCTTAGGAGCCTGTCGTGGCGCAAAAAGTAAACATCATTCTGGTCGACGACCTCGATGCTGGAAGTGCAGATGAGACTGTCCGTTTCGGCCTGGATGGATCGCAGTTCGAGATCGATCTGTCGACCGACAACGCAAAAAACCTCCGTGCGGCGCTGAAGCCCTACGTGGATGCCGGCCGCAAGGTAGGCGGCCGTGCGGGCCGTCCCCGCAGCGCAGGCGCCACCCGCAGCAATGAAGCAGCACAGATCCGCGAGTGGGCCCGGAACAACGGTTACACCGTTTCGGAGCGTGGACGCGTGAACAGCGAGATCATCGACGCGTACCGGGCAGCCCAGGCCTAGGGCAGGCCCCCGGGCCGGTTGCATTTGGGGCCGGGGTTCACGCCTACGGCGAACATGCTCCTTAAGCATGCGCGGGACACGTAGCATCGAAATACGCGTTAGCTAGGAGTGTGCCTCATGTTTGAAAGATTTACCGACCGTGCCCGTCGCGTTGTCGTGCTTGCCCAAGAAGAGGCTCGCATGCTCAACCACAACTACATCGGCACCGAGCACATCCTGCTCGGGCTCATTCATGAGGGTGAAGGCGTCGCAGCTAAGGCCCTTGAATCGCTGAGCATCTCGCTCGGTGCCGTGCGCGAGCAGGTGCAGGAGATCATCGGCCAGGGCCAGCAGGCCCCGTCCGGTCACATCCCCTTCACGCCCCGCGCCAAGAAGGTCCTGGAACTCTCGCTTCGGGAAGCACTGCAGCTCGGCCATAACTACATTGGCACCGAGCACATCCTGCTCGGCCTGATCCGCGAGGGTGAAGGCGTTGCTGCCCAGGTGCTGGTCAAGCTCGGCGCAGACCTGAACAGGGTCCGCCAGCAGGTCATCCAGCTGCTTTCCGGCTACCAGGGCAAGGAGCCCGTCACGTCGGGTGGCCAGCAGCAGGAAGGCCAGCCGGCAGGCTCGGTGGTCCTGGATCAGTTTGGCCGCAACCTGACCCAGGCTGCACGTGAATCCAAGCTCGACCCTGTCATTGGGCGCGAGCACGAGATGGAACGGGTCATGCAGGTCCTGTCCCGCCGCACCAAGAACAACCCTGTTCTGATCGGTGAGCCCGGCGTCGGCAAGACGGCAGTCGTTGAGGGCCTGGCCCAGGCCATCGTCCGCGGCGACGTCCCCGAGACCATCCGTGACAAGCAGCTCTACACCCTGGACCTCGGCTCGCTCGTGGCCGGTTCCCGGTACCGCGGTGACTTTGAGGAACGCCTGAAGAAGGTCCTCAAGGAAATCCGCACCCGCGGCGACATCATCCTCTTCATCGACGAGATCCACACGCTGGTGGGCGCCGGTGCCGCCGAAGGTGCCATCGACGCAGCCTCGATCCTGAAGCCGATGCTGGCCCGCGGTGAACTGCAGACCATCGGTGCCACCACGCTGGACGAGTACCGCAAGCACATCGAGAAGGACGCCGCCCTCGAGCGCCGTTTCCAGCCGATCCAGGTCAAGGAACCTTCCGTTGCGCACTCCATTGAGATCCTGAAGGGCCTGCGGGACCGCTACGAAGCGCACCACCGCGTTTCCATCACGGATGCCGCACTCGCGTCGGCTGCCACGCTGGCCGAGCGCTACATCAGTGACCGGTTCCTGCCTGACAAGGCGATCGACCTGATCGATGAGGCCGGTGCCCGGCTGCGGATCCGGCGCATGACTGCGCCGCCGGAGCTCAAGGAAATCGACGAGCGGATCTCCGCGCTGAAGCTGGAAAAGGAATCGGCCATCGATTCCCAGGACTTCGAAGGCGCCGCAAACCTGCGGGACAAGGAGCAGAAGCTCCATGACCAGCGGGCCGAGAAGGAGCGCCAGTGGAAGTCCGGCGGACTGGACGACATCGCCGAGGTGGATGAGGAACTCATCGCCGAGGTGCTTGCCAACTCCACCGGCATCCCCGTGGTCAAGCTCAACGAGGAAGAGTCCACGCGCCTGCTCAAGATGGAAGACGAGCTGCACAAGCGCGTCATCGGTCAGGACCAGGCGATCAAGTCCATCTCGCAGGCCATGCGCCGCACGCGGGCCGGGCTGAAGGACCCCAAGCGTCCGGGCGGTTCCTTTATCTTCGCCGGCCCCACCGGTGTGGGTAAGACGGAGCTTGCCAAGGCACTGGCGGAATTCCTCTTCGGCGACGAAGACGCACTGATCACCCTGGATATGTCCGAGTACTCCGAGAAGCACACGGTTTCCCGGCTCTTCGGTGCCCCTCCGGGCTACGTTGGCTACGAGGAAGGCGGGCAGCTGACCGAGAAGGTCCGCCGCCGTCCGTTCTCCGTGGTGCTGTTCGACGAGGTGGAGAAGGCCCACGCGGACCTCTTCAACTCGCTGCTGCAGATCCTCGAAGACGGCCGCCTGACGGACAGCCAGGGTCGGGTGGTGGACTTCAAGAACACCATCATCATCATGACGACCAACCTCGGAACCCGGGACATCTCCAAGAGCGTGTCCACCGGTTTCCAGTCCGGTACGGATACGAAGACCGGCTACGACCGCATGCGGGCCAGGGTCACGGAGGAGCTGCGCCAGCACTTCCGCCCCGAGTTCCTCAACCGTGTTGATGACACGGTGGTCTTCCCGCAGCTGACGCAGGACGAGATCGTCCAGATCGTTGACCTGTTCCTGGAACGCCTGGGCAAGCGCCTGGCGGACAAGGGCATGACCATCGAGCTGACCCCGGCGGCCAAGGTCCTGCTGGCCACCCGCGGCTACGATCCCGCTATGGGTGCCCGGCCGCTGCGCCGGACCATCCAGCGCGAGATCGAGGACCAGCTGTCGGAAAAGATCCTCTTCGGGGATCTGAAGCCCGGCGAGCTGGTGTCCGTTGACGTGGAGGGCGAAGGCGACGACGCCACGTTCACGTTCATCGGCCACGGTGCGCCCAAGGCCATCGAGGAAGCCCCGTCGGCAATCGAAGCCGGCGTCGGCGACTAACAGCCGAAGTTCCAGCGGTACCTGAAAGACCCGGGAGGCTTACGCCTTCCGGGTCTTTCGTTTTTCCTGGCTTGTTACCCGAAGCGTTGAACACCTCCTGCTGCTCTTCCCGCGGCCGGGTTCCGGCCCGGCAGCAGAGCGCAGGTTTGTGTCGGGGGCAGGGGGCGGTCCTAGACTGAACCGGTGACTTCCACCACTGCCATTACCGTCCGCCGCGCCCGCACTACTGACGTTCCGCACATCCGCAGGCTGGTGGCGCCGCTGGCCGAGGAGCGGATCCTGGTCGCCAAGGAGGCCGTGGCCTATTACGAGGGGCTGCAGGAGTTCCGGATCGCTGAGGGGCCCGACGGCGAAGTGGTGGGCTGCGGAGCGCTGCACGTGATGTGGGAAGACCTGGCCGAGGTCCGGACCCTGGCGACGGACGGCACCTGGCGTGGCCGCGGCGTCGGGCATTTACTGCTTCGGGCCCTGCTGGCGGATGCCGCAGAGATCGGTGTGCGGCGGGTTTTCTGCCTCACCTTTGAGGTGGACTTCTTCCGGCGTCACGGTTTCGAGGTGATGGCCAACCAGTCGGCGGTTGATCCGGAGGTCTATTCCGAGTTGCTGCGCTCCCACGATGAGGGCGTCGCGGAGTTCCTGGACCTCGCCCGGGTCAAACCCAATACGCTGGGAAATACCCGGATGATCCGTTCCCTTTGAGGTTCGGACGGCCCGGAATCCCCGATCGCGGTGTTCGCGAACAGAGTAACGGCCCGTGTCTGCTGGCTTTGTCCAGCCAAGCCTGGATATGGTCAGGTTACTTAGCATCAACACGGGATCCGGAACCGGCCGCAGTTTCAAGGCCGGGGTCCGGGCCATGATCAGAAAGCGGGATCCGTAATGGGCGCAGACGACAAGGTGCAGAATTCAGCCGAGAAGCTTGGCGGCAAGGTCAAGGAAGGCCTGGGCAAGGCAACCGGCAACGAGAGCATGGAAGCCGAGGGCCACAGCGACCAGGCCAAGGGCAGCGCCAAGCAGGCCGGCGAGAACATCAAGGACGCCTTCAAGGGCAAGTAGTCCGCAGAAGTACTGCAACGGGAGGGGCATTGGCCCCTCCCGTTCCTGTTTAACCCTCCGCTTCAAGTAGGCACGGTGCCGTTCCCGCCCCTGTCCAGCAGCGCGTTACGGGGGTAGGGTCGAGAGCATCTCAGAGACACTTCCCGGACGGGCCGGTGCTGCGTCCCGGGCCTCTTCACCGAAGGAGCTGCTCGAGCATGAAGAAACTCATTAATGATCCGCGCCGGGTCGTTACCGAATCCCTTGCCGGGTTCGGCATGGCGCATCACGATCTGGTCCGGGTCCACTTCGACCCCGACTTCGTGGTCCGCAGGGAACCTGCACGGAACAAGGTCGGCCTGGTGTCCGGCGGAGGCAGCGGCCACGAACCGCTGCACAGCGGGTACGTGGGCAGCGGGATGCTGGATGCCGCCGTTCCCGGTGCGGTCTTCACCTCGCCGACACCGGACCAGATCCTGCCGGCAATCACCGCAGCGGACAGCGGCGCCGGCGTCCTGCTGATCGTCAAGAACTACACCGGCGACATCCTGAACTTTGAAACAGCGGCAGAGCTGGCCCAGGTCGAGGGCATCAACGTCGCCACCGTGGTGGTTAACGACGACGTCGCCGTGGAGGACTCGCTGTATACGGCCGGACGGCGCGGGGTGGCCGGCACGGTGCTGATGGAGCGCATAGCCGGCGGCGCTGCGGAGCGCGGCGGATCGCTGGAGCAGGTGGCAGCGGTAGCGGAACGGGTCAATGCCAATGTCCGTTCCATGGGTGTGGCCCTGGCCCCGTGCACCGTGCCGCACGCCGGGGAACCCAGCTTCACGCTGGCCGACAATGAAATTGAACTGGGGGTCGGCATCCACGGTGAACCGGGTAGACACCGGATGCCGATGGCGGATGCGGACAGCATCACCGACCAACTGCTGGATCCCGTGCTCACCGATCTCGGGGTGGCATCGGGCGAACCCGTGCTGCTGTTCGTCAACGGCATGGGCGGCACCCCGCTGAGCGAGCTGTATATCGTCTACCGCAGGGCCGCGGAGCAGTTGGCCCAACGCGGCATCCGCGTGCAGCGGTCGCTGGTAGGCAACTACATCACGGCCCTGGACATGCAGGGAGCCTCGATCACCGTGCTGCGGCTGGACGAGGAACTCACCGAGCTGTGGGATTCACCGGTGCTGACCCCGGCCATGCGATGGGGGATGTGAGGATGGCACTGAATGCAGCATGGGCTGAGAGCTGGATGCGGGCCAGTGCCGCTGACATGGCGGAGAACCGGCAGCGGCTGATCGATCTGGACCGGGACATCGGCGATGCCGACCACGGGGAAAACATGGACCGGGGTTTTTCCGCCGTGGTTCAAAAACTCGATGCCGACGGCACGCCCGCCACTCCGGGTGACGTGTTCAAGCTCGCGGCGATGACGCTGATGTCGAAGGTGGGTGGGGCGGCCGGCCCGCTGTACGGCACCGCCTTCCTGCGGGCATCCACCGCAGCTGGCGGCAGCGCCGAGCTGGACGCGGGCGCCGTCGTTGCCGTTTTGGCCGCGGCCCGGGACGGTATCGTGGCCCGCGGCAAGGCAGAACCGGGAGACAAGACGATGGTGGATGCCTGGACACCCGCGGTGGAAGCGGCGCAAACGGCATCGGACGCCCACGCCGCTCCGGCTGAGGTCCTGGCGGCCGCAGCGAACGCCGCCGCGGCGGGCCTGGCCGGCACCGAACCCTTGATCGCCCGCAAGGGCCGCGCAAGCTATCTGGGGGAGCGGAGCGCGGGGCACCTGGATCCCGGAGCGGCGTCCACCGCCCTGATCCTGCAGGCGGCCGCCCGGACAGCGGAAGAGGCCGCATGAGCGTTGGACTTGTCATCGTCTCCCACAGCGAAAAGCTCGCCGAGGGCGTGCGTGAACTGGCCGAACAAATGGCGCGGGATGTGAAAATCAGTGTCGCCGGAGGAACCGATGACGGCGGCATCGGGACCAGCCTGGAGAAGATCTCCGCCGGCATCGCAGCAGCGGATAGCGGGGAAGGGGCAGTGCTGCTGGCCGATCTGGGATCCGCCGTCATGACCGCCGAAACGGCACTCGAGTTCCTGGACGACGAGCAGCGTGCCCGGGTGCGCCTGGCCGATGCGCCGCTGGTGGAAGGAACCGTCGCGGCTGCCGTGGCCGCGCAGAGCGGCCGCGCGCTGGCCGCAGTGGTGCAGGAGGCGGAGGCCGCCGGGGGAATACCGGCCCGGGCCGGCGGACCTGCATCCGAGGGGGCCGGCGCCGAAACCGGCACCGCCGGGACGGAAACCGCTGCCGCGCTGGACGACGACGATCTGGACCCAAGCGGCGAGGGCGTGCACAGCGGATCGTGGGAGCTCATCAACCCGGCCGGACTGCATGCCCGCCCCGCCGCAGCGGTCGCCCAGGCCATGTCGGACCTGGATGCGGAGGTGCGTATCAACGGTGTGGACGCCAAGTCGGTGATGATGCTGATGACGCTGGGGTTGGGCCAGGGACAAACCCTGACCCTGACGGCAAAGGGCCCCGACGCCGCCCGGGCCGTGGAGATGATGGCCCTGGAAGTACGGAACGGGTTCGGGGAGATTTAGCCCCGATCCGCTCGGCAGGCGCCCGGCCCGGTATCCGGGCCAGCGCCATGCTGCCGGGCTGGTGCACTTGAGCCGGGGCTAGCCCGGAAGCTGCAGGCCGCCGTCGTGCTCTTCGGCCAGCTTGTCCGCGAGCAGTCCCGCAACAGCACGGGCGAGTTGTTCTGCGGGAACCTTCAGCGCATGCAGCTTGGCCAGGGGTGCCGGGATGGGGTCAGCCGGGGGTGCAGCGAGGTCCGCCGGGCCGATCAGCGCGTGTCGTTGCACCGGTGTCCGGGCCTGCCGCAGCACGGCCATTATGGCGCCCCGGACCTGGCGGTCCGTCCCTGCCCACGCCTGCCCCTTGGGAACATAGTCCGGAGCCGGCTTTCCCGCCGCCACCCAGGCGCAGTGCCGGCGCACCGGACACACCTCGCACTTCGGGCTCCGCGCGGTGCAGACCAGGGCTCCCAGTTCCATGACGGAGGCATTCCAGGCGACCGAGGCGGCATCGTCCCGCGGCAGCAGTGCCACGGCCAGCCGCATTTCAGCGGCGGTCAGTGCAGGGGCGGGCAGCGCCTTGCCGGTCAGGGCACGGGCATGGACCCGGCGGATGTTGGTGTCCACCACCGTTTCCCGCTGGCCGAAGGCAAAGGAGGCCACGGCAGCCGCGGTGTACGTCCCCACACCCGGAAGGCTCAGGAGTTCGGCGGCGGTTTCCGGAACACGGCCGGCGAAGTCGGCCGTCATGGCGGTGGCAGCGGCGTGCAGGCGCAGGGCGCGGCGCGGATAGCCCAGGCGGTCCCAGGCGCGTACCGCTTCACCGCTTGACTCGGCTGCCAATGCGGCGGGGGTGGGCCAGCGCTGCATCCATAGCTCCCAGACCGGCAGGACGCGGACAACCGGAGTCTGCTGGAGCATGATTTCGCTGACAAAGATGCCCCAGGGGCTGCAGTCGGGCTTCCGCCACGGCAGGTCGCGGGAATTGGCAGTGAACCAGCTGATGATCTCCGTGTGCAGCTGCTCCGCCGCCTGCTGCGGGCCCGGTTCCATGCCTTCTCCCTCGGTTATGACCAGCAATACTCTACTAACCGGCGTGGTGCGGCACGTAATCCGAACCGCTATACCTAGCCTTAAGGCATGGTTGGCAATGGATCACCGAAAACCCCGTCCGGAATCACGTCCGGGCGCCCCAGCCCGGCTGTTTACCGCCGGCGGCGGATTGTCGCGGGCATCCTCGCGCTGCTGGTCGTCATCGGGCTGGTCGTGGGTATCGCCGCGGCTGTGAACGCCCTTCGCGGCGACAGCGCTGCCGCATCCGAGACCGAAGCCACCATCCCCGGCCCCGACAGCGCGGCACCGGGAACGGAAGCGGGCGCTGCGGATCCGGCGGCTACGCCGGCACCGGCCGCTTCCAAACCTGCGGCCGGAGAGGCTCCTGCAGAGGAACCCGCGCCGGAAACTCCAAAACTGTGCCCGGGAGGGTCCGTGCAGGTGGCGGCCACCACCGATGCCACCAGCTATCCGGCCGGCGTATCTCCGATGCTCACCATGACGATCACCAACTCGGGCACGGAAGCCTGCGATGTCAACGTTGGCACCAGCCAGATGGAATTTCTGGTCACCAGCGGGTCGGACCGGATTTTCTCCTCGGTCGACTGCATGCAGGCCAGCCAGGACCTGATCAGGACCATCGAACCCAACAGTGTGGAAACCGCGAAATTCGGCTGGGAGCGCCTGCGCTCGGCACCCGGCTGCGCACAGGTTCCCAGCAACCCGAACCCGGGCACCTACATGTTCACGGCCCGGCTCGGGGAGATCTCCAGCGAGCCCGTGGTCTTTGAACTGGAATAGCTACATAAAGCGGTCAAGCAGGCTGGTCTCGGCAATCCGGGACAGCCCCTCGCGCACGGTGCGGGCCCGCTGCTCGCCGATCCCGTCCACCGTCATCAGGTCTTCGATATTGGCGGCCATGAGGTTCTGCAGCCCGCCGAAGTGGTCCACCAGCCGGTTGGAAACAGCCGGTGGCACTGACTTGATGTTGCTCAGCAGCCGGTAGCCGCGCGGCTGCACCACTGCTTCGAGGGAATCCTGGCCCGGCTGGAAGCCGACGACGGCGGCGATCTTGCCCAGATCCACCATGTCCGAGGCGCTCAGGTTCTGCAGCGTCGCCACCTGGTCCTCTGCATTGCGTTCGCCGTCGTGCAGGTCCGCGTAGTCGCGGACGATCATCTCGCTGCCCGGCCCCAGCCCCGACGTCAGTTCCTCCAGCTGCAGCGACAGGAGCCGGCCGTCCACGCCGAGTTCCAGGATGTACTGGGAGATTTCCTCCGAGATCCGGCGGACCATTTCCTGGCGCTGGAGGGTGACGGCAACATCGCGCACCGTGACCATGGCTTCGATTTCCAGCGCGGACAGGGAATTGGTGACCTGGTCCAGGCGGGCGCGGTAGCGTTCCAGCGTGGCCAGCGCCTGGTTGGCACGGGCAGCCAGCGGCTCGGAGCCCTCCAGGACGTGCCGCAGCCCGCCGACGTAGAGCTGGATGATGTGCATGGACTGGCTGACGGAAATGACCGGGAAGCCGGTCTCGATGGCTACGCGCTCTGCCGTGCGGTGGCGGGTACCCGATTCGTGGGTCTCGATGGTGTGGTCCGGAACCAGCTGGACGGCTGCGCGCAGGATGTTCTTGGCGTCCTTGTCGCAGACAATGGCACCATCCATCTTCGCCAGTTCACGCAGGCGGGTCGGGGAGAAGTCGATGCCGATGTCGAAGCCGCCCGAACAGATGGAGTCAACAGTGCGGTCGAAACCCAGGACGATCAGGGCTCCGGTCCGGCCGCGCAGGATGCGTTCCAGGCCGTCGCGGAGATCGGTGCCGGGAGCTACCCGGGCCAGCGTGGCCTTCAGTGCGTCTTCGGGACTGCGTGCCATGGTCACTTCCTTCCGGCCGTCGGGCCCACGGGCGTTCTGGGCGGGCGCTGCACAGACACTTTCCCTATAGTAGTGGTCCGGCAGGGCACAATGGACATTTTTGTGCCGTGTGAGGCGCCGAGTTGCGGCGCAGGCTGCACCCGCCTGCAGCGAATTTCACAGGCGGACAGATCCGGCGCGGCCTGAAGGGTTCTCCGCCTAGAACAGAAGCTCCAACGCCTCGGTCAGCGTGCTCACTTCACGGACCTTAAAACCGGCCGGAACGGCCACCGGTCCGTTGGGGGATGCCGGAACGACGGCGTGGGTGAAGCCCAGGCGTTCTGCCTCCTGAATGCGACGGGCGATGCCGGGGATGGGGCGGACCTCACCGGCGAGGCCCACCTCACCGAAGGCGATCAGCTGCGCCGGGAGCGGCTTGTTCATTTTGGCCGAAGCGACCGCCAATGCCACGGCCAGGTCGGTTGCCGGTTCGCTGAGCTTCACCCCGCCCACGGTCGCAACGTAGCTGTCGTCCTTGGCCAGGTTCATCGAGGCCCGGGCCTGCAGCACCGCCAGGAGCATGGCCACCCGGGACGAGTCCAGCCCGCTCGTGGCGCGGCGGGCCTGGGCGTTGCTGGTTTCCGCCAGCAGGGCCTGGACCTCGGCCACCAGGGGACGCTTTCCCTCGAGGGTGACGGTGATGCAGGTGCCCGAAACCGGTTCCTTGGTCCGGGAGACAAACAGTCCGGACGGGTCGGCCAGGCCCTCGATCCCTTCTTCGGTCAGGTCGAAGCAGCCCACCTCGTCGGTGGGCCCATAGCGGTTCTTCACCGCGCGCAGCAGCCGCAGCCGGGAGTGCCGGTCGCCGTCGAACTGGCAGACCACATCGACCAGGTGCTCCAGCAGCCGGGGGCCGGCAATCGAGCCGTCCTTGGTGACATGTCCTACCAGCAGGGTGGTCATGTTCCGTTCCTTGGCTGCGGCGATCAGCGAGGCGGCCACCTCGCGGACCTGGCTGACGCCGCCGGCGCTGCCGTCCACCGCGGAGCTGCTCAGCGTCTGCACCGAGTCCACGATCAGCAGGGCCGGCTGCACCTGGGCCACCTGGCCCAGGGCCTGCCCGAGGTCCGTTTCCGCGCTCAGGTACAGGAAATCCGAGACCGCGCCGATCCGCTGCGCGCGCAGCTTCACCTGCGCGGTGGATTCCTCGCCGGTGACGTAGAGGACGTCCCGGCCCAGGTTTCCGACTTTCGCCGCCACATCCAGCAGCAGCGTGGACTTGCCGACGCCGGGTTCCCCGGCGAGCAGGATCACGGCTCCGGGGACCAACCCGCCGCCCAGCACCCGGTCCAGTTCGTCGACACCGGTGGGCTGGTAGGCCGCGGTGGTGGCATCCACCTCGGCAATGCGCAGCGCGGGACGGGCCACCGTGGCTGCGGCAGTGGTGCGGGCCATCACCTCTGCTGCTTCTTCCACCGTGCCCCAGGCCTGGCACTCGCCGCAGCGGCCCACCCACTTGGCGGTGGTCCAGCCGCACTCGGCGCAGCGGTAGTTGGCGGTTTTAGCGCGGGTAGTCTTGGTGGCCATGAAAACAGGCTATCCCGCGGCGGTGACACTTCCGTGCGCGGGCCGGGCCGGCCGGGCCGGGGTGCAGGCCGAAGACCTGCGGCACGCCGGCGGGCGGCCAGGTGATCTGCGGCTCAGGGCCCCTAGACCTCGCAGAGGTTGCTGACGGCTTCCTCGTGGGTCAGGCCGGTGGATTCCAGCAGGTCCACCACCAGCGGCCGGAAGAGCATGACCAGGGCGTCGCCCTGGATGTCGGTGACGCCAAGCGCCTGCGGATTCATCCGTGATCCAACGGCAGCGAGCTGGCTGCGGGCATGCCGCAGGTGCCGTTCCCGGGCTCCGCCAGACTCCCCGCCCGCCAGTGCGCGCGCCAGAATGTCCACGGCGTCGGCCGTGTCGTTGATGACCTCCGAGACCCGTTCGATCGCCTCGTCGTCAAGCGCGGCGTGGTTGATCACCGACGTGGTGCGGCGGGCAAAGACGCGGCTGTTGCGCACCGCCAGGTCCAGGTAGCCGATGGAGCCGCGCAGGTCCCCCAGCTCGGCAAGATGGCGCCGGTACGCCGGGGAGATCCTGGCCACCTCCCGGGCATCACGGACGCTTCGGGTCAGGGCGTCGAGCTGCGGCTGGGTGTTTCGTGCCCGCACCAAGGCGTGCCACGCGATGGTGGAATCGCTTTTCGCCACGGCCTCGGCGCACTGGCGCAGCACCGCTGACAGCTCATGCAGCAGGTCCCGGACATTGGACTGGGGTTCGCGCCGGGGGTCACGGGGCGCCAGCATGGTCACCACCAGCGCGAACAGCCCACCGACAATGGCGTCAAGGCTGCGGGTGAAGGCGCCGCCGTCGGGGGCCGGCAGCAGCACCACCAGCAGGGACTGCAGGCCCAGCTGGGTGGTGAAAATGACGCCGCGGTCCAAAAAGCGCGCCAGCATGACGGAAACGAAGAGGACGATGGCGGCCTGCCACAGGCCGTTGCCCAGGAAATGCAGCAGGATTTCGCCGATGGTGATGCCCAGCGTGCAGCCGATCCCCACTTCCAGCACCCTGCGGGTACGCGGTTCGCGGGAGAACCCGAGCGAGATCAGTGCTGCGGTTGCGGCGAAGAGCGGGCCCTCGTGGCCCAGGATGTATTCCGCAAACGCGTAGGCGCCCACGGCACAAACGGTCATCTGCAGCGCCGGGAAAACCGAATTCCGGCTCCGGCGCAGGCCTACCCGGATCCGGTTCCGCAGGAAACCCCGGCTCTGGGCAAGGTGGTCGCGTGGGGGCATGCCAACAGTCTAGGGGCCGGGCGCGCCGCCCTGCATCCGGCCGCACTCTGTGACGAAGCAGAGGGTGCCGCCCAAAGTTCCCTGCGGCTATCTCTGCTGTTCACCTTTCGTTAACCTTGCCCGTCCACCATCGGAACAGGGACGGAACTGATCTGTCCCGGCGAACCGGTGCCCGCCTTGCCTTCGCCTGCAGCGACTCGACCCCTTTGAAAGGGACACAACGATGAAGCTACTACCCCTGGTCCGCACTGCTGCCATCCTGTCAGCGGGCGCCCTCGCCTTGTCCGGCTGCGGCAGCGACAGTGCCATTGCTCCGGCCGGCGGCACCGCGTCGTCATCGGACAGCGCTCTCACCGGAACCCTCTCCGGCGCAGGCGCCACCTCGCAGGATTCAGCGATGCAGGCCTGGATCGCAGGTTTTGCCCAGGAACATCCCGGTGCAGCCGTGCAGTATTCGCCGGACGGGTCCGGTGCCGGACGGGAAGCCCTGCTGGCCGGCGGCGTCCAGTTCGCCGGCTCCGACGCGTACCTGGATGAGGAGGAAGCCGCCGCTGCGGCGCAGGTGTGCGGCCCGGACGGTGCCCTCCACATTCCGGCCTACATTTCTCCGATCGCAGTGGCCTTCAACCTGCCCGGCGTCGAAAAGCTGAACCTGGACGCTGCGGCCATCGCCAAGATCTTCCGTGGCGAGATTACTGCCTGGAACGACCCGGCCATCACCGCCGCCAATCCCGGCATCGACCTGCCCGGCACCCCCGTCACCCCGGTGCACCGCGGTGACGAATCGGGCACCACCAAGAACTTCACCGAGTATCTGGCAGCGGCAGCCCCCGAGACCTGGACCGACGAGGCTTCCGGGGAATGGCCGGCGGGAATTGGGAACGGCGAAAATGCCTCCGGCACCGGCGGAGTGGTCTCGGCGGTGACCGCAACCGAGGGCGGCATCACCTATGCGGACGCGTCGGCCGCCGGCGACCTGGGCACCGTGGCTGTCCTGGTGGGTGCCGACTATGTTCCGTTCAGTGCGGAAGCCGCGGCCAAGGCAGTGGAGACCTCCACCCCGGTCAGCGGCAGCGGACGTCCCGAAGCGGACATGGCGATGAGCCTGGACCGGGACACCGCAGCATCCGGGGCCTATCCCGTGGTGCTGGTGTCCTACCACATCTACTGCACCGCCTACGGGGACGCCGAGACCGTTGACCTGGTGAAGGCCTTTGGCACGTACGTGGTGAGTGAAGAAGGGCAGGCTGCAGCCGAGGCCGCAGCCGGAAGCGCGCCGCTGTCCGCGGCGTTGCGTGAGCAGGCGGCGGCTGCGCTGGAAACCATCAGCGTCAAGCCCTAGGGCCTCCCCTGGCCGGGGTCCGTGCGGGACCCCGGCCGAGGGGAACCAAATAATGGTCAGTAGAGTGTTTAAGTAGTTGCCAAGTGAAGAACCGAAGGGTTGTGCTTTGTCCAGCAAGTCCATAACCGGCACCGGCGGTGCCGGCCGTGCCGGAGACAAGGTGTTTTCCGGCATTACCCTCCTTGCCGGTTGCCTGATCCTGCTTGTCCTGTTTTCCGTGGCAGTGTTCCTGCTCTGGCAGGCCCTGCCGACGTTCATGGCCGACGGCTCGGACATCAGCGGCGGCGAAGGGTTCCTCACCTACATCTGGCCGCTGGTCATCGGCACGGTCATTGCCGCGGCCATCGCCCTGCTCATCGCCACCCCGGTGGGGATCGGCGTCGCACTGTTCATCTCGCACTACGCGCCCCGCAGGATCGCCCAGCCCCTGGGCTACCTCGTGGACCTGCTCGCGGCCATCCCGTCGGTGGTCTACGGGGCCTGGGGCATGACGGTCCTGGCACCGGCCCTGGTGGGCCCGTACACCTGGCTGGCGGAGAACGCCGGCTGGATTCCAATCTTCGCCGGTCCGGCCAGCCAGACCGGAAAGACCATGCTCACCGCCGGGATCGTGCTGTCCGTGATGGTGCTGCCGATCATTACCTCGCTGACCCGCGAGATTTTCCTGCAGACCCCGAAACTGCACGAGGAAGCGGCCCTGGCCATGGGCGCCACCCGGTGGGAAATGATCCGGATGGCGGTGTTCCCCTTCGCCCGTCCCGGCGTCGTCAGCGCCGTCATGCTGGGCCTGGGCCGGGCGCTGGGCGAGACCATGGCCGTAGCCCTGGTGCTCTCCTCCGGCGGACTGATCGCCAGCCTGATCCGTCCGGGAAACCAGACCATTGCCGCGGAGATTGCCCTGAACTTCCCCGAGGCATACGGCCTGCGGCTGTCCGAGCTGATCGCCGCCGGCCTGGTGCTGTTCCTGATCACCCTGGCCGTGAACATCATTGCGCGCTGGATCATCGGCCGCCATAAAGAATTCTCGGGAGCCAACTGATGATTGATACACCCACGCTCAGCCGGCGCCCGGCCATGCTGACCAAGAACCGGTTGCCGCGGTATGCGATCTGGGCAGTCCTCGGTGCGGCCCTCATCCTGGGCGCAGCACTGTCGGCGCTGATCGGCTTCGGCATTACCAGCTTCACGCTTTTCACCGCGGCGATCTTCGTGCTGGGGGCCACGGCCCTGACCGGCGTCGTGGAGGGCCGCCGCCGCGCGGTGGACCGCTTCGCGACCTACCTGGTCTGCGGCGCGTTCCTGCTGGCGATGGTTCCGCTGGTCTCGGTGATCTTCACCGTGCTGTCCCGGGGCCTGGCCGGCCTGAGCCCGGACTTCCTCTTCACATCCATGGGCGGCATGACCGGTGCCGTGGACAACACCAGCGTGGAGACCGGAGGCCCGGTCCTGGGCGGCGTCTACCACGGCGTTGTCGGCACTCTCCTGATCACGCTGTGGGCCACCATCATTTCGGTGCCGATCGGGCTGCTGACGGCCGTTTACCTGGTCGAGTACAGCCACGGCGGGCCGCTGTCGCGGGCCATCACGTTTTTTGTTGACGTGATGACCGGTATTCCGTCCATCGTGGCCGGCCTGTTTGCCGCCGCCTTCTTCGGCCTGGTCTTCGGGCCCGGCGTGCGCACCGGCTTTGTGGCCGCCGTCGCACTCTCGGTCCTGATGATTCCCGTGGTGGTGCGCTCCACCGAGGAAATGCTCAAAATCGTGCCCAACGAGCTGCGCGAGGCCGCCTACGCGCTGGGCGTGCGCAAGTGGCGCACCATCCTCAAGGTGGTGGTGCCGACGGCGATCTCCGGCATTGCGTCCGGCGTCACCCTTGCCATTGCCCGCGTCATTGGCGAAACCGCCCCGCTGCTGGTGACCGCAGGCTTTGTGAACACCATCAACATGAACGTCTTCGCGGGCTGGATGAGCACACTGCCCACGTTTATCTACCGGCAGCTGATGAGCCCCACCTCGCCCACCAACACCGATCCGAGTACCCAGCGGGCCTGGGCTGCGGCGCTGCTGCTGATCATCATGGTGATGCTCCTGAACCTCGGGGCGCGCCTTATCGCCCGCCTCTTTGCCCCCAAGACCGGGCGCTGAGGCACCACCCGCCCGCGGGCAGGGGACGCTCCGCCGGATGCCCTGCCCGGACCCGAAATCTCCAACAGAAGGAAACACATGTCCAAGCGAATCGACGTCAAGGACCTCAACGTCTACTACGGCGACTTCCTGGCCGTAGAGAACGTCAGCATCGCGATCGAGGCCCGGTCCGTGACGGCGTTCATCGGCCCGTCGGGCTGCGGCAAGTCCACCTTCCTGCGGACGCTGAACCGGATGCATGAAGTGCTGCCCGGCGCGCGCGTGGAGGGCGAGGTGCTGCTGGACGGTGAGAACCTCTACGGCCCGGGCGTTGACCCGGTAACCGTCCGCAGCCACATCGGCATGGTGTTCCAGCGGCCCAACCCGTTCCCCACCATGTCCATCCGCGACAATGTGCTGGCCGGCGTGAAGCTGAACAACAAGCGCATCTCCAAGTCCGACGCAGATGACCTGGTGGAACGGTCCCTGACCGGGGCCAACCTGTGGAAGGAAGTCCGCGACCGCCTGGACAAGCCCGGCTCGGGGCTTTCCGGCGGCCAGCAGCAGCGTCTGTGCATTGCCCGCGCCATCGCCGTGTCCCCCGAGGTGATCCTGATGGACGAGCCGTGCTCGGCCCTGGACCCCATCTCCACGCTTGCGATCGAGGATCTCATCGAGGAGCTCAAGAGCGATTACACGGTGGTGATCGTTACCCACAACATGCAGCAGGCCGCCCGGGTCTCGGACAAGACGGCGTTTTTCAACATCGCCGGCACCGGCCAGCCCGGCAAGCTGATCGAATACGCCGACACCCCGGTGATCTTCAGCAACCCGGCGCAGAAGGCCACTGAGGACTACGTTTCCGGGCGCTTCGGGTAACCCGGCAGGAGCCCGAGGGGGCCTTGGCCGCCTTAGGGGTCAGAGCAGGGGACTGAGGGCCAGGAACAGGATCCCGCCGAGCACCGCCGTGGCCGGGGCGGTGGTCAGCCAGGTGACCAGGATTTCGCGCAGCGGGATGAAGCGCACCGTGGAAAAGCGCTGGTTGGCCCCTGCGCCCACAATGGCAGAAGTCATGGTCTGGGTGCTGGAGAGCGGAATCTGGAGCCAGAGGGCGCCCATGAACAGCATGGAGGAGCTGACCGCCGTCGCACTCATGCCCCGCAGCGGATCCACCCGCACCAGGCGGCTGCCCAGCGTGTGGCTGATGCGCCAGCCGCCGAACAGGGAGCCTACGGCCAGCGCCACACCGGCGAAGACCTGGACCCAGACCGGAATTCCGCCCTCGACGGAGTAGCCCCCTGCCACCAGGGCCAGGACAATCACCGCCATGGTCCGCTGCCCGTCCTGTATGCCGTGGCCCAGCGAGAAGGCTGATGTGAACACTGCCTGCGCAATCCGGTTCCCGGCATCCCCGCGCCGCGGCGAGCTGTACCGCATCAGCCAGGTGGTGGGAAACACGAGCAGGTAGGCCAGCCCGAAGGCGACGATGGGGGAGAGCAGCAGTGGAAGGATGATCTGCTGTGCCAGCACCTGGTAGGACTCTGCGATATTGGGTCCGCCCACCAGTGTCGAAGCTGCCCCGGAGCCGATGATCCCGCCCACCAGGGCATGTGTGGACGATGAGGGCATGCGCCGCCACCAGGTCCACAGTCCCCAGCCGCAGGCCGCCAGCAGCCCGGCAATCAGGATCCCCAGCCCGGGCGTTCCCTGGGGCAGTTCGACAAACCGGTCAGCGAGCACCAGGGCCAGCGAGGTGCTGACCAAGGCCCCGGTGAGGTTGAAGACGGACGCGAGCACGACGGCGATGGTTGGCGTCAGCGCGTGGGTGCGGACAGAGGTCGCAACGGAATTGGAGACGTCATGGAAGCCGTTGATGAAGGCGTAGCCGCCGGCGCAGAGGACAACGAAGCCCAGCAGGAACGCTTCCACCTAGGATTCCCGGACCAGGATGCCGCCTACCGCGGTGGCGCAGCGGCGCAGCTGCGTGGTGGCTTCCAGCAGCTGGTCTGCCAGATCGCGGTGCCTGGCGTAGGTCAGTGGCTTATGGTCCCGCAGCAGTTCCGAGACCCAGATCCGGTACGTGCGCTCGGACCGCTTGGCCAGGCGCAGCATCTCAATCCAGTAGTCCTCAAGTTCTTCCAGTGAAGCGAGGCGGCGCATGGCACCCACCGTGAGCTCCGCCTGCCGTCCGATGACTTCCAGCTGCTCGGCAGCCCGCCCCGAGATTCCGCCCAGCCGGTAAAGTGCGAGGACCTCCGCAGCGGCGTCCAGCGCCTCCATGGCGGACATGAGGATCAGGGACAGGTGGTACAGGTCCTCGCGCGGCAGCGGGTTGATGAAGCTGGTCCGCATCTGCGTCATCAGGGCAAAATGCAGGTCGGTGGTTTCGGCTTCCAGCTGGTGCATTTGCTCGGCAAGGCGGTTGTAGTCATCGGGTTCGGCGCCGAGGACCTCCGAGAGTGTCCCGACACCCCGCACCAACTGGCTTCCCATCCGGGAAAGAAGTTCCAGCCCGGCATTTTCCTGCGGAAAGAGCCGGAGCCTCACAGGGCTGCTCGAGAGTAGCTGTTGGTCCGGGAATGAATCGTCCGGAAATGCCGGTGCGTGTGCTGGCCCTGCGCGAAGTAGGTCACAGCCCTAGATTATCGGCTGTGGCAGAGGAGACAAAAGCGGTGCCGGACCGGGAGCGCCTCTCGGCGGAAGGCCGCTCGAAGCGGCTCTAAGTTGAAGCCCGGGGGTTCCGCAGTCCGACACCGATTTCAGTTTTCTACTCTTGGGCGACGATGTCAACACGAGCGCCAACAGGCGGTTAATCGAGCTCTCCACGGCGCCATGCAGCAGCCGAATGCTCCAGATCCTCGGCGGTTTTCACCAGTTGCCGGGCATTTCGTGTGAGCTGTGTCGCTTTGTCGGCGCTCCCGGACTCTGCGTCGTCGGCGTGGTGGGCCTGGCCGAGGGCCACAATTCGGCAGAAAGCGGCGAAACGCTCCAGTGCGACGTCAAACTCCCCTTCGAACGCCCCGGAGAGGATGGTGTCCGCCATGACTTTCATCTCATCGGCGCCAAGCGGCTCCGCGGCGCCGGCGACCACCTTCGATACCTGCGCCACATCCTTGCCGGCAGCGTAGTACGCGGCGACACGTTCGGGGTTCTGCTGGGTTGCCGCCCGCAGCGCGTACAGGCGCCACAGTGCGCCGGGCAGGGAGCGGGCGGGGCTCTCTGCCCAGAGCTCGGCAATTGATTCCAGGCCCTGTCGGTCGGCAAGTTCGACGAGCCGGCGGGTGATCTCCGGATCAGTGCTTTCCCTGCCGTGGTGGACCAGGGCCTGCGCTGCCAGGTGGGCAGCTTCGGATACTCGGGCCGGATCCGCGCCTCCGGGGAAGTTGGCGAAGTCCAGCGGAGCGTACAACTTGGGCTTGTGATGCCGTGGCGGCATTGAATTGGACTCACTCATAATTTGAGAATACTCCGCGCCCGGAACGGGCGTCGAGGACGGCGCCGGTCCGGGTGGGCGGGTGCCGGCACGCTGCGCCGAAAGGCGATTTTCCGGACGGCGCCCCGCCTTTCGTGACATACGTCCCTGGTGCGATAAAGTGGAGAAGTCGATTCGTCGGCGGCTGTATGGCTCTGGAATCCGAAACGGGAATCCGAGGCGCAAACGCCGGCCGGATGCGGCAGTGGGGCCTTTAGCTCAGTTGGTAGAGCATCGGACTTTTAATCCGTGGGTCGTGGGTTCGAGCCCCACAGGGCCCACCCTGTGATCCGGGGCGCTGTCTGTGGACACGTCGCGGAATGAAAAACGCCCCGGTCTTCGGACCGGGGTGTTTTCTTTTGCCCGATTTCGGCTCGGACGGTGCCTTTTGGTGGCGGCCACTGTTGGGAAGATGCCGCTTTGGCGCGTTCTATTCGTCATGACCCCGACTGTCGGCGGAGCGAGCCGAGTCGGCCGGGGCGCTTAGTCTTCGGTGCTGCCCGGAATTTCGTTGACGACGGCGGCAGGGGCCGGACGACGGCGCGTTGTGTCGAACTTCATCAGTTTGTGGGTCCCGTCGCAGTACGGCTTGATCGCCGACCCGCCGCAGCGGCACAACGCGACAGTTCCCCGGTCCCGGGGGATCGGAACGCCGTCGGGAGTCACGATCTCAAAGTCCCCCCGCACCAGCAGCGGCCCGTTGGGGCAGGCAACTACCGAGGCGGCAGGGCGCCCGGTACCGGATTCCGCGGGGACCTCCGATGCCGGGCAGCAGGCGCAGTCCTGGTCCCTGCCGTTGCCCTCCGGCGTCACGGGGTGACCCCGGCGGCCATTGCCGCTCCGGCCAGGGCGTCGGCTGCTGCGGCTCCGGAAGAGTCGGAGTCCACAGCCCGCAACGCGGAGCGGCCCTCCTGCCAGGCCTGGAGCTGGTCCCGGCCCATCAGTGCATCCAAGGTCAGCACGGTGGCGGCACCGAACATCACATCGGCCAGCAGGGCCGGATCCGACTCTGCGAGGCCGCCCGCCAGGTCCCTGGCCGCTATCTGTTCGTGCACGGCGTCGGCTTCCACATGCTCGTCGAAGTAGTAAGTGACATCCTCACCGAAGCCCAGCCGACGGAAGCCGCGGGCGTAGAAAGAGTTGGGGATGGAGGAGGTCATCTCGAACGCAGCCAGATGTCCGGCGATGGCACCGCGCAGCCGACGGTTCAGCCCGAACAGGGACATGGCGTTGGAGGAGGCCAGTGTCAGCGCGGGCACAAAATCCAGGTACCAGCCGTACTCGGTTTCCAGCTCCAGGCCCCGCATCGTCACGGCGAAGAGGTGCGAGTGCATGCGCTCCGGGCGTCCGCCGCCGTATTCGTCGGCCTGGATCTCAATCAGGGCGGCCTTCGCCCGGCCGACCGGCAGGCGGGGGATGGCCCAGCTGTGCGGGTCGGCTTCCTTAAGCTGGTAAACCGAGCGCAGGATCAGGAATTCCTTCAACTGGTCGGCTGTCGCCTTGGAGGCGACAAAGCGGGAAATGCTGGGTCCGTCGTCGGCGGCTGCCATCCGGAACAGTTCCTCGGCAACCGCCTCGCTGCCGGACCCGGTCAGCTCCGGGACGGGGACGGTACGGCGAAGGGCAGCCTCAAAGGATGCCTCCAGTTCCAGCCGCAGGCCTACGAGGCCCGGATTCCATTCCAGGTCATCCGATACCCCGTCCAACCCGCTGTAGTGGAGTTCGTAGAGGCAGAAGAGGGTCAGCTGGATGTCCTCATCACGAAGAATGTCCTCAGTGGCGGAAGCTGCGTCCCGGGCTGCCGTGGTCAACTCCGACAGGGCGGCCGCAGCAGGCGGCTCCGCCGCGGACAGCAGGTCGAAGAGAGTGGTGCTGAGGGGTCCGCGGGGTGCGGGGATCTTCATTCTTAATCCTTTGTGCTCCGGTACGGGGTGCGCCAGGCTCTAGTGCTGGACGGTAAAACCGGACATAAGCATACTTGGTAATTTCCCTGCGGAGCCAGCAGGGGGACGTGGCCCCCCAGCGCAGCGGTCATTGACCTTTGCCGGCTTTCGACGTGAGATAGGAGAAGTTAATGCGAAATGCCCAGGGATGAAATGCCAGGGAGGGGGACCCCTTGCCGTACGTGGATGCGGGGCCAGGCCTGTTGGTTCCGGCGCTGATCCTGATGGCAGCAGCCCTGGCCCTGACGGCTGTGGGAGTGGATGCTGCCTTGGCGCGGCGCGACAGCGAGACGCTGTTTTGGGTTGGACTCACCGGGCTGCTGACTCTCCTGCTGGCAGTTGCGTGGGCGGCTGCCGAGAGCACTTGGGCTGCACCCTGGGTCGGGCTGGCGGCTGTTGCCGGGTCCGCCGGGGCATCTTTGTGGGTGGTCCGCCGCCAGCGGCGCCGCCAGCTGGCCAGGCACCGGAAAGAGGTCAGCGGCCGGGTCCATGAGCTTCAGCGCCGGCACGACGCCGTCCTGCTCAGCTGGAGCTCGTATGAGTTGGACGCCTGGAAAGCAGTGGAAAAACCCGGGCTTGCGGACCTGGACAAGCCTGAAACGAAGGGCTTAATGCGGGCGATGAGGGAGGCGGCCTCGCTTCGCCCTGATGACGGCGCTCAGGGGGCTGCCGGCGTCGGAACAGACACCGGACTGGACGCATATGCACTCGCAGTGACGCGGCTGGAGGAGGCATGGCAAACTGCGGAGGATTCCGCCGGGGACGGGCGCGCGGCGTAGGCAAGGGCGGCTCTGGACGAATCCGGGGATCACTGACAGGCTCAGCGGCATGACCGAGCACAGCAGGGACGACGTTGACCTCTCCCGGAACCGCGACCATAACCGCTTCGAGCTGCGCGTGGGAGGTGAATTGGCGGGCACCGCAGAGTATGTGGACGAGCCCGACGGAATAGCGCTGACCCACACCGTGGTCCGTGAGGAATACCGGCACCAGGGATATTCGTCGATGCTGATGAGGTTTGCAGCAGAGGAGATTATCGCTTCGGGGCGGCGGATCAAGCCTTATTGCTCCTACGCCGCTGCGTACCTCGGGAAACACCGGGAGCTCAGCCACCACGTGTCCTGGCCGCAGGAGACCCGGTAGCCGGGCCGATGTCACAGCCTGTGTTAATTGAAGCTGGCTCCCCGCTCTGCATATGGGGGGAACGCAGAAGGGGGAGCCAGTAAAAATAGTATAGTGGCACTGGTCGGGAGAAATCCAATCAGGGGGTGGCGCGGGTGGCAGTGTCAGCCAAGGCTTTTCAGGGCTGGCGCGCCATGGCGGCCCCAATGGAAACCACCGCCGACCTGTGTCGGCTGGCAGGCATCAAACGTTCCACCCTCGCCCAGCAGCTGGTGCGGGGCAGGGTCTCCGTCAGCACTGTCGTGAAGGTCGCCCGGGCCTGTGACCAGGACCCGGTAGAGACCCTGTCCTACTTTGAGGAATACCAGGACCTCCGTGCCGGCTCCCGTCCGCCGACGAATTCCGAACTGATCAGCCAGGTGACCTACGTCTGCATCCTGGAGCTCGTAGTCGCGCGGAGCAAGCAGCCCGCACCCTCCCCTGAGGCCCTGCCCGAGCTGTGCGCCTTTCCGCATCGGTATTCCGTGCGTGGCTGGTTCGAAGCCGTCGATCCGGGTGACCTGCGCCAGCAACTCAGTGCCAGGACCGGAGTGGCGCCACAGAATCTCTCCGCGCAGCTGTCAGCCGGGCGCCTGGCCAGCCAGTTGGCCGTCGAGGCAGCACGGATTGCCGGGGTGTCACTGACCAGCGGGCTGGTGGCCACAGGCCTGCTCACCCCTGATGAATGCGGCTGGCCGCCCCGCGGTCGCGAGCGGGCGCTTGCAGAGCTTTCCGACGCCGACCTGGTGCTCCTCGCCCGGGACCGGTTGGAGGCCCTGGGCAAGGTCCTGAAGAAGGTCGAAACCGAAGAAATAAACAACTCGGCACTCTTGGAGCAATTGGGATGACGTTACAGTGGGCGGCTTTTGGGATTACCGCGTTGTTTGGGCTGCTGCGATTGCCGGGTGCAATCCGTGGCGAGAACCGGGGGATATGTGCTGCCCTGATTCTGATGTCATTCGCGATGGCGCTGAGCATCCCATTCTTTTACCTTTCGGTGGATTCGCTCCTGGGTGGGGTGAACGTTGCGAATCTACTCCTTCGGTACTCGCTGTTTGCCGTCTTCCTGCTGCTTGGCGCAAAGACGGGCGCCGCGTTTAATGCCCAAGGTGCCCAGCGGCTCATTCGAGGTCCCGTGGGATTGGCTGTCCTGACTGGATCTTCGGTGCTGGTGGCTGTGCTCTTTTTCCTCAGCGACCTGCCGGAGTCCTCGACCGGGCTTGAGGCGTATCGAGGCCAAACCACGGTGCTGGCTTACAGCGACGCGGGCAGGCTGTATACGGCTTATATTGCCGGGTGTCTGGTTCCTTCGCTGACCGCCTTCTCAATGGATTCGCAGCGGCGGGGCGATATTCGGCTTAGTGCCGGGCTGATCGCCCTGGGGATGGCCTCAGTAGTTGTCCATACCCTGCTGAGTCTGACCGTATGGGGGCTGGAACGGGGTCTCTGGGACATTCTGCTGAACTATGCCGCCGTCATCGTGGTGGCGCTCGGCTTGGCCCTTTTGTGGAACTCCCAGCGGATCGCCAAGAGGCATCCGCAACCAGGTTTGCTGGCGAGGGCCTACGGGTCCAGGTAAAGAATTGGTATCGGTCATTCACAATTTCATCATCCTGTGCCAGAATAATGATTATGTAACATCCGCTGCCTGTGGGGGGTCAGCGTGAGGTTACGACCGAAGCCAGCGGATTTCCTCCGCTGGCTTCGTTGTATCCGCTTCGGTTTCATAAACCGGTGGACAGACAGAGCGGGAGCCTCACTGCGAACGGCGGGGGCTCCCGCTCTGCTTTTGGTGGCGGGGCTATTGGGCGTCGAGGTCGGTTTCCAGGATTTTGACCAGCGCGTCCAAGGCTTCATCGGCGCCGTCGCCGTCGGCCCGCAGCACCACGACGTCGCCGTTCGAGGCGCCCAGGCTCATGAGTGAGAGCATGCTGTCCGCATCCATGGCCTCTTCGGCGGGCTCCCCTTCCATGGCAATGGTCACGTCAACGGGTTGTGCCGCTGCCGCCTCCGCGAAGATCGAGGCAGGGCGCGCGTGCAGGCCTACCCGGCTCGCAATTGTGGCTTTCCGTTCTGGCATGGGTTGTTTCCTTCCGGTTGATGCTCAGGCTTGAAGTGGGTTCACAGTCCCAGGTCTTCCAGGATGCCCAGGCGGGCGCGCACGCTGGTCCGCGCCTCTGCCGCCGTATTGGCGGCCAGCGCCAGGGCGGCAAGGTCACGCGCTTCGGCGATTGTGACTGACGCCAGGACAGCTCCCACGCTCGCCAGCGCCCGGGGCGTCATGGACAGGGTGTTAACGCCCAGGCCGGCGAGTACGACGGCGAGGGCCGGGTCAGCTGCCGACTCGCCGCAGACACCCACATTCTTCGAGCCGGGGGTCGCCGAGTCTGGGGCGGATGCTTCCGCGGCCCGTGCGCCCTCGACGGTCCGGCGGATCAACTGCAGGACGGCGGGCTGCCAGGGGTCGTTCAGGGTTGCCAGGGAGCCCAGCTGCCGGTCTGCCGCCATGGTGTATTGGGTGAGGTCGTTGGTGCCCAGGGAGGCGAAACGGACCTTGGACAGGATGGCTTCGGCCATGACGGCGGCTGCGGGCACCTCGATCATGACGCCCGGGATGGCCAGACCCGCTCCCGTGCACTGCACTGCGAAGTCGGCGGCCTCCTCGGCAGTGGAAATCATCGGCGCCATGACCCAGACATCTGCCTCGTGGGAGCCTGCCGCGGCGGCTATCGCTTCCAGCTGGCGGCCCAGCACGCCGGGGGAGGTGCGGTCGGTACGGAAACCGCGCACCCCCAGGGCGGGGTTGGGTTCGGAGGTGTCGGTGAGGAATGGCAGCGGCTTGTCCGCACCGGCGTCCAGGGTCCGGACCACCACCTTCCGGCCGGGAAAGGCCTCAAAGACGGCACCGTAGGCCTGCACCTGCTCCTCGACGCTGGGCTCGGTGTCCCGGCCCAGGAAGCAGAATTCAGTGCGCAGCAGGCCAATGCCTTCGGCGCCGGCCACCGCAGCGGCCCGGGCATCTTTCCCGGAGCCGACATTAGCCAGCAGCGGCACCCGGTGACCGTCCGCCGTCGTGCCGGTTCCGCTGAAGGCCGGCAGCGAGGCCCGGGTGGCGTACTTCTTGGCCGCTTCCCGCTCGGTAACGCCCGGATCGACGACGATGGTGCCGGAAGCGCCGTCCAGGTACAGCTCGGCGCCGTCGGCTATCGAGTCGGCGTCGGCCGCGCCCACCACGGCGGGCAGGCCCAGGGAGCGGGCCAGGATCGCGGTGTGGGACTGCGGGCCGCCGCCGCTGGTGACCAGGCCGATCACCTTCGCAGGATCGAGGGTGGCGGTGTCCGCTGGAGCCAGTTCTTCGGCGGCCAGGATGAACGGAACATCGGAAGCAGGGATCCCGGGGGCGGGGAGCCCGTCCAGTTGGGCCACGATCCGGGCGCGGACATCCAGGACGTCCTGGGTGCGCTCGGCCATGTAGCCGCCCAGGCTCTGGAGCATGGCGGCAACTTCCATTCCGGCCTCCCACACCGCCCGGTCTGCTGACATGCCGGCGTTGATGTGCTTGCCGGCTGCTTTGAGCAGCATCGGGTCAGTGGCCATCATTGCCGTCGCGTCCAACACCGCCTTGGCATCACCGGAGGCCGTTTCGGCACGATGCCGCAGGTCCGCCCGGACTTCCTCGGCGGCATCCTTCAGGCGTGCCTTCTCTTCGTCCACGGAACTGTCCGCGCCGAACCTCGCTCCGGCGTCGGGCTCGGGCACCGCCGGCGGCATCCGCAGCGAAGGACCAAGGACCCGCCCGGCGCTGACTCCGATTCCCTTGATGGTCCGCATCAGTGTGCCTTTCTGTGGGTGGGTGGGTTAGGCAACGACCGGCTCCTCGACGTTTTTGGGTGCGGTAAGCCGTTTCAGGGCCACATAGATCAACCCGCCGGCCAGCATGCCGGCAAGGATGGCAACAATGAACATCAGCACGTTGCCGATGGCGAAGAACACGAAGATCCCGCCGTGCGGCGCCTGGGACGTAACTCCGGTGCCCATGCAGATAGCGCCGGCGACAGCGCCACCGATCATCGAGGACGGGATGACCCGGAAGGGATCGGCCGCGGCGAACGGAATGGCGCCTTCGGAGATGAAGGCCGCACCGAGCAGCCACGCTGCCTTGCCGTTTTCCCGCAGCGCCATGCTGAACTGCTGCTTATCCAGGACTGTGGCCAGGGCCATGGCCAGCGGCGGCACCATGCCCGCTGCCATCACCGCCGCCATGATCTGCCAGGGTGCCTGGTTTTCGAAGCTTCCCTCGCTCAGGCCCGCCACGGCAAAGGCGTAGGCGACCTTGTTGATGGGTCCGCCGAGGTCAGAGCCCATCATCAGCCCGAGGACAACCCCCAGGGCAATGGCGGTGGCTCCGGACAGGCCCGTGAGCCAGTCGTTAAGGGCCAGGGTCAGCGACGCGATGGGTCCGCCCAGGACCAGGATCATCAACCCGGAAGCTATCAGCGAGGTCACGAGGGGAATGATGACCACTGGCATCAACCCCCGCATCCACGTGGGCACTCCCCAGCTGCCCACCCATCTGGCGACAAAACCGGCCAGCAGGCCGCCGATCAGCCCGCCGATAAATCCGGCGTCCATGAAGAGCGCGACGGCGCCGGCAGTAAATCCCGGGGCGATACCCGGGCGGTCGGCCAGGGCATAGGCGATGTAACCGGCCAGTGCCGGAACGAGGAAGCCCATGGACAGGTTGCCGATCTTCCAGAAGACGGCCCCCAGATAGCCCAGCAGGCCCTCCGGTCCCGGAGAGAAGAGGGTGTTGCCGTCCAGGATGATATCTCCGGTCAGGTTCCCGTCGTCGTCGGACAATGAAAGCTCGTACCCGCCGAGCAGGAAGCCCAGGGCAATAAGCAGGCCGCCGCCGGCCACGAAGGGGATCATGTAGCTCACGCCGGTGAGCAGGGCCCGCTTGACCTGGCCGCCGAAGCCCTCGCCGCCGCCGCTGCTCTGGGGGTCGCGTTCCTCGCCGCCGCCCCCGCTCCCGCCGGCGACCCTGCGCGCATTGGGGTTCCCGGCCGCCGCGATGGCTTCGTCGATCATGACCCCGGGCTCGTCGATACCCCGCTTGACCGGGCCGCTGACCACCGGCAGGCCGGCAAACCGGCCCTTGTCGCGCACGTCGACGTCGGTGGCGAAGATGACGGCGTCGGCGTTCTTGATGACCGAGGGATCCAGCGGTGTGGCACCGGCCGATCCCTGTGTTTCCACCTGCAGGTCAATGCCGCGTTCAGCGGCGGCAGCAGCGAGGGAATCGGCTGCCATGTAGGTGTGGGCAATACCGGTGGGGCAGGCCGTTACCGCCACCAGGCGGCTGGCCTTTCCATCCGCTGTTCCGCTCCCGTTGCCGCTGGCCTGCTCGGCTGCCACGCCGGAACTCCGGGCACCGGCGGAATGTGCGCCGGCAGGGCTGTCGGTTGAGCCTGCCGCCGCAGCGCCGGCAGCAGCGCCGCCCGCGCCTGCTGCAGCGCCAGCCGCTGCAGCGCCGCCCGCACCCGCAGGCGCCTGGCCGGTAGTCCCGGCGGTGCCGGAGCCCGTTCCCGCCTGTGCCTGCGACTGCGATTCCGGAACCGGGCCGAGCCCCAGGGCACCGTCGACGAGTTCAACGACCTCCTGCGGGGACGCGGCGGTCCGCAGCGCGCCGGTGAAGTTCTTCTTGATCAGGGACCGGGCCAGTTTGGCCAGCAGTTGCAGATGTTCCTGATCCGCGCCCTCGGGTGCGGCTATGAAAAAGACAATGTCCGCCGGTCCGTCCTTGGCACCCCAGTCCACAGGAGGCCGGATCCGGGCCATGGCCAGTGAGGCCTTGGTGACCGCGGTTGAACGGCAGTGGGGAATCGCAATGCCGCCGGGAACACCGGTGGCGGTTTTGGCTTCGCGGGCCATCGCATCCGCGTACAGCTCGTCGAACCCGGTAGCCCGGCCATTGGAAACGACATTCTGGACCAGATGGCGGATCACCTCGGAGCGGTCAGTCCCCAGATCCTGGTCAAGTGTGACCAGCTCGGGCGTAATGAGATCAGACATTAGTCCTCCTCCTGAGTGGATGCAGCCGGTGTGGATGGAGTGCCTGGAACGGAGGCCGTACCGGCTATCGCCGACACGGTCACGGCGCCGGGATCGGTCTGCCCGAGGGTCGGCAGGGCGGTGCCGGGCAAGGATGCAGCGGCTGCCCCGTGGGCGACGGCCTGGCGCAGGCAATCACTGGGCGGGGCTCCGGCTACCTCGGCCAGCAGATACCCTGCAAGCGCGGAATCCCCGGCTCCGACCGTGGAGCGCGGGGTCACCGGGGGGCGGGTGGCCTGCCAGGACCCGTCCGCGGTGACCAACAGGGCGCCCTTGGCGCCCAGGGTGGCCAGTACTGCGCCGACGCCCCGGGCAATCAGTGACCGGGCAGCAGCGACGGCGAGAACCGGGTCGGCTTCAAGTTCATCCTCGGTTCCGATGCCGGTCACCTCGGCCAGCTCCGCGGCATTGGGCTTGAGCAGATCGGGGGCAGCATTGTGCAGCAGCGCCCCGTTCAGGGGTGCGCCGGAGGAATCGATGGCAATGCGGGGGGCAAGGGAGCCCAAATGCCGGCGGACCGCGTGCGCCACCAGGGCGTACATGTCAGGGGACGCACCCGGTGGAAGTGAGCCTGCCAGCACCAGCCAGGAGGCGGGAGAACCGTCCTCGCCGGCCGCGCAGGTCTCGACGAGCAGGCGGATGAGGCCGTCCTGTTCGGAAGCGGCCAGGGCAGGACCGGGCGCGTTGATCTTGGTGGTGGTCCCGTCTGGCTCCGTAAGGGTGATGTTGGAGCGAAGGGTGGCAGTTATCGGCAGGTTGGCGTAACTCACGCCACTTGCACGAAGCCCTGCCATGACCGGATCATCATCATGCCCCGGCAGGACGGCGACTGCGTGGATACCCGAAGCGGTCAGGGCGCGGCACACATTGACACCCTTACCCCCGGGTTCTTCACTGACTGAGGCCGCGCGCTGGACGGCTCCGCGCACCAGGGTCCCGGGAAGCTCAACGGTCCGGTCCAGGCTTGGGTTGACCGTGAGGGTGACAATCATGGAACCACCATGTTCGGACTCCTGGAGAGTGCTTGAGCCCGGGAAGCCATTCAGCTGATGAATGGGCCACCGGTGCTGCAGCGTGGGGGAAAGTGTGGTTGAAGCCAAATTTCCGCGTGAAATTGACTGTATTTTGCTTGATCGGCGATTGCAATGGCCCGTCTTTCCCGGGCCCTTCCCAGTGGGAAAGACGCTGCAGCCACTAGGGTGGGCGGATGCTGAAAGTTGAGTTTTCCGCCCCGGAGGCGGACCGCCGGGGCACCCACCTTCTGGTGATGCTCCACGGCTATGGGTCCGATGAACACGCGATGACCCGGCTCTTTCCGTTCCTGCCGGCGGGGGTCACCGGTGCCGCAGTGCGCGGCGCCTTCCCTGTGGGGGATGCTTTCGGATGGTTCCTGCTGGACCCCTACCTGGATTCGGACACGGCTGAGGTGCTGCAGGCCGCATCCGGCCTGCTGGCGTGGGTGGACCAGGCCCGGGCCGGGGGAGGCTATACCGGGGTCTCCCTGCTGGGTTTTTCGCAGGGAATGGCCATGGCTGTAACGCTTGTCCGGCTGCGGCCCGCAGGGTTTGACGCCGTCGTCGGCCTCTCCGGGTTTATCGCCGAAAACGAATTGCTGGCCATGGCGGAACCGCTTTCCAAGCCGGTTCCGTTCTTTTGGGGACGGGACCGCAACGACTGGGTTATCCATGAGGATGCGATAGCGGCCACCCGGAAATGGCTTGAAGAGAATACGGCCCTGACGGCACGTACTTATCCCGGTATGGGCCACTCCATAGGCTCCCAGGAGGTGCGTGACGTGATGCTCTTTTTGAAGCGTTATGTAGTGCCCGGATCGCGCCGTTCGGGGAGTTACAAAGAGGGCTAACATCCCCGGCGGCAGACGAAAAATCCGTTTCGACTACTACCTAAGCATGCTTATGAAGTAGAGTGGAGGAAAGCGCGGCCCACAGGTCGCTCAGTAAAACGACGAAATCATCACTCGTTCAAACAGCAAGGAGTAATCATCATGGGTTTCATTGCTTTCCTTATTTTGGGTCTTATCGCCGGTGCTATCGCTAAGGCAATCCTTCCGGGTCGCCAGGGTGGCGGCTGGATCGCCACACTGGTTCTCGGTGTCATCGGCGCCCTGCTGGGTAGCTGGATTGGCGGCGCAATCTTCAACAAGGGCACCGACATCTTCTCGCTGACCTCGATCGCCACCTGGATCTTCGCGATCCTGGGCTCCCTCATCGTTCTCGCGATCTACGGCTTCGTTACTCGCAAGAGCAGCCGCGCGTAGTTCCCGGGCTCCGCGCTCCGGCGCGGATTGCATGGAGTAGTACAAAAGCGGGGCCGGCGGATTATCCGCCGGCCCCGCTTTTGCTGTACCAGCCTTCCCGTAGGCTGGAATAACCGGGCCGGTGCCGGACGCCGGTTCCTGAGAAGTCGTAAGGAGCGTTGCCGTGGGTTTTGCATCCAACCGTGCCTTCAAGGTTGCCGGAGGAGCCGTCTTCGAAAAGGACGGCACTCCCAAGGCGTCCCTCCTGAAGGCAATGGAACGTGCCGTGGAGGTCCAGCGGCCCCTGGTGCTCGCCAACATCCGCAGGCTGCAGCGCAAACATCCCGACGCGACCCCTGCCGAACTGGTGTCCATCGTGGAGAAGCACTATCTGGCCACTGTCACCGGCGGCGGCGCCGCAGTCGGTGCCACCGCCGTCGTACCGGCAATCGGCACCATGGCAGCCCTCGGGCTCTCCGCAGCGGCCACCGTGGGCTTCCTCGAAGCAACAGCCCTGTTTGCCCAGTCCGTGGCCGAGCTGCACGGTATCCAGCTGCAGGATCCGGAGCGCTCCCGCACCATGGTCATGGCCATCATGCTCGGCGAAGAGGGCACGGCCATGATGCAGGCAGTCGCCGGACGGGGCGCCAAACCCTGGGCCAAATCGCTTGGCGGAATGTCCTCGGGGCTGATGGGCAGTGTCGGCTCGGGCATCCGCCGGCAGTTCACCAAGCGGGTTGTCGCCCGGCAGGGTACAGCCATGCTCGGACGTGCGCTGCCGCTGGGCATTGGTGCCGTGATCGGTGGCGCCGGCAACCATGCCATGGGCAAGGGAGTCATCAAGACGGCCCGCAAGGCCTTTGGCCCCGCACCGCAGACAATCCCCGGCGAGTTGGCAGAGGACCTGCGGCAGCTGCCGGACCACAAGTCCTAGCCCGGCGAGACGGGCCCGGGCCGGGCCCGGGCAGCGCCCGGGTGGGCCCTAGCCGAACACGGCGTGGGCGATCGTGAAGATCACGAGCCCGGCCAGGGACCCCACCACGGTGCCGTTAATCCGGATGAACTGCAGGTCCTTGCCGACCTGCAGTTCGATTTTCTCCGACGTCTCACGGGCATCCCAATGCTCCACCGTCTCGGTGATAACCCCGGCTATATCGCTGCTGTAGGTCTTGACCAGATACCCGGCCGCGTCGGCAATCCAGGTGTTCACCTTCGCGGCGAGATCCGGGTCCGTGGCCAGCCGGTGCCCAAAGTCCTGGACGGCTGCCTTGAAGTTGCGGGTGAGCTCGCTGTCGGGATCGTCGACGGCGGTGGTCAGGGCGTTCTTGATGGTGGCCCAGGTTTGCGTGACCAGTTGCTGCACCCGGGGGTCGTCGAGGACCTGCTCCTTGATGTTGTCCGCTTTGGCCATCACAGCCGGATCGTCCTGCAGGTCGCGGGCGAGGCCCTTGAGGTAGTTATCGAGCGCGCGGCGCAGCTCGTGGTTTGGATCCTGCTGCACGGCCTGCAGGAACCGTCCCACTTCCACCTGCACGCGGTCTCCCACCAGGTCATCCACGAAGGACGGAACCCAGGTCGGTGAGCGCTGGGCCACCAGCTCGGAAATGACGCTGGGGTTGGCTGCCACCCAGTCGCTGATGCTGTCCACCACAAGGTTGACCAGCTGGTGGTGGTGTCCCTCCTCAAAAACGCGCTCAGCGACCCGGCCAACCGGCGGACCCCACGGCGGGTCCACAACATGCTTGCGGAACATGGACTCCAGGACGGTTTTGACGGCGTCGTCGTCAAGTACGCGCAGGATTCCGCGGATTGCAGCGGATCCCTCAGCTGCCACCCGTGCGGCACTCTCCGGGCGCTCCAGCCAGGCGCCGGCCTTCTGGGCCAGCCCCATGGAGCCAAGCTTCTGGACGATGACCTCTTCGGAGAGGAAGTTGCTCTCCACGAACTGGCCCAGTGACGCGCCGATCTGGTCCTTCTTGCGCGGAATGATCGCCGTGTGCGGGATTTTCACCCCCATCGGGTGCTTGAACAGCGCCGTCACGGCAAACCAGTCCGCCAAGGCGCCCACCATGCCGCCCTCGGCGGCGGCCCGCACATACTGCAGCCACGGATACCGGTCCTGCAGCGCGAAGGAGAAAACGAAGATGACGGCAAGGACCACCAGCAGGCCGGTGGCCAGCATCTTCATCCGCTTCAGGCCGGCTGCGCGCTGGGCGTCATCCAGTACCGGCAGGCTCATGCGGGTACCTCCACAACTGCTGCCAGGCATGGCCGGAATGAAGGTGTCGAAGATGAAATCAATGCCGCTCCTCGTGCTTGTGCAGGTTCGTTTGCGTCGGCCCATTGGGGTGCAGATGGCAGGAACCGTCCACGTCATCTAATCAGCCCCGGAGCCTCGGTGCCATGTCGGCCCCGAATACGGGAGGACTGCCGGAGTCTAGGAGGGGTGCGCACAGTGTGGTTCAGTGAATTCATGGCTGCTCCCATCGAGGATTATGCGCTGGTCTCTGACCTGCACACCGGTGCCCTGATCTCCCGGCGGGGGAGCATTGACTGGCTGTGCCTGCCCCGCTTCGACTCTCCGTCGGTCTTCGGCGCCCTGCTCGGAAGCGAGGATCACGGACGCTGGCTGCTGGCGCCGGCCGGAAACGCCGTCGTCACGCGGCGCAGCTACCTGGGGGCAACGTTCATCCTGCAAACGCAGTGGAGCACTGACACCGGAAGTGTCCTGGTCACCGAATTCATGCCGGTGGGGGACCGGAGGGCGTCGATCGTGCGCCGGGTGGAGGGCATCAGCGGCACCGTCCTGATGCGCCAGGAACTGGAGATCCGCTTCAACTACGGCACCGTCCTGCCCTGGATGCGGCGTGATCCGGATCCGCACGGGGAGCGGCTGCTGGCCATAGCCGGCCCCAACGCGCTCGTGTTGCGCGGCGACAACCTGCCCCGGGCCGTGGATCACCGCCATGCCGGGCGGTTTCACGTGGCCGCCGGGGAGCGCTTCGACCTGGAGCTGACGTGGTATCCCTCCCAGCTGGAGGTGCCGGCGCTGACGGACGTGGACGGGGCCCTAACCTCCACCACTGCTTATTGGCAGGGCTGGGCCGCAAAATGCCGGCCAGCCCCACGATACGTCGATTCCGTGCTGCGCTCGCTGCTGGTACTCCGTGCCCTGACGCATGAATCGACCGGCGGCATTGTCGCGGCCCCCACCACCTCGCTGCCGGAAGTTGCCGGCGGCGCCCGTAACTGGGACTACCGCTACTGCTGGCTGCGGGATGCGGCCCTGACGCTGGAAGCCATGCTCGGGCACGGCTATGAGGAGGAAGCGCTGCAGTGGCGGAACTGGCTGCTGCGGGCCGTCGCAGGGGACCCGGACGACCTGCAGATCATGTACGCCGTGGATGGCGCCCGGGATCTACCTGAACGCCTCCTGCCGCAGTTCACCGGCTATGCGGGTTCGGTGCCGGTACGGGCGGGAAACGGTGCGGTCTTCCAGTATCAGGCCGACGTCGTCGGTGAAGTGATGGTGGCCCTGGCCAAGCTGCGGGACCGCGGCGTGCCCGAGGACCATTTCTCCTGGCCGCTGCAGCGCTCGTTGATGACCTTTCTGGAGCGCCACCTGGAGGAGAAGGACCACGGGATCTGGGAAATGCGCGGGGAGCCCCAGCACTTCACCCATTCACGGGTGATGATGTGGGCTGCCTTTGACCGTGCTGCTGCAGCGGTGCGCAAGCACGGACTGGAGGGCCCGGTGGAACTGTGGGAGGGACTGCGGGACGGGCTGCGCGAGGAGGTCCTGGGCCGCGGGTTTGACCGGAACCTGAATTCCTTCACCCAGTATTACGGCAGCACCGAGGTGGACGCGGCCCTCCTGCAGCTGCCGCAGGTCGGCTTCCTCCCCTACGACGACGAGCGCATGCTGGGCACCGTGGCACGGCTCGAGAAGGACCTGCTGACCGGCTCCGGGCTGCTGCTGCGGTACGCCACCGGAAGCGGCGTGGACGGTCTGGAACCGGGTGAGAACCCCTTCCTGGCCTGCAGCTTCTGGCTGGTGGAACAATACGCCGCGACCGGACGGGACACGGAAGCGTACAAGCTCATGGACCAGTTGGTGGGATACTGCAACGAATTGGGCTTGCTCAGCGAGGAGTACGACCCGGTCAACGCCACCATGGCGGGGAACTTCCCGCAGGCGTTTTCCCACCTCGCCCTGGTCCGGGCCGCCGATGCCCTCAACAGCACGGCGCCGCTTCCGGACGGATAGGCGGCCCTGCCGACCCGTGCCTTTCCCCCGATAGAAAGAAACACATGACCCGCCAGAACACTTCAGCCGCCGTTATGGCCGCGCTGCTGACGGCCAGCGCCGTCAACCACTTCCGCAACCCGCGGTTCTACAACGCCGTGGTACCCCGCAGCATCAGCACCGACACGGACGGCAGGCTGGGGGTGATGACACGGCGGCAGTGGACGCACGTCAGTGGCGTGCTGGAAGTCGCCGCGGCGGCCGGGCTCCTGCTGCCGACGACCCGGCGCGCGGCCGCCACCGGGACAACCCTCATGTACGTTGCCTTCATCGCCGGCCATCTCAGCGCCCTGCAGCGCGCCTTCGGCCCGCGTGGTTCTGACAAGGAGAAGGCCATCCATCTGGCCCGGCTTCCGCTGCAGCTTCCGCTGATCCGCTGGGCGTGGAGCCTGCGCGGGTAGGGAGGGGCATGGCTGCGAACCTGCTGGTGCTTTCCGATACCCACCTGCCCAAACGGGCACGGGAGCTGCCCGCCGGGCTGTGGGCGGAGATCGAGGCCGCCGATGTGGTGGTCCATGCCGGGGACTGGGTCAGCGAGGACCTGCTTGATGAGATGCAGCAGCGCTCCCGGCGCCTCATTGCCTGCTATGGAAACAACGACGGCGGTGCGCTGCCGGACCGGCTGCCCCTGATTGCCCGGGCCACGATCGAGGATGTGCGCCTGGCCGTCATTCACGAGACCGGTCCGGCAGGCGGCCGGGAGCGGCGCATGGACGCGCAGTTCCCGGATGCCGGCCTGCTGGTTTTCGGGCACAGCCACATCCCCTGGGATTCGGTTTCACCGAACGGGCTGCGGCTGCTGAACCCGGGCTCGCCCACGGACCGCCGCCGGCAGCCCTTCTGCACGTACCAGCGCGTCACTATCGACGGAAAAGCCGTCGCGGCCGAGCTGGTGCGGTTGCCGCCCCGGCGCTGACCGGGCCGGGGCGGCAACCCTGGCGGATCAGTTGGCGCCGGGGGTGAAGACCACCTTGATGCAGCCGTCGTCCTTCTTCTGGAACTTCTCGTACAGCGACGGTGCCTCGTCCAGGCCGGCCCGGTGGGTGGTGAGGTCCATGACGCCCAGCGGATCGGAGGGGTCCTCGACCAGCGGAATCAGGTCATCCATCCAGCGCTTGACGTTGCACTGTCCCATGCGGAGATTCAGCTGCTTGTCGAACATCTCCATGAGCGGCATCGGGCTGGCCATGCCGCCGTAAACGCCGCTGAGGGAGACAGTGCCGCCGCGGCGGACGGCGTCGATGGAGCCGTGCAGGGCGGAGAGCCGGTCGGTACCCACCGTCTCCATCGCCTTCTGCGCCAGCTTGTCCGGCAGGAATCCGACGGCGGTCTGGGCCAGGCCGGCCACGGGCGAGCCGTGGGCTTCCATGCCTACCGCGTCCACCACGGAATCGGGGCCGCGGCCGTCGGTCATTTCACGCAGTTCATCGGCGACGGTCCGGGACAGGTCAAGGACCTCTACGCCGTACTTGGCTGCCAGGTCGCGACGCTCGGCCACCGGTTCCACGGCAATCACCCGGTAACCCAGGTGGGTGCCGATCCGTGCCGCGAACTGCCCCACCGGGCCGAGCCCGTATACGGCGAGGGTGCCGCCGTCGGGCACATTGGCGTACTTCACGCCCTGCCAGGCCGTGGGGAGGATGTCGGAGAGGAACAGGTAGCGCTCATCTGGGAGCTCGGAGCCGACCTTGATGGGGCCGTAGTCGGCATGCGGGACGCGCAGGTACTCGGCCTGGGCGCCGGGTACCGAACCGTAGAGCTCGGAATAGCCGAACAGGGGTGCTCCGGAACCCTTCTCCCGGACCTGGGTGACCTCGCACTGGGTCTGCAGTCCCCGCCGGCACATGAAGCAGGAGCCGCACGCGATCTGGAAGGGAATCACCACCCGGTCGCCCTTTTTCAGGTTGCTGACGCCGGGACCGACTTCCTCCACGATCCCCATGGGCTCGTGGCCAATGATGTCTCCCTGCTGCATGTAGGGGCCCAGGACCTCGTACAGATGCAGGTCCGACCCGCAAAGCGCGGTGGACGTGATCCGGATGATCGCATCGGTGGGCTCCTGGATTACCGGATCCGGAACCTCGTCGACACTGATGGACCGCTTTCCCTGCCAAGTTACTGCTTTCACGTGCGAGCCTCCTGCTGATTGCGTTGGGTGCTTAGGAACGTAAGTACCATTGTGGCCAACAGTAAGCCTACTGACAAAACGGGTGACGGCGGAGACGGAGGCAGCAGTCGGAGGGTTGGTGCAGCGTCAGGGCAGGGCTGGACTGGACTGGGCTGGGCAGGGCTGGGCTGGACTGGCTGCCGCAATCGCGCCACCCGCTGATTCCCCTCCGCCGCTGGTTCCCCTCCGGTTTGTGGCAATCCCTCCGGTGCGCAGCGGAGGGAATGCCACAAAGCGGAGGGATCCATCCAATCGCGGAGGGGCTAGAGGACCTGAGGCCGGAAGGGGGAAGGCTGTGTGAAGACCCTCGGATCCCGGAGCACGAAGGCCAGTTCCACGGCTTCCTCGTTGGTCAGCGGGTGCGGGGACAGCGGCCCTCCCGGCAGGGGTCGTTCCGGTGTGGACACGCCTGACCCGGACAGGCCTGACCCGGACAGGCCTGACCCGGACAGGCCCGGCACGGGGGTGCCGGGCAGGGGCGGCTGCACCGGCAGGTCCGGGGCAGCAGGGGCAGCCGCGGCAGCCGGGGAAACCGGGCCGGACTGGCATACCGGAAGGACAGGTGGCACCAGGATTTCGACCGGAGCGCTGCTGGCACGGTCGGGGTCGGCATGAACCGCGTCGTCGGCGCTGTCCAGGATCAGCGCCAAGGCTCCGGAATCAACGTGTGCGGCCCGGAGCAGGTTCACGCTCACCGCAGCTCCCAGGCCACCGGTGTGCGCAAGGATGTTCAGCAGGGTGCTGCAGGTATCCGGCGTCAGGCAGCCCCGCACTTCCAGGCACGCCAGGCCCTGTCGGGTGTCGATCCGGACCAGCACGCGAAGCGCGTGGTCCGGTGGGGTGTATTCCTGTGAGGCAATGTCCATGGGGTCTCCAGGAGCAAGTGACTTACGGCATCTGCATAACCGAGTACCCGACCATAACGCACCCGCGGTCAGTATGTCTGCCCCCAAAGCGGGTACCGAACCGGCAGCCTCCACTCTGGGTCCGGACGCCGCTATCTGCCGGGCGTTCCGGCCGGAGAAGCACTGCGTGACACTATCTCCGCGGTGGCCTCGGCAATGGCTTCCTCTTCATCGGTAGGCACCACCAGGACCGGGATGGCGGAGTCTTCGGCGCTGATCAGCCGCGCCTCCTTGCTGCGCTGCCGGTTGGCCTCCAGATCGAGGCTGATGCCCAGGGCGCCGAGCAGTTCGACGGTCTTTTCCCGGAATTCCCAGCCGTTTTCTCCGATCCCGGCCGTGAACACCAGGGCCTGCGCACCGCCGACTGCCACATGGTAGGCACCGATGTACTTGGCCAGACGGTAGGCGGCGATCTTCAGGGCCATGGACGCGGCCTCGTCCCCGCCGTCGGCCGCCTCGGCCAGCGTGCGCATGTCGGAGGCGCCGCCGAGTGCCAAGAGCCCGGATTTGCGGTTCAGCAGATCGTCCAGCCTGGTCGCGTCGTACCCCTCGCGCAGCAGGAAGACCAGGATCGACGGGTCAACGTCACCGCTGCGGGTTCCCATCACCAGTCCTTCCAGGGGCGTGAACCCCATGGAGGTGTCGATGCTCCGTCCGTCCTTGATGGCTGCCACCGAGGCGCCGTTGCCCAGATGCGCGATGACGGCGTCGAACTCCTGCGGATCGATGCCCAGGAAGCGGGCGGCGGCGGGTGCCACATAGCCGTAACTCGTGCCATGGAACCCGTAGCGGCGGATACCGTACTGCCGGTACAGGCTGTTGGGCAGCGCGTAGCGCCAGGCATGTTCGGGCAGGGTTCGGTGGAAGGCAGTGTCGAAGACGGCAACCTGCGGAATGTCGGGCCACTTGTCATGCACAGCCCGGATCCCGCGGGCGCTGGGTGGATTATGCAGCGGAGCCAGCGGGCTGAGGCGCTCGATCGACCGGACAATTTCATTGTTGATGAGCACGGGCTCGCTGAAGCGCTCGCCGCCGTGCACCACCCGGTGCCCGACGGCGTTTATGCTCCGGCCGCCGAGGGCTTCCGGCAGAAGACGGCTCAGTTCCTCCAGCGCCGCCCCATGATCCGGGACGGCTTCCTCCCCGATCCGTTCAATAATGCCCTTGGCCAGGAGTTCACCGTTTGCGGTATCCCGGACCTGGTACTTCAGGGATGAAGAGCCGGAATTGATGACCAGTACCAGCATCAGTCCTCCTGTGCCTGGACCACGGTAATGGCCACGGTGTTGACGATGTCCTCTACGGTGCAGCCGCGGGAAAGGTCGTTGACCGGTTTCCGCAGCCCCTGCAGGATGGGTCCCACTGCCACGGCGCCGGCCGACTGCTGGACGGCCTTGTAAGTGTTGTTGCCGGTATTCAGGTCCGGAAAGATGAACACGGTGGCCTGCCCGGCCACGGTGGAGCCTGGCAGCTTCGAGGCCGCGGTGCTCGCGTCCACTGCGGCGTCGTATTGGATGGGACCCTCCACGGGTAGATCCGGGCGCCGCGTGCGGACCATTTCGGTGGCCTCGCGGACCATTTCCACCGATTCGCCATGGCTGGACACGCCGGTGGAATAGGACAGCATGGCTACCCGTGGGGTTACGCCGAAGCGGGCTGCCGTTTCCGCCGAAGCCAGGGCAATGTCGGCCAGCTGCCCGGCGTCCGGGTCCGGGTTCACGGCGCAGTCCCCGTAGACCAGCACCCGGTCCTGCAGCAGCATGAGGAAGACCGAGGAGACGATTTCCACCCCCTCCTTGGTGCGGATGAACTCCAGCGCCGGGCGGATCGTGTTGGCCGTGGTGTGGGCGGCTCCCGAGACCATTCCGTCCACCCGGCCCAGGTGCACCATCATGGTCCCGAAATATGCCCCGTGCAGCATACGTTCCCGGGCGTCGTCCAGGGTGACGCCCTTCTTCGCCCGCAGCGCGGCGTATTCCCGCGCGAAGTCGTCGCGCAGCCCGCTGGTCGCCGGATTGATGAGGGAGATGCCGCTGAGGTCAATACCTTCACTGGCGGCCAATTCCCGGACCTGTCCTTCGGGCCCAAGCAGCGTCAGCGCGCAGACATCGCGGCGGCGCAGGATTTCGGCGGCGCGCAGCACCCGCGGGTCCAGTCCCTCGGGCAGGACGATGTGCTTGCGCTGGGCCCGGGCGCGGACGATCAGCTCGTTCAGGAAGCGCAGCGGAGTGGTCTTTTCCGGCCGCGGCAGTTCCAGCCGCTCCAGCAGCTCGTCCTCGTCGACATGGCGCGTCCACACCCCCAGGGCCGCTGCGACCTTCCGCCGCTGCCCGGAGGAAATCTCGCCCCGCACCCGGCTGACCTGCCGAGCGGCCGTATAGGTGTCGACGTCGACGGCGAACACCGGGAACGGCGCCTGCGACAACAGCGCCAGGATGCCCGGATCAATCGGCAGGCCGCCGGTCAGGACCATGCCGCTGGGTACGGGAAATTCGGCCGATACGGCGGACGCGAGGGCAGCGACCATCACATCGGCGCGGTCGCTGGGGGCGATCACGAGGTTGCCGTGGTTCAGCTGCGAAATGAAATTACCCACCGTCATCGCCGCAACCTTGATCCCGACGACGTCGCGCTCCAGCGAGGCGCTGCCGGCAATCTGGCGGGCGTCCAGGGCCTTGGCCACCTCCGACATGGATGGCTGGGAGATTTCGCTCTGTTCGGGCATCACGTACACAGGCCTGCCGGAGGCCCCGGGGCGGACGGCGGCCCGCACGTCGTCGACGTCGTCCGGCTCGGCGCGGTTGACCATCATTGCCAGCAGGTCGCACCGTGCGGCGCCCAGTTCGCGGCGGGCCAGGTCAACGGCGTCGGCAGTGTCCGCCACCGACATCTCACGGGCGTTGACCACTGCAACCACCACGGCGCCCAGGTCGTTGGCCAACCGGGCGTTCAGGTCGAACTCCAGTGCGACGTCGTGCCCGGAAAGGTCGGTGCCCTCGATGATGACCACATCGCAATGGGCGGCCACCTCGTTGTAGATGGCCATGCACCGGGTGTCGACCTCACCGCGTTCGCCGGCGACCAACAGGGCGCGGAGTTCGCGGCGGGTCAGGCCGCCCCGGCTTGTCTGCGCGGTGAGGTTGAACTTGCGCTGCATCAGCCGCACCATGGGATCCTGTGCCGGCTCGGCGCCTTCCACGATCGGCCGGAAGAACCCCACCCGGTCCGCATGGCGCAGCAGCATGTCCGCCAGTCCGAGGGTGACAAGGGACTTGCCTGACCCCGGTGTCATGGCGCTGATATAGATTCCGCGGGCCATGTGGTGTCCGATCTCTGGGCGATTGGCAGGAGTAACGCCGGAACTTGTGCACAGGCTGTGGGCAAGAACACAGATACATCCTCCCAAACCGGTTGATCACTGGCTAGCATTCAAGCGGCGGGAGGATATCTGCCGCGGTGGTCCGGGCCACAGCGGGCTGCAACGTCTCACATACTGGGATTAAGCTGGAGGGGAAGGGTGCAGGGCTTGGAGCCCGACCTAGGATTGACCGGTTAGTTTTGATGTTTTCCGAACACGAGGACCACCGTGAGTCTCTTCCGAACAAAGCCCATTGAGGATTCCCTTGCAGATGCCGACGAGCCGGGACGCCGGCTGAAACGGACGCTGACAACCTGGGACCTCATGATCATGGGCGTCGCAGTTGCCGTCGGTGCCGGTATCTTCTCCGTGGGCGCAAATGCCGCAGCCAATTTCTCCGGCCCGGCCGTTACCCTCTCCTTCGTCCTGGCCGCCATCACCTGCGCCCTGGCGATCATGTGTTACGCCGAGTTTGCCACCGCCATCCCGGTGGCCGGATCCGCCTACGTTTTCACCTACGCCACAATGGGTGAGCTGGTGGCCTGGATCATCGGCTGGAACCTGATCCTGGAACTCTTCACCGCAGCGGCCGTAATCGCCAAGTACTGGGGTATTTACCTCAGCGAGGTGTTCAGCCTGCTGGGCCTGGATGTACCGGCCACGGTGGATCTGGGTGTTGTGGACCTGACCTGGGGTCCGCTGCTGATCGTGGCGGTCTTCACCGTCCTGCTGGTCATGGGAACCAAGCTGTCCGCGCAGGTGGGCAACGTCTTCACCCTGATCAAGATCGGCGTCGTGCTGTTCGTGATCATTGCCGGCTTCTTCTACGTGAAGGCCGAGAACTACATCCCCTTCATTCCGGACAGCGTTCCGACTGAGTCCCTGGGGACCGAGAGCGTGTTGCAGCAGTCGCTGTTCTCCTTCATGACCGGAGCCGCACCGGCCCAGTACGGCATGCTGGGCGTCTTCGCCGGTGCAGCCATCGTGTTCTTCGCCTTTATCGGATTCGACGTCGTCGCCACCTCGGCCGAGGAAGTGAAGAACCCGGGCAAGACCCTGCCCCGCGGGATCTTCGCCGGTCTGGCCGTGGTGACCCTGCTGTACATCGGCGTCTCGCTGGCCCTGACCGGCATGGTTCCCTACACGGAACTCGCCGCCGTCGAAAGCCCGAACCTCGCCACAGCCTTCACCCTGGTGGGCAATCCCTGGGCGGCGCAGGTGATCGCCGTCGGCTCACTGATCGGCCTCACCACGGTGATCATGGTGCTCCTCATGGGCCTGGCCCGCGTGGTCCTGGCGATGAGCCGCGACGGCCTGCTGCCGCGCGCACTTTCCCGCACCAGCGACAAGCACGCCACCCCCGCCCGGCTGCAGATCCTCTGCGGAACCCTGGTAGCACTGGTGGCCGGCTTCACGCAGGTGGATGTCCTGGAGGAAATGATCAACATCGGCACGCTTTCCGCCTTTGTGGTGGTCAGCGCCGGGGTCCTGGTCCTGCGCCGCAAGCGCCCGGACCTCAACCCTGCCTTCCGGGTGCCCTTCGGCCCGGTGCTGCCCGTGCTCTCGGCCTTGCTCTGCCTGTACCTGATGACCAACCTGGCCGTGGAGACCTGGATCTACTTCGCCGGCTGGCTGGTGGTGGGGTTCCTCATCTACTTTGCCTATGGACAGCGGAACTCCCGGCTGAACGAGAAGTTCAAGGACGTCCGAATCGCCGAGCGGGTTGCCTACGCCGAGCGGATCGAGCGCGAGCGAAGCTCGGCGCCCGAAGCCTAGCGACCGGCCGCCGCCGCTGCCTCTGGATCAGGGGCAGCGGTGGCAGACTGGGACCATGCTTGTTGCCTTCTCTGTAGCCCCGTCCGGCGTCGGTCCGGATTCTCCCGCAGGCCCCGAAGCGATGGATGCGTCGGTGCACGACGCCGTTGCTGCTGCCGTCAAGGTGGTCCGGGATTCCGGCCTGCCCAACCGCACCGACGCGATGTTCACCACCCTCGAAGGCGACTGGGACGAGGTGATGGATGTTGTCCGCCGGGCCACCGAAGCCGTGGGCCGCTACGGCAGCCGGGTGTCCCTGGTGCTGAAGGCCGACATCCGGCCGGGCCACACCGGTGAGCTCACCGGCAAGGTCCAGCGCCTCGAGGCCGCCCTGGAGCGGTCCGTGGATCAGGACGGGATGTAAGGGCACTTAAACTGGAAGCATGACCCCCACCATCAGCCGGAGCCCGGCCGCCTGCAGTCCCCGGACCAACCGGACACCCCGGTTGGTTTCCTGATGGGCCGGCAGCGTCCAGGCAAGGGGCCGGCCGATGCCGGGGAAACCCCCGCTGCGGCCGGCTCCGGGCCGGTAGCCGGCACCTTCCCCATCGACACCGGAACCTGCGAGCTCATCCCGGACCAGTTCAATTCCAACGGCTGGATCCTCAAGGTCAACGGCGTACACAGCTCCCATATCGACCTGGCGGATCCCCGCCAGCTGGATTTTGAGTACATGCGCTGGATCGCCGCCCTCGTGGACACGCACTGGGAAGCCGACGCCAAGCTGCGGGCACTCCATCTGGGAGGCGCAGCGTGCTCCATGGCCCGGTATTTTGCCGCCGGGTATCCGAACGCCCGCCAGGTGGTCGTGGAGCTTGACGGCCGCCTCGCCGAACTGGTCCGAGCCTGGTTCGACCTGCCGCGGGCACCCCTGATGCGGCTGCGCGTCGGGGAGGCGCGGGAAGTGACGGAAACCCTGCACGACGACAGCCGGGATCTGGTGATCCGCGACGTTTTTGCCGGCGCCAAGACACCGCCGGCCCTCACGACCCTTGAATTCACCGCCCAGGCAGCCCGGGTGCTCACGCCGGGCGGGCTGTACATCATGAACTGCGGTGACACGCCGGACCTGCGCGGTGCCCGCCGGGAAGCCGCCGCCGTCGCGGCCGTTTTTGCCCATACCGCCATCGTCGCGGATCCGGCGATGCTCAAGGGCCGGCGGTACGGGAATATGATCATCGCCGGCAGCGACCAGCCGTTCGCCCGGCATCCGTCCCTGCCGCGGACCCTTTTGGGCGGCGGCGTTCCGGCCCATCTCTGGGACGACGCGCAGGTCCGGGCGTTCGCCGCGGGCACCAGTGCCCTGACCGACGCGCAGGCGGCCGCCTAGCTGAAGGCCGGCGTCAACCAGCCAATAAAAAAGGCCGTCCGGAGTACAGGTGCACTCCGGACGGCCTTTTGCTGTGCCGGCGCGGCTTAGAGCCCGACGGCGGAAGAAATGGCGCCGACGGAGAAGAACAGCACAAAGGCTGCTGCGACAACGTACATCAGCGGGTGGACTTCCTTGCCCCGGCCCTGGAAGAGGCGGATCAGGGTGAAGGCGATGAAACCGGCGCCAAGGCCGTTCGCGATCGAGTAGGTGAACGGCATCAGCACGATGGTCAGGAAGGCGGGAACCGCCAGTCCAATATCGCTCCAGTCGATCTTGCCGACCTGCGAAACCATCAGGTAACCCACCACTACCAGGGCCGGCGCAACGGCCTCGAACGGCACCAGGTAGATCAGCGGGGTCAGGAACATGGCGACGATGAAGAGCAGGCCGGTGACTACCGAAGCCAGGCCGGTACGGGCGCCTTCGGCAATCCCGGAGCCGGACTCCACGAAGATCTGGTTGGAGGAGACGCCTGCCGCGCCGCCGGCCACTGCACCCGCGGCGTCAACCAGGAGCACGCGGTCCACGTTGGGGATGTTGCCGTCCTTGTCGATGGAACCGGCTTCCGTGGCCAGGCCCACCATGGTGCCCATGGCATCAAAGAAGATGCTGAGCAGGATCACGAAGGCCAGCAGGGAGGCTCCGACGACGCCGAGGGTCGAGAAGGAGCCGAAGACGCTCACCTGTCCCAGCAGGGACAGGTCCGGTGCTGCCCATTCCGGCATGCTCGGGGTGACCAGGGACCAACCTGTGGCCACGCCTGCGCCCTGGGAACCGGGGGAGGCCAGCAGCTCGATGACCACTGCGAGGATGGTGGAGGCGACAATGCCGATGAGGATGGCGCCCTTGACGTTGCGGGACATCAGCGCGATCGTCAGCAGCAGGCCGAACACGAAGACCAGAGTGGGCCAGCCCAGCAGTTGGCCGCCGTCACCAAGTTCCACGGGGACGGTGGTGCCCGCTGCATCCGGAATGCGGCGGACAAAGCCAGCGTTCACAAACCCCAGGAGGGCAATAAACATGCCGATGCCGACGACGATCGCAGTCTTGAGGCTGGCGGGAACAGCCTTGAAGACAGCGGTGCGGAATCCGGTCAGAACGAGGATGAACATGGTCACGCCCGAAAGCAGGACCAGACCCATGACGTCGGGCCAGGTCAGTCCGGGATTTGTCGCCACTGTGGCAGCGACGAAAGCGTTGACGCCGAGCCCGGTGGCCATCGCAAAGGGGTGTTTGGCCCAGGCACCCATGATGATGGTCAGCACGCCGGCAACCAGTGCGGTTGCTGCGGCTACGGCGGGACCGGCGAGGGAGTTGCCCATCGAGTCTTCGCCGCCAAGGATCAGCGGGTTCAGCACCACGATGTAGCTCATGGCGAAGAAGGTGGCCAGGCCACCCCGGACTTCGCGGGAAACGGACGAGCCCCTTTTGGAGATCTCAAAATACCGGTCCAGCTTTGAACCTTGTTTAAGCATGACGCTTCCTCTGAATGGGTGTCGGCTTTGGAGGGGAATCCCGCTTTTCGATCTTATCGCGCCGCGTTGTCGCGGCATGGCGGCTCACGTCTATGTGAAGCACGTCGAGCGATGTGAGATTCGTCGCCGGCGCTGCCGCCCGACGCCGCCGCCGGGCGCCGGCGTCGCCGCCGTCGGGCGGTCCCTGATGCCGCTACGCGGTAAAGGTGCGCAGCCGGGGACTCGAAAGATGAGCGGCGTTCCGGGCGGAGATGTCCTGCGCGGCCCGCTTGGCCTGGCGGACCAGTTCGCGGGTGGGAGCGCTGATGGCCTCGCCGGCCCCGACCAGGTACAGACCGGCGCCGCGCAGCGCGGAGCGGGGCTGCGGTGCGGAGGCAAAGCCGAGGGAACGGATCAGCCTGGCCAGCTGGGGTTGCCCGCAACCGGTCAGCACCACGGTATCGGCCAGCAGGACGCCCTCCTTGGTGTTGATGGCCCATTTCAGGCCGCGGGATACCGGGGCCGGAATGCCGGTGCCTCGCATCAGGTCCAGGCCGCGTGCGGCAGTGCCGCGGCGGATATCCAGTTCGTGCCCTGCCGCGTAGCCGCGCAGCAGCCGCAGCAGTTCGGTGCGCTCCGGCAGGCTGCCCGGATCCGGCGCCGGCTGCAGGGATGATGCGCCGTCGCACTCCAGTCCGTTCAGGACAACGGATTCCACGCCCTGGCGGCTCAGTTCGCTGGCTACCGCCAGTCCCGTCAGCCCGCATCCGATGATGACCGCGGCGGTCACCTCGGTGTGGGCGTCCGCCTGCTGGCCGCGGGCACGTCGGTTCGTTGGTGATCTACGCACAGCGTTGTCTCAGCACGGCGGCAACCCCCTGGGGTGGGTGAACCACGCGGCTTCCGGCGCCTCTTCCGGAGTCCGCGGCCCGTCCCGGACGGGACGGCTTGAGGGAACGATTGTCCGCAGACTATCTGCCTTTGCGCTCCCACGACAGCTCCGTTTTCGGAGTGTCGGAAGACCGGCTGCTGCGGGCTGCGGGCAGGGTAGGCTACGGAAAGAAAGACCCGTCGGTGCCATCACCGCAGACGCCCGGCGGCATAGACGTGGAGCGAGAGGGGCTCGGCACTGTGAGCGATTCAATCTGGAATGAAGACGGTGCGCTGGCGGGATCGCCGGGCATCGTTGTTGGGGTGGACGGCTCGGACCAGAGTATCTGCGCCCTTGTATGGGCGGCCAAGGAAGCCGAACGCCGCCGCGCCCCGCTGCATGTGGTCACTGCTTACACGGTGCCCATCTTCGCTGCCTCCTCCATGGATGCCGGCTACACGACCATGGACGACGCGATTATCCGCGAGGGCGCTCAATCGGTGCTGAACAAGGCGCTGGAACGGATCAGCCAGTATCCGATCGAGGTCTATCCGCGGGTGGAAACCGGCGATGCCGCAGCGGTGCTGCTGGAGCTGTCCGAAGAGGCAGAGCTGATGGTGGTGGGCTCGCGTGGCCGCGGCGGATTCGTGGGACGCCTGCTCGGTTCGGTCTCCAGCGCGCTGCCCGCGCACGCCAAGTGCCCAACCGTGGTGGTCCCGCTGCGCACTGCCGGGCGGCTTCCCGAGGCAGGGGTCCGTCCGCCGGCCGGAGCGCCCACGGAACAGACTGTCGAGGACGTGGTGGTCGTGGGCGTCGACGGCTCGGAACAGGGGAGGGCCGCCTCCCTCGTGGCAGCCGAGCAGGCGCAGAGCCGCGGCCTGCCGCTGCAGATCCTGTGCGCCTTGCCGCCATTCAGCGGATCCCTGGCCTGGGTGCCCGCGCCCTTGGACCTCGAAGCGCTCCACGCGGAAATCTCGGACCAGCTGCGGGCCGGCCGGGTCTGGCTGCAAAGCCACTTTCCGGACCTGTCGATGTCCGTGCAGCTGATCGACGGTCCGCCCGCGGAAATCCTGATTGACCGCACCTCCTCGGTGGAGCTGCTGGTGCTGGGCACCCGGGGCAGGGGCGGCTTCGCCGGCATGCTGCTGGGCTCCACCAGTCAAAGCGTGCTGCACCATGCCCGGGGGCCGCTCATGGTGGTGCCGGACCACGAGGATCCGCGGCTGGACAACCGGGCAGACTTCGGTTCCCTGCCGGAGGAATAGCCGGGGTTACAGCGGCCGGTCAGGCGTGCTGGTGACCCTCGTGCACGGCGTGGCTGGCCGGTTCGAGCTGGAAGGTGCAGTGCTCGGTGTCGAAGTGATCGCTGAGGCAGCCGGTCAACCGGTCCAGCAGGCGGTCCATCCCCTCCGAGGTGAGGTGTTCATCCTCCACCACCACGTGGGCCGAGAACACGGGAACGCCGGAGGTGATGGTCCAGATGTGGATGTCGTGCGCATCCGAGATGCCCGGCACCCTGACGATGTGGTCGCGGATCATCTCGGTGTCCACGCCCTGCGGCGTGGCTTCCAGTAGGACGTCGATGACTTCCTTGAGCAGCGACCAGGCCCGCGGCAGGATCATCAGGGCAATGAGGATGGAAGCCCACGTGTCGGCCTGCTGGTAACCGGTGAGCATGATGACGACGGCGGAGACAATGACTGCGGCCGAGCCGAGCAGGTCGCCCAGGACCTCAAGGTAGGCACCCCGCACATTCAGGCTTTCGCGCCGCCCGCTGTGCAGCACCAGCAGTGAGGCGAGATTCGCGAGCCCGCCGATCGCCGCCGCCCAGAGCATGACGCCGGTGTGTACCTCGGGCGCCGATCCGATTCGGCGGATGGCCTCGGTGAAGATCACTGCGGCAATGATGATCAGCAGTACGGCGTTGGCCAGCGCAGCCAGGACCTCTGCCCGCTGATAGCCGTAGGTGCGCCGCTTCGTGGGTGGCCGGGTGGCGATCCAGGCCGCAAGCAGGGCAATCGAAACCCCGGCGGCGTCGGACAGCATGTGTCCGGCGTCGGCCAGCAGGGCCAGCGATCCGGAAACCAGCGCACCGGCCACCTGGACAAAAACCACGCTGATGGTGATCAGGAAAACGATCAGGAGTTTGCGGCGGTGCCGGCCGGTAGCGGTGCCCGAGGGCAGCCCGTGACTGTGCCCGTGATGATCTCCCATACCTTAAGGCTAGCCCCAGCCCAGTTCATGCAGCCGCGCGTCGTCGATGCCGAAGTGGTGGGCGACCTCGTGGATGACGGTGATGCGGATTTCATCGATCAGCTCGTCACGGGAGGAGCACATGCGCATCAGTGGCCCGCGGAAAATGACAATCCGGTCCGGCAGTGAACCGGCATCCCACCAGGAATCCCGTTCCGTCAGCGGCGTTCCCTCATAGATGCCCAGCAGTTCCGTCGCCGGATCCTCGCCGGGGGCCGGCACATATTCATCCTCGATGAAGATCGCGACGTTGTTCATGGCCGCGGCCAGGTCCGCCGGGATCGAGTCGATGGCATCATCAACGGCGGTTTCGAAGTCTTCCGGAAGCATCTCTATCGGCACCTACGCCACTGTAGTGCCCGCGGCTGGAAGTCCCTCGGTCGTCCCTCGGTCGTCCCTCGGGGGGCCATCCGGGCGGCCGATTTTGCTGTTTGCCCATACAGGCCCTATAGTTTTATGAGTCCACCGGGCCGCAAACGAACGGAAACTTCCGCTCAGAGCGTCCTGTGTGTGTTCTAAAGGCCCCCATCGTCTAGCGGCCTAGGACACCGCCCTTTCACGGCGGCGGCACGGGTTCGAATCCCGTTGGGGGTACTCAGGAGTGGTAATTCGACCGGAGAAATGCTGGTAGAGTTGACACTCGTGAAAAGTATGGCCCTGTAGCGCAGTTGGTTAGCGCGCCGCCCTGTCACGGCGGAGGTCGCGGGTTCGAGTCCCGTCAGGGTCGCTCAGATTTTCTGAAGCGATTTGGAAGATCTCGGTGATCATCGGTAGCGATGATGCCCGGCTCTGTAGCTCAGTTGGTAGAGCGTTCGACTGAAAATCGAAAGGTCACCGGATCGACGCCGGTCGGAGCCACCAGCTAAAACCCCGAACTCAATGAGTTCGGGGTTTTTCTTTGTCTGGCGACGTTTCCGTGCCCCGCCCTTCCCTGCAGCCGCTGGCTGCGCTTGACTGGTCCGGACGCGACTGGGAGGCAATGATGGCTGTAGATGCGCACGGATCGGCGGGGGAATCCGGGTCCGAATGGGACACCGCAGCGTCCCACCGCAGCGAGGACCTGACGGAAACCGAATGCTGGGCCCTGCTGGCCGGCAACGGCACCGGAAGGGTCGCATACGAGGACAACGGCCGGGTGCTGGTTTTCCCGGTCAACTATGTGGTCCACGAGCAGGCCGTCTATTTCCGGACCGCCCGCGAAGGTGTCCTGGGTGGTGGTCTGGATTTCCGGAACGCCTCGTTCCAGATCGACGATCACGATTCCACCCGGATGGACGGTTGGTCGGTCCTCCTCAGCGGCCGGGCGGAGGCTGTCCAGGACCCCGGCCTGCTGAGTGCCCTCTGGGGACGGCGGATGGACGAGCCCTGGGGCGGCGGAGCGCGGGACGTGTTTATCGGCATCGAGCCCTCGGTCCTCACCGGGCGCCGGGTGGGAATGCGCTGATCGGTTGAAATGCGCCGGGTATATGCCGTTCAGGGGCCATCCGGTGCCTGCACAAATAACAGGGCTGCAGGATACGCTGGGCAGCATGGATGATGCCCAGAATGTGAACCGTCCCGCCGCCCGGGGGGCCTCCGCTGCCGCGGCTGCGCCCGACCCGGTGACCCGTCCGGCGCAGGGGCCCACCACGCCGCAGGGGTCCGCAGGCGTCGCAGTGCCTCCTGCCCCCACGGTGCCGGCCCCGGAAACGGCTGTCCGCCCCGAGGACGTTGGCGGTAAAACGGCCATCGGTGAACAGGCAGTAGCGAAGGTTGCTGCCTTCGCCGCCCGTTCAGTGGATGGTGTTTATGCCCTGGGCAGCGGCTCCGGACGAGCACTTGGCGCCGTCCGCGATGCGGTGGGCGGCTCAAGCGCCACGCAGGGGGTCCATGTGGAGGTTGGCGAAACCGAGGTGGCCGTGGACATCACCCTGGTGGCCCTGTACGGGACGCCGCTGACCCGGATTGCCGATAACGTGCGGGCGGCGGTCTATTCGGCGGTGGAATCCCTGGTTGGGCTGCGCGTCGTCGAAGTAAACGTGGACGTGAACGATGTGCACATTCCCGGCGCAACCGAAGGCCGGCCCGAGAAGGAACGCACCGGGGCCTCCCCGGCTCCGGAAAGCGGCACCGGAACCCAAGCGGTATAAGGTCGAAAGAGTCAGGAATCACCGTAAAAGGCAGGGACAATGAAACCAACCGTTACCGGCATGGCAATCGGGGCCGTCCTGGCCTTCACCGCCCTGCTTTTCGATTTCTGGGGATTCCTGTTGATGGCGCTCTTCATCGCTGTGGGAGCCCTGTGTGGCCGCGCCGCGGAGGGCAAGGTCGACTTCCGCACCGTCCGTGACGCACTTTCCGGACGCCGTTCATCCTCGTGAGCGCCTCAGCCCTGCCTGCTGCCCTGCCCGGCAGCAAGCCCGGCCTGGCCGGGCACACCAGGATCAGCACCCAGGCGCTGACCTCCACGGCCAAGGCAGCAGCCGCAGAGTTTTTCCGCGTACCGCCCGCACAGGTCCGGGTGAGCTGGTCCGATGACCAGGGCATGCTGGCCCTGTCCCTCGCCCTGCCGGTCAGCATCCCCCCGCTTCAGCGCATTGCAGCGGACCCGGATCTCGTTGCCCGCACCGGAGGCTCGGCCTGGGACCGCGCGCACGCCGCCAAGCCCGTGCTCAGGGACACGGTGACGGCGCTGACCGGATCCGTGGTCTCCCGAGTGGATATCCGCATCACCGGTGTCCGCGTCGAGGAGGGAAGCCGGGTCCGATGAGTACCAATGACGTTTTGACCCGGCGGATCGTGCGCCGCGAGACCCATGCCAGCCGCACCGTTGCCGCCATGGCCGCCGCCTTCCTGGGCATCCTGTTCTGCCTCTATGTCCTGCTCGAAGCCACCCTGCAGGCCCTGGGTCAGGACGCCTGGCTCACCGATCCGGGCGCCCTCGGCGCCTGGCTCGCCGGCCTGCCCGCCGGGGCGGACTCCGCGGTGCTGGGCCTGAGCGGACTGCTGATCCTGGTGGCGGGACTGGCGTTCTTCCTGCTGGCCGTGCTGCCGGGCCGCCGCGCACGGTACGCGCTGCCCAACCCGCGGGCCGCCGTCGTCGTCGATGCGGAGGTGCTGGCCTCGTCGCTGGCCCGCCGCGCGCGGCTGACCGCCGGCGTCACGCCCGAGCAGGTGCTGGTCACCGTGGGCCGCGGGCGCGTGGACGTACGGATCCGCCCCACCTCCGGCGTGCCGGTGAACGGTGAAACCGTGCGGCAGGCCGTGGCGGAGGAACTGCAGCTGACCGGGTTGCAGCCGCAGCCGGAGGTCCGCGTGCAGGTCTCCACGCTCGGGGTGATCGGCCAGTGAACAGGACCCCGCGCACCCTGAACCGCATTTTGCTGGGACTGCTGGGCCTGGTTCTCGCCGGCGTTGGCGGCGGGCTGCTGTGGATCAGCCTCGATCCCCGGGCCGCCCGCACCTGGCAGGAGTTCGCACCGAAGGCCCAGGAGGACTTGCAGGACCTGGGCGGACAGACCCAGCTGTCCGGCCAAAGCTGGATCTGGATGGTGCTATCGCTGGCCATGATCGTGGCGATCGTGCTGCTGATCCTGTGGGCTGCAGCCCAAGGCCGCGGCCGCACCGGCACCTTGGTTTCGGAGTACGACGACGACGGCGGAGTTCCGGGCAGGGTGGCAGTCAGCAGCGCCATGGCGGAACAGGCGCTGCGCTCGGCCCTGCAGGAAGACCCCAACGTTTCCTCGGCGGCAGTGAGCACCTATGACGTGCGCGGAGGCCCGGCCCTGCGGGTACGGATCCAGCCGCGGCAGGGCGCCGCCCCGCAGGTCATCGCGGCCGACGCCACAGCACTGGTGGAGGCCCTCGACGCCGCGCTGGGACGGAAAACGCCGGTGCTGATCAGCATTGATGCCGGCCGGAAACTGCGCTTCAGCCGCGAGGACCGGGTCCGCTAGCCTCGGCCGGGATCCGCTAGCCTCGGCCGGGATCCGCCGGCCGGTGCGCGCTGCCGATCCGCCGGCCAGTGTGCGGCAGGCGTCAGCTGGCGCGGGCGAGCTGCCGGATCGGAATCCAGCGGTTGGCCAGCCGCCGGTAGGAGGCCGCGGCGCCGGTCATGTCACCCTCGGCCAGGGACTCGATGCCCAGCCGCACATCGGACGGGGAATCGTCGGGAAAGACCAGATCCGCTACCGGGCCATAGTCCAGTTCCAGCACGGCGTCCTCGGAGAAGATCTCCAGCCAGGTGGTGAGCTCAGCCAGCTCGTCCAGCAGGTCCAGCTCGGGAGCGGCCAGGGCCAGCGCCGCCGTTGCCCGCCGGGCCCGGTCGATGCACTGATTGACCGGCGCAGCGAGCCTGACGGTCTGGACCCGGCCATCGTCCTCCACTACCTCGGCATGGTCTTCCTCATGCAGCAGCACAAACCAGCCGAAGGGCACGCCCCACGTCGCGCTGCGGGTGTGCAGCCGGGCGAGCGAATCGGCGAAGGAATCGGGGTCGATCCGGGCTGCATGCGCCTCCCGTGCCACCTCCGGCACCAGCACGTCCACCAGGGGTCCGCGGATGCTCTCACCCAGGGACTCCGCGGCAAGCGAAGCCCGGACGGCCAGCTGGTTGGGGCAGTACAGGCGGCGGGTGCTGCCCTCATGGTCGGGATAGTGCAGCACCCGCACCAGGTCCGTTGACCCGTGCGGGAAGGGATCGGAGACCGCACGGACCAGCCGCCGCACGGCGTCGCTGCGCTCCTGGACCTCGGTTTCGTGGCGCCCGCGGGTCCGCTGCTCCATGATCGCCAGCTGCTGGTCGTCGTCGAACACGTCCAGCGGTTCGTAGACGCGGAGGTGCGACACGTAGGGGAACGTGCGGTACAGGGAGCGCTGGGGGCGCGTGCTCACGGTCAGGCCAGTTCCACAATGACGGGGGCGTGGTCGGATGCGCCCTTGCCCTTGCGCTCTTCGCGGTCAATGGAAGCGCCGGTAACGCGGGCGGCCAGTGCGGGCGAACCCAGGACGAAGTCGATGCGCATGCCTTCCTTCTTCGGGAACCGCAGCTGCGTGTAGTCCCAGTAAGTGTAGACACCGGGGCCGGGCGTGTAGGGGCGGGTGACGTCGGCAAATCCGGCGTCCAGGAAGGCGCGGAACGCCTGCCGCTCGGGTTCGCTGACGTGCGTGTGGTTCTCCCGGCGGAACAGCTCGATGTCCCAGACATCGTCATCCTGCGGGGCGATGTTCCAGTCGCCCATCAGGGCCAGCTGCAGCTCCGGGTTTTCCTTCACCCAGCCTGCGGCCTGGTCCTTGAGCGTGTCCAGCCACTGCAGCTTGTACGGCATGTGGGGATCATCCAGCGACCGGCCATTGGGGACGTACAGGCTCCACACCCGCACACCGTTGCAGGTGGCGCCGATGGCGCGGGCCTCCGAGGCGACGGTGGCCTCGGTCTTCCCGAACGTGGGCTGGTTCGGGAAGGTACGCTCGACGTCGTCAAGCCCCACCCGGGAGGCGATGGCGACGCCGTTCCACTGGTTCACGCCGAAATGCGCCACCTCGTAACCGTTGTTTTCAAACAGCTCCCACGGGAAATTCTCGTCCTTGGCCTTCGTTTCCTGAATGGCCAGGACGTCGACGTCGGAGCGCCGCAGCCAGGCTTCGACGCGGTCGGCACGGGCACGGATGGAGTTTACGTTCCAGGTAGCAATCTTCACCCTTGCTACGTTACCGAATCCGCTGCCGGATCAGGGCATGCCTCAGGGCTTCCACCACGTATCCAGCACGCTGACCGGGACCGTGCGCTTGTGCCGCGTCATCAGGAACCGGCGTTCGATCTTCTCTGCCGCGTCCACGGGTACGTCCCGGCCCTCAAGGTAATCGTCGATCGTGTCGTAGCCGATCCCCAGCTCCGTCTCGTCGGTCTGGCCCGGGGCATCGTCCAGCAGGTCAGCGGTGGGAGCCTTGCTGATCAGCCCCGCCGGGGCACCCAGCTCAGCAAGCAGCTGCCGGTTCTGCCGCTTGTCCAAACCGAACAGCGGCAGGATATCCGCGCCGCCGTCGCCGAACTTGGTGAAAAACCCGGTGACTGACTCGGCGCCGTGGTCGGTGCCGATGACCAGCAGGTTGTGCTGGCCTGCCACCGCATACTGTGCGGTCATGCGGACCCGGGCCTTGATGTTGCCCTTGTTGAAATCGGTGATGCTCTCGCCCGTCATCTTCACGTATTCGTCTTCGAACCCGTCCACGGCCGGCTGCACGTTGTAGACCAGGGACTCGGACGGCGCGATGAAGTCCAGTGCCGCCTGGGCGTCCTCTTCGTCATGCTGGACCTTGTAGGGCAGGCGCAGGGCGATGAACCGCGCGTCGGTGCCTTCGGCCTTCAGCTCGTCAACGGCCAGCTGGGCAAGCTTGCCCGCCAGGGTGGAGTCAACGCCCCCGCTGATCCCCAGCACAAAGCCGTTGGTGTGGGAGGCAGCGGCGTAGGCCTTGAGGAAATCGACCCGGCGGCGGATTTCTTCGCCGGCGTTGATTTCGGGCTGCACGCCCATTTCCGCGATGATTTCAGCTTGTAGTTGGCGCATGTGCTCCACCCTATATCCGTGTGCCGCACAGTGCCCGGAAAAGGGCCACCGGTTTCGCGGCTGCTGCCCGTCCCGGCAGCCCGTGTATTCACGCTTCGCCACATAGGAGGGCGAAACAGGCGGCAAGGACTGCCGGGCCGCGACCCGTCGCTAGGATTGAGCCATGACATCGCCTGCAATTGCCCCGTCCCGTGCCCGGCTGCTGGAACTGATCGGCGACCTGGCCGTGGTCCGCGGCAAAGTGACGCTTTCCTCCGGCGCCGAGGCGGACTATTACATTGACCTGCGCCGGGTCACCCTGCACCACGAGGCGTCGGTGCTGGTGGGCGACGTGATGCTGGAGCTGATCAACGGCGCCGGGATCTCCTTCGAAAGCGCGGGCGGGCTGACCATGGGCGCCGACCCGGTGGGTACCGCCGTCATGCACGCTGCGACCCGCGCGGGCCGCGCCGTCGACGCCTTTGTGGTGCGCAAGGCCCAGAAGTCCTACGGTATGGGGCGCCAGGTCGAAGGACCGGATGTGGCCGGCCGCAACGTAGTGGTCCTGGAGGACACCTCCACGACCGGCGGCTCTGCGCTGACAGCCGTGGAAGGCGTGCGCCGGGCCGGCGGCAACGTGGTGGCGGTGGCCGTCATCGTTGACCGGGACACCGGGTCGAAGGAGCGCATCGAGGCCGAGGCCGGCGTTCCATACCTGTATGCCTTCGGCAAGGATGAACTGGGCCTGGATTAGGGGCTGCGCCGGCACGGGGATTTCCGGTCGGGCGGCCACGAGTCCTGCGGCTACCAGCCCGGCCGCCTGCTCGACTCGGACCAGCCGGAGGCGCAGGCCATGATGGATGATCCGGCAGACTTCCTGCGGTCCGCGGAGGACCTCAAACGGTTTTCCCGCCGCCGTTTCCTCGCCGGCAGCACCCTGGGCCTCACCCTGGCCGCCGACCTCTTTGTCACCCGGCTGATCCAGCGCTACCGGAATGACCTGGAGATCCTGCGGGTCCGTGACGACACTGCCGAGCGCCGTTTTCCCGCCGCCTCCTGGTTCCTCTTTCCCGGCTATAAAACCAGCTGGGAGGAGACGGTCTGGATCCTGAATTCGCTGCGCCCGGCCCTGGCCACGCGCGGCCAGCTCGCCGGCGTCGGCTACTCCAACACCGGCCTGGACGTGGACGACATCGTGGCGGCCGTGTACCGCTACATCCGCAACCACCAGCTGCGGCGCATCTACTTTTACGGCCACAGCTTCGGCGGCATGCTGGCTGTCGAGGTGGCCGCCAGACTCCTCGAGCGCGGGGTCGCGGTGGAACTGGTCATCCTGGATTCCACCCCGGCCGGGCCGCAGGATGTCCTGGGCAGCGCCATGTTCGAAGGCGTGGCGGCGCTGTACGACGCCGGCTACCGGATTCCCAGCGTGCTCCGCGGCGGCTACGAGCTGGGGGAGAGGGTGCTGCACAAGGACGAGCGGACCTGGAACACGGTGCTGGACCAGACCCTCGAGCAGCTCTCGCCGCTGGCGCCGTCGTCCACCCTGATCCAGTCCGAGGCCTCCTACATCTACCACTTCAACCCGCGGCTGTACGCCTCCGCGCTGGGCACGACGTCCCTGGCGTTCATCGGAAACCCGGAGGACACCACGGTTGACTACGACGGCGCACGGGCGGAGTGGGCAGCAGTGTTTCCGCGGAACCTGGTCTCGGCCGCCCAGGTCACCGAGGGAGCCCGCCCGGCGCATGCGAGCCCCCAATGGAATCCCGGCGTTTACCAGCAGGTGGTGCGGGAGGTGTTGCGGAGGTACTCCCCGCCGGAACAGGGCGGCGGGCTGAAGTCCCTGTTCTAGGCCGCGCCTGGACTTGTGGGGGTCCTAGACCGTGGTGATCAGGTCCGCCACCGAGTTGACCACCTGGGTGGGCCGGAACGGGTAGCGGTTGATGTCCTCGCGCTGGGTGATGCCGCTGAGCACCAGGACTGTGTGCAGCCCGGCCTCGATGCCCGCGACGATGTCGGTGTCCATCCGGTCGCCGATCATGGCCGTGGTTTCGGAGTGCGCGTCGATCTTACGCATCGCGGAGCGGAACATCATGGGGTTGGGCTTGCCCACGATGTACGGTTCCATGCTGGTCGCGGCAGTGATCAGGGCGGCGATGGCGCCGGTAGCCGGCAGCACGCCCTCCTGCGAGGGCCCGGTGACGTCCGGATTGGTGGCAATAAACCGGGCACCGCCCAGGATCAGGCGGATGGCCTTGGTGATGGTGCCGAAGGAATAGGTGCGGGTCTCGCCCAGCACCACGTAGTCCGGATTGGTGTCGGTGAGGATCATGCCGGCCTCGTGCAGCGCCGTCGTCAGCCCCGCCTCGCCCACTACGAAGCAGCGGCCCGGCGCTCCGGTGTTCTTGACCTGGTCCTTGAGGAACTCGGCGGTCGCCAGGGCGGAGGTCCACAGGTTCTCTTCCGGCACTTCCAGGCCGGAGGCGCGCAGCCGCGCAGCGAGGTCCCGCGGGGTGTAGATCGAGTTGTTCGTCAGCACCAGGAACCGCTTGGAGGTGGCCACCCAGCGCTCAATGAGTTCGGCTGCACCCGGAATCGGATGGTTTTCATGGACCAGCACGCCGTCCATGTCCGTCAGCCAGCATTCAATGTTCTCGTTTTCGCCCACACTGTTCCTTTTCATCACACGCGGCCCGGGTGTCCCCGGTGCCGCTGTTGCCCCGCGATCGTGCGGCCCAGTCTTTCACCTTACGCTTGAAGGGTGATAGAGAGCGTTGAACAATTGCCGGACCGTCCCGTTGAATCAGCAGAAACCGTCCCCACGCACCAGGTGGGAGTGGGTCCCTGGGAGGGGCCGCTGCCCGAGGGGGACCACTGGGATCCCGAGCTCCTGGCCAACGGCGATGCCCGCAACGTCGTTGATGAATACCGGTACTGGAACCACGACGCCATTGTCGCGGACCTGGACACCCGCAGGCATCCGTTCCACGTGGCCATCGAAAACTGGCAGCACGACTTCAATATCGGCACCGTGGTGCGCACGGCCAACGCCTTTATGGCCAAGGAAGTACACATTATTGGACGACGCCGGTGGAACCGCCGCGGTGCCATGGTCACCGACCGCTACCAGCACGTGCGCCACCACCCTACGGTGGAGGACTTCGTGGAGTGGGCCCGCAGCGAGGAACTGGCGATCATCGGCATCGACAACTTCCCGGACTCCGTTCCGCTGGAGACCTACGAGCTGCCGAAGAACTGCGTGCTGGTCTTCGGGCAGGAGGGCCCCGGGCTGAGCCCTGAGGTCCACGCCGCGGCCGACGCCACCCTGTCGATCGCCCAGTTCGGCTCCACCCGGTCCATCAACGCCGGTTCCGCGGCTGCCATTGCCATGCACGGCTGGATCCGGCGGCACGTCTTTGGCCAGCGGGTGAAGTGAGGCGCCGCTTCACGGGAAGCTAACGCCGTCGTCGTACTCGGGCGGTGCGCAAGTAACAGGGCCTAATGCCAACGGGACACTTGTGGCTAGGATGTAAGGAGCCAATGAGGGCCTGGCTCTGACGTTTACCGGCCCTGCCGTAGATCGACCTTTCCACGAGGAGTCAGCATGCCTATTGCAACCCCTGAGATTTATGCCGAGATGATCGACCGTGCGAAGGCGGGGGGATTTGCGTACCCGGCAGTGAACGTCACCTCGTCGCAGACGCTGAACGCGGCCCTGGCCGGGTTCGCCGAGGCAGGCTCCGACGGGATCGTCCAGGTCTCCACCGGCGGTGCCGCGTACTGGTCCGGTGCCAAGGTCAAGAACATGGTCACCGGCTCCCTGGCCTTCGCCGCGTATGCCCGCGAGGTCGCCAAGAGCTACAACGTGAACATCGCCCTGCACACGGACCATTGCCCCAAGGACAAGCTCGACGACTTCGTGCTGCCCCTGCTGGCCGCTTCCGAAGCTGCCGTCAAGCGCGGCGAGGACCCCATTTTCAACTCGCATATGTGGGACGGTTCGGCGGAAACGCTCGAAGAGAACCTGCGGATTGCCCAGGACCTGCTCGCCCGCACCCATGCCGCGAAGATGATCCTCGAAGTGGAAATCGGCACCGTGGGCGGCGAGGAAGACGGCGTGGAAAACGCCATCAACGACAAGCTTTACACCACCGTGGTGGACGGCATGAAGACCATCGAAGCGCTGGGCACCGGCGACAAGGGCCGCTACATCACCGCCCTGACCTTCGGCAACGTGCACGGTGTGTACAAGCCCGGCGGCGTGAAGCTGCGTCCGGAAATCCTCAAGGACATCCAGGACGCCGTGGGCGAGTCCATCGGGAAGGAACGCCCGTTTGACCTCGTCTTCCACGGCGGTTCCGGCTCCTCCGCACAGGAAATCTCCGACGCGGTCTCCTACGGCGTCATCAAGATGAACATCGACACCGACACCCAGTACGCCTACACCCGGCCCGTCGCGGACCACATGTTCCGCAACTACGACGGCGTACTGAAGGTCGACGGCGAGGTCGGCAACAAGAAGCAGTATGACCCGCGTGTGTGGGGCGCATCGGCGGAAGCCGGTATGTCAGCCCGCGTGATGGAAGCAGCCCAAACCCTAGGATCGGCAGGCAAGTCCCTCTAATGTCAGATGAATTCCGTAAGAACCTGCTCGGCCCCGAGCCCACCTACCTGCCCGAGGAGTCCGACGTCGTCGCCCGCCTTGAGGCCGGCGACGAAGCCGTGGATCTGGCAGCGCAGCACCCCACCTCCTCACAGGTGTGGGCCATCCTCGCCGATGAGGCCTTCGACGAGGGCCGCACCATCGAGTCCTACGCCTACGCGCGGGTCGGCTACCACCGCGGCCTGGATGCGCTGCGGCGTTCCGGCTGGCGCGGCGCCGGACCCATCCCCTGGGAGCATGTCCCCAACCAGGGCTTCCTGCGCGCGCTCTACGCGCTGGGCCGGGCTGCTGCAGCCATCGGCGAGTCCGAGGAAGTGGACCGCATCACCAAGTTCCTCAATGAGTCGGATCCGCAGGCCAAGGTCGCCATCGAGGGCCGCGCGTCCTAAGCACCGGCTGTAAACCGGCGGTCCCTGAGTTCCGGGGGCCGCCGGTTTGCTTTGTCCGGGGCCGATCCCTTTCGGCCGCCAGGTTCTTTTGCTGGCCGTACGTTCGCGGTCGCCGTCGTGCGTCGCCGTCGTGGTGCGTCGAGTGTCGGGATGCTGCGGGGAATTCCCACCGAGTGACGGGGCGATGCCGCCATCCGGCCCGAAAAGCGGCACCTACCCGACAGTCGAGCGGACCGAGGGGGTGAACCTGGCCGATGAACGCCGGGCCGGCTACCACCCGCCGGTGCCGGGGGCTCCCTTGAACGGACCCGTGACGCGTCCGGTGATCCAGCCGCCATAAAAGTCGCCCTCCTGCGGCTGCACCTCCTCGCCGTCCACCGTGCAGCGGTCCATTTTCCCTGGGTAAACAGCCGCCCGGCTGGCGAGCAGGCCGTAGCCGGGGACCGGATCGGGATAGGTCCAGGCAGCCCGGGCGGCGCGGGTGCTGCCGGCAACCACATCGAAGTAGGAGGCCCGGCCCTTGAATTCACAGAACGTGGAACCGCTGGCCGGAACCAGCACGTCCGGGGCGAAGTCCTCCAGCGGAATGTAGTAGACCGGCGGGTGGCTCGTTTCCAGGACGCGGACGGCAGAGGTGGTATCGGCCACCAGCTCCCCGCCGAGGAACACCTGGACATGCTCGGAGGTGGGTTCCACCCGTGGGGGCCGCGGATAATCCCAGACGTTCTCCTGCACCTGCTGCTGTGCCATGGCCAGCCTTTCTGTTGCCGGCCGCAGCCGGGCTTGGTCCCGTGGTCCGGGTTAAGGAATGCTTCGGAACCGGACCGGCAGCGGATGGGGCCTGCCGGTACGCGTTTCCCGCTGGGAGCCCTCCCTCGGGGAGTTACGTGATCTGGGCGAAGAAATTGCTTAGGAAACGATGCTGGTAGTCACGGCAACAATCTGCGGGGCCGACGGGGTGGAGCTGAACCCGAAGTGCACGGGCGGGTCGATCGGGCCGAGGGCGCCCATCTCCCGGCCCTCCCACGTGGCATCCGCCCGCTCAATGGAGCGGATCGACCGAACGCCGTAGTACTCGCGGCGCTCGCCACCCGCAGAGCCAGCCGTACGGACCCCTGGAACCAGCAGACCGGCCACGGGGTTGATAGCCGCGAGCCAGCGCGGATGCACGGCCAGGGCCGGGGGCACCTGCTCCAGCAGCCGCCCCAGCAGGGTCCGTGCGCCCAGCGACAGATTCAGCCGGAGCGGACCGGCGCTGACCAGAAGGTTCACAGCCGTCAGGCGGGCCCGGACGTCCACCACATCCACCGCATCAAAACTGTAGGTGCCGCCGATGTACTCCGCGACGGCCGGGTTCGGAGCCAGCAGGAGCCGGGAACCAGCCTTATTTTCAGCCATCACATCGGTAAATGCCCCAAACGGCGACTCCAGCCAGTGGCCCACCACCAGCCGGGTGCCCGAGGCGGTGCCGATACCGGCGATGTACCCACGAAAACGGTCCATCCGGCCACGGTACGTGAAGGATGTGACAGCGAATACCCGTTCTGGTGCTGCGGAAAGGGCCGCGGACGTACAATCGGCTAAACTTGCTAGGTAAGAGCCCCGCGACTCCTGCTTGACTCGGATTTCAGTCTTTTCCGGTCCGGCCTGCGAGTTCAGGGGCGTTCTCATGCACGGAAGCGGATCGCGCCGTCGGCGTTATTCCCCTTTCGTAACTAATGGGGGAGGATCCCATGCCCGCAATTGTCATCGTCGGCGCCCAGTGGGGCGACGAAGGTAAAGGTAAGGCCACTGACCTGCTCGGGGGCCGTGTCGACTACGTCGTCAAGCCCAACGGCGGAAACAACGCCGGCCACACCGTCGTCGTCGGCGGTGAAAAATACGAACTCAAACTGCTGCCGGCCGGAATCCTGAGCCCCAACGCCATTCCCGTGATCGGCAACGGCTGCGTGGTGAACCTCGAGGCGCTCTTCACTGAAATCGACGGCCTCGAAGCGCGCGGCGCTGACACCTCCAAGCTGCGGATCTCCGCCAACGCGCACCTGGTGGCACCGTTCCACCAGGTGATGGACAAGGTCACCGAGCGTTTCCTGGGCAAGCGTGCCATCGGCACCACCGGGCGCGGCATCGGCCCGGCGTACATGGACAAGGTCGCCCGCCTCGGCATCCGGGTGCAGGACATCTTCGACGAGTCCATCCTGCGCCAGAAGGTTGAAGGCTCGCTGCGCCAGAAGAACCAGCTGCTGGTGAAGGTCTACAACCGCCGCGACGTCGACGTCGAAGAGGTTGTCGAGTACTTCCTCTCCTACGCGGACCGGCTGCGGCCCATGGTCATCGACTCCACCTACGAGCTGAACCGGGCGCTGGACGAGGGCAAGGTTGTCCTGATGGAAGGCGGCCAGGCCACGTTCCTGGACGTGGACCACGGCACCTACCCGTTTGTGACGTCCTCCAACCCGACGGCCGGCGGCGCCTCCGTGGGCTCGGGCATCGGCCCGACCCGGATCACCCGCTCCGTGGGCATCATCAAGGCCTACACCACGCGTGTCGGTGCCGGTCCGTTCCCCACCGAGCTCTTCGACGACATGGGGCTGTACCTGCAGAAAACCGGCGGCGAGTTCGGCGTGAACACCGGCCGCCCGCGCCGCTGCGGCTGGTACGACGCCGTGCTGGCGCGCCATGCCTCGCGCGTGAACGGTTTCACGGACTACTTCGTGACGAAGCTGGATGTCCTCACCGGCATCGAGCAGATTCCGGTGTGCGTTGCCTACGACGTCGACGGCGTGCGGTTCGATGAGATGCCGATGACGCAGACGGACTTCCACCACGCCAAGCCGATCTTCGAGTACTTCGACGGCTGGACCGAGGACATCACCGGCGCCCGGACCCTCGATGACCTGCCCAAGAACGCCCGGGACTACGTGCTGGCGCTGGAAAAGATGTCCGGTACGCGGTTCTCCGCGATCGGCGTCGGCCCGGACCGCGACCAGACCATCGTGGTGCGGGACCTGATCGCCGAGTAGCGAACGGTTTCAGCCCCGACAAAGGCCCGGCAGCTGTCGCTGCCGGGCCTTTTGCGTGCCCTGCCCACGGTGCGGCTCCGCCCAGCGGCGCCGGTCCTGGCCCAGGGCCTCCGCCCTACCAGCGGTGCCGGGCCTCCTCGATCCAGCCGGTCAGCCCGTCGAGGGAGTAGCTGGTGCCGTCCGGGGTGCGGGCCGTTCCGGTCCAGCTGCCGAAGGCCTGCCAGATCTCCGAGGAAATGACCACTGCCTTGGTGGCCGATTTCCGGCGGTGGAAGGGGGTGAGCACCGCGTCGATCCAGGGTCCGTGCACCGTCCAGGTGGACGCCGGATCGTTGAGGTCGTAAGTGAACTCCAGCTCGCCGTCGTAATGGTGCAGCCGGCCGTCCACGATCAGGGCGTTCTCGGTGGCCGGGGTGCCGGCCGTCCATTGACCGCCGATCTGCAGGCCGATCCGGGTGCCGTCCACAACGCCGGATCCGGCGCCCCAGGTCCAGGTGGTCCGGTACGGCCACCTGCCGCGGCCGCGGTCCAGCACGGCAAAGGCGCCCTCGCCCACGGTGAAGGTTTTGCCGTCCACGGTGACGGTGCCGGAAACACTGCGGGCCACGTCCTTGAGCGTGTACTGGAAGCGGTTCTCGGACCAGGGCACCACCACGCCCAGCACATCGCCCTCGGCCGCCGCATAGAGGTCCACCTCCACCCGCGGGGAACGGGCGCGCAGGTGGGTGCCGCCGTCGTCGTCGTGAAAGCGCAGCGAGACACCGCCCGCCGACCCCAGCGCCGTCAGCGGCGGCAGGGTATCCGGCAGCTGGATGTCGGCCGCGGAGGGCAGGATCTTCAGCGGCTCAATGCTGATTTCCTTGCCGGTGTCCCGATCCAGGACGTAGATCTGCAGGCTGGCGGCGTAGCCGAGATTCACCAGGGTCATACCCAGGGCCAAATCCGGCGTCAGCACGCCCCAGTACTCCCAGCGCTTGGTCCGCAGCCGGGACGCAGGGCCGCCCGGCAGTGGAGTGCGGTGCAGGGGAGTGCGGGAGTAGCCCACGGCTTCCGGATTCAGGGTTCCGCGGGCAGTGGTCAGATCGGTTGGCAGCGTGAGTTCGTCCATGCGGCCCCAGTCTAGACGGGGGCGCTCTCAGTTTCCGGCAGTCCGGACACGGCGGTCGGGCGCGCCTCTCCTGGCCAGCTCAGCGCTTCCCTTCGCTTTCCTGTCTCACCTGCCGCGTGGCAGACAGGATGTCCTGCAAGGTTTGCATCGCTGCTTCAAAACGTTGCTCGCCCGCATATGCGCCCCAGGCCTCTTCGAGCTCCCGGACCTTGGACGAGGCATCGCGTAGGAGCTGCATTCCTCGGGGGGTAGGAAAGATCAGCTTCGCCCGCGCGTCGGATGGATCGGGCCTGCGTTCCAGGTATCCCAGTGCCTGCAGCTCATTCACTAACTCTGAGGTAGCTGCGAGGCTTAGCTGCGCCCTGGCTGCAAGGCGAGTCAGGCGGATTCCCTTGATGCCGATATTGCCGGTGATCTGCAGGTGGGCCGGCCGGAGGTCGCTGTAACCGCGGCCGTCCGCCGCGTCCAGGAGCTCGTGCCGGAATTCGGCCAGCAGGCGGACCAGCAACTGTCCGACGGGAAGTCTGCTCGGCCCCGGGTTTTGGGAAGGGAAATCTCTTGACGGAGGAAGCGGCATGGAGGAGAGTCTAACAATAAGCTTCGGAAACCGAAGCATTCTTAGAAAATCCTAGGGAGACAGCCATGAAGACGGCAATGTCCTCGGCCATGGTCGACACCGGACTCGGACCACTCAAGGTCCGCCGAACGGGAGCCGGAGAGCCGGCAATCCTCTGGCACAGCATGTTCGTTGATTCAGAAACCTTCGCTGACGTGGTTCAGGAGTTGGGTCGGGACCGCGAACTGTTCCTAATCGACGGTCCTGGACACGGTGGCAGCCCCGGCCCGCGGAAGCTCTATTCGCTGCAGGACTGCGCAACGGCTGCCGCTGCCGTTATGGTTGCCCTCAACATTGCCGGCCCCGTCGACTGGGTGGGAAACGCGTGGGGCGGACATGTTGGCATTCTTTTTGCCGATCGTTTCCCCACCCGCTGCAGGACGCTGACCACCATCGGCACTCCGGCCTACCCCCTTCCCAAAGCGATGCGCCTGAAGACCAAATTGCTGGTCAACCTCTACCGGGCACTGGGTCCTGATCCGTTCCGCAAGACGGTGACGGAAGCGCTGGTGGGGCACAACGCGGCGACAACCGCTCCGGATGCCGCCCGCACCGTTTCAGAGGCCTTTCAAAGAGGCGACAGGCGGGGCAAATACTGGGCCATGCGATCACTGATGCTCCGCCGGCCGGACCTGCGGCCGGTTCTTCCACGGATACAGGTACCCACCCTAATGATGTCGGGGCGCGATGATGCTATGAACGACGCCGGCGAAGCTGAACGCGCGGCGCAGGCCATGCCGGCGGGTCAATTCCTGAGGGTGCCCGGCGGTGGGCACGTGGCGCCGCTTCTCATGGCATCCGCTCAGGTCACTGGCCTTATCCGGGAATTCTGGTCCGCCAACCGTGAGCGGTAGCCGCGCCAGGACAACGCTCAACCATGCCCTAACCTTCGAAGACCTGCACTAGGCTGGGGAAACCCTCGGAATCCCTGGCACAAGAGAAGGCGGTTGGCATGTTCGTGAGCGTAGGCCAGTTCAGTCCCACGGGCGACGTCAACGAGAACCTTGACGTGATGCGGTCGCTGGCGGCCAAAGCGAAGGCAGACGGTTCCGAGCTGGTGGTGTTCCCCGAGGAATCCATGTTCAGCGTGGGCAAGGTCGAGGGACCGCTGGCCGCGGCCGTCGACGCCGGCTGGAGTACCTTTGTCCAGCAGCTCTCGTTGCTGGCAGCGGAACTGGGCATCGCCGTCGTCGCCGGCGGCTACGAATCCAGCGGCGAGGACCGGCCGTACAACACGCTGGTGCTGATCGAGGCCACCGGCAGGATCGCCGACACCTACCGCAAGCTGCACCTCTACGATGCGTTCAGCTACTCCGAGTCCACGCGGATCAAGCCCGGCGACGGCGGTGTGAAGGTAGTGGACCTGGGCGGCATCCGGGTGGGCCTGATGACGTGCTACGACATCCGGTTCCCTGAACTGGCGCGGGCCCTGACCGACAAGGGTGCCGACCTGCTGGCCGTACCGGCCGCCTGGTTCAAGGGCGAACACAAGATCGAGCACTGGGAAACGCTGCTCAAGGCCAGGGCCATTGAGAACACGGTGTGGGTTGCCGCCGCCGGCACCTCCAGCCGGCATACCGTGGGGCACTCGGCCATCCTCGATCCGATGGGGGTGGCACATGCCTTCCTCGCCGACGAAGAAGAGGCAGTGGTCACCGCCGACGTGACCCGTAAACGGATTGATGACGTCCGCGAGTTCCTTCCGGTCCTCAAGAACCGGCGGTTTGCGGAAAACGAAACGATTATTTCCGCCGGCTAAGCGGCCAGTATGACGGCCGGGAAACTACTTTCAGCATTGCGTGACTTTTTGGCATTGCCCAACGATTACATCCTTGGAACGGCCGCACCGAGGCTTATCCCCCCAACGAGCCCCGGTGCGGCCGTTTCGTCATCTTCATATGCGTTATAGCCGGGAGGGTAAGATTTGGGGCGCGCCCACCTTCCGCGAGGGAAAGACCCCATCTTGGCCAGAACCCTGACAGAGGAAATCCTCTCTGCCGCCCGTGCCGGAAAACCCGGTGCCCTGCGCGAAGTTTATGATCTGATGGCGCCCTCGATTCTGGCCTACCTGGCCGGCAAGGGGTGCGAGGATCCCGAGGCACTGATGCAGGAAGTCCTCCTCACGGTTTTCAGCAAGCTGGACACACTCACCGGCGGCCCGGCCGGGCTTCGCACCTTCGCCTTCTCGGTAGCCCACGCCAGAATGGTCGACGACGTCCGCCGAAGGGACCGTCAGCCGGCCTTTACCCAGTTCCAGCCCCACAAGGACAACCGGGTCTCGGCCTCCGCGGAGGACGCGGCACTTGGATCAGGCCCCGGGGTGGCAGCGATCCTGGAGGGTCTGACCCCCGACCAGCAAGAGGTGCTGCTGCTGCGGATCGTCGCCGACCTCTCGATCGGGGAATCAGCCCGGATCATGGACCGCAGCGAGGGGGCAGTAAAACAGCTGCAAAGCAGGGCACTGAAAATACTCAAGAACCGGATGGAACGACAGGAGGCGCCAGGGAATGGACAACAAGTTGCCCGAGTCTGAAAACGAGGCGGATGACCTGGCCGTCCGGCGTCTGCTGTCCCAATCGGAGGTTGAGGAAAGCCCCGAGCTCCTGGAGGGCCTTCGCCGGCTGCGTTCCTTTCGGGCCGCACCGGCGCCGGAACCGTCCGGCCGGCTGGCCGCCTTGCTGCAGGGATCCGTCACGCCGCCGCCTAAAAGCTCCCGGGGCCGGGGGATAGTGCTGAGTTTCGCCGTCGCCGGCGCCATGGCAGCGGGAGTCTCCGGGGTCGCGGCGAGTGATGAAGTGCTCCGCACCTGCGAATCGATTATCGACGCCTTCGACCAGGACCAGGAGGCCCCGGTCCCGGAGTCTCCGGCCGGGGAGGAGCCCTTGGCCGGAAGCCCGGGCCAGCAGCAGGATGTGCTGCCGGGCGCTGGAGCCGAGCCGGCCGGGGCTGCTGTTTCCGCTGACCCGTCTTCGGCAGAGCTGCCCGGGCCAGTGCTTCCCGAGGGCGGCGTCCCCGCCACGGCAGTCATTCCCGCCGACCCCGCGCGGATCGCTGTTTCCCCGCCGGCGACAGCCAAGACCCCTGCCGCTGCGCCGACGGGTCCTGCTGCATCACCGGGCCCCGCTGCATCACCGGGGGCCGTGGACGCCGGTACCCAGCCCGGACCTGTGATCGTCCCCGTCCCGGCACCGGTGGTGGAGCCTGTCCTTCCCAAAGAACCGCCCGCTCTGGCGCAGCCCGAGCCGCAGCCCGAAGGTCAGGTGTGGGTGCTGCCGGGGCGGGACCGCGGGGAAGAGCCGGTGCCGCACCCCTGGCCGTCTCCGCCGACGGATCTCAAGACCCAGAACCATGACGACCGGCGCGGCTCGTCCGGCGGCGTCGACGGCGAGGGCCACGCGGAGACCGGCTGGGGCACCAACTAGGCGGTCAGCTGCCGCTTGGAGGAGATGACTCCGGTATTGAACCCGGCCAGGTTCAGGCCGCCGTGGAACCGGGCGTGTTCGATCTTCACGCAACGGTCCATCACCACGTCCAGCCCGGCTGCCTCGGCGTCGCGGGCCACGCCTTCGTGCCAGGAACCCAGCTGCAGCCACAGCGTTTTCGCCCCCACGGCGACTGACTCCTGCAGGACCGAGGGCAGGTCATCGTGCCGGCGGAACACATCCACGATGTCCGGGACCTCGGGCAGGTCCGCCAACGAGGCGTACACCGGACGGCCCAGGATCTCCTTGGCCACCGGATTCACGAAATACACCCGGTACGGCGAGGACGAGAGCAGATACGTGGCGACGAAATAGGACGCCCGTGACGGCTTGTCCGAGGCGCCGACAATGGCGATGGACTGTGCCCGGCGCAGCAGTGCCAGGCGTTCCGGGGCGCCCGGCCCCTCCCAGGTACGCGGTGTCGCAGTGGGTTCAGCGGACATGGGTGGACTCCTCAAGGACGGGGACAACAGGGGTGGCAGCCGCAACCGCGGGAACCGGGGCGGCTGCGGCGTCGAGCGCCTGGTCCAGATCCCAAAGGATGTCCTCGAGATCCTCCAGTCCCACCGAGATGCGGACCAGGTCTTCGGCGACGCCGGCAGCTGCGAGCTGTTCCGGGGAAAGCTGGCCGTGGGTGGTGGATCCGGGATGGATGACCAGGGTCCGCGAATCGCCCACGTTGGCCAGGTGCGAGGCCAGCTGCAGGGCCTCGATGAAGGTCTTGCCGGCCTCCCGGCCGCCCCGGACCCCGAAGCTGAACACCGAGCCGGGCCCCTTGGGCAGGTACTTTTTCGCCCGGTCGTAGTGCGGATGCGAGGGCAGGCCGGCGTAGCTGACCCAGGACACCCGCTCGTCGGCCTCCAGCCACTGCGCCACGGCCAGGGCGTTTTTCAGGTGTTCATCCAGCCGTTGAGGCAGGGTCTCCACACCCTGCAGCAGCGCAAACGCGGAGGTGGCACTCAGCGTCGGCCCGATATCGCGCAGCTGCTCGGACCGCAGCTTGGTGAGGAACCCGTATTCGCCGAAGTTTCCCCACCAGGAGATGTTCCCGTAGCTGGCCACGGGTTCGGTCATGGCCGGGAACTTGCCGTTGCCCCAGTTGAATCGTCCGGATTCCACCACCACCCCGCCGAGGGTGGTGCCGTGCCCGCCGAGGAACTTGGTGGCGGAATGGATGACGATGTCCGCGCCGTGCTCGAACGGGCGCACCAGGTACGGCGTGCTCAGGGTGGCGTCCAGGATCAGCGGCACACCGGCGTCGTGCGCCACCTTCGCCAGCCCGGCGATATCGGTGACCTCGCCGCTGGGATTGGCCACCACCTCGGCGTACACCGCCTTGGTGTTCTCCCGGATGGCGGCGGCATAGTCCGCCGGATCGGTGCCGGGAACAAACGTGGTGTCGATGCCGAAACGGCGCAGGGTCACGTCCAGCTGGGTCACCGTGCCACCGTAAAGCTGGGCGGCGGCAACAATGTGGTCCCCGGCGCCGCACAGCGCAGCGAAGGTCACGAACTCCGCTGACATGCCCGACGCCGTAGCCACCGCCCCGATGCCGCCCTCGAGTGAGGCGATGCGCTCCTCGAACGCCGCCACCGTGGGGTTGCCGATCCGGGAGTAGATGTTGCCGTACTTCTGCAGCGAAAACAGGTTTGCGGCGTCGTCGGTGTCCTTGAAGACAAACGAAGTGGTCTGGTAAATGGGCACGGCCCGGGCGCCATGCGTGGCGTCGGGGGTGCCGCCGGCGTGCAGGGCACGGGTCCGGAAGCCGAATTGGCGGTCACTCATGAGAGCGGTCCTTCCTGGTGGGCCGCGGTGAAGCGGCGGGACGATCGTTGCAAGTTGAGGGCGGCACCCGAACAATGAAGCCCATGGACAATTACGTTGTTGTTGTCGAAACCGGCTACAAGCTGGGCGACGCCACGCACAAGATCACTGCCACGGATCCGTTGCCGCACGTTGAGGCGAGCCGCCTGTTCCTGGAACTCATGGACGGGCTGCATGATGACCTTCTGCCGTTGAGGGCGGACTCCAGCATCCTGGAGGTCTCGCCCACGGAGTTCGTGCGCATCCACAGCCAAATGGGCGGAGTGGTGGTGCTGGATCGGGTGACACTGGCCCGCGTTCACTGAGGAACACCTGCCCGCCGGTTTTCACAGGCGCTGGCGATCTCAGCGATGCAGGGTTCGTTCTGCAGGCTGGTGGTGTCGCCCAGAGCCGTGCCTTCGAACAGCTGGGTCAGTAGGCGGCGCATGATTTTTCCGGACCGGGTTTTCGGGACATCGGGAACGACGACGACGGCGGCCGGCTTGGCGATCGGCCCGATCTCCCGGGCGATGTGGGCCCGGAGCTCCACGGTGACCCGCTGCGTGAAAGCCGGATCCCGGGGCCCGGACTCCGGCAGGGCCGCCGCGGCTGCGGGGGTGAGGACCACAAACGCGGTGATGGCGTGTCCGGTCTTTGGATCCGCCACCGGGCACACCCCCGCTTCGGTGACCCAGGGGTGGGACACCAGCGCGGATTCAATCTCGATGGTGGAGAGCCGGTGCCCTGACACGTTGAGCACGTCGTCGGTGCGGCCGAGGATCCAGGTGTCACCGTCGTCGTCGTATTTGGCACCGTCACCGGCCAGGAACCAGCCCTGCCTGGCGTACTGCCGCCAGTAGGAGGCCAGGTAGCGCTGCGGGTCGCCCCAGACGGTGCGGGCCATGGCCGGCCCGGTCTTATCCAGCACGATGAAACCCTGCGTGTTAGGGGGCACCGGATTGCCGGCATCATCCACGATCCGGGTGGACACGCCGGGCAGGGGCCGGGAGGCGCAACCGGGCTTATAACCGGCGTCGGTGGGACGCGGAGACAGGATGGTGGCGCCGGTCTCGGACTGCCACCAGGTATCGATCATCGGAACCGTTCCGCGGCCCAGATGCCTGCGCAGCCAGCGCCACGCCTCCGGGTTCACTGCTTCGCCCACGGTGCCGAGCAGGCGGATGGAGGAGAGGTCAAAGCGCTCGGGCACCCCGTCCGGGAACCAGCCCATCAGCGACCGGACCAGGGTAGGGGCCGTGTAGTAGCTGGTCACCTTGTACCGCTCGATGATTTCAAAGTGCCGGGCCGGGTGCGGGGTGTTGGGGGTGCCTTCGTAGAGGACCTGGGTGGCACCGTTGGACAGCGGCCCGTAGATCTCGTAGGTGTGGGCGGTGACCCAGGCCAGATCGGCGGTGCACCAGTGGACATCGCGCTCGCGGGCGGCCGGATCCGGATTGGCGAAGAGGTATTCGTAGCTCCAGGACGTCTGGGCAAGATAACCACCCATGGTGTGCACCAGCCCCTTGGGCTTTCCGGTGGTGCCGGAGGTGTACATGATGAACAGCGGCGTTTCGGCGTCGAAGGCCTCCGGTTCGTGGACCTCGGAGGCGGTGTCCACGGTGTCGTGCCACCAGACGTCGCGGCCCTCGGTCCACGCAATGTCCGAGCCGGTGCGGCGGACCACCAGCACATGCTCAATGGCGTTGGTTCCCGCGACGGCGGCATCGGCGTTGGCCTTGACCGGGACGGCGGCACCGCGGCGGAACTGCCCGTCCGTGGTCACCAGCAGCTTCGCTCCGGTGTCCTCGACCCGGAACTTCAGTGCGGCCGCGGAGAAGCCGCCGAACACGAGCGAGTGCACGGCGCCGATCCGGGCGCAGGCGAGGGTAATGACGATGGTTTCCACGATCACCGGCAGGTAGATGACCACCCGGTCGCCGGCGCCGATGCCCAGTGCGAGCAGGGCATTCGCGGCACGCGAGACCTCGCGCTGCAGGTCCTCGTAGGTCACGGTGCGGCGGTCGCCGGGCTCGCCCTCGAAGTGCAGGGCCACCCTGGCGCCGCGGCCGGCGGCCACGTGCCGGTCCACGCAGTTCACGGCGACGTTCAGGGTGCCGCCGGCGAACCACTCGATGGCGGGGACGCTGTAGTCGGCGTCTGCTTCCGGAACCTCCGGGCCGCTGAGCCGCTGCGGCGGGGTGAAGGTGTGCGCGGTGTGCCAGGGCTGTTCCCACTGCAGGCGCGCGGCCGCTGTTTCCCAGAACGCGATCCGTTCTGCCTCTCCGTCTGCGCTCCCGTCCCAGTTGGCAGCAGGGGTGTCCGCGTGTTCAAGGCTGGTGCTCAGGCCCATTTGTTCACCGCCCATTTTTCGGCCAGGCCCAGGACGGCGTCGGTGGTTTTGCCGATGACGGCCAGCAGGACGATCGCCAGCAGCAGCCGGTCGGTGCGCCCGTTGTTCTGCGAGTCGATCAGCAGGAAGCCCAGCCCCATGGAGGAGGCGATGAGTTCGGCGGCAACCAGGAACAGCCAGGCCTGTGCCAGTGCCAGCCGCAGCCCGGAGAACACCGCCGGAACAACGGCCGGCAGCTGGACGGTGCGCAGCAGGCTGAGGCCGTTGAGCCCGAAGGCGCGGGCCGCTTCCACCAGGTTCCGGTCCACGTGGCGCAGGGCCAGGGACACGGTGGTGAACACGGGGAAGAACGCGCCGATGGCGATCAGCGTGATCTTGGAGTCCTCGCCGATTTTCAGCCACAGGATCAGCAGCGGCACCCAGGCCAGCGATGGCACGGCGCGCAGCGCGCCGACCACCGGGCCCAGCAGGATCTCGGCCAGCCGGGACAGTCCCAGCAGGGCGCCGAGGGCCAGGCCGAGCAGTGCGCCGATGGCGAACCCGATGAGGACCCGCTGGGTGGAGATGGCGATATGCAGGCCCAGCTGGCCGCGGTCGATGAGGTCAAGGGCGGCGGTGTAGACGGCCGCAGGCGACGGCAGCTGGACCGCTGTGAAGACGCCGGCGGCGGTGCTGAGCTGCCAGGCGGCCAGGAGCAGCGCCGGAACCACCAGACCCAGGACCAGCCGGATCCAGCGGCGGGAGAGCGGACCGGTTGCCGCGGCGTCCGGAACGGGTCCGGCGGGTGCGGCGGCCGCCGTCGTTCCGGCCGTGACTGCGGCTGCGGAGGCGCCCTCGGTCGAAGAGTAGTTGTCGGTGGAAGGCATCAGGATTCCTTCACCGCGTCGGGATCGGTCTGGCGCACAAAGGAGTCGTCGAAGAGGCTGTCCAGGGCGGTGTCGATCTGGGCCTGGCTGCTCACGTCACCGGTTTCCACGAGTGTGGGTCCGATTTTCTCCAGCACGCTGCGCTGTGCGGCGCCGGGGGTGGGATCCACATCCAGGTTGCTCCGTTCCAGCACCACGGTCCGGGCCACCTCGAGGTCCAGGCCGGCGACGTCGGCCAGGATCTGCGCCGTTTCCTCCGGGTTTTCGGCGGCCCAGGCACGGGCCTTCTCGTAGGCGTTGACCACTGCCTGCGCCTGTTCCGGATCCTCCGCGAGAAAGGCTTCGTTAGCGGCCAGGACGCCGTACGTGTTGAAGTCCAGATTGCGGTAGAGCAGCTGGCCGCCGTTTTGCTCGGCTCCGGCCATGATCGGATCCAGCCCGGACCAGGCGTCTACTGAACCGTTTTCCAGGGCGGTGCGGCCGTCCGCGTGCTGCAGCTGCTCCACCGTGACGTCGGAGAGGCTCAGCCCGGCCTCCTCCAAGGCCTGGACCAGGAAGAAGTACGGGTCGGTGCCCTTGGTGGCCGCCACCGACTTTCCCTTCAGATCCGCCACAGAGGTGATTGCGGAATCCGCGCCGACCACCAGCGCCGACCACTCCGGCTGGGAGAAGACGTCGATGGCCTTGATTTCCGAGCCGTTGGCGCGGTTGAGCAGGGCTGCGGAGCCGGCGGTGGATCCGACGTCGATCGCCCCGGAACGCAGGTTTTCGTTGGCCTTGTTGGACCCGGCAGACTGCACCCACTCCACGGTGACGCCGTCCTCGGCGAGGGTTTCCTCCAGCCACCCCTGGTCCTTGATGATCAGGCTCAGCGGGTTGTAGGTCGCGAAATCGATGGTGAGGGTCCCGCCGTCGGCCGCCCCGGCGTTCGCTGCAGGTTCGGTGTCCTCACCTGCGACGCAGCCGGTCAGCAGCAGCGCTGCGGTGGCTGCTGCCGCGGCCAGGGTTGTGGCCGGTGCGCGGGACGGGATAGTCCGGCGGGCGGGGGAAGAGGTGTGGGAACGGCTGTTCATTGGAGTTCTTTCTATGCGAAGGCAGGGATGGGTGCGCGGAACGCGCACGGAATAACCGGAGGAGCAGGATGGGGCAGCGGGGCAGTGCGCCCGGAAGGTGGTGCTGCGGGGTACTGCCGGCTTGCGGCGGCGGAGGCGCTAGTGGCGGTCGACGCCGAGGCGGGCCAGGAGCTCGCCGCGCATTCGGGCCAGGTCGGCCGAGGCGCGGGCGCGGGGCCGCCGTCCGGGCACGGTGATGGTGTCGGTGATGGTGGCTCCCGGCGTTCCGGGTTCCTTGCCCAGGATGATGATCCGGTCCGCCAGTTGGAGGGCCTCGTCCACATCGTGGGTTACCAGCAGCACGGTGGTGGGGGTGGCTTTGTGTACCGACAGCAGCAGGTCCTGCATCTTCAGCCGGGTCAGGGCGTCCAGCGCGCCGAACGGCTCATCCAGCAGCAACACTCCGGGGGTACGGGCCAGCGCCCGGGCCAGGGAGGCGCGCTGCGCCATGCCGCCGGAGACGGCCCGCGGGCGGTGCTTGGCGAAGGGCGCCAGTTCCACCAGCTCCAGCAGTTCGGCTACCTTGGCCTTGCCGTTTTTCGCGCTCATGCCCTTGGGCAGGCCCATGGCAATGTTGGCCTGCAGTGTCTGCCAGGGCAGCAGCCGGGGTTCCTGGAAGGCGACGGCGCACCGGTCATCAATGCCGCGGACGGCCGTTCCGTTGATCAGCACCTCGCCGCTGCTGGCGGCATCCAGCCCGGCTGCGGCACGCAGCAGCGTGGACTTTCCGCAGCCGCTGGAGCCCAGGATGGCCAGTACCTCGCCGGGGGAAACCTCGAAGGTGATGTCACGCAGCACCCGGTGGGCGGCCTGGCCGGTGCCGAAGCTGCGGCTCAGCTGGGCGAAGGTGACGGGAAGGGCAGAGCCGGAGGGTGGACCCACAGTACTGGCGGGCGGTGGGGTGGCAGGCGTGCGCGAAGCCAAGGCAGTCATGTTAACTCTCCATCGGTCCTGGCAGTAGCACCCTACGGAAAGCACCTTGGGCCGGTTAGGGCCTCCTGCGGTGTTGTCCTCGTTATTGCCGTACCTCAAGGAGGAAATACGGCAACCAGGGTTGCTGCGGCTTCACTGATCCAGGTCTCTCAGCCGCTCGGGATGGTCAAGAGCCACTAAACGCGCCATTGAGGAAACGGGCAAGTCCTGCCCGTAATATTTCGACTCTCTGCGGAACTGCGTCCGGCGTGGGGCCCGGAGGTGTTGACCGGCACAGGGCTGGCTCCTAACCTGCCAAGTGGGGGAGCCGGCAGGGTCTTCCGACCGTCGTACATTCCCGGGAAGGGACAGCCATGGCCGACGCTGCGTCAGGGACGGTGCTATCCCCGGACGGCACCTCGATTGCATGGGAACGCAAGGGATCCGGACCGCCGCTGGTAATCGTTGATCCCGTGCTGATGGACCGCACCACATCAGTCTCCGCAGGCATCGCGAAACTGCTGGCGCGGAACCGGACGGTGTACACGTACGACAGGCGGGGCAAGGGCGAGAGCGGGGACAGCAGCGCGGAATATGAGCCGAGCCGCGAAATTGACGATCTGCTGGCCGTCATCGGGGTGGCCGGAGGAGCTGCGGATCTGTACGGGTTTTCCTCGGGTGCGGTGCTGGCGCTGATGACGGCTGCCGACTCCGCGGCCGTGAGCTCAGTGGTGGCCCTGGAGCCCCCGCTGTCCCGGGTAGTGGACCACGGCCCGGACATCCGGGGGGAGCTGGCGCAGCTGATAGCGGCCGGGGACCGTGACGAGGCCGTGCGCGTATTCCAGCGTTCCATCGGGGTACCGGAGGAGATGATCGCGGCGGCAGACGTGGGGGCCTTTGCCCCGGCGGCACATACGATCGCTTACGACCTGACCCTCAACGCTGACGCAGATCTGGAGAGCTTCGGCAGCATCCGGGTACCGGTGCTGGTGCTGGTCAGCGGCAGCAGCGATGCCCGGCTGCAGGAATGGGCGCGGGAAACCGCCGAGGCGCTGGCCGATGCCCGCCTCCAGGTGTTGGACGGCAGCTGGCACGGGGTCCAGGACGAGCCGCTTGCCGCGGCCATCAACCAGTTCCTGGCCTGAGGCAGCCGGTTCACAAAAGGTCACGTTCTTCCCCCACGGGCAGTTGGCGTGCCAATACTGGACCTGAAGGATCATGAGTCCCAACGCGAAGCTCTGGCTGGTTGGGCGGCAACCCTCTTCTCCGTAGCGGGGTGCCCCAGATGAGGATCCGGCCGTTCCGCGTCCGCGGACGGCAAGTACGGCGTTCCCCTGGGGCGTCCCGTTCCGAAAGGCTGTCCCATGCCCGAACAGATCCCTTCCCCGGCCGACTTGAGCATTTCCCCGGCAAAAGAGAGTGCCCGGCGCCAAATCCGCTTCAACGCCTTTGATATGAACTGCGTCGGGCACCAGTCTCCGGGCCTGTGGCGCCACCCGGAGGACCGTTCGGCCGACTACACGGACATCCGCTACTGGGCGGACCTGGCGAAAACCTGCGAAAAGGGCCTCTTTGACGGCATTTTCCTGGCCGACGTGCTCGGGACCTACGACGTGTACGGCGGATCCAACGAGGCCACGCTGCGGCAGGGCACGCAGGTTCCGGTGAACGATCCGCTGCTCCTGGTTTCCGCCATGGCCCTGGTCACCGAGCACCTCGGCTTCGGGGTGACCGCGGGGACCGCCTACGAACACCCCTATCCGTTTGCCCGCCGGCTCTCCACCCTGGACCACCTCACCAACGGGCGGGTCGGCTGGAACGTGGTCACCGGCTACCTGCCCTCCGCCGCGCGGAACCTGGGCGCCGAAGACCAGCTGGAGCACGACGAGCGCTACGACCACGCGGATGAATACCTTGAGGTCATCTACAAGCTCCTCGAAGGCTCCTGGGAGGACGGCGCCGTCGTCCGCGACAAACAGGCCGGCGTGTTCACCGATCCGGCCAAGGTTCACGACATCAACCACGAGGGCAAGTACTTCAAGGTCCCCGGCATCCACATCAGCGAACCCTCGCCGCAGCGCACCCCGGTGATCTTCCAGGCCGGGGCCTCTCCCCGCGGGATCGCCTTCGCCGCTGGCAACGCCGAGGCCGTGTTCGTGGGAGCGCCCACCAAGGCAAAGCTCAAGGCCATCGTCGCGAAAATCCGCGATGCCGCGGAGGGAGCGGGCAGGGACCGGCACTCCATCCGCATCTACACGCTGATGACCGTGATCACGGCCGCCACCCCCGAAGAGGCGGCCGCCAAGCACGAGGACTACCAGCAGTACACCAGCCACGAGGGCGCCCTGGCCCTGATGTCCGGCTGGATGGGCGTGGACCTGTCCACCTACAACCTGGACGAGCCGCTGGGCAACGTGAAGTCCAACGCCATCCAGTCCTCAGCCGCGAACTTCCAAAAGCCCAAGGACGACGGCGAACCCTGGACGGTGCGCGACATCGCCGACTCGGTGGGCATCGGCGGGCTCGGTCCCCGGATGGTCGGTTCGGGTGCGGAAATCGCCGAGGAAATGATCCGCTGGGTGGAGGAGACCGACGTCGACGGTTTCAACCTGGCCTACGCCATCACGCCGGGCACCTTTGAGGACATCGTGGAGTTTGTGGTGCCCGAACTGCAGAAGCGCGGCGCCTATAGAACCGAATACGCGCCTGGGACCCTGCGCAACAAGCTCTTCGACCGGGGTGACAGGCTGCCCCCGGAACACCGGGGTGCCTCATTCAGGCTGCAGCCGGCGGTGAATTAACCGCCGGGCTCCGGCCCGTTCTGCGGCGGCTGGCATTGACCGCCGGTCGGCGGGCTCCTACGTTTGAAAGGTGTCCGTGCACCCTACCCGGGCCATCTTCCCCAGTGACCAGGAGCCTGCCATGGAACGCTCACCCGGTGCCTCCGGTATCGCCCTTTCCGCTGACGGAACGCGCATTGCGTGGTCCCGGCAGGGCAGCGGTCCTCCGCTCGTGATCGTCAATCCGCTGCTGGCAGACCGCAGCAGCTCCAGTACCCGGGTCCTTGCCGACCTGCTCTCCGAGAACCACACGGTCTACACATATGACCGGCGTGGCGTGGGGGAAAGCGGGATGGGCGAAGAATACACCGCCGAGTCCGACGTCGATGACCTGCTGGCCGTGGTGGCGGTGGCCGGAGGGTCGGCCAGCCTCTACGGGTTTTCCTCCGGAGCTTTCCTGGCACTGCGTGCCGCCGAGGAATCCGCCGTGATCACCAGGGTGGTGGCGCTTGAGCCGACGCTGACTCCGGACGAGGGTGAGGATGAACTGCTGCTCCTCCAGACAGAACTGGAGGGCTTGGGCGGTGTCCAGGTGCCCGTCCTTGTCCTGGCCGGCAGTACCAGCGGCGATGAGACGCAGAACCTGGCCCGCCGCGCCGCGGATGCGCTGGACGAGGGGGAGTTCCAGCTGCTGGAGGGTGACACGGCCAGCGTCCCGGACGCCGCCCTGGCCGACGCGATCGAGTCATTTTTGGACTGACCCCGCCACGATCGTGGCAGGGGCCGAGTGTGCCGTGACCGAGAAGGCAAAGGCGCTGCCGGCCACCGGCAGCGACGGGATTGTGGCGGTCGTCTGGGCCCGCGGACGGCAAGGCCAACGGCCTCCGGGCGTAGGCTGGTGCTTTATTCCGGCACCTGGAAAAGGACGGCACAGTGGCACATGTCAACGACCCCGCAGTAGTCGAACGTCTCCTCCGCAACAAGGGCCGGTGGGCCGTCGTCGGGCTTTCCAATAATCCGATGCGCCCTGCCGTGGGCGTCTCCAGATACCTCCAGGACCATCTGGGGATGGAGATCATCCCGGTGAGCCTGAAGGGCGACGACGTGCACGGCAACAAGGGCTACCGGCGGCTCAGCGAGATTCCCGGGACGATCGACGTGGTTGACTGCTTCGTGAACTCCACCCGGGTCGGAGACGTCGTGGATCAGGCCATCGACGTGGGCGCGAAGGCCGTCTGGCTGCAGCTGGGCGTCATCGACGAGGCCGCGGCCGCCCGTGCCGCCGCTGCCGGGCTGGATGTCGTGATGGACACCTGCCCCGTCATTGAGGCTCCGGCCTACCGTTTGTGAGGTTCTACGGACGGTGAGGTTCCCCAGCTCAGGTCAGAGTTTGGCGAACCAGGCCTGCAGGATCCCGGTGTACAGGCCGTAGCAGATGAGCCCTACGCCCACCATGCCCAGCGCCAGCCCGCCGTACGGCTGCCCGCTCAGGGCGTGGAGGGCGCCGTCGAGCCCGGTGGAGCGCTCCGGATCGGCGGCCACGGCCGCAACAATCACGAAGCCTCCCAGGATGACCAGTGACAAGCCCTTGGCGATGAAGCCGAGGACACCGGTGATGGTCACGGCGTGTTCCCACGTGCCGGAGGGAACCGCCTGCAGATCCTTGCGGAAGCGGCGGCTGGCGCCCTTGAAAACGAAGTAGCCGCCCACACCGACGATGACCAGGCCCACGATTCCCAGCAGGACCGCGCCGGCGGGCTGGGCCATGAGCTTGGCGCTCCAGCCGGCCGAACTCTGGCTGCTGTCCTTGCCGCCGCCCAGGGCAAAAGTGCCGAACGTGATGCCGATGGCGCCGTAGGAGACGGCCAATGCGGCAGCGGAAGCCCGCATCTGCCACAGCTCCCGTCCGGTCAGGCCCCGGCTGTCCATCCAGATCCGCGAGAACTGGAAGACGGCCAGCGTGAGGCAACCAATGAAACAGACCCAGAGCAGGGCCAGTCCGCCCGGCTGCCCGGCCAGTGCACCCACCGCGCCGGAAGAATCGGCGCTGCCGCTGCCGCCGGATGCAATCTGCAGGGCAATCACTCCAATGAGAAGGTGCATGAGGCCACTGGCGACGTAGCCGACACGGGCGGCACGTTCAAAACTCTTCGAATCCGCGGCGTTTTCCGTAGCAGCGGCAAGCCTGTCACGATGTCCTGTACGAGCCAATTAGTCCTCCAAAGTCGGGCCCGCGCGCCTCCTGGCGGGCCGCCGGATACTTGCAATGTCTTCATTTTCGCACTAGTGCTGCGGGCCCGGTGGCAGCGGACTAGGCTCGGATGATGGATGCGGTGGGAGTGAAACAGGTATGCCTGCGGTTCCCGGGTGCTTATGAGGACTTTCCGTTCGGCCCGGAATTTTCCGTGTTCAAGGTCCAGGCTGCCGGAGGAAAGGCCAAAATGTTCGCGCTGTGTGATCTGTCCGGTTCCCCGCTGACCATCAACCTGAAGTGCGAGCCGGAGCTGGCGCTGCAGCTGCGCTCGGCCCATCCCCAGATTTCCGGCGCCTGGCATATGAACAAGAGACACTGGAACTCGGTGCGCCTGGACGGGTTGGAGGATGGCCTGGTCCGGGACCTGGTGGAGGACTCCTACGACCTGGTGGTCGCCTCGCTGCCCCGCAGGGACCGGGAGTCCCTGGCCTGGAAGGGGCTGGCGGAAGGATGAGCCCGGAACTGACGTATCCGGACCCCGGACACACCCGCCGGCCGTACCCCCAGCCGCTCACCGGCCGCTGGCCGGACGGCTACCGGCTGGTGCTGCGCCGCGAAAAGCTCGACATCCCGGATCCGGCGGCCGGATTCCTGCGGCTGGCCAACGGCATTCTGGACTGGGACCTGCACCGGCGGGCCGGTTTGCGGGTGGCCGTCTCCACGCCCCGCGCCGCGCCGGGCGTCGAGATGGCTTCCGGGGTGGGCATCGGGCCGCTGCGCTACTACGCGCCGTGCCGGGTGCTCTGGGCCGAGGAGCCTGCGCTCGACGACGGCGGAGCTCCGGTGGTGGGGCAGCGGGCCGGTTTTGGCTATGGCACGTTGAAGGGGCATCCGGAGCAGGGTGAAGAGGGGTTCTACGCGGAGCTGGACGGGGAAGGGAAGCTCTCGTTCCGGGTGGCTGCGTACAGCCGTCCGGCGAACCGGGTCCTGGCGGCGGGGGATTTCGCCAACCGGCGGGTCCAGGCCTTTTTCACCCGGCGCTACCTCACTGCCGCCTACAAGCTGGCTGCCGGCGCCTGAGCTGTGTCTTCGGGCAACTGGGGGCGGCGCAGGACGAAATTGAGGCTGAGGCCGGGGCCTTCCACCGGGAGGAACCCGGCGGTCAGCAGCAGTTCCTGTGACGCGGTGTTGTCCGCCTCGGTGGACGCCGTGACCATGGTGATTTCCGGGTGCTCGAATGCGTTGTGCGCCACGGCAACCAAGGCTTCGGTGGCGTAGCCCCTTCCGCGCCGGGAGGGCACCACGCTGTAGCTCACCTCGACGGCGCCGGGTTCGGGCAGCGGCAGGAAACCGATGGTGCCCACCACTTCCGCGGTGGTGCGCTCGCGGAGGAGGCGGGTGGCCATGGCGTCCCCGGCGGCAACCATCACGCCCTCTTCGAAGAACTGCCGGGCGGCGTCGCAATCCATGGGTTGGGGGAAGTCGTCGGCCCAGTCGGGGAGCCGGTGCTGGATGATCAGGGCATCCGCTTCGGTGCTGGAAATCTGGTCCAGCTGCAGGTGGTTCGTGGTGATGCCAGTGGCCGTAGCGGAGTTTTCCGCGGGCGGCACTGCATGTTCAGGGGTGATGGTCACTGGCCAATTGTGCACGCCCGGGCGCATTCTGCTTCTATTTAGTGAGCAAAATCTTTTCGTGCCGGGCATCCCGGCAGTAACTGCCACAGGCCGCAGCCGGGGCCCCTACCCTGCGGCTGGTCTCCGGACTGCGGCTGTGGTTTCTAGGGTTTGCGGGCGTATCCGCCGGTGCCTTGGGGATTCTGGTCGAAGCCCGGATACGGCGGCACAACAGGCGCCTGTACCGGCGCGGGCGCACCGGACGGATCGCCGTCCTTGAGCGCCGGGACCGGCTTGACGTCGAGCTGCTTCCCGCTGGCATCCACGATCATGAACGGCTCCCCGAGCTTGTTCAAGTACAGTTGGCGGCCGAAACTGATGCCAAAGATCATGATGGCGATCCCCACGTAGCGGTTCACCTCGAAGTACAGGGTCAGGGCGGCGAACGCGCCGATGCACAGGGCAATGAACCCCATCAGCCCGATCAGGCCGATGACACCCTTGCGGCGGAAGCGCACCCGCCCGTCAGTGGCCGAGTCGCGGCGGAGCTTCTTGAGCTCGCGTCCCTTGTTCAGGCGGAGCACACCCAGGGCAGCCCAGAACCCGAAGAACAGGGAAATCAGAATGACGGTGATAAAAGTCCCCAACTTTTTCCTCCTCGTATTGGCACGCAGTGCACGTGATCCGGCTCTACTGTGACACACGGCATGGATTTTGATGGAAAGCGGGCAGGGGAGACAGCAAAAGGTGCGCCTCCCCTGGGGAGACGCACCTTCATGGCGCTGGTGTGTAGAAAGCGCTGGTGTGGAAGAGGGTTAGCCGAAGTGCTTCGGCAGGGTCCCTTCGTGGGCTTCCTTCAGCTCGGACAGCGGCAGGGAGAAGTGGCCCTGGAAGTCCAGGGCGCCGATCTCGGTGTCCACCACGCCAATGCGCATGTGCGCGTAGCCGCGGGCGGAGCACATGTCCTTGAACCGGACCTCCTCGCTGCGCGCCACGGAGACCACGGCCCGGGACTGCGATTCGGAGAACAGCATGGTGAACAGGTCCACGCCGTCGCGCTCGCAGGCCTCATCCAAGCCGATCCGGGCGCCCACGCCGAAGCGCAGTGCCATCTCGGACAGGGCGGCAGCGAGGCCGCCTTCGGAGAGGTCGTGCGCGGCGTCGATCATGCCGTCGCGGGAGGCGTTGACCAGCAGTTCGCCGAGCAGCTTCTCGCGCTGCAGGTCCACTGCCGGCGGGCGGCCGCCGAGGTGGCCGCGCAGGTTGGCGAATTCGGAGCCGTCCAGCTCGTCCTTCGTGGCACCCATCAGGTAAATCGCCTGGCCGTCTTCACGCCAGCCCGACGGCGTGCGCCGGGCGACGTCGTCGAACACGCCCAGCACGCCGACCACCGGGGTCGGGTGGATGGCGACGCCGCCGGTCTGGTTGTACAGCGAGACGTTGCCGCCGGTGACTGGGATGCCCAGTTCCTGGCAGCCGTCGGCCAGGCCACGGACGGCCTCGGCGAACTGCCACATGACCTCGGGATCCTCGGGGGAGCCGAAGTTCAGGCAGTCGGAGACGGCCAGCGGCGTCGCACCGGACGTGGCGACGTTGCGGTAGGACTCGGCCAGGGCCAGGCGGGCACCCTCGTACGGGTCCAGGTAGGTGTAGCGGCCGTTGGCGTCGGTGGAGATGGCCACGCCCAGCCCGGTGGTTTCATCCACGCGGATCACGCCGGCGTCGTCGGGCATCGCCAGTGCGGTGTTGCCCTGGACATAACGGTCAAACTGGTTGGTGACCCAGGACTTGTCGCACAGGTTCGGCGAGGCCATCAGCTCCAGGATGGAGGCCTTGATGGCTTCGCTGCCGAACGGCCGGTCGCCGGCGAAGGAATCCGCCTGCAGCTTGTCCTGCCACTGCGGGCGGTGGAACGGACGGTGGTAGACCGGGCCTTCGTGCGCCACGGTCTTGGGATCGACGTCGACAATGGTCTCGCCAGCCCAATCAATGACCAGCCGGCCGGTGCCGGTGACCTCGCCGAGCCAGGAGAACTCCACGTTCCATTTGGCCATGATCGCTTCGAACGCCTCGACGTTCTCCGGCGTCACTACGGCCATCATGCGTTCCTGCGACTCGGACATCAGGATTTCGCCCGGGGTCAGGGTGGGATCGCGCAGCAGCACGTTGGTCAGCTCGACGTGCATGCCGCCGTCGCCGTTGGAGGCCAGCTCCGACGTCGCGCAGGAAATGCCGGCCGCGCCCAGGTCCTGGATGCCCTCGACCACGGAGGCCTTGAACAGTTCCAGGCAGCACTCGATGAGGACCTTTTCCGCGAACGGATCGCCCACCTGGACGGCGGGGCGCTTGGAGGGCTTGGTGGAATCGAAGGACTCCGAGGCCAGCACCGAGGCGCCGCCAATGCCGTCGCCGCCGGTGCGTGCGCCGAAGAGCACCACCTTGTTGCCGGTGCCCGACGCGTTGGCCAGGCGGATGTCTTCGTGGCGCATGACGCCCACGGCCAGGGCGTTGACCAGCGGGTTGCCCTGGTAGACGGAGTCGAAGACCAGCTCGCCGCCGATGTTCGGCAGGCCGAGCGAGTTGCCGTAGCCGCCGATGCCGGACACGATGCCGTGCACCAGGCGGGCGGTGTCCGGATGGTCGATCGCGCCGAAGCGCAGCGGATCCATCACGGCGACCGGGCGGGCACCCATGGAGATGATGTCGCGGACAATGCCGCCGACGCCGGTCGCGGCGCCCTGGTAGGGCTCCACGAAGGAGGGGTGGTTGTGGGATTCGACCTTGAAGGTCACCGCCCAGCCCTCGCCGATGTCCACCACGCCGGCGTTCTCACCGATGCCCACCAGCAGGTGTTCCTTCATCTTCTCGGTGACCTTCTCGCCGAACTGCGACAGATGCACCTTGGAGGACTTGTAGGAGCAGTGCTCGGACCACATGACCGAGTACATGGCCAGTTCCGCCGCGGTGGGGCGGCGGCCCAGGATCTCGACGACGCGGTTGAACTCGTCTTCCTTCAGGCCCAGCTCGGCCCAGGGCAGCTCGGTGTCAGGTGTGGCGGCTGCATGCTCGACGGTGTCGATGCGGAATTTCTTCGCCTCGGTGGAGGCTGCGGAAACGGTCATTTATTTGCCTCCGGCAACAAGCGAGGTGAGTACTGAAGTGAAGATGCCCAGGCCGTCGGTGCCGTAGCCCAGCCCGACCTCGCCGTAGGCGGAGGAATCCGGACCGAAGCCTGCCTCGACGGCGTGTTCGGGGTGCGGCATGAGCCCGACGACGTTGCCCGCGGCGTTGGTGATGCCGGCAATGTTCCGGCGCGAACCGTTGGGATTGACGCCGTCGTAGCGGAACACCACGCGGCCCTCGCCCTCGAGCTCGTCCAGGGTCTTCTCGTCGGCCACATACTGGCCGTCCTGGTTCTTCAGCGGAATGACCATGCCGGAATCCTTGGCATACGCCGAGGTCCAGGCCGTGGTGTTGTTCTCCACGCGCAGCAGCTGGTCCGCGCAGGAGAACTTGAGGTGGTTGTTCTTGATCATCGAGCCGGGCAGCAGGTGCGCCTCGGTGAGGATCTGGAAGCCGTTGCAGATGCCCAGCACGGGCATGCCACCGTTCGCGGCGTCCACCACCATGTCCATCAGTGGGGCGAAGCGGGCAATGGCGCCGGCCCGCAGATAGTCGCCGTAGGAGAAGCCGCCGGGAATGATGACGGCGTCCACCGACTGCAGGTTGGCTTCGTTGTGCCAGAGGCCGACGGCGGTGCCGCCGGCGAGGGTGACCGCACGGGCGGCGTCGCGGTCGTCAAGGGTGCCGGGGAAGGTGATGATGCCGATCCGGACGGCCCGCAACGCGTCGTTGGCGGGCGCAACGGCGAAATCGCCGATCAGGGGAGTGCTCAAAATCAGGCCTCCGGGATTACTTCAACGCGGGTGACATCCTCGATGACGGGATTGGACAGCAGCGTGGCGGCTGCGGTGCGGGCCTGCTCGAGGATTTCGGGAGTGACGTCTCCGTCTACGGTCAGTTCAAAGCGCTTGCCCTGGCGGACGCCGGTGAAACCGGTCAGGCCCAGCCGCGGCAGGGCGCCGGCGATGGCCTTGCCCTGCGGATCGAGGATTTCGGGTTTGGGCATGACGTCAACAACGATCCGGGGCATCCGGGCAACTCCTGTAAGAGAAAGTGGGTGGCCGCGGACCCTGCCGTCTCACGCTGATTCAGCGCTCCGCGAGCTTGCATTTTCCAGTCTAGCGGCGTTTGCCGCGGTCGTCCTTTTGCGTCGTTTCCTGTCGGGTCGAAAAAGCTCCGGGCCGCCATCCAAGGAAAGGAGGGCGGCCCGGAGCAGAAGAAAGCAAACGCCCGGAGGGGGCATCAGATCAGGCTGGAACGCTCATTTGGAAGCCGCAGCGGCACCGCAGCACGGTGGTGTCGAGCTGGACTTCGGAGACGGCGGGCATTGACCCGGTGTGGAGCGGTTCAAAAATCGACACCGAGGTGGTGTCCTTGGGTTTCATCGGCTCGCCGCAGTGCATGTACTCCGCGTCCATGCTGTCAGCGCTGATCCGGCGTGCCCAGACGGGCGAGTGCCGGACGAGGTGGCCATAAAAACGGTCACACTCCGAGCAGGTGTAGCTGATCTCCAGGAACTCTGCCGCATCCTTGCCGGCTGCCGGTTCGACGGATTCGATAATCAGGTACTCATCCGTCGCGCAGTGGGTGCACCACGGGACGTAGGTGTCCGGCGCAGGATCGGCCGCGCCTTCGGATCTTGCTTGCGTCGACATTTCGCTTCTCCAGTTCAAGGTCCGGACGGAAAACTCCATTGCTATCTCCATCGCCCAGAACAGATAGTAAGTATGCTTACTCAGTTTACGCAAGCGTTTCCCGCGCAGACAAGTTCACAACAGAAAGCTCCCCGGTCAGAGGGTAGATCCGAGGCGTGCGGGAAGGCGTGCGCAGACTGGTTAGAGTGAGGGCGTGAAAGCTCTGACCGCAAAGCCGGGCATCGTCCGCCGGTACATGAATCTCTGGCCGCCCTTTGCCTTTTCCGGCATCCACATCACCGGCATTGGAGCTGATTTCCTGTCCGCGGAGGTCAGGCTGCGCCTGCACTGGTGGAACCGCAACGTTGCGGGGGTCCATTTCGGCGGCTCGCTGTTCGCCATGACCGATCCGTTCTGGATGATGCTCCTGCTCCGCCACCTGGGCGGGGACCATGTGGTCTGGGACCGCGCGGCCGAGGTGGACTTCATCAAGCCGGGCCGCGGCGACGTCACCGCCCGCTTTGTCCTCACCCAAGAAGAGGTGGAGCGCCTGCGGTCCCTGGCGGCCGACGGCGGCAAGGTCCTGGAGTGGTTCAGTGTGGACATTACGGACGCCGACGGCGACGTGGTGGCTCGGGTGCGCAAGCAGGTTTATGTGCGGCGCAAGCGGAACCGGGCGCAGGTTCCAGTGGTGTAGATCCGGCCCGGAAGGAAACCGGCCCGGGTTACAGCGTTCCCTCGGCGGGCCCGAGCAGGCCGGTGAGCTTCTCCCAGCGGGAGATTTCGCAGCCGTTGGTGAGCGAGAAATCGGCGTCCACGGCTTCACCGTTGACGGTGCCACTCACGTGCGCCCGCTGCATCCCCTGGATCATCTGGGTGCACATGGTGTCGGCAGACGGCGGGGCGAACAGGGCAGCACCCTGGGCGGCCAAGACAGCGCAGGCCGCTGCCGGATCGGGTGCGGCCGAGTCGCCTGCCGGGGCGGCGCCGTCGCACTCCAAGGTGTAGGTGTCAGTGGTTGCCGTGCCGTCCTGGCTAAAGTCCACGGTCAGCGAGGTGCCCTGGGTGGAGGCCGGTGCCGGTGACGAGGCCGCGGCGGACGAGGTCGACGGCGAGGACGATGTCGACTCCGGGGTCGACTCCCCGGCAGGGCTGCCGCCTGAGTCGGCGCACCCGGCCAGGAGCAGGGCGGCTGCGGTCATGGTGAGCAGGGCAAGGGGCAGGCGGGGCATATGCGTGAGACCTCCAGTGGCTGGTGACCCCCAGCCTAGCCAATGCTCAGGGGGTTTCGCCGGAACCGGAGGCTTCCTGTGCCTGCGCCAGGAAGTAGGAGCCCTGTCGGGGGTAGTAGTCGTCGAACACCGGAGCGCTGCCGCCGGTCCGGGCCGCGGCGAGCCGGTCCAGATAGTATTCCCAACCCGGTCCGACACTCTCCGCCGCCAGCGGGTCCTCCAAATGCTGGATGAAGTCCATCGTGGTGCCGCCGGATGCGTCGCTGAGCCGGATTTCCAGGTCCCAGCCGCCAAACTCGTCCTCGACCCAAAGACGCAGCAGTTCGGGGGCGATGCAGGCGGCAACCTCCACCCGGCTCCATGGCAGCCCTTCTTCGTAGAGCATCTGCAGGTCCACGCTTTGGCCCACGCCGGGGGTCCCTTCCCAGCGCCCGAACCACTGCTCCGTGTCTTCGGAACGGGTGAAGCTGCGCCACAGCAGGGGTGGCGGGTCGCTGAAATTCCGGGTGAAAATCAGGTCGTAGGCCTCCGGGCCGGTGCGGACGAGCCGGCCGGTGGGAACTGGGCACATAACTGCTCCTGAAGGGGTTCCAGCAGGCCAAGGATGCGGGCCCGCAGCTGCTGTGATTCCTCGCTGAAGTCGCGCTGTGCGCCAGCATAGGCGCTCCGGCCGGCCGGTGTCTCCACCGGGATGGGCGCGTAGCCCCAATCCTGCAGATCGTAGGGGGAGGCCCGCATGTCCATTTCCCTGATGCGCCAGGACAGTTCAAAACAGTCCATCACCAGTTCGCTGGGCAGCAGCGGCACCAGCTTGTAGGCCCACTTGTACAGGTCCATGTTGGCGTGCAGGCAGCCGGGCTGCTCCAGATCGGCCTGGTTCTGCCGGGTGGGTGTTAGTTCGTTCAGGGGTACAGCCTCCGGGGTGTAAAAACGGAAGGCGTCAAAGTGCGTGCAGCGGATGCGGCTGCGCTCCACCAGCTCGTCGGTTCCCTGCGCGCCCAGGCGCAGCTGCAGGTACTCGTGCCGGATGCCGTTGTTCTCGGACCGGTAGGCCATGGCCCACTCATGCATGCCGAAGCAGCCGAGCGTCGGTTTCCGTGCGGCGGTGCGGGAGAGCAGCATCCGGGTGAAGCCCACTGCCTCGCCCCGGGCCGCGGCAAAGGCCGGCAGGTCCACGGTCACGGCGGGGAGGTCTGCTTCCAGTCCTGCCGCGGCCCTTTCGGCGGGGGTGAGGATGCGGTAAAACTTCCACCCGGCGCGCTCTGCGGCCGCCGGTCCGGTCAGGACGACGCCGGCGCCCGGGTGCCAGCGCAGCAGCTGCCCGGGCTTCTGCGAGTAATAGGTGAACAGGAAGTCCTCCACCGGGTGTTTCTGCCCGGCCGAGCGGCGGGCCAGGAAACCGTCCACAAAGGGCTGCACGCGCTCGCGGTGCTGCCGGCTGCGCGGCAGCCACTGGTCCTCGGTCAGGACAGTGGGGTCGGTCGGCATCGGGGAAGGGATCACCGGAATATTATCCCGCAGCCTGCGCGGCGGAGATCAGCTGATGGAGGATTCCGTTGAGCTCCCGGACCTGCTCCCGGTCCAGGGCCAGCCGGCCCATCATGGTGCCGGGGACCTCCGCGGCTTTGGCCCGGAGGTTCCTCCCGGCCTCCGTCAGCCCCACGGCCAACGACCGTTCGTCCCCGGGCGCACGGTTCCGCTCCACCAGCCCGGCGGCCTCAAGCCGCTTCAGCATCGGGGACAGGGTGGCCGGCTCCATGGCCAGGGCATCCCCGAGGCTGCGGACACTGCGTGGACTCTGCTCCCAGAGTGCGAGCATTGCGAGGTATTGCGGGTGCGTCAGCCCCAGCTTCTCCAGTACGGGTTTGTAGGCGCCAACCACGCTGCGGGAAGCCACGGACAGGGCGAAGCACAGCTGATGCTCCAACAGCAGGTCTTCGTCGGTCTGGGCCATCGTCTTCTTCCCCTAATCATTAGTGCACTAATGATTAGCGTACTATGGGCGTGAGGAAACAGGTTGGGCGAAAGGTGCAGGACATGGCTGGCAAAGAGAGCTTTACATCGAAGTTCATGCGGACCACAGGCAAGGTGCGCTTGATCTTCGGTCCTGCCCAGACCAGTGCACTGGATCATCCGATGACCGAGGAAAACCAGCAGCTGCTCAAGGAGCAGCAGGCGCAGGAAAAGGCCCAGTGGCAGACAGTCACCCGGGCCGACGGCAGTTCCTACATCGTGCCGCGCCAACAGGACTGAACACGACTCAGCGGGAGTAGACGCAGCCGCGGGACGGAGCAAACCCCGGCTGCTGCCGGCAGGGAAATTCTTTCGGTTCAAGGGTTCAGGCCGGGCGTGTCCGCGTAGCCTTAATGCCATCTGGATGCGCCGCCTTTGCGGGCATCGAACGGTGGTCGCTGGGCGGCCACAAGCCAAGAACCGAACATGTTTCACCCGCACAAGGGGGAAATCCCATGAGCGAAGCAAGAAGACAATCCCGCAGTGCTTCGGATCCGCCCCGGCACCGTGTGCTGGGCGCACTCGACCGGATGGCCTTTCGGTTTTTCGGGCCGCCCGAACGTGACGCTGCAGCAACAGGTCCCGTTGTCCACCGGCACGACGCGGTGGAGCAGGAAATCGAGAGCCAGCTCGAGGATGTCTACGTGGAAACGGATGAAGAGGGCAGGCACTACGGCGTCCAGCGGCACGAGTTCGGGCCGGTTGAGGGGCTGCAGGGCAACACCTACCCGTATTACTCCGGCCGGCCGCCGCTGAACGCGCCGGAAACCTGAGCTCCTGGTTCGTGGGCGCCTGAGTCCTGGGCGCCTGAGTCCTGGGCGCCGGAAACGGGCGCCGGAAACCAGCGCCCGAAGTCCTTAGCGCCCGGTGCCGCCGTACACGGTGGCCTCGGCGTCGCCGTCGAGCCCAAATGCCGCGTGCACGGCGCGAACTGCCGTGTCCAGGAGCTTGGCGTCGGTGACCACCGAGATGCGGATTTCCGAGGTGGAGATCATGTCGATGTTCACCCCGGCCTCGTGCAGCGCCAGGAAGAACCGGTGCGAAACGCCCGGATTGGAGCGCATGCCGGCGCCGATCAGCGACAGCTTGCCGATCTGCTCGTCGTAGTCGATGCTGTCGAAGCCCACGGTTTCCTTCGCGGCGTTCAACGCATCAATGGCATCCTTGCCGTCGATGATCGGCAGCGTGAAGGAGATGTCCGTCCGGCCCGATCCCTGGGTGGAGACGTTCTGGACGATCATGTCGATATTGGAGTTGGCGCCGGCCACGATGCCGAAGATCTCCGCAGCCTTGCCGGGAATGTCCGGCACGCCGATCACCGTGACCTTGGCTTCGGAGCGGTCGTGCGCAACGCCGGAAATGATGGGCTGTTCCAAGGGTTCTCCCTCTTGAATCTTGATTTTGTCGTCGGGACTGGGCAGCACCCAGGTCCCCTCGTTCTGGCTGAAGGAGGACCGCACGTGCAGCGGTACGCCAAAGCGGCGGGCGTATTCCACGCAGCGCAGGTGCAGGATCTTCGCGCCGGAGGCCGCCATTTCCAGCATTTCCTCGCTGGAGATGGTGTCGATCTTCTGCGCACTGGGAGCCACGCGGGGATCGGCCGTGTAGATGCCGTCAACGTCGGTGTAGATCTCGCAGACGTCGGCGCCGAGCGCGGCGGCGAGGGCGACGGCGGTGGTGTCCGAACCGCCCCGGCCCAGGGTGGTGATGTCGTGGCTGTCGCGGCTCATGCCCTGGAAGCCGGCGACGATGGCCACGTCGCCCTTTTCAATGGCGGTCTTGATCCGGTGCGGCGAGACATCAATGATGCGTGCCTTGCCGTGGATGGCGTCGGTGATCATGCCCGCCTGGCTGCCCGTGAAGGACTGCGCGGAACCGCCGAGCTCGTTGATGGCCATGGCCAGCAGGGCCATGGAGATGCGCTCACCGGCGCTGAGGAGCATATCCATTTCGCGGGCGTTGCCGCCGGAGGTGATCTGGCTGGCCAGGTCCAGCAGCTCGTCGGTGCTGTCGCCCATCGCGGAGACCACCACCACCACCTCGTTGCCGGCGGCATGGGTGTCCACAACACGCTTTGCGACGCGCTTAATGCCTTCGGCGTCCGAAACGGAGGAACCGCCGAATTTCTGCACAATCAGGCCCATGCGTACACGCTCTCTGAGTTCTTTCGGTTGCTGCCGGGCGACGTCCTTGGCGCAGTGGCATCTGATTTCATCCGGGTTTCTTCCCGGACAACGGGCCGCCTCAGCGGGCGGCCAACCCCCAAAAGTCTATAGCGCGGGCCTGTCGCTCCCGAAATGATTCGGACACATGCACTTAACGTCACGTCGGGTGAGTCTGTCCCGGCTGCCGCGGCGGAAGCCCCCTAGGGTGGGGCGCATGGCAAACGAGAGTACGACGGCGGCGGCAGGGGTGAGTGCGCTTGGCGTCCGGCGGCGCTTCGGTACGGTGGAAGCGGTCCGGGGGATGGATTTCACGGCGCCCGCCGGTGCCGTGACGGCGTTGATCGGGCCCAACGGCTCCGGGAAGACCACGCTGCTGCTGATGCTGGCATCGCTGCTGGCCCCCGATGCCGGCGAGGTGCGGATCGGCGGCCTGGACCCCGTGACGTATCCCGGCGAGGTCCGCCGCAGTGTCGGCTGGATGCCGGACACTTTGGGGATCTGGGATTCACTAACCGCCACCGAGATCCTCGTGACCATGGGAACGTTTTACGGCATGCCCCGGCCCCTCGCGCAGAGCCGGGCGGCCGAACTGCTGCACACGGTCCATCTGGGTGACCTGGCCGACAAGCCGTCCCGCGTGTTTTCCCGCGGCCAGCAGCAGCGGCTGAGCCTGGCGCGGGCACTGATCCACGATCCTGCAGTGCTCCTGCTGGACGAGCCCGCATCGGGGCTGGACCCGGGCTCCCGGGTTGACCTGCGGATGCTGCTGCGCCGGCTGGCCGATGAGGGGAAAACCGTGGTGGTTTCCTCGCACGTGCTCTCGGAACTGGACGAGATGGCGGACCGCGCCGTGTTTGTGGCCGGGGGAGAGACGGTGAAAGCCCAGTCGCTGGCCGACGCCGGAGAGCAGGCCCGCTGGTATACGATCCGGGCGCTGGACAGTGATTTGCTGCTGCACGGCATCACGTCCGCCGGGACGCCCTACCGGATGCAGGACGCCGAACGCCGGCCGGCGCTGCAGGTCCGGCTTGCCGGTGAAGATGCCGCAGCGGATCTGCTGCGCTCACTGGTCGGTGCCGGCGTCGCCGTGACCGCCTTCGCCCCCGCCGGCGGAGCCCTCGAAGAGACCTACATGAGTCTGGATACCGACCGCCGATGAGTACCGCGACTATGCCTTCCGCCGCCCCCGCACCGGCCGGGTTGGGAACACTGGCGGCCGTCCGGGCCGTTTTCTCCCTAGAAATGAAGCAGCGGCTGCGTTCTCGGGGCTGGTACATCCTGCTGGCCGTCTGGTTTGTGGTCATCGGAGTGGTTTCGGCGCTGACAGCGCTGAACTCCGCGACGGACGGGCCGCAGGGCCCGGTGCTCTACGAGCTGATCGTGGGCTTTGTCCTGTTTTTCGGGCTGCTGCTGGCACCGGCCCTGTCGGCGAACGCCATCAACGGAGACCGTTCCGCCGGCACGCTCGCCATCCTGCAGGTCACCCTGCTGCGGCCGGGCCAGATTCTGGCGGGCAAGTGGCTGGCCTCCTGGGTGGCGTCGCTGGGGTTCCTGGTGGCCAGTGTGCCGTTCCTCATCTGGGGCCTGGCCCTGGGTGGGGTGCGGCCGCTGTCCGCCGTCGTCGCCGTCGTGATGCTGGCCGTGGAGCTGGGCGTGGTGTGCGCCATCGGGGTGGGAGTATCAACGCTGGCCAACCGGCCGCTGTTCTCCATTGTGGTCACCTACATGCTGGTGGCCCTGCTGAGCCTGGGAACCCTGATCGGGTTCGGGCTGAGCCTGACCCTGGTGCAGGGGACCGTAAAAGCCAGCTCGATTGACTACAGGGATGAACTCACGGCCGATGAGGCTTTCTGGGTCTGCACCGGTGACGTGGTGGAAGTCCCGGCCGTGCATACCGAGCGGGTGGCCTGGCTCCTGGCGGCCAATCCGTTTGTCATCGTGGCCGACGCGATTCCACATTCGGAGTCTGATTCAAGTGAGGCCGGCTACCAGCCGACGGGCGTGATGCAGGGCATCAGCAGCCTGGTCCGGATGGCCCAGGCCGGGCCGGAGTATTCCCAGCCGTGCGTGGAGGGACAGCCGCAGACCGTAGAGCCGGCCACCTTCCCCATCTGGCCGCTGGGCCTGGTGATCCAGCTTGCGGTTGCCGGATTGCTGCTGGCGCTGGCCCGGCGCCGGCTGGTCACTCCGGTCCGCAGGCTGGCGGCCGGGACCCGGATCGCCTAGCGCCCGCTCCGGGACTGCGGTACGGGGCGCGGCGCCTGGTGGCGGAGCCGTGCCGCGCGGCGGGGTGAGGGCTAGGACATGCTCCGGCGGCCCTCGAAGGCGCGGCCCAGGGTGATCTCGTCCGCGTACTCAAGGTCTCCGCCCACCGGCAGTCCGGAGGCCAAGCGGGTGACGTTGATGCCCAGGGTCTTGAGCATCCGGGACAGGTATGTGGCGGTCGCTTCGCCCTCGAGGTTGGGGTCGGTGGCGATGATGATCTCGGAGATCTGCTCGTCCGAGAGCCGGCTCAGCAGTTCGCGGATGCGCAGCTGGTCCGGGCCGATGCCGGCAATCGGATTAATGGCCCCGCCCAGCACGTGGTACCGGCCGCGGAAGGAGCGGGTGCGCTCCACGGCAATGACGTCCTTGGACTCCTCGACCACGCAGATCATGGTGGGGTCGCGGCGGGTGTCACGGCAGATCGCGCAGGTTTCCTGCTCGGTGACGTTGCCGCAGATGCTGCAGAACTTGACCTTGTCCTTGACGGTGACGATCGAGGACGCGAGCTTCCGCATGTCGTCCGGATCGGCTTCCAGGATGTGGAACGCGATCCGCTGGGCCGACTTGGGACCGATGCCCGGGAGCCTGCCCAGTTCATCGATCAGTTCCTGAACGGCGCCTTCGTACACGTGACCTTCTCTGCTGGGGGTGGATCTCTTTGGGTGGATGCGCCGCCGCTAGGCGGCGCAGGTGTTACTGCTGGATCCGGCTGGCTCAGCGGCCGTCGACGCCGCGTTCCTCAATCAACCGGCCGCCGAGAATCCGCTCGATGGCTTTCCTGCCCACCAATCCTGAATCCTCGAGCGTGATGTCGTCGGCACTGGGGATGTCTTCGACCAAGTTTACGTTGCTGCGCACCGCTGACGGGTTCGCCGAGCCGCCGCGCTGCGCGGCTTCGTTCAGCAGTTTTTGATAGCGGCTCAGCGGCCGGCCATCGTTTCTGCCGGCCGCAGGGGACGCTGCTGTCTGCACGGGAGAAGCCGACGACGCCGCCTGGGTCTGCGGCTGGGCGTGCGGTGCCTGAGCCCCGGGACGGGAAGCAGGGGATGCTGCCTGTGCCTGTGCCGGGCGGGACGATGCTCCGGTTCCCGCCGGTGCCTGCGCGGGTGATCCCGCTGCAGAGTTGCCGCGGTTCTGCGTTCCCTGAGCCGCAGGCGAGGAGCCGGTTCCGGCCCAGTTGGTGGCAGCCCACTCGCTGTCCGAGAGATGACCGGCCGAGTAGACGTCCGTAGGCGGTTCGGCCTGTTCCCAGGCGTTGCTTTCGGGACCGCCGGCGTACGGATCCTCGGGAGGCTCCTGCTGCCAGTCCTCCGGCAGCGGTCCGGGCGCTGCGGATCCGCGGGCTGCTGCCTGGTTGCCCCGTGCGCCGGGATTCTGCTGCTGGTTTTGGCCGGACGGACGGGTTGCCCCGGGTGCCTGGCCGGCTGGCGAAGAGTTCTGGCTTCGGCGGCGGTTCAGCGCAGCTGCGGCGGCCGGTCCCGAGACCACGGCTGATGCACCACGTGCCTCAGGTGTGGTCGGTGCCGGAGCAGCATCCGGTGCCGAGACCGGTGCCGAAGCTGGAGCTGCAGCTTCAGGCGCCGGTGTCGGGGTAATAGTCGGTGCCGAGACCGGTGCCGGTGCTGAGACCGGTGCCGGTGCGGCCGAGGCAGCGGAAGCCGGAGCCGGAGCCGGCTCGGTGCTGGGCGGGGCAGGGTGTTGCTGGGACGGAGCCTGGACCTGTGCGGAAACCGGCGCCGGGGTTAGCCGGCTACCTGCTTTTGGGCCCGACTCACCCGCTGCCGCCGTGCTGTCGTGCACCACATTGACCTGACAGTCAACGCCGAGGATCTGGCTGATCGCCTTGCGCAGATTCTCCAGGTGGTCCGGACGGTTGAAGTTGGTGGCTGCTCCCGGGTTGCTGAAGGCCAGTTCCAGGATTCGTCCGTCGAAGGCCTTGGGGCTGGCGTTCTTGCTGACGTTCAACCAGGTGGCGCGCCGGATTCCGGTCAGAGCATCCATGATTTCCGGCCACGCCCTGCGGATCATCTCGATCTGTCCGCCCTGGGCAGGCTGTCCGCCGCCCTGGGCTTCCCGCGGTGCGGCAGGTGCTGCAGGTGCGTTTGTTGCGGCCGGAGCTCCCTGTGCCGCACCGACGGCAGGCGATGCTGCCGGCTGGCCTGCCCGGAGGTTGGCCTGCCGGTTGGCGTCCTGAGTGGCTGCATCCGGTGCCGAGGCGGCCGGGGTTGAGTCAGGTTGCGTTGCCGCGGCAGCGGAAGCGGAATTGGCGGAGGACCCGTTGGAGGCCTGCGGCTCCGGCGCGGTGGCCCAGGTGCCGCCCCAGTCCAGCGGTGACCCGCCGGCAGGTGTGGAGGCAGCTGCGGCCGGAGCCGGTTCGCTGTCGGGCCGGGAGGCTGCCGGGGCGGACGGTGCATCCGGAACCACAGCGGGTGCCTGCGGCGCCGTCGTCGTCCGTGCTGCCGGAATGGATTCCACCGGCGAGGAGGCTGCGGCAGCGCGGCCCACGGCCTCGGTGCTGTCTCCGGCGTAGCTCAGGCGCCGTTCGAGGCGGTCCACCCGTGCGGCCGTGCCGCGTTCGGTCTGGTCGGAGGCGGGCAGCAGGATCCGCGCGCACAACAGTTCCAGATGCAGGCGCGGCGAGGTGGCGCCGGTCATTTCCGTCAGCGCGGTGTTGGTGATGTCCGCGGCGCGAGAGAGTTCGGCGCCGCCGAGCTGCGTGGCCTGGGTGCCCATCCGGTTGATCTGGTCTTCGGGCATGCCGCGCAGTACCGCAGCGGCGCTTTCGGGCATCGCGTGCACGATGATCAGGTCGCGGAAGCGCTCCAGCAGGTCCTCGACGAACCGCCGCGGGTCCTGTCCGGTCTGGATGACGCGGTCAACGGCCCGGAAGACGGTGGCCGCATCGCCGGCAGCGAAGGCGTCAACGACGTCGTCGAGCAGTGAAATGGGGGTGTAACCGAGCAGATTGACGGCCAGCTCGTAGTCCAGGCCGGCGGGGCCGGCACCGGCCATCAGCTGGTCCAGGACCGAAAGTGAATCGCGGACGGAGCCGCCGCCGGCGCGGATCACCAGGGACAGCACACCGGGGGCCACGGGGACGTTTTCCTGCGCACAGAGCTTGTCCAGGTAGGCCAGCAGCGGCTCGGGCGGCACCAGCCGGAACGGATAGTGGTGGGTGCGGGAGCGGATGGTCCCGATCACCTTGTCCGGCTCGGTGGTGGCGAAGATGAACTTGATGTGCTCCGGCGGCTCTTCGACGATCTTCAGCAGCGCGTTGAAGCCTGCCGAGGTCACCATGTGGGCCTCGTCAATGATGAAGATCTTGTAGCGGTCGCGGACCGGGGCGAAGGTGGCCCGTTCACGCAGGTCGCGGGCGTCGTCGACACCACCGTGGCTGGCGGCGTCGATCTCGATCACATCGAGGCTGCCGGATCCGTTGCGGGCCAGTTCCACGCAGCTGTCGCACTTGCCGCAGGGAACCGGGGTGGGGCCCTCGGCGCAGTTCAGGCAGCGGGCCAGGATGCGGGCGGACGTGGTTTTGCCGCAGCCGCGGGGTCCGGAGAAGAGATAGGCGTGATTCACGCGGTTTTTGGAGAGGGCCGCCATCAGCGGCTCAGTGACGTGCTCCTGCCCGATCACATCCGCGAAGCTCTCGGGACGGTAGCGGCGGTAAAGGGCTGTACTCACAGATAGAACCCTATCGGTTGGCACTGACGGTTTGCATCCCGACGCCAGGGGCGGGGAAAACCAGCTGGTCCTGAAAAAATTAAAGACCCCTCATGCACCTGCCAGAGCCCGCTTACCCTTGCTACCTTCCGGTCCTGGGGGAGTTCACAGGATGACACCACATGAGGGGCCGCGAATCAGTCTACCCGATTTTTGGACCGGTTTTGCGGGGCGCCTCTCCCGGGGTCCGGAGGGCTGTGCCGGCGGTCCAGGCATAGCGGTACATGTCCCGCCACTGGGTGCCGACTTTCTGCCAGGCCGGCAGCAGCACGTCCCTTGTATAGCCGGCATTTTCGGCGGCACGCCACGATCCCTTGTTCCACGGCTCTATATACAGTTCAATCCGCGGCATCTGCTGGACGGTCACCGCCCACTCGGTCAGCAGTGCCAGGGCCGCGCCGGCATACCCGCGCTTCCGGTGTTCCGGGCCGATCCAGTAGCCAATGGTGTCCGGGTTTCCGGTGCGGCGCAGCGACTGCCCGGGCCACAGTCCGATCTGCCCCACACCGGTGCCGGTTTCAGCGTCCGCGATCGCGAAGGACCACCCTTCGCCGCTGCGCGCCCGCTGGTGCTGGCGTTCGATGTACGCCAGGGCCTCCGCACGGCCGGGCGTGGAGGGAACGCTGGTGATCAGGGGGATAAGGGGATCCTGGGCAGCGGATTGCACCAGCACGACGTCGGCGGGGCAGAAGGGGCGGAGCGTCACCCGGGTGCCGGTGGGCCGAGGAGTGGAAACGGGAGGGGAAGTGGAAAGAGGGCCCGTGAGGACGGGCAGCTCAAGGGGACCGATCGTTCGCCGCACCACGGGCATGGGCCTCCTTCCTGTGTTCCAGTCCTCGTCATGTCCTGCACTATCCTGCCTGAGGCAATACAGGCAGTCATCTCTACAGGCCCTCTATATACAGACCTCCTATATGCAGACCCCCTATATACACGCAGTGGTTGCCGCTCCAAAGGTGCGGCTCCCTCCATGGATGCAGTGCCCCTTGCAGCTCCCTATATAGGAGGGGTTATAGGGGCCCGATAGGGGGCATCCGGAGGCCCAGCGGGGCGATTTGCGGCTGGGCCCAAACCTGTGTAGAGTCTTCTAAGTCGCCGCGGCCGGGAGTTGAGAAACTCCTGAGAGCATGGCGGCCAAACCCCACCAAAAACATCCTGGTGATCCACCCTGCGCCTCACGGCCCGGGAGCGGAAAGCCGGGGATTTTGCGTGGGATCATCCGGACAAAATGAAGCAGACTTCGGGAATATCCCGAATTGCCAAATACGGTCCGGATGGAATAGAATAAAGAAACACTGCAGCGAAGAGAAAAGAAAAACAAGTAATTGTTTTCTCCGAGTATTTCGTATGCATCTGTTGTTTGAGAACTCAATAGTGTGCCAAGTTTATTGATACCAATTTATTTTAATTGGTTGAACTGGTTCTTCCGCCCACCCCGTGGGTGGGAAGGACTTTTTTAGCTGGTTTCGAATTTAGTGCAGGACCGTGCAGCCAATTTTCCTTGGCTCCGGTGCTGTGTCTGTAACACATTTACGGAGAGTTTGATCCTGGCTCAGGATGAACGCTGGCGGCGTGCTTAACACATGCAAGTCGAACGATGACTTTTGTGCTTGCACAAAATGATTAGTGGCGAACGGGTGAGTAACACGTGAGTAACCTGCCCTTAACTTCGGGATAAGCCTGGGAAACCGGGTCTAATACCGGATACAACGGACCACCGCATGGCGGTCCGTGGAAAGCTTTATGCGGTTTTGGATGGACTCGCGGCCTATCAGCTAGTTGGTTGGGGTAATGGCCCACCAAGGCGACGACGGGTAGCCGGCCTGAGAGGGTGACCGGCCACACTGGGACTGAGACACGGCCCAGACTCCTACGGGAGGCAGCAGTGGGGAATATTGCACAATGGGCGAAAGCCTGATGCAGCGACGCCGCGTGAGGGACGAAGGCCTTCGGTTGTAAACCTCTTTCAGTAGGGAAGAAGCGAAAGTGACGGTACCTGCAGAAGAAGCGCCGGCTAACTACGTGCCAGCAGCCGCGGTAATACGTAGGGCGCAAGCGTTATCCGGAATTATTGGGCGTAAAGAGCTCGTAGGCGGTTTGTCGCGTCTGCTGTGAAAGCCCGGGGCTCAACCCCGGGTCTGCAGTGGGTACGGGCAGACTAGAGTGATGTAGGGGAGACTGGAATTCCTGGTGTAGCGGTGAAATGCGCAGATATCAGGAGGAACACCGATGGCGAAGGCAGGTCTCTGGGCATTAACTGACGCTGAGGAGCGAAAGCATGGGGAGCGAACAGGATTAGATACCCTGGTAGTCCATGCCGTAAACGTTGGGCACTAGGTGTGGGGGACATTCCACGTTTTCCGCGCCGTAGCTAACGCATTAAGTGCCCCGCCTGGGGAGTACGGCCGCAAGGCTAAAACTCAAAGGAATTGACGGGGGCCCGCACAAGCGGCGGAGCATGCGGATTAATTCGATGCAACGCGAAGAACCTTACCAAGACTTGACATGAACCGGAAAGGCCTGGAAACAGGTCCCCCACTTGTGGCCGGTTTACAGGTGGTGCATGGTTGTCGTCAGCTCGTGTCGTGAGATGTTGGGTTAAGTCCCGCAACGAGCGCAACCCTCGTTCTATGTTGCCAGCGCGTTATGGCGGGGACTCATAGGAGACTGCCGGGGTCAACTCGGAGGAAGGTGGGGACGACGTCAAATCATCATGCCCCTTATGTCTTGGGCTTCACGCATGCTACAATGGCCGGTACAAAGGGTTGCGATACTGTGAGGTGGAGCTAATCCCAAAAAGCCGGTCTCAGTTCGGATTGAGGTCTGCAACTCGACCTCATGAAGTTGGAGTCGCTAGTAATCGCAGATCAGCAACGCTGCGGTGAATACGTTCCCGGGCCTTGTACACACCGCCCGTCAAGTCACGAAAGTTGGTAACACCCGAAGCCGGTGGCCTAACCCCTTGTGGGAGGGAGCCGTCGAAGGTGGGACCGGCGATTGGGACTAAGTCGTAACAAGGTAGCCGTACCGGAAGGTGCGGCTGGATCACCTCCTTTCTAAGGAGCACCTCAAGGTCTGCGTCCTTCCACAGTGTTGGATGTGGTTCTTGCAGGAGATGCCCATATCGGAGACATATGTTCTCCGGTGGGTGCTCAAGGGTGGAATATCAATAAGCAGGTGCCCGGCGTTGAGCCTGGCAGCATCAGTACGTTTCATCCTTCGGGGTGGGACTGGAAAACGCTGCCGGTGTCTCGAGTACCGGGTTTTTCCGTTTGGCACACTGTTGGGTCCTGAGACAACAGGACCGAAGAATTCAAACCTTTACAGGTCTGGAGGGACACGGTTTCGTGTTGTTTCTGATTGTTCCTGCGCAGGTCCAAGACTTCCACGGTGAATACGTGGTGGTGGCGGGGTGCGACGGGGTTGTTGTTTGAGAACTACATAGTGGACGCGAGCATCTTAAATTATTAAGTGCAATTTCAGATAAACCTGGTGACCGGTTTTACCGGTTTCCATGGTTTTCTCGATAGCGATAATATATTGATCTTTGTGGTCAAGTTTTTAAGGGCACACGGTGGATGCCTTGGCATCAGGAGCCGAAGAAGGACGTAGGAATCTGCGATAAGCCTGGGGGAGTTGATAACCGAGCGTTGATCCCAGGATGTCCGAATGGGGAAACCCCGCCCGGCGCGCGAGTGACCGGGTGACCCGCATCTGAACACATAGGGTGCGTGGAGGGAACGTGGGGAAGTGAAACATCTCAGTACCCACAGGAAGAGAAAACAACAGTGATTCCGTTAGTAGTGGCGAGCGAACGCGGAAGAGGCTAAACCAGTGGTGTGTGATAGCCGGCGGGCGTTGCATCACTGGGGTTGCGGGACTTTCCGTACCGATTCTGCCGGATTGGTGAAGTGAGTGCAGATGCATAGGTGAACTGGTTTGAAAGCCAGGCCGTAGAGGGTGTTAGCCCCGTAACCGGAATGTATGCTGCCGCTGGAGAGGATCCCAAGTAGCACGGGGCCCGAGAAATCCCGTGCGAATCTGCCAGGACCACCTGGTAAGCCTAAATACTCCCTGATGACCGATAGCGGACAAGTACCGTGAGGGAAAGGTGAAAAGTACCCCGGGAGGGGAGTGAAACAGTACCTGAAACCGTGTGCCTACAATCCGTTGGAGCAGGGCAGTGCCACTTGTGGTGCTGTGCTTGTGACAGCGTGCCTTTTGAAGAATGAGCCTGCGAGTTAGTGTTACGTCGCGAGGTTAACCCGTGAGGGGAAGCCGTAGCGAAAGCGAGTCTGAATAGGGCGATGCAGTGGCGTGATCTAGACCCGAAGCGGAGTGATCTACCCATGGCCAGGTTGAAGCGCGTGTAAGAGCGCGTGGAGGACCGAACCCACTTCAGTTGAAAATGGAGGGGATGAGCTGTGGGTAGGGGTGAAAGGCCAATCAAACTCCGTGATAGCTGGTTCTCCCCGAAATGCATTTAGGTGCAGCGTTGCGTGTTTCTTACCGGAGGTAGAGCTACTGGATGGCTAATGGGCCCTACAAGGTTACTGACGTCAGCCAAACTCCGAATGCCGGTAAGTCAGAGCGCAGCAGTGAGACTGTGGGGGATAAGCTTCATAGTCGAGAGGGAAACAGCCCAGACCACCAACTAAGGCCCCTAAGCGTGTGCTAAGTGGGAAAGGATGTGGAGTTGCGAAGACAACCAGGAGGTTGGCTTAGAAGCAGCCATCCTTGAAAGAGTGCGTAATAGCTCACTGGTCAAGTGATTCCGCGCCGACAATGTAGCGGGGCTCAAGTACACCGCCGAAGTTGTGGCATTCAAATATTAGCCAAGCGGATGGTTTATCCATTTTCGTTCAAGCGTTTGGATGGGTAGGGGAGCGTCGTGTGGGCAGTGAAGTCGCGGTGTAAACCAGCGGTGGAGCCTACACGAGTGAGAATGCAGGCATGAGTAGCGAAAGACGGGTGAGAAACCCGTCCGCCGAATGATCAAGGGTTCCAGGGTCAAGCTAATCTGCCCTGGGTAAGTCGGGACCTAAGGCGAGGCCGACAGGCGTAGTCGATGGACAACGGGTTGATATTCCCGTACCGGCGAAAAACCGCCAATACCAAGCGGGGGATACTAACCGCCCAATACCTGACCGGCCGCCCTTGTGGCGACCCGGTTTTTGGTGGAGCGCGGGACCTGATCCTGGGAGGTAAGCGTATTAACAGGTGTGACGCAGGAAGGTAGCCGGGCCGGGCGATGGTTGTCCTGGTCTAAGGATGTAGGGTCAGCGATAGGTAAATCCGTTGCTGTGTCTTTGATGACGATACCTGAGATCTGATGGGACCCACTTTGGTGGGAATCCGGTGATCCTATGCTGCCTAGAAAAGCATCGGCGCGAGGTTTTAGCCGCCCGTACCCCAAACCGACACAGGTGATCAGGTAGAGAATACTAAGGCGATCGAGAGAATTATGGTTAAGGAACTCGGCAAAATGCCCCCGTAACTTCGGGAGAAGGGGGGCCCCAACCTTGAAGGACACAAGCTGTCCGGAGGGGATCAGGGCCGCAGAGACCAGGGGGAAGCGACTGTTTACTAAAAACACAGGTCCGTGCGAAGTCGCAAGACGATGTATACGGACTGACTCCTGCCCGGTGCTGGAAGGTTAAGAGGACCGGTTAGCCCTTACGGGCGAAGCTGGGAATTTAAGCCCCAGTAAACGGCGGTGGTAACTATAACCATCCTAAGGTAGCGAAATTCCTTGTCGGGTAAGTTCCGACCTGCACGAATGGAGTAACGACTTCCCCGCTGTCTCAACCATAAACTCGGCGAAATTGCAGTACGAGTAAAGATGCTCGTTACGCGCAGCAGGACGGAAAGACCCCGAGACCTTTACTATAGTTTGGTATTGATATTCGGTGTGGCTTGTGTAGGATAGGTGGGAGACTGTGAGACCCGGACGCCAGTTCGGGTGGAGTCATCGTTGAAATACCACTCTGGTCATACTGGATATCTAACTTCGGCCCGTAATCCGGGTCAGGGACAGTGCCTGATGGGTAGTTTAACTGGGGCGGTTGCCTCCTAAAGAGTAACGGAGGCGCCCAAAGGTTCCCTCAGCCTGGTTGGCAATCAGGTGGCGAGTGTAAGTGCACAAGGGAGCTTGACTGTGAGAGAGACATCTCAAGCAGGGACGAAAGTCGGGACTAGTGATCCGGCGGTACATTGTGGAATGGCCGTCGCTCAACGGATAAAAGGTACCTCGGGGATAACAGGCTGATCTTGCCCAAGAGTCCATATCGACGGCATGGTTTGGCACCTCGATGTCGGCTCGTCGCATCCTGGGGCTGGAGTAGGTCCCAAGGGTTGGGCTGTTCGCCCATTAAAGCGGTACGCGAGCTGGGTTTAGAACGTCGTGAGACAGTTCGGTCCCTATCCGCTGCGCGCGCAGGAAATTTGAGAAGGGCTGTCCTTAGTACGAGAGGACCGGGACGGACGAACCTCTGGTGTGTCAGTTGTACTGCCAAGTGCACCGCTGATTAGCTACGTTCGGATGGGATAACCGCTGAAAGCATCTAAGCGGGAAGCCCGCTTCGAGATGAGATTTCCATACACCTTGTGTGTGAGAGGCCCCCAGCCAGACCACTGGGTTGATAGGCCGGATGTGGAAGCGGGGACTAAAGACCCGTGAAGCTGACCGGTACTAATAGGCCGATAACTTACACCACAACCTCACCTGGACGGACACGACTTCAAACGGTCCGTCAAAGTATAAAGGGTGTTGTTAGATCATGTGCTGCTTGCGTCCACTATGTGGTTCCCGGATAACAAACCCGTGTGGTTTGTCACCGTGGAACCGGTATCAACCGTCTCTTAACAGGGACGTGCGTGCCGTATAATTACAGTTATATATTGCATCGAAACACTACGCGTGTTTTTGTTGTGACCATTGATTTCCCCTCACCCTGGGGTTTGTTTGCCGGGGTGGTGCGGGGTGGAAGGGTTACGGCGGTCATAGCGTGGGGGAAACGCCCGGTCCCATTCCGAACCCGGAAGCTAAGACCCACAGCGCCGATGGTACTGCATCCGGGAGGATGTGGGAGAGTAGGTCACCGCCGGACATATTTTATGTTCAGAGGCTGAGGTCCGTACCAGTGATGGTACGGACCTCAGCTGTTTAATCCGGTATTAATGCCACGGATATTGGAAGGCCCGCCCCTTACCCAGGGGCGGGCTTTCTTTTTGTCCTTACAGCTGCGGTTCCTGGGTGCCAGGGAGCACTCCGGACCAGGTGCCTCCGCGGCTGGAGTCGGGGAAGACCGTGAGTTTTCTCGCGGTATCGCCCGCGGTGCCGGCGGGGACGTAGTAGGCCAGCAGGTCAGGGATGTTGGGGTCATGGGGGGTGTAGAGCCCTGGAGCCAGCGCCACGACCCGGCCGTCCACCAGCCGGCCGTCGTACCAGGCGGCAACGCGGTAATCCAGGGAAGCGGCGTCCACCACCAGCGGGTATCCCGGGTAGGCGGGGACGACGCGGGCTATTGTTCCCGGAAAAACGGTATAGGTGGCTGCAGTTTCGCTGGCCTCGTACGGGGCGCAGCGGCTCAGCAGCCCCGAGACGGCACCCTTCCAGATATCGACATTGAAGTTCCAGGCGGAACCCGGGTCAGCGGCTTGTCCTGCGACGCTCTCCAGCGGCGAGACGAGCCCTTCCAGCAGCAGGGCCAGGGTGTGCGGGGCAGTGGCGGCTATGCCGTCAAGCTCCTCCTGGAGCACGCGGGCGTCGTCGGCGGTTCCCTGGAAGCCACTGGTTCCGCCACCGAACTGCACGCGGTGGATGGCGTTGTAGAGCGGGCCTTTGCCGTCGGTCTCGAGGAGCTTGAGGCAGGTGGCTTCCTCCGTGTCCTGCGCCGCCGTTTCGGCGCTCGGCGCTGCAGCGGACGGCGCGGCAGGTGCCGGTGCGGAGGCCGAGGAGCTGCCGGACTCCACAGCTTCGGCGCTGCAGCCGGTCACCAGCATCAGGGCGATGGCAGGAATGGCGGCAGTTTTTCTCATGGTTCCCCCGGAAAGCGTAGACAGTGGTCCCACCCTAGCGGGCGGGGCGGCCGCCCGGACGGTCATCGGGAGGGTGGCGTTTTCGCAGATGCCTCCCGATTCGGCAATCGGGCCATTGTCCGGTAGTCTTGTATCTGCTCTTGACGAGCAAAGCCTGGAGGATTCGCCTAGCGGCCTATGGCGCACGCCTGGAACGCGTGTTGGGTTAACGCCCTCGGGGGTTCAAATCCCCCATCCTCCGCCAAATTGGCCCCTACATCTAGCCGATGTAGGGGCCTTTTCTTTGCCATGTTGACGGATCACCCGGTTTTGTTGACGAGAATCCGTTAAGCTGACCGCATGGCAAGCATCAGAGAGCGGCGCAGAGCGGACGGCAGCACCACATTCGCCGTGCTTTGGCGTGACGCTGACACCGGAAAACAGACCTCCTACCAACTCCCGAACCAACCCGAGGCCGAACGCTTCAAGCGGCTGGTTGAGGCGAACGGCAACTCGCTCTCCGCAGTTGAGGGCCTGCTGCAGCAAATCCAAGTCGAGGGCCCAAGCGTTGCCGAGAACCTGGTCCGGCATGTCGAGCTGCTGACCAGTGCCGGCCCGGACCAGATCAAGCGGTACGGCGCCGCGATCAGTAACCACTTCAACGGCAAGTTCGGTGCGCTGCCGGTTGGTTCGATCACGCACATTGACCTTGTGCAGTGGATCCGCACCATGCAGGGCAAGGGGCTATCGGCTAAGACCATTGCGAACCATCACGGCCTACTGTCTGCGTCATTCGAGACAGCCGTGCGTGCAGGGTGGCGCAAAGACAACCCGTGCAAGGGTGTGAAGCTGCCCAAGGATGCGTCCACTGAGGAGAAGATGCGGCCCATGACGGCTGAGGAGTCATGGAAGGTGACGCAGGCCATGCCGGAGCGTTACCGGGGGTTTGTGGCGTTCCTGCGGGCTACCGGTGCACGCTTCGGTGAGGCAACAGCGGTACGCGGGGGAGACTTCAACTTCGAGGGCGACACTGTCACGGTGCGGATCGAACGGGCATGGAAGCGTGACGGGGACAACCGGTTCTATATTGGCCCGCCTAAGACCAGGAAGTCACGCCGCAGTATCAGTCTTCCGCCGTCATTGGTGACGGAAATCCTGCCCCTTATAGAGAAGGCAGGCGAGGCGGGCTATGTCTTCACGACGTCGTACGGCGGACCCATCAGGCACTCCACGTTCCATGAGTTCTGGGCTAAGGCGTTGGATAGTCTCGGCTATGACGAGGGTGCGGGTAATCGGCCGCGGATCCACGACCTGCGGCACACTCACGCGGCCTTGATGTTGGCCGGCGGACTGTCCATCTATGAGCTGTCACGACGGCTGGGGCATGAGTCGATCAACACGACCATCGACCGATACAGTGACCTGCTGCCAGATGCCCACTTCCGCGGGGCCGAGGTTGCAGCTAAGGCGTTGGAGTGGGAGCCGGAGACGAAACCCCTAGTGCTTGAAGCAGCCTTGGCTTAGCCACCACTCCGGGGGTCGTGCGGTTGCATCTATTAATCGTATTCGGGCGGTGTTACGGTAGGCAGATTAAAACCCCGCGGGTGCTGTAACACCCCGGGGCCATGACCGAACTGTTGAGGAGTTCGATATGAGTAAGAGTAGCAACCCTGCCGCCCGTCTGTTTCATGCGGTGGTGGCCTTCGATTGGTACATGTACGCGGTGCTGCTGGTGCTGTCCGCGATCATGATTACGGTCGGGATGATCTTCGGCCTCATGCTGGCCGCTGACATGCCTGCCATGAGCCCATACTTCCCGATGAACGCTTGACCACTTAACGACAAATCGCGCCCCGCTCGTTTGAGCGGGGCGCTTTGTCATGTTCGGCGTTTACCGGTGCCGTCCGGGATGCTCAGTGTTTCGGCGGTCGAAGCTGACGGGGAGCCGTCCGTGATCGCCCCGGTGCCGATGGACGTCAGCACGGAGATGACCGCGGCGAGACCGGCAACGGAGCCGACAGTCACCCAGTCCACGGTGAGCAGTCCGAGGCCATCACCGACGAGCAAGGCTGCGGCGGACTGTGCCAGGGTTTTGATGCCACGTTCAAAGGTGGCCTTCCAGAATGCGAGAGTGAACATTAGGACTCCTTCACGTTGATGTTGACCTGCAGTTGGTCCGCGACGCTCTGTGCGGTGACGCTGGACTGTGCCTCACTGACGGCCTTTGCCAGGTTCTCGGGGCTCGTGTTCTGCACGGCCTTACCCGCATTGCCGGCCGCGGCCTTTGCATTGGTTGCTGACCAGACGATGTAGTCCGCGATGGTGTACGACTTCTTCGGGTCGGAGGGGTCGGGGATGCGGGTGGCGAGGATGCCCGACGTCAGCTTCACGTTCTGATCCAGTGCGGCCACCAGCTTGGACAGCACCGCGCCCTGCTGGTCCTGCTTCCGGTCGATGCTGTTGATGATCTCGTTGAGGCTGGCCTTCTTGCCGTCGATGGTGTCGAGTATTCGCTCGCTGAAACTGGGCATGTCGTCCTCTTCCTGTGCTGGGGTGGTGGAGCCTTTGCCGCCGGTTCCGAGCACCGGGACAGTGTTGATGGTCTTGAAGTAGTCGAGCGGGTTCACGCGGCCGTAGAACGTGCCGGGAGGATAAACCCCTTCCGCGTAGTCGATGAAGGCTTCCCAGTGGACGTGTGGGCCGGAGCTGTTGCCGGTACTGCCCACCCGGCCGATGAACTGGCCGGATTTCACGAACTGGCCGGGCGCCACGGCGATCTCCAGTTGATGGGAGATGCTGGTCTGGAGCGACGTGTGCGGGCCGGCGGGCTGCAGGATGGTGCACCCACCCGAGGCCCGGCTACCGGCCAGTTGCTCCCAGGTGTTGCCGGGTGGGAAGGGGTCGAAACTGGCCCACACAACGAACGCATCACACGGCGCGTAAATGGGGGTGCCTGCGGCGGCCGCTATATCCAACCCCGCGTGGGGGTTCACTTCCCAGGTGTTGCGGTTGCCGTAGTCCTGGCTTATCCACCCCGGGGGCATATCCACGGGGAAGCGATCAAAGACGGTCATGGCCCTCCTAGGGGCGTAAAGGGAAGCCCCGGAGTGCGGGGCTTAGAGGTGGATGCCGCTCGGCGGCGGCAGGGGAATCTCGTCCTCATGCCCGTGACGGCGAACGATTGCGAGGAGCCGGTAACAGAAGTTGATGAGCGCGTTGTTGTGATCGCGGACAGCGCGAACCTCATCCTCAGTGGATTTGACCCGCACCTCTAGGTCATCAATGCGTCCGTTCAGCTTGTCGATGAGCCCGTCACGGTCGGCGATGGTGTCGCGCCGTGCGGCCTGCTGTTCAGCTGGGCCTCGCGCTTTCTTGCCGATGAGGGTAGCGACTGCACCGGAGAGGAGAACGCCGAGCGTGCTGATGCCCGCAACCAGGATGCCGTCCATCAGAGACCTTCTTCCGTGCGGATGGCCGCCCGGCGAACACCGTCCCTTACGATCAACACGCGTCCCACAAGTGCTGCGGTGAGCGCGTAGGCCATAGCGATCTGCGCGCCCCGGATGGTGCCGCCGCCGTCTGCGACCAGCCCGGCTTGCAGGATGCCGTAGCACACGGGCCCGCCAAGGAATAGCCAGATGCCCGCGATTTCGATCTGCCGGCCGGAGTATCGGAAGCGGCGAGGCTGTGCGGCGAGGATGAGCCCGGTCAGCGAGACGACGAAGCCCACGACGGTGAATCCGCACCAGAGGTAGAGGAAGAATCCGTCCGTGCCGTGGGGTCGGACCGGATTAGCGGAGAAGTAAAAGATCGGCCAAATGATACCGAGTGCGATCTTGAAGTTGACGAAAGCCCAGTCAACAGGGGTGAGGTGGTGCAGGATTCGCTTAGCCACGAGGCACCAACGGATCATTTATGTTCCTTCTGAGTCGTGGCGGAATTGGCTTAACCGCCCGGCTTGTGGTGTTAATGGGCATATCGACACTCCTGTTTGAGACTCGGGTGTTGGTCGCGCCCCCGGCCTGTTGACGCAGGTGCGGGGGTTCGCGCTATCGGGGCGGCCATTTGAACCGCCCCGATAGTGGGTACAAAAAAAGCACCCCGAAAGGTGCCTGGTGCGTACTGGCCTGCTAGACGGTTATTCGGAGGCGGCTGTTTCCGGGAGTGCCATGTTGCGGGTGATGTCGAGGGCGAGTTCCCGGGCGGCCTCGATCTGTTCGGGATTCGCGTCCACAGCTTCTGCGATGGTTGAGGATCCATCGTTTTCGCGGATGTCGATTCGCACAATAGCCATTTTATGAGCCTCCTTAGTAACCGATTGCTCGGTATGAATAGGTGATTGCTTTGTTTCCGTTACCGGGCTGGACTGCACGGCAGTTGGTTTTTGAGAGAGCAGTGGTGCCATTGACAACGGGGATGACCGCGCCGCCTGAGTTGGGGACCATGAAGATTGCGACGCAGGCGGTGGGGAATGCGCCAGTGGGGAAGGTGATGGTGAACTCGCCTTGCGCGTTCGTGGTCGCTGATCCGTTGGCGATGAGTTCGATAGGCTGCTGATCGGCTGGAATGTTCGGGGTGACGGTCTTCATCACCTGGCCGCCGTTCACCTTCACATTGCCGAGGAGGTTCACGGCGGCTGGGGGGCCGCCAAGAAAACCTATATTGCCGATGGTTATAAGATTGCCGTCGATTGCAAAGGGTGTCGGGAATGAGCCGAGAGTGACCTTATGGGCAAACGCGACAACCGTCCCGGCCTGCAGCTGTAGTGAGCGGCCGTCTGGGCTGTTGATCCCCGGCGCGTTCCAGGGGTCATACTCGCCAGTGTCGAAAATCAGCGATGGGTTCGCAACCGATTCCTGTCCCGTAATGTCCCGTACCACAGCCTGCAGGCTGGCATTGATGGTACGGGGGACCGCCTCAGTCGTCTTCCCCGTGGACGTGATGGAGCCGGTCATTTCGAGGCCACTGGAGTCAGCCTTCAGATACTGGACGTTATCAGCGCCCCACCCGTGCAGCCCTGTTTCGGAGATTTGGATCCGCGCACCACTGGCTGCGGTGCGGATCGTTGCCCCGGTGAGGATACTGTTCGCCCCGTCGAAACGCAGCGTCTCCTTCCCGGTGCTGTCATAGGCGAAAAGTCCGGCATCGGTCATCTTCACGCCGCGGCTGGCGGCCGTATTGGTCTCGATGCTCGCACCAATCACGCGCAGGCCCTGGAAGAACCCGTCCACGATCAGCGACGGCGTTATTATCTGGCGCACCATAATGGAACCAGCTTTTATGAATGAAATGCCCTTCCCTCCGAGGACGCTAATCTCAGGACAGATCCAGTAGCAGTCAGCAGGGATTGTCGCCACGAGCTTCACACTGGTCGATCCGACCGGGACGGTTACCGTCTTTGTCGGGTTAGCGTAGGCCTGCCCGTCCAGTGTCCGGCCCACGAATTTGGCGACGCTTGCAACCTTCCAGGCGTCCGTGTCGAAGGACAGCTCCCACGCCTCCCCTGGCTGGACTGAGATCCAGTTCTTGTAGTCGGTGGTGTTCTGCGGTTCACCCATCGGACGGTAGTAAGTGGTGGTCGTCGTACCCGGATCTAGTCCCAGGTTGGCCCCCGACTTGTAAACACGGCAGGTGGACGCATCATTCTGCCGGGTAATAAACCCTGGCTGCATAAACATGGGGTCCGGGTACATGTTGCCCGGGTGCCCGATGAAGACCTGAGACGCGTTTAACTTGCGTGTGCTGAAGATGTCCGCGAACAGTCGGTCCGCCACAGCCGTCCCGATGGAGGCGGTGCCCGCCGTCAACTGGTCGGTGCTCAGATCGATAAACTGGCCCACCCCGGAAGCTATCCGCTGCGCGGTAAGTGTATTCAGGGCAGAGTTGCCAGTCACTGTAAGGTTGCCGATGTCGGCCTTCTGGATACTAGCCGTGGCCGTGGCCATCTTCTCCGCCACAGCCGTGATGAACGTACCCGTACCGGCGGAGAGCTTGCCGATGTCCAGGTTGGAGACCATATCGCTGGTGACCTTCTGTGGGGTCCAGGCCAAGGTGCCTGCGCCGTTCTTGGTGTACCTCCATTCCGCGATCACGTCGCCCGTTGCACTTGCCGTCTTGCGCCAGGTGTCCCCCTCCCGGGCGGTGCCGGAGGGGTTAGTGGTGCCGTAGAGGACGCGGGAGCCACTGCCTGCCATTGTGAGGGCTGAGTTTGCGTTTGCCAGGGCGGTTCCCGCTGTCCCCTCGGCTTCGGAAATGCGCTGGGGGAAGGTTACATTCAGCAGGTGGTCAGCGTCGTCCAGCCTGCCCTTGGCTTGAGAAAGCTCCGCGTTCAGGGCGGGCAGGGTGGTGTCCTGCAGCTCAGTAACCGCACCCCGCAGGGCCAGCTGCACGACGGCGTTTTCCGCCAGCGCCTTGTTCAATGCCTCGTCCGCGGCGGCGAACTCCTCCCGCAGGGCGTCCACATCCACATCCGCACCAACGGGCGGGGTGACCACAGCGCTGGCCTCAGCCGACTGAGCAGACCGCTTGCCCGAAGCCGAGCGAGCCACTAGCACCGCGTACCAAGTGCCCTCATCGAGCATCGCCGGACGGGTGCCGCCACGGGGTGACTCGATGGTGTCAATCAGAGTGTCCGCCGTATCCGCACTGAACCCTGACGTCCGGGAAGCATGGAGCTCAACCCGCGTAAAGTCCATCGGCGCCGGAATGGTGATGTCCTGGACGCCGGCATCATTCACGAACGTGCCATCCCAGCCAATGTTCAAGCTGAGACCACCAGTTACCAGCGGCGCATTGGGGACGGGCGGCACAGGCCCGGACACGACGACAGCACCGTGCGTGCCGTCATACTGCTTGCCGATGACAGAAACCAGATTCCCATCACCGTCATACTCATCCACGGACCCATTCTCAATCGAGGAGTACGCCAGTTGCGGGGTGCGAGACAACCCCTTCACTTGGCTCTTGAGCACCGACAACTCACGGGCCAGCCGGTCAATAGGAGAGACCATTACCTCACGTCACTTTCTCGACCCTCGCAACCGTCAGGGTGCACTTATTCAGGTCAGGTTCGGTCTTCATGGAAAGGATGCGCACCCACAAGCTCAGGCCGGAAGACCAGCCATCACGGGTGTCGATCCTGATTTCGTCACCCACACTGAAAGAACCCAGTGCGGCGTGTGGGTGCTCGCGCACCACCAGCTCATCAATGTCAGCATCGCCAAGGCGCGCCTTCACTTCGGAGGCCGCCACTTTCTGGGCTGCCTGCTTCGTGGTAAGGCTCTTGTCTTCCACCACCACGGCGCGGTGCAACCTACCCGAGACTGTGGACTCAGTGCCGCGGATCATCTTCCGGCCCTCACCAGCACCCAAGACGATGGCCTCGGATGCGTACGCATCACCGGAATACTCGATCTTGGGGACCACGAACACGTTCTCTCCGACCATGAACCGTAGGTCATCGCGTCGGCGGCCAAGTGTCGGGTAGCCCAACTTCATCCGGTGGCTGATTGTCTCCCCGGACCATGCATGGACTACCTGGTAATCGAAGGGGGTGGAGGCGGCGAGGCTGTCGAACTCGCCCCCCATGTCGTGGGTTGACCACCAATTCAGAACATACGGGCCCGAGTCGAAAGCAACATCCTCCCCAGTGCCTGTAGTGAACTCCGTGGACTTCTCCGCCGTACCAATACGCACCGTGGATGCAGTGGAATCAAGAACCATCCCCAGATTCCCGCCGCGAGCCTTCTGCTTATGCGCCCACAGCTCGCGGGCCATCGCCAGTGGATCAACCCCAACCTTGGATAGATCCCCGGTGTACGGCTGGCCCTGCAGGTATCCACTGAACCCAACACAGTCCAGAGATAGCCGTGGCCCATCCTCGCTCAGGTCAGCCAGGATGGCGCCGCCGCGAATATGCCCGTCCTTCTCGGCATAGATAGCAGTGGACCACGGCAGGAATACTGGATCCCCATCCACGGTCTGCAGCCGGGCAATCTCCGGGCTGATATTGCCCGCGATGCCACCCGGCCCAGACAGATCATCCACAATCGCTGCGCCCTGCAATGGCACATCCCATGACAGGAATACCTCCGTCCCGTCACCATTCAGGCGGGTGGCAATGTAGCGCCAACCACTCACGCCACACCCGAATCTGCCCGTTCCAGAAACCGCACCTTCAGCTTGTATCCCGACCGACCATCCATCCTGGGATAAGCTGCCCCCTGGCGGCTAGCCTTCATCAGGAAAGACACATTCTGGCCCCGCAGCTCCTCGGGTATAGCCACCTCGTCCGCCAGTTCCCAGTTGTTGCGGGAGAAATCCCCGGCTACCTGATCCCAGTGGTATACCCGGGTGCTGTACTTGAGCTTCTCGGGCCTGACCACCGGCCCGAAGTCCACCCAGTAGTCCCCGAATCCGTCTGTGTTGGCGGGCTGCATCCGGACTGCAATCCAGGTGGCCTCAATCTGCATCCGAGTTGCCCACTCCGGGATCAGGAGTGTATTCCCGGACTGGTTGGCTCCCTGGGCATAGAACGGGTACGGCTGACCGTCAGAGGTGGCACCATTGAGCTGGTCGAACCCGGCGGCGGGAACGTCCGACCCCTGGAGCGGGCGGGGGATGATGACCTGCTTCTCGCGGGGGTTCGCAATGTCGCGGATGTCGGCAATCATCGCCTGCGTGATCGTCGCCGTGTTCGCGGGCTGGGTGATCTTCGCCAGCGGCACGAACGGGTACGCCAGATTGGTGATGCTCGACACCAAGACAGCTCGCACGTACGGACCATCCACAACATTTGTCGGAGCCTGCCCGCCGAACTCCGGATCATCCACGCGCAGGATCAGGTAGCGGGTCGCCCCACCGGATGAACCCGTGGCGGGCACAGCGACATCCGTGGCCGACGCGTTACGCGCCGTATACGACTGGTTAGCCGCGCCCGGGTAGCGGTTCAGTATCGCCGCACCGCCGGGCATGATCCGCACAGCAGCCCCCGGCGTCGGCAGGGCGGTGACCCTCAGGTCACTAGGCGAAATAACCCCCGTCGCGCCGCTCGTGGCCGCGTAAGCCAACATTCGCGCAACCGCAGGCGAGTGCTCAGCACCGCCGCCGATGAACCAAGGTACAGAATCCAATGCCATGAGTGCTCCTTAGAAGCCGTAGTAAGTGGGCCGCCAGGCGACCGTGCAAGATGCCGTACCCGTCACGTCCGTGCCGGTGAAAACAATCTCCCGAGAACCGGGGGGCAGCCGAGCCTCAGGGAGGTAGGTGTGCCGAGATAGGGCGCCGCCCAAAGATGCGCCATCGTTGCGCAGGACGGTCCCGCGTCGAGTGTCCACCGTGACCGACTGGTCATAGGCGAGCGTTGTGTTTAGTGCGACCTGCCAGCCGGTGGACGACACCTTGGGGTTAGTTACCGGTCCACGGAAGGTAATCTCCATTGGCGCCGGGGCATCACCAGCCACAATGACAAGCCCTTGACGCTGGCCGCCAGCCACGGTGGTCAGTGGTGACACCAGTGGCGACACCAGCCCGCCAGCATTCCCCGGGATCAGGGTGGCTGTGAGCTGCTGCGCGACGTCGGCATAATGCCAGTGGTCCGCAACATCAAACTCACCAACAGCCATCGAATAACCCAAGGCGTACAGGAGGTTCGGATCCTGCGAGAACTGACGGGCCCGACCATAAACCCTGCGCGTACGGTCACCCACCCCATAACGCAGAACCGACTCATCGCCCGGATCGCGTGGAGCTGACCGCCAAGCCTTCGTCACACCAGCAAGGGCAGTAAGTGCAGCATCCACCCCACCCGGGCCGGCACGGAAATCAAACGCCCACGTCGGCCCGGACAAATAGTCCCGACCAAAAACGCGGCCATCACCCACCGGATTATCGGCATCCTGGGTACGGGTGCCAGCAACACCCGTACCCATCCCGACGACATACAAAGGCGCCGAAGTGGACCCACTAAACAGGTACCCGTCAAGCTCAAACTCACCATGCTGCAGATCGCTCACAGGTTCCTTCCCGAGTACACGCCGCCGCGACCCAAATGTGTGACAGCGGTGTCGATCTGACCCACCATGCTTGTGGCTTCATCCCGGGCAACCCCGCGAACCTTGCCCATGAACTCGCCGGAATCAAGGTAAAGATCACCAGTGAAATGAGTTAGGCTCGCGTTGCCCCCAGCAGCTCCGGAAGTCACCGCCGGCGCCGAATACTCGCGCCCCACACGACCACCAGCAGCGAAACTCGGCGGCACACCCGCATCCAACTGGGCACGGAAGGCGGTGAGAGCGGCATGCCCGCCGAAGTTCTGGACTTCCTTGGCAGTGAAGACGTGCTCACCGTTGGAGAGCCACGCCGGGATACTGTCCGAGGTGCCAGTGCCGGGGCCGAACACAGGACCACCCATTGCGCGAGTGATACCACCACGGCCACCAGCACCCTCAGCGATATGGCCCTCGTCGCCAACGTTGATGACCCTATTGGTGGTCGTGTTGATGTAGTCCACCTCCACCCGCTTATAGGCGGGGATGGCCTCGATAGCAGCGCCCGTAGACTCGGCCATCCTCTTAGCCGCATCCGACATCCACGACTCAACACTCACGTTGTCCGGAACGCCGAGCACCTTGCGTGCCAGCGCCTCAGCGTCACCGCCGACAATGCCCATGCCGTTCGCGGCCGTGATGAGGCTCTGGTAAGTGGTGGCAAGGTTGGCCTGCAGTTCAGGCTGGCCCATACCTTCCCGAGCCTTCGCCTCAACGTCTGTCATGCCAGCAGATGCCACGGCCTGGAATGCCGCATTGGCAGCAGCTCCGGCCTCGGTGGTGAGGTCGAAGTCAGTGCCGAGTTCGTTCAGAATCGCACCCAGCCCCAGCGAACCATCACCTGCTGCAACGGTTGCTGCGTGCATATCCCGCAGTGCTCCATGGAAAGCCGCTGTTGAATCACGGGACGACATGGAGATCATGCCGAGCGCAAACAGTGCCTCCACGATGTCTTCCAGTGGGACAACGGCAGCCTCAGCCTCAGCACCTACCCCGCCAAGGGCGGTCGCCGTGTCCGTGCTGGCTGCCGCGGCCGCAGTCATGGCCGCCGGGGTCTCGCCCATTGCCCAGTTCAGAAGTTCCTGCTCCGTGAGAGCAACATCGGCGTTCGTTGCTAGTGAGCGCAGTTTATTGAGGTAGTCCGGGAAGCTCTTTGCGGTATCCTCAATCGAAATACCCTGCGCCTCAGCAGACTCGGCCACGCTCCGGAAGGCGCCAGCGGCTTTGTCGAGACTGCCACTGCTGGCCCACTCAGTGATCGCCGTATCCATCTTGCCGACAGCATCTTCGACGTGATGAATTTCCGACTTGTAACCACTCAGCGACTTCATCCAGTCATCCACGGTGTCGCTGAAGTTCCGGTCCTGGATCTTCTGCAGCGCCGCACCAACGGAGTCGATGCCCTCGTAGCCCTCCACGAAGCCACTGCCCACAACCTCGTCAAGCGCCTTGCCTGACTGGGCAGCTTTGAGGAACGACTGAGCCAGCTTCTCGGACGACGCCGCACCATCCGACATGGAGTTACCCACGGCGCCGATAATCTGCAGGGCAACAAACGCGGCTCCAGCCACACCGGCAGCAATACCAGCCCGCCGCAGACCCGTCGCCACTCGCGGGGCCTGAGTGCTCAGTGATCGCATGTGCCCGATAGTCTCGAACACGCGGGGCGCCAGTGATACGAATGCCCCACCTAGGACCAGTGCGCCGCCGGCGAGACCGCCTACCGCACCCATTGCGCCTAGTACCGGGGCTGGAATCTTGCCTACCGCATCCACAAGGTCTTCGGCTGACTGAACCAGGAACCGCAGCCCGTCATTACCCGTGCCGCCAGCTTTGAGGAAGACGGTATCGAACGCACCACCCAGCTTCTCAAGGTCGCCCGCCAGGTTGTCCTGCATGAGGGCTGCAGTCTCCGCCGCATAACCGGCCTCATTGACTGCTGCTTCCCACTCCTCGATGCCAGCCGCACCCTGCTGATAGAGCACGTTCGCAGCACGGACAGCATCAGCGCCAAAGAGGGTCTGCATGGTGGCGTTGCGCTGCTCGGAGGACATGTCACTGAGTGAGTCTTTGAGCTTCCCTGCGTACTCTGAGAGGCCAATGAACTCGCCCTCCGCATCGTAGGCGGACAGGCCAAGGTCAGCCATGAGTGTTGCCGCTGCCTCAGACTGAGGGTTCAACCGCTGCAGCATCGACTTGAACGATGTGCCAGCGTCGGAGCCGATCAGGCCGGCGGAGGCGAAGGCGGCCAGGCCGCCCGTGGTTTCCTCAATCGTCAGGCCCGTGCTGTTAGCTACGAGGCCGGCCTGGTTGAGTGCCATGCCGAGGTCATGCACGGACCCCTGAGCCTTGCCAGCGCCGGCCGCCAAGAGGTCGGCAATGTGCGGGATGTCGGACCCCTTGAGCCCGAACTGCGTCATGGCAGACGCAGCCGTTTCGGCAGCCTCCCCGACGTCGAGTGCACCAGCCGCAGCGAGCGACAGTGCACCATTCAGGCCACCATTCAGGATGTCCTTCGTGGAGACGCCAGCCTTCGCCAACTCCTCGATTGCCCCAGCCGCTTCCTCCGCAGAGTAAGCAGTGTCCGCGCCGGCAGTGATCGCCGCGTCAGACAGGAGTTCCATGTTCTCGGCAGACTCGTGGGTTGCCGCCTTCACGGAGGACATCGCCTTATCGAAGGATGCAAAGGTGTGCACGGCCTTACCGAAGCCAGCGACGAGAACGCCACCAGCGACCATGCCAGCCGTACCCACAGCCTCCATCGAGGCGCGGTTCTCCTCAGCGAACCCCTGAGCTGAGGAAGCGAACCCCTGCGCCGCCTGCTGCGCCGTGCGGAATCCCGACACCATGCCCGAAGCGTTCGCCTGGAGGTTGACCGTGATTGTTCTAGTAGCCAAAAGGGGGCCTCCTTGCGGAAAGGTCCACCACGCCGGTTACACTCAGGGCATGACAAACGTGAGGGAAGTTACAAAGAAGAAGCCCGGCGCCGGGATGATGAGCGCTGGGCTCCTCCTGGGTGCAATCGGGTTGCTGTTGGTGGTCGCCGTATTCAGCAGTGGAGGCGCACCCACACTGCTCGTATGGGTGCTGCTCGTCGTCGGCGTGATCCTCGCCGCAATTGGTTTCACCCGCCGGGCCCAACTAGGCCGGTAGTTCCACCCGATACAGCAGGGCGTCTGCCGCCTTCACATCCTTGTTGCTCCGGTACGGTTCCGACGCGACATGCAAAGCAGTCGTCTTATGGCACCGCTCAGGCGGCGGGACCTTATAGCGACCCTCATTTTCGGGTGCATGGCACTCCTCGACAGGGCTGCCACACTTCGGGCACAACCCGGACCGGTAGTACTGCAGCGCCAGCATCCAGGACTGCTGCTCCTCATCCCACTCCGTTTCCGGCTGGGACGACACGAGCCGGTCACCGTCAAATGCATAAGTGGTGACCGGCTCCCACCCGAGGAACCGCTTCAAGCTGAGCCCCAGGCGTTCGGCCGCTTCTACATCTGCTCGGAGTCCGCCGTCAGCTTGTAGGCGGCCTGCGAGAAAGGGACCTCCTGCCGACCCCGATTCACCGACATGGTCTTCAGTACGAACTCGTCATACTGAGAGTCGGTCATTTCGGCGGCAAGCTCGGCCCAGTCAGTGGCGGGCGTGAATTCAACAGGCTCGCCATCCTTCTTCACGCCGACAATGCACGCGGGGATAGCCTCAGCCATCAGCGCCTCAGCGTTGGCGCCAAAGGTGCGGTCCACGGGGTGATCTTCGCGGGGCGGGTTCTCTGCGATCAGCTTCGCCCACTCCTGGCGCGGCATTCCACGCAATGTGAACGTGACCGTCTCAGCCCGCATCTCCTGCGCAAGTCCCACAATCTGCCGGGCGATAGTGTTCGGCTCGCCATTCAGCCGGCCATCAGCAAGAGCCATCTTCCGGGCCTCCGCAAGATCCGCGGTCAACTCCTCATAACGGGAGAACAACTCGCCATCGAGGCAGAACTCAACCGTCGTCTCAGGGCGCTTCACAGTAAGCTTCAAGGGATATCTCCTAGTGGATGTTTGGTGGGGTGAACCTTGTGCGCCGCGCCCCACCAGACACGGCGCACAAGGGGATAAAGGGTGGTTACGCGGCGACCTTCACACGGATAGCCGAGTCACGCACGAACTGCTTCTGGCTGATCTTCAGCACAGAGTTCGATTCCGGCGGAACCTCGTTCTGCTCACCCGATTCGATCCGGTAAGCGGAATAGGTCTGCCCTGCTGCGACGTCGTCTTCAAACGGCAGGCCGCGGCGAACGAACAGCACATGGTTTGAGCCCGGCTGCAGAGTGTTGGCGGCGAGGTTGATCGTCTCCTCATCCGTCGCGTTCGTGTTGTCGATGTATGTCAGGTCCAAGCCGCGAGAACTACGTCCGCGAGCCTCACGAGTCACCCGGTCACACAGGCGCTCATCCGAAATGACCTGCTCATCCAGGGACGGACTGTAGCCATCACCCGTCAGGTAGCAGGACAGATCAACGGCGCCGGCGGCCGTAGCCTCAGCAGCCGTGATGTTCTTCAGGTCTGCAACCTCAGGCAGCAGAAGGACGAGCATGTTCCCATCAGCGGGAGTGGACGGAAGGAATGAATCAGCCATTATCAGCCTCTTTCTTGGTCGCCCTCACGGGCTGCTTGAAGTACTTGGAGATGCGGGGACGAACAGCCGGAGGGAACCGGCCTGGCTTGACGAGCTCGAATGCATCCCCAATGCGGGGATCCGTTTCGGGCACATCGAACTCGTGGCGCGTTGACTTATCTCTGACGCGGACGAACATTGGGGCCTCATTTCGGGCAACAAAAAAGGCCCCTTGTGAGGGCCTTGCGAATGGGATATGAGCAGGAATAGGTCAGGCGGTGCGCGAGGCTGTGAGAACCCAATCCATGACCGCATAAACAGGGTTCAGCCCGTTCGCCAGCGTCACGTCACGGTCGGCCACAATGTCCTGATCGTTCGGGCGAGACTCAACCCGGCCCAACGACCAGCCAGCAACCACCGGGCGGGCACCCTCCAGCGCATCAGAGAGCTTCTGCCCGATAATCCGCACCGACTGCACAGACTCGCCAACCACCGTCGTCCGCACCCGCAACTCCCGAGCCTGCACCATCCGTGACTGAGCACGCTCAACCACAGTCGGGAAGTTCGTAGACAGCAGCACATACGGGAACGTGGGGGTCTTCGGGACAATGCCCTTATAGACAGTCATGCCAGCAACCAGGGACTCGACGCTGCGAGCCAAAAGGTCAGCAGTCACAAGCGGCCCCCAATATCCTCGATCAGCTCAGACAGCGCCTGCTCAAAACGAGGAGTCTCAGAGTTCACCGGCTTATCAATGTCCCCAGTGCCACCACCACGACTCGTGCCGAAGTAGTAGATGTTACCTAGTGCGCCACCGCGGCGACCCTTATCCGGGCCCACCTCATACTGCGCCGGCCCAAGCTGGTCATAAGTGATCGACCCAGCCATGCCCCGGAAGTGTTGGGAGGCTGAAGCATCAGCGACCATCTCCGTCTTCACGTTCTGGGCACCCTTCTTCACGACGGCATCAATCTCACCCGCCACCGAAGGGATCACGCGGCCGAACCTGTCAGCAAACCCGGTCACCTCGGAGACGTCGATAGAGAAATCACTCACGTCAACTCCTCCACCCTGACCCGCTGCGCCGTCTGCCACGACTTCTCGAAGATCTCCACAATGCGGTACACGTTGCCAACCAGGTCCGGGTTCGACATGGCCGTAACCATCCGCACCCGGTCACCAGTCGCAACCGTGCCCATGCCCACCGGAATATCCAGGCGGGCACCCTGCACCGTGAACACCGCACCGCCAGCCTCCGGAGAGGACGACTGCGCGAGAGTCTGCTGCACCTTGCACCGGCCGATATAGACCGGCGTGTACGACGGGGACACGACCCCATCAGGATCCGTGGTCGGCTCACCCGGGCGATCAATGATGCACGTGTCGGTCATTAGGGATTCCGCGGCGACACGGCCCGCAGCCAACGCCTCAGCCGCGATCACGGCTCAAACCAGGGAGTGATCGTGAACGCGTCACCCGCCGTAGCAGGCAGAAGCAACGACCAATCCTCATCACTGATCCATAGCCGGCCCGAGGAATTCGAAACATCAACGGTCTTCGTCTCCGAATAGTCGTCAATGCTGACCGTCCGCTGCCGCAACCCCTCAGGGTTCCGCAACTTCGAGCCAATCGTTTCAGCGATCACCCGAACCACCAGCCGGGCATAATCCTCAGACAACAGCATGCGGGCCTCAACATCAGGGATCCGCACACGAACATCAGAGGACAAATCCGCCAACCACTCGCCAACCTGTCCCGATTCGCCGGCAGTCAGGGTGCGGCCATAACGGGCCACCACATCTTCAACAGTTGCGTACGTCATAGCCGCACACCCTCCTACTTGTCTTTGTCGCGCTTCGGTGCAGCCTTCGGAGCCGCCTTGGGCTTCTCCTCCAGCCACCCGTCGGCCACGTATCGCGCCACGAGCTCATCCGGCACGTCAACGACGGCGGTAGAGTTCGGGGTGGTCAACTTAGCCACGGGTTACGCCTGGGTGGCGTTGGTCAGCTGAGCGAAGTGGGCGATGTCGCGGACACGGAAACCCACCTCGAACTCAACGCGAACAGCGAACATGTTCCGCTGCCACAGGTTGAGCTGCTCGGCGCCATCAGTGATGGTTGCCTGATCGGAGATGTCGAGCTGGATGTTCTCGACCACACCGTAATGAGCCGAGGTCCAGTCGCCGGCGAAGCCCAGACGGGCAGCGCCATCAGCGCCGGCCGCGTACACACCCTTAGTGACAGCAGTGGGAGCCCCGAGCAGTGTCGGGACATTCCCCTCGGCCACGCCACCGGTGAACAGCGGGCGGCCCGTGGAGTCCACGGCGCCCAGCAGGAGGCCGCGGGCCTGCGGGGACAGTGCCCAGCCGTTCAGGATGCCGCCGCCAGCCGCAACGGACTGATCCGCAGCGACGAGGCCGGCGTAAGTGTCCCCGCCAATGCCGACCTGCGGGGCGCCGCCCAGCGTGTCGAAGTTCGAGCCCGGAGCACCCGACTGCAGGCCGAACACGGTGGCATCGAACTTGCGGGCCAGTGCCTGCGGAAGCTTGCGGACAATCTCGTTGTAGAGACCAGCCTTGTCGCGCTTGAATTGGTTCGAGAACGGGACGATGACGGCCGCCGTGTACGGGGTCATGATCTTGTTGTCGAACGTCGGGCGGGAGACAGGCTTCTCGTCCGTCTCATTCACCCAGTCAGCCTCGGGCTCACCGGTGATGATCGGCACGGAAACGCCCGAGCCGGGCAGGTCCACCTTCTGCGCGAGCTGCATAACAGCAGACGCGTACTCAGCGGCGGACCAGATTTCAGCGGACTGCTCCGGAGTCAGAACAATGCCGGAGGTACTACGGTTGACGTCAATGCCAGCCATGGGGATCCCCTTTCAAGGGAAGTAGGTTTTAGTCTTTCCAGGCGTCAGCGAACTGCTGCGCCGTGGAAAGCTTCGGGGTGCTGCCGGCCGGACCCTGAGACGGGTCGGCCTTGGGGGTCTTCGGAGCATTGAGGCGGGCAAGGAGCAGATCAGCCTTCGCGGTCACTTCTTCCTCCGTTTTGCCTGTCAGGAATTCGATAAGATCCGCAGGGACACCCTTGGTGAGCGCCACTGATGCGCGGATATTCTCAGTGCGCAGCCTTTCCAGTTCGGCGGCAGACTCAGCAGCCGACTGCTTGGCACGCTCCACATCGGACAACTGTGCGTCCTTGATGGCTTTCAGCTCGGCAGCCAGATCGTCGGCCCGCTTGTCAGCAATCTTTCGAGCCTCGCGCTCAGACTGGATCGCTTTCTTGCCGGCGTCCCCAAGCTCGGGGGTCTCTGGTGTCCCAGCTTCATCTTCCGGCGCCACTTCGACACCGGCTTCCTGCAATGCTTCCGACATTGTTTTCCTTCCGTGTGATCCATCGCGGATCGTGACCCCACAGGCATCGCACCAGCGGGAAACTTGTTGTTAGATCCACCCGTAGAGACTCAGGAGCCGCTTAGCGTCCGCCTGGTCTTTCGCGGTGGCATAAATCGTTTCGGGCATCATCCGAGGCGCCTTCAACCGTTCTTGGTAGCGGTTCGAGTTGCCAGCACGCTGCCTCAACTGCCCCTGCGCCTTCACGTACTCGGCCTTGCTCATCTGGGAGTAGGCATAACCGCGGCGAGTCGTACCCTCACGGGTGAACTTGATGTTCCGCCCGTTGACCTGAGCAGTGGACACGGCACCCTTGCGGCGGTAGGCGTTGATGATCTGATTCAGGTCAGCCCCATCGCGCATGGCCTGAGCGTTAGCCTGCGAGCCCATGAGCTTCGCCTGCCCTGCCGGGTCGAGGGAATCGAAGTAGGCCCGCGGATCCACGCGCACGTCGTCAGCCGTGGACTCACTGGAGGGAATGTTCCGGCAGTCACACTTAGGGTGACGCAGGAACGCCTCCGACGAACGGGACGTCTTGCCGGCCAGGATCACGCAACGGCCGCACGACGGCGGCTCCAGCATCCGTGTCCACAACTTCACCGCACGGGCGCTGCCGGCCACCTTCTCAGCCGACCTGCCCGTATCAGAAAGCAGCGTGCCCGTCGCGCTTGTCAGCCACTTACTGGAGGAATCCAACGCCTGAGCCACCGTGGAGCCATTACCCACAGCAGTCTTCGCATGGATCACGGACTCATACAGCAGCGTTGCCACCGGCAAGCCACTGCCCGCCGTGCCAACAAACGCCTTCGGAGTCGCCTCATAGAGCGGAGTCCGCGGACCCTCCAGCCCGGATTCAGCCATGACATCCGGGATGTAAGCCAACGCCCCCGCCGCAACCCGCTCCTGAGCCGTGAACGTCGCCTCCAGCAACTTCGGCTCAATCAGGGCGTACGAAGCGTCGAAATTATCCCCCATGCGCCGCCACTGCCGCTGAACCAGCGCCAACGCGGCCAGGATTTCCTTCCGCTGGGTGTTTGCGTACTCAGTTGCCGACTGGGGCAGGGATTGCAACGGCATCAGCAGCCACATCCTTATCAGCCAAGCTCGCCAAGTACGGATCCGAGTTCTCGGCATCCCAGTAAGCCCGCTCCTTCGCCTTGCGAGGCTCAGAGAAGCCCAACTCGTCCCACGTGCCCTCACGGGACAGGATCGGCCCGCCGCCGTGGAGCTTAGTGAGAGCGTCAGCCTTCTGCGCGAACGTCGGAGTGCCCGGATCGAACCATTCAGTCTTAATCTGGTTCGCCAACGGCCACTGACCAGTGCGGAATCGCTCCACAATGCCCTGAACCCACGCCCAACCATCACCGATAGTCGAGTTCTTATCCTCAACATTCAGCACCAGGCGCGACTCATCAGCCCGAATAGCACCCTCAGCGGCCGGATTCACACTGTTCTGCCCCAAATACCGCAGCGGCAAACCAGTCACAGAGGACACATTCGCGGCCTCCATGGCGATAGTGTCGTGGAAGTTCTTCAAATCGGCGCCATCAAACTGCCCGAACTTGGCATCCTTGTTCCCACTGGCCCAGATCGCGCCCATGTACGCCTGCCACACCGGCAACGGTTCGCCAGCCGAGTCCGCAAAGTCGCCCTTCGACATGCCAACAGCCCAACGCTTCGGAATGGCGATGGTCTCGCCGGCCACCTGCATATTCGTCAACTGCCGGGACACAATCTCAACGTGCGGAATGACGTCGGTCATCTCCGACTCACCGGACCACTCACCCGTCAGGCGACGGTTCAGGAACATCACAATCGGCACACGGCCAAGCTCGTGATCGTCGCGGTCCGTCTCTTCCCAGCCGTCCGAGCCCTTCGCATACCAAACCGTCGAGTCCGGCAGGTAAAGGGTCGCCAGAGTAGCCTCCGGGGCCTCCGCAGTGCCGCCATAGAGGCGCAAAGCAGAGCTGATGCGCCGGTAACGCGCATCAACCAACGCCGTCAGCTCACGGGGCGACTCAACCGTCACCAGTGGGTGTTCGGGATCCTCCTCATTGGTCCCGACGCACACAAAGCCGCGCCCATAAATCAGCACATCCTTATGCAGGAGGGCAGACTCGGAATCGAGGTTGTTCGCCGCCCAATTCTCCTGCAGGACGTTATCCGCCTCAGCCTGACCAGGCAGGATGAACGACTTCACCTTCTGCCGCTGCGCGATACTATCCACCGCCACGCGGCACCAGTTCAGGACCGCCTCAAAGTCCCGCAGATCAGGCGGAACAGCAAGGCCCATGTGGCGCAGCTTCTGCAGGCCTTTATAAAAGTCCAGCATTTCCTTATCGCGGCCACTCAAAGACGTAGCCAACTCCTCATGCTTCGCAAAGAGAGCGGTAATTTCAGGCGTCAAAGCCATGCGGGCCCCCTAACGGAACACAAAAACTCGGTTATCGGTTGTTTCAGTCGTCCAGCCATCAGTGCGAGCATCCGAGGCGGCAGTGTGAGCGAGAATCCGGGCCATCGCGGCGTCGATCTTCTGGTGATCGGCCGGCTTGATGAGGATGTACTTCTGTCCCGGGCGAGCAGCCTTACGGGCATTGGCAAAATGCAAGGTGGCAATCGGGCAACCGTCATGTGTCAGGCGGCGCTCTTTCAGATCAATCTCGAACCGCTTGATCTCATCGAACATCTTGCCGATACGGTTCGTGGCCCACTCGAAAACGTGGTCCTCACCGTGCGCCAATGACCAGTCACCAATCTCGGAGCGCCAGTCCTGCGGGTCACAATAGAAGCGTTGGACCTTATAGCGGGCGAACAGTTCATCGACCGCTGCATGGACCTCAGAGCGGGGTATTTGATCGCCCCACTCGGCCGGATTCCAAATCGTCGGATTTTGATCCGGCCCATACCGCGGCGTGAACGTGAAACCGTCAATCGTCTCCGCCTGGATGGCAGTGAAGTCGTTGTTTTCCGACCCGTCGAAACCGAGGCAGATCGCAGTCCCATCAGGCGGATTTGGCAGCCATTTCGCCTGCGTAGGCAGCATCCCAAACACCGTCCTTCATCCAGGAGCCAGCACCAGAAACCAGCCGGTTTCCGAAGAATCGTTCAGCCTGCGCCGGATCCGTCTGCAGAAGGTCAGCAGCCTCAGCCTCAATGTCGTCCAGATTCACCCAAGGCGAGCCCGAATAGACATACGCATGGATCTTCCGGCGCTCACGCTTATTTCGGTACGACAGATCAGATGGCGGTTGGCGGAAGAACTTGAAGATGTCCTCAGACTGCGACTCGAACGACTGCTGCGCATACGAATTCTCGGAAGGATCCCAAGCGTTAGTCGTAGCAATCGACCGGCCACCCATGCCGGCAAGACCTCGACGCTGCGTTTCCGCAACCTCGATCAGCTTGTTCGATTTGGTATAGAGACCAACCTCGTCCTGATTCGCGAAAGTAATCGGCTGACCAAGGCGAGACTTAGCCGACGACGACACCACATCAATGCGGTTCGACTTCGGCCCACCATCACCATCCAGCACACGAATGAAACCCTCACGGATAGCCATAAGCTCCGTCAGCGGGCCCTCCATGACCATCGTGGACAGCGGGCCATATACGTTGCCGGCCTGCGCCTCAGAGGACGCCAGGAGTTGGATCAGTGGTCCAGGACGACGTCGCCCCATCGGCTCGCCAACCTCATACTCGAACTCAAAGCCACACTCGCAGCCATTATCCGAGCACAGGTACGCATCCCCAGCCTTCGCCCACCCACAAAACATGGTCGGGCCGGCAGCCTCACCAGCAGTCACAGCCGCAGACCAAGGCCCCTTACCCGTCTTCTGCGGCGCCACCACCAACGAACGCCGGTAATGGAACGCAGCCGCCAGAAGGGGATTCTCCGGCCGCCACACAGCCGTTTCCTTCACCCGGTAATGGTTCGCCGTGCAATAGAACTGCCAATCCGACTGCCTATACGGGCGCCGGATACCAATCGTGTCCGGCAGCGTGCAATGCGCCTCATACCAGGCATCCAGAAGGTCACCCAGCGTCGGGAAGTCAATGACCCCAAGACCGTTATCCGTCACCATCCCCAACCGCCCTCATCCGGCGCTCACGCTTCCCGGTAGAGGGTGCGGCAGGCTCCGGATCGGAACGCCTGTCAGCCAGCTCGTCGCGGGCAATCGCCCAGCCATTCTCACGAAGACCAGCCGGAGTAAGCCCCAGTTGATCCCCAAACCTATGCAGCGCCGTCTTGTCCGCCGCCTTCGCCTCCGGTCCAGAAGCCGTCAGGAACGTCCGAACCCACATGGCGACGATGTTCCAGCGCCACCGCTCACGCTCCCAAGCGCAAGCCTGCGGGTAAGTCCAAACCTGATCCCAGAGAGCCAGCTCGGATTCCTTGCGCTCCTCAGAAGCCACAGAGTCCAGCTGCTTCACCGGCCGGCCATTCTCGATGCCCTCAATGAACACCTGCGGATCCGACAACGGCCACGGAGCAGGAGGAGGAGCCATGCGCCCCTCAGAAGGAAGCGCGTTGTACTGGATGCCACGAGCATCAGACCGAGCAGACCGAGGATCCGCCTGGGGTCCCGAACGATTACGTGAACCACCACTAGCCATCGGAACCTCCAAACGAGCAATCAGTCGAGCACGAAACAGGCCGGAAAAGCGCCGGCCCGGAAACATTTGAACCCTCCGCGCAATGAAGCCACCTCCCCGGCGGTCATTTCGTTTTCCGCCTTTGGGCCCTCCCCCCTGGGGTTCCGGGGGTCGGTTGGGTCAATGTTTGGTACATAAACACCCTTTGTGTCACCCTTGACACTCACTCGCTCGGGGGTTGTGGTGGTACAAAGCCTTTGTGTCAGACCTCGTGCGACCGCTTGCCTGCCGCGCTGGTGTTGCAGTGTGCGTGACTTGGCCCGATGTATCCGGCCCGGTCGTCGGTGTGGTCGAGGTGCCAGTCTTGGCCGGGCTCGATGGGTTGTCCGCATCGTGCGCACGCTGTCCTGCCTGCTGCGACTTCGGGTGCCATGTCTCGGCGTGCACGCTGGTGCTTGCTGCCGTAGCCGCGCTTGTTGGCGTTGCCCCGCTTGGCTTCATACTCGGCGTCATGCTCGATGCAGTACCGCTTGGCTACTGGCTTGGGGCAGTCTGGCCGACCACAGATGCGCTTTGCACGGGGCATGGGCTACCTCCAATAAAGTCTGCGGTTGCAGCCCCCTCTCGTTGGGGGCGAACGTTCAGGCCGTGCGCTGGTCTCTATGCCATGGCGCTTCCTGCATCAGTTCTTGGCCGCGTTTCCCTGACCTCCGATGCCGGTCAGTCAGGTACGTGTGCATCGGGCACCAAGTCATTGGTCGTTTATATCCGCCCCACAGCCGAGGACGTGACCCGAAGTATTGGGGGTTGGCAACGTCATCACGACGGCAGGCCGTGCGCCGTAACCCTGGCGCGGGAGATAAGCACCTCCTGGTTTGTCAGGACTGCTTCTTCCATCCGGCGGTAGCGAATCGTCGGAAACCTTTAGGGCTGCTGCTGCCCGACGTAGTAGTTCTCGCCGTCACGGTCGTAGCGTGCACCGCATCGGCAGGTGTTCCATGTGCAGGTCTGGGACTTGCAGTGCAGGCGGGCGATGAGCGCGTTGGCTGGGCCATCGCAGTTGGGGCAGGTCTCCATCGCGCCTCCTTGAAACTGTTTGACGGCGTACTCGCTCGCCTCGCGGAACCTGTTGTTGGCCGAGGGGTTTCCGCCGTCAAGAATGTGGGTTGCATAGAAAGACGACCACCGCATGGGGGAACGGTGGTCGTCTTCCGGTTTGTGGGGTGCCGCAAAAGGGCACAAAAAAAGCACCTGCCGTTTGGCTGGGTGCTTGGATGCGGTGACAGTTCTCCCCCGCTTTGAGTCACTTTACACGAGTTCGGCCGATATTAAAAGCCTATTTCGGTCCTCCTTCTGCGCGTTTGAGCAAGTCCATAAACCTCACCTCGGGGACTACCTCATTCGGCAGCATTGCTTTGCTGCCAACCTGGATGAATACCCAGTATCGGACACGCTTGGGGATTCGTGCGGCGGCGACTTGTGCCGCCCACTCTGCGGTGCGGTTGAGGCGTTCTGTGAGAGCCATTGCGGGGGTGCTCCAGATCGTTGAGAGTTTCATGCTTTGATCCTTCCGGTGTGTAGTTCGATGATTTCGTGCGGCCAGTAGGTGGGTAGTGGTTCGCGTTCAACGGCTCGTAGTTTCCCGCGCATTGCCCAGTTGCGAATGTCTTTCGGTTTGACGCTGATCTTCACTTCGGTGCGCAACCATTTGACGAGTTGCCGTGTGGGCATTGGTGGTGCTGCTTCGATGACTTTGGCTTTGTTCGCAGCATGGTCCACCCTTTCCTCTTCGGGTCCGCTAATCAGCAGTTCGGCTTTCGTCACCCAGTCTTGGATGGTCCAGGCGATACCGGCCGCGAACTGATCCAGCGCGTACACCTTGGCGTCTCGGTCCACGCTGTAAAGGTTCTGCTGTAGTTGCACGGCGTCGAGGTTGATGGGTGCCGCGGATCCTGCTTTCCCGCCTCCTCCACCGGTGCTGCCTGCGTGCCGGAGTACGTCGAGTTTGGCGATGGTGACATCAAGTTCGGGCGCGTACTTGTGCGCCTTGTCGATCCATGCCTGCAGGTCACTCACACACTGGTTGCAGATGTATTGGTCCGTGAAGTTGCCGCAGTCCATTGTGGTGCAGTCGTTCACTTGTCATCCTCCATGAGTCGCTTCTCGCACTCGGGGTGCATTGCATATGCCTCGGCATCTTCGGGCCGCGCATCGTAGTACTTCTGGCAGGTCTCGGCGTGTGTGTATTTCTCGCCGGTTGCGGGATTGGTTACTGCACAGTTGGGCCAGCCGGATCCGCAGAAAGCGCAGATGAATTCGCCGGCGTATGTGCTGGGGTCTTTGCTCATGCGTAGAACCTCCTAATGTGTTCGGCTTGTTCGGCGTTGATCACTGCGGGGTCAATGCCCGCGACAACTCGCTGCGGCATGTGATTCCATGCGGTGAGGCGGTCGCGCATCTCCCGCCATTCGATGTTGTCCGTTTCTCGTCGTGCGGCTTCCCTGACGAGTCGCGGCGCGAGGTGCACGTATTGGCTGAGTTCCGGGTCACGGGCTGCGAGGATGCCCTTGCGAATTAGGCGGGCGTGGCGGGTTTTCATGCGTCCTTCTTTCGGTCATCCAGTTCGTCAAGGGAGCAACGGATAAGTGTTTCGGAGATGGCTTCACGGTCCCGCTTGCTGTCGCCACCCTTAATGAAGGTGTTGCCGCGGTAGATGTGAATGATGGCTATCGGATCCCCAAGGTTGAGGTTGAGTTGAGCCTTCGCTGCCGTGCGCTGGAAGTCTTCGGCTTTCATGCGTCCTCCTGGGTGATGGTGAGTGTGATGGCGGGGCTTGCTCGCTTGTCGCCTTGTCGAATATCAGGGCCAATGACATGCCGGTTCGTGTCGTCCACGGTCAGCCCGTAATCGGTCACGAGCCCATCGACACACGCCTTGAGCGTTGGCATGAGGTTGTGGGCGTCGTATTCGCGGTTGGTGGTCTTGTGGATGTGGGCGACGATGCGGACCCGTTCAAGGCTGGTCGGGAAGCCAGCATTGTGTGCGGCGACGTGGGCCGCGTTTCGCCATTTGCGAGTGAGTTCCGCTTTCGGTGCCCAGTGCATGCGCTGGTTCAGGTTGATGAACTGTGCCGGTGCCGGGATCGTCAGGGTGAGGGTCATCGTCCACCCCTGATCGGCATGAAGGTTGCAGGTTCGGGCACAGTCCATATGTGGTCCCGGCTCGGCTCGTAGCTCTCCGGCAGCACCGGCAGTGGCATCACGATCCTTTGCGGCATCCGGGCGAATTGGTCGAGCATTCTCCGCAGCTCATACTCCCGTTGGTCTCGCTTGCGTTTGATGTAGCTCATTCGGTCATTCCGTTCCGGCGTTGTGTGCCTGTGTGCGGGGTTCGTTTGGGTGGGTTGGGGTTCCCGGTCATCTGGACGGCCGTGAGCAGTCAGGGCAGGACTCAGCGTGCGGTGTGATGCCGCGGGATCGCAGGTCGGCCCGGTGCTTGTCGCGGCCCTCCGCCACAAGCTGCTCCCAGAGCTCCGGATTGCGGGCCCGGTAGTTGTTCGGGTTCTTGACGCGGGGGGCGGCTTCAATCGCTGCAGCTTTCGCCTGGTGCCGCTCCCGTGCCTGAGACACCCGATAACGCAGAGTCGCCGGCTGCAACGGTTGCGTGCCCCGGTTGTCGTTCGGGTTCGCATTCGCGTAGTAGTCCTTGATGCCCCACTTGGCTTCCTCCACGGACAGGTTCGCCGTAGCGGTCAGCCATACATCCAACGTCGGGTCATTCAACTGAATCCGAGGATCCAACTGGTTCGCGTACGTCATGATGACCGCACACTCTTGGGGTGTCATCGTCCAAGCTCCTTGAATGGGAAGACGTTCGATTCGGTACTGCGAGCCATTGCCCGCTGCGTCAGGTCGAACCCAACGGCTAGGCGCTGCTCGGATCCGGTGCGTGACCGTGCGGGCAGTGGTTCGTCTTCCCAGCCGCCTGCGTTGAGCCAGGTGGTCGGGTGCTTCGTGAATGCTTCGTCGCGGTTCGGGTCTTCCCGGTAGCGTTTGGCGCCGTCACGTATCTGCTGAGCGTCCGCATCCTTCAAGGCTTTCTTGTAGGCGACGAGCGCTTTCTTCTTGTCCCGCTTGATGGGGTACTGGGACCAGAATTCATCGAAGCCGGGCGGCGTCGCTGGGGCCGGAGCGTCAGCGACGGGGGGCTTTGCGTCTTCTCTTATAAGGGGTCGGGTCGGTACTGGGTCGGGTCGGGTCGGGTCGGGGTTGCGAACATTTTCCGAACCGTTCGGGTGTGTTCGGTTGAACATGCCCTCTGCTTCCCTTTGTTCTGGCGGTTTTGGGCGTTTACGTTTGGCTCGCAACTCCCTCATTCGTTCCCGACTCGCGCTCCGTTCAGCGTCTACGTCTTGCTTGCTCGGCTGGTACTCGTGCCAGTTGCGGAAGAGATACGCGCCGGACTCGCGCTCCCAAAGTCCCGCGTCCACCAAAGATTGCGGTGCGGAAGGCGGTGCGCCCCACACCTCCAACATGTAGTCGGGGATCAATCCGTCAGTGAGTTGATCGGCAGACCAGGAGCCCGCAAGAGTCCACAAGCCGACCGCGGCGAACCTTGCCCGCTTCGGGATGGACAGAATTTTTCGTGACGAGTGCAAGCCGTCATCGACTTTGAACCACGCTATTGGACTCACCTCCTTCTAGGGTTTTGGGGTCTTCCACCAGCGCCACATGCCCGTACTCGGCCCGGCTCACAGCTTCGGCGGGCACATTGCAGACGACGACGTATGCGGCGCCCTGTGATCCCTGTACGTTGCGGCCGTTGCGGACTTGGAAGTGCGCGGTGCCGGTGATGCGCACCCGGTGGCGTGCGGCAACGCTGGGGAGGTCGTGGGCTGCTTCACGGATGAGGTCTGCCGAGTTCATGCCGGGGTCGGTGATCGGCCAGACGGCGCGGAAGGTGGTCATACTGCTCTCCTGTTGGCTTGCTTGATTGCGGCGCCGCGCTTTCGGGCGTTCTTGGTGCCAACCCTGTGTTCGTTGGCTTGTGCCGGCGTCCATTGGGTGCCGGGGAAGTAGCGCAGCATCGTGTCTCGGTGTGCGCCTTCTGTGCGTTTGATTTCCGCCCATGGCCAGCCGTCGTTGACCATGGCCTGGATCCGTTCTCGGCGTTCGGCGGGTAGGGGTTGATGTCCGCCACTGAGTCCGAGCTCCTTTTGGATCCGCCAGAGGGTGGCGGGGTTGACGCCGAAGTGTTCCGCGAGTTCTTTCTGCGTGAGTCCTGCTTTGTGGAGGCGGGCGAATTCGTCGCGGTCCACTTTCTTGCGTGCTGGCATTACCGTGCCTTTCCTTTGCGTGATCGGTCGGCCCTGTAGATGGCTTTCTCGGCCGTGGGATCTCTGTGGGTGCGTCGTGCTTTTGCGTTGGCTTCGTCTTGCTTTTCGAATTCGCGGTGATGGTCACAGTGGGTGTTTCTGCAGCCGTAGGGGGTACGACAGGCCCAGCAACATAGGTCTTGCTTCATGCGGCGTTGGCCAGGGGTGCGAGGAGGTCGGGGCGGAATCCGGTCCAGTGATCAGTGCCCGCCATGACGATGGGTGCGGCCCTGTAGCCGAGTGCTTTGACCATGTCGACGGCTTCGGGTGACTGGGTGAGGTCCACGGTTTCGAACGGGACCGAGTGCGTGGTGAGCCAGCGTTTCGTCATGTTGCATTGCTGGCAGGAGGGTGTCGTGTAGATCGTTACGGTCATTGCAAGTCCTTTGTGAGACATGAGCGGCGCCCGGAAACATGTCCGGGCACCGCGGTTTGGGCATAAAAAAAGACCCTGTTCGGGTCTTGGTGCGGGGTGGGGTTACGCCTAGATGCTGTACGTTCCATTGGCGATATAGTCATGCGCTTCTTGTGCCAGCTGCTTCGTCCACTCGACTACCATCCCTGCGGTCATTTCGGTGTCGTAGACGCTCATTCGTGAGCGCTCTCCGGGCCAATACTGGCCGGAGTGGAGCGAATCGAATCCGATCCAATTGCCTCGCTGGAAGGTGATTTCACCCCAGGGGATGTTGTTCTCGATTTCGTAGCCGTGCTCAACCTCAAGCCACGGGTGTCCATCGGGGAGTCGGACGTATCCATTCACTGCCTCATAGAGCGGTGCGCGAGATGAAACCCACGGGATGCCTTCGATGGTGCCGCTGTCCACTACTTCGGTCTTGATCGGGAAGTCTTCGGGGATGCTCATGGTGGTTTCCTTCTGGTGGTTGGTGGGTTAGTGCGGGGTGTTGCCTAGAACGGCGGATCCTGCGAGTCGGGACCGTTGCCCCATGCGCTCTGCTGTCCACTCGGCGCTGACCACGGATCCGCGGCGGGTGCTGTCTGCTGTCCACCCCACTGCCCCTGCTGTGCGGGCGCGGACTGCTGGGTGTTCTGCTGTGGCTTGGCGGCGGGTGCGAGTTTGCGGATTGCCTGGACGTTCAGGATCGGCTTGGATCGCTTCTGCCCATCCTTGTCTTCCCACTGCTGGGTTTCGAGGCGCCCGGTCACGTATACCTGATCGCCCTGTGCCAACCATTCGGCAACGCGTTCGGCTGTCTGCTCCCATGCGGTGCCGTCAACGTAGAACGTCCGCGTGTTCACCCATTTGGACTGCTGCTCGTCGTACTTGGAGTCATTGAAGGCGAGGCGCATATTCAGGACTGCCTTGCCGCTGTTCGTGAACTTGAGTTCAGGCTGTGCGGTGACGCCTGCAATGTCGCTGATTGTGGGGACGCTCATTAGTTGTTCTCCTGTGTGGTTTCGAATAGGTGGAAGACGTACGCCCCGAGGAATGCCGTGTCGATGTAAGTGGCGGTGTCCTCGATGTCATGCCCGGTGCCCCGGATGCTGAACGCCCGGGGTTTACGCCCATCTGCGTCGTCGCGGTCGATGTACCAGAGGCAGAGGTTGTTATCTTGTGCCGCAAAGTGGATCACCTCGGCCGATGGCGAGAGGTTGACCCCCATCTCAGTTACCCCGGGCAGGAAGGCCAACTTATATACGCGCTGGTGACTCATCACTTCTCCATCTGCTGGTTGACGTATTCGAGGACGTACGCGGGTGCGTTCTGCCCTTTGAGGTATTCGGCGTATTCGGGCAGGTTGCCGTCCACCTTGGCTTTCTCGGTGGTGGCGATGACTTCGGCGGGGATGGTGGGTGCGGCTTCGGTCAGCACCTGCGCGGTGAAGTTCTTGCGCTTGCCTCGGGTTGCGGTGAGTGCCACGGTGTGCGGCTTCTCAATGTGGGACATGGCTGCGATTTCGATGCCGCCTACCTTGTCCCTGCCGAATGTGATTTCGGGGTTGCGGACGAGGGTGAGGCGGCGTCCGGCGTAGGTGGATGCTTCGGGCCCCCATGCGCTGACCATGACGCGGCGCATACTCTTGGAGGGTCGGTATGCGCGGCCCGGGAACTCCACCAGGTGTACGTCTACGGGCTGTTCTGCACTGCCCGCGGCTACTTCCTTGATGGTGACGGTGATAGGCCCGGAGATGAGGTCGTCGGCGTTGATCTGGTCGCTGCGTGGGGCGATGGTTGCTGTGAGGTCCATTAGAGGGAGATGTCCATTTCTTGATTGATTCCCAGTAGGTCATCGAGTTGGTAGTTTGCGTATGCGGGCAGTCCGACCGGTTCGACGGCGGGGTATCCAGGCCATTTGCCGGTCTCGGTGCATTCGCGGTAGATGCGTTTGGCGCGGTCGAGCATTTGGCGGCCACAGTCCAGCGTGTAGTCATCGAGCTCCACGACGCTGACCAGGTAAGGTGCGGTCTTCTCGACGTTGACAAACACAAACTTCACGTCTTCGCCGGTCGCAGCTTTCACACCGTCGATATAGTGGGCCGCGCTCATGAAGTACCCGAAGTCGAAGGCGGTCTTGCTGAAGCTGTTCGGGGAAGCATCCACTGTCGTCTTCAAGTCCACGATGGTGCCGGGCTTCCATGCGTCCGGGCGGCACTTGAGCATGAGCCCGTCTTCCTCCCAGAAGATCGACTGCTCAGCTTTATGTCCGATGAAGTGCAGGCCCGCAACCTCGTGCAGCATTACCGAGTCGCGCATGGCCTCGATTTGCGCCATCTCCTTTGTGAGCAACGGCTGTTTGCCCACTGCCAGTGCCTCAGCCTTCGCTTCCTTCGCGGCCTTCGTGAGCCAGTTCGCGGCGTCCACGATGACGATGTTGGAAGTGTCGCCCTCTAGGATCAGCGAGTGTGCCGCGGTGCCAAGGGTGAAGGCGTCGGAGCTTTTCGGGTGCGCCTTGTCGTGCTGGTAATGCGCCGGGGTTTTGAGTGCGAGCGTCTTCAAGCTGGTCGAGCCTAGGGCTGGATCCGCGTGGTAGTCGCGGTTGCTGATGTCGGCGTAGATGCCGGGTGAGTAGGTCATGCGAGGTTCAGCCTTTCTTTGACCTGCTGGCCGATTGATTTGTATCGAGCGAGTTGTTTGGCCTCGTCTGAGTTCGGGACATCTTGGGCCCTCTTGAGCCATTCGTACGTCTGCTCTTCGACCTGCCCAAGCATGGCGATCAGGTTCGCAGTGCGCTGTTCGTAGGCGAGGGCCAGGGTGGCTTCAGCGATTGCCATAGATGCAACTGTTGGCTGCTGTTCGATGCTCCAGACAGAGGCATCCGTGGCCTCGTCAATGAAGCCCGCTGCTGCTTCGTAGTGCTTATTCATGTCAGTCCTCGTCTTCGTATGCGTATTCCCGGTCGCGTTGGTCGTCCGGGTCTTCTTCGTAGTCGGCATCCACGCAGGAGTCGCAGCATTCCCCGTCGCAGGCGCCGCAGTCTTCGTCGTCGCACCCTTCGCAGACGTCGTCGTCGGGGTCCATGTGCTGGTCGGGAATGTCGGCGTGTATGAACTCGATGGCACTCACTGCAGGGCCTCCGTGATTTCATAGCGAACGCGGTCGTATGCGTGTCGCTTGCCGAGCGAATACGCCTTGTCGATCTTGTCGGCGTCCGGGAATGGCGTGCGGGCCTCATGCTCGGCAATAACGGACTCCACCGCTTCCAGTGCGGCGATCAGCTTGGGGGCGTCTTCGTGGGCGAGCTTGTCTGCTACCCCCATTCCGAAGTGGTACGTCTGGCAGTCGGCCACTCGTATCTTGATTTCTTCCAGTGCGTTGCTCATACCTTGGCTCTCCTTTTCTTGTTGGCGCGGTTTTCTCGTGCGCGTTTGCAGGTGCGGCAGATGCGCGTGCCGTTCGCTTGTGTGGCTGTGTTGTCGGCCGTGTATTCGTGGCCGTGTTTGCAGTGGGTTAGTGGGCCGCGTGGTGTTGCACCGTTGGCTTCCCTGATTCGGCGTTTGGCGTCGGTGTCGCAGGTCCGGCATCGCCTGGTTCCGCTGGCGTGGTGGTAGGTGTTCGTCTCGTTGTATTCGTGTCCTCGGCGGCAGTGCGTGAGGGGTTGGCGTGGGCGGGTGGTGCGGGTCTTGCGCGGCTTGGGTGGTCTTGGTGTCTTGCGTGTCCTTGGTTGCCGGGGTGTTGGTGGTTCGGGTTCCTCGGCAACCAGCGGCACGTCAGCGCGAACACGTCGCGGCAGGTGCACCGTGGATTCCATGAAGCGACCACCGACCGTGCATGGCTCCAGGGGTCCGGCATCACACAGCGGGCACTCGACGTCGAGCAGGGCGGGATCAATCACGGGAGGCCAGCTTGTCTTCGAGTTCGATGATGCGGTCAATGGCCAGCTGTGCGAGTTCGGATGTGTAATCCCAGGCTCCGCCCGCCCTAAAGTCCCGCAAGAGTGCATCCCGTCGCTCCTGCAGCTTCTTCTCTGCGGCCTCAGCTTCGGCCTTCTCGGCAGCTTCCCGGGTGGCGGCAGATTCGATGTACTCGGCAAGGGCGATCATGTTCGCCGCGCCATTGCGTAGCCAGTTCGGATTCATCGCCATCCTGGCGTGTGCAGCTTCGGGGCCACTGCCGCAGGTGATCTCATCACCCAACTGCTCCACTTCCTCGTACGCTTTCGGCACGAGGACGCTTTCCTGTCCGGCGGCGTTGAGGAGTTCGAGGGCCACGGTCGGAACGTCGGCATTCGGGATGAAGATGCCGGCCGAAGTCCCCTTCTCTATGACCGCCATGAAGCACTCGTCTTCACGCATTGCTGCCGAGTTAATCTCCAGCCTGTCCGTGCTGTTCTTGTATATGTAGTCGCTCATTCGTTCTCTTCTTTCGTGGTTGTGGTTCGCCCGTAGTAGATGGGGGCGAGGAGGATGGTTGCGGCGAGCATGAGGAGGACGACACTGTCGGGGATCATCGGTTGACCCTTCCTGCTTGGGCCATTGCGTTGAAGCGGGCGGCGTGGACGGGGTAGTTCGCGGGCTGCTTGCCGACGTAGCGGTTGATGTATCCGCCGGGCAGACCCGCGGCGCCGATGGCCTTGGTCGTGGATTCGTTCAGGTCGGATTCGCAATCACGGAGCATGGACAGCGGCAGGTCGCCCATGCCGATGCCATCGAAGTTGCGGAAGGCCTGCAGCATCTCCAGCAGGTGTGCGCGGAAGTTCGGCGTGTTGTCGCCGCTGATCTGCCAGGCGAGTTTGCGTGCGAAGTCCTTGAACTGTTCGTCGTCGGCGTCGTCGCCTGCGCCATGTTCGTCGTAGAACCGGCCGGTGAGGTGGCGGACGGCGAGGTCAACTTGTGCGCGGGTCAGTCGGTCGGTGCTGTTCACGTGGTCTCCTCGGGGCAGAAAAAAAGACCCTCAGTGGGGTCTTGGGTTTCGGATGCTTCGGGTGGTGGTGTCCAGCCCATTTGCAGGAGGACTGTGCGAGCGGGGCCGGTGACTTCATCCGGCAGGTTCACGCTCGGGGATTGCATGACCGTGACGAGGTTCCAGCCGGTCATGTCTCGATCACATCCGGCGTTACGTCCGCAGGTTCAAACGCCCGGACAACCTTGTCGTAGTCCACCGCAAGGGTGGTGGTGACTCGGATGTTTCCTGCGCCGTACTCGCTGCGTGCCTTGGCGAGTTCTTCCATCCACCCCTCAGAGTTGCTGTCCATGCAGTACTCATCCCATGCCGCCACCAGCCACGGGGCATCGTTTTCGTTCTCCACGACGGCCCAGATCAGATAGATTTTCATGCCGCCACGTCCAGGTTCGGCGCGACGGTTGTGGCGGGGTGATGCTTGCCGAACGGCTTGGCGTGCTTGCCGGGGGTGTGTGGGCAGGGTGTGCAAGCTTCGGGCCACAGTGCGGCGAGGCTCGGCCACTGGTCAGCGAAGATTGAACTCGCCGTCCATCCCAGACTGTGCGCCGGCTCCGTCTTCTCTACGGCGGGCCAGATGGTCGGGTTTGCGTGCTTCATGTCATTCTCCTTTGCGCCATGCGTCGGCGTCGTCGTTGTATCGGGTGTCCGCTTCTGCGTCTTCTGCGTCGTAATCGCGGGGCTCGGGCGGTTCAAGGTGGCGGTCGGTCACTGGGCGGCCTCGTGTGGCAGGGATGCCGGCACAGTGCCGCTACCTTGACACCTGCTGCAGGAGACCTTCGATATACCGATTGCCCCCCAAATGAACACGTCTCCGTGACCAAGGCACTCGCCGCACAAGATCGAGGCAGCGCTCATGCCGTCCCACCTTCCGCGACCGTGAGTACCGCTTCGGCTTCGATGAGTGCCTGTGTGAGTGCCTGGACTGTGTGGCCGGTCATCGGGTCGGGTCCGTTATCTCAGCGACGCGGAAGTGTTGGCTTACGAGTGCGCCGCTTTCACGTGCGTAATCCTCTGCGGCTGCACGTGAGGGGAAGTTGACCATCAGGGGAACGTTGTACTTGTTCACAACGACGTAGCCGATGGTGGGCTTGGCTTCGAGCGCGTTGACGAGGCGCATAATCAGCGACTCATCCTCACTGAACGGGGCGTTGCGACGGGCTTCTGCGATCAGGTCGGTGTTGCTCATTGCTGCCTCCTGGCGATTGCTGCGAGTAGTGGGGTTGCCTGCCATGTGCGGATGACGCCGTGGCGGCGGGTCGGGTTCGTGGAGAGTCGGAATCCGGTCGGTTCGATGTAGCCGAGTTTGCGGGCTGCCGAGAATGCTGCGCCGGCCATATTGGGATGCGGCGGCTTCCTCATGTCGCGGGTCAGGTCATCCGCGGAGAACGTGGACTGTGCGCGAGCCAGACCGAGGATGGTAGCTACTGCGTCTTGGCTCCAGTCCAAATCAGTGAGGGCCATCGGGGTGCTCATGCGGCTATCTCCATTCGTTCGCGGTCTACGTTCTTGGCGGCTGTCTCGCCTACTGGATCGGAGTACTGGATGAAGCGGGCCAGGTCGGGATCGAACTGGCCGGTCTTGAACTTGTTCGCCAGCTTGTCGGCGCGGGCCTTCGATAGCGGCTCACCGTTTTGCTCGGCTGTATATAGGAGTGCGTCGCGGATGTCGTTTTTCGGCGCGGCACGGTCTACGAATCTGAGGAACACAGAGTTCTCCCTAGGAAACTTGAGTCTCGAAAGACAGAAGGGGTGATGCGGGGATGTTTGCCCTAGAGGCGGGCGGAGGTTGCCGGCGGTTTCGCTGCGGCGGGTGGTGCGGTGTTTAGACTGAGCTGAGGAGCTGGGTGATGCGTTGGCGCTGCGTGCGGGGCTGCTGTTTGGGTGCCGGGGGAGTGACGATGGTTTCGTACTGCTCTTGTGTGAACCGGTAGAGCCTGCCGACCTTGACGTGCGGCCACTTGTTTGTGCGGCACATGCGGTGGACGGTTTCTGTGGAGACCTGGAACCTGGCTGCTAGTTCCGCTGAGGTGATGAGCTTTTCGTCTTCATCTGCCAGTTTCACGCTGCCACCTCCCGGAGTGTGTCGGGGAGGAGGTGGGACGGCTGGACTTCTAGTGCGTGGGCGATGCGCCCGAATTCGTTGAAGCTGAGACTTCGTCCGCCTTTCAAGCTTCGGCGGAGTGTGGGGTAGCTGATTCCTGTTTCATCTGCGAGGCGGTTGATGCTGACTCCGCGGATGATCAGTGCGTTGGTGATCTTGTGGGCGATCTGGGCATCTTCTGTGGGCGGCGGTGCCCCTGGTGACTTGTTCATACGGCGAGCGTACTTGCTCGATTGGATAAGTGCAACCCCTGAAATTACAAGCGTGTTGTCCGAGTGTTGTGCCCCACTCGTATAAGCCGCTTATCCACTTGGTTGTGCATGTGACCGTAACCAGTTAAAGTTCCCTACATGAACACATACGGCGACCGCCTCGAAGCAGCAGTCATCACTCAACTCCGTGTTGAGCTCGCTGCCCGCGACATGACCCAGCAGGACTTCGCGGCGGCCGTAGAGATTACGCCGGCTACCCTCAACCGCTATATGAAGGGGCACCGCAGTATTCCCATGCAGACCTTCTTTAAGATGGCTGAGGTTCTGGGGAAGCCGGCAAAGGAACTGATGCAGCAGGCCGAAGCGCGCCTGTAATGCCTTTCACCTCGCAGAGGGTGAGGCTTTCGAGCCACAGCAGAATAGAGGGCTGAACGCCTATCTCATCAGCAAGACGCGCCAGGTCACGTACAGTCCGCACCTTTTTTGGGTGCGGATTTTTTCTATTCCCCATTGAGACCCCATCGTTCGAATACTTGTTCGATACGTCCGACCATACAATATGCCACTGACGGGCCGGTGCGTGCATCGCCCCCCAAAGGATCTGCGCCGCCTACATCCTAGCAACCTACCCCATATTGCATAGAAAGATCAGCAGGCTTTGGGGCTTGTATTTATGGGTGTGATTTGCAATCAACATGAGGCCGGAAACCTTATGGGCTATCAGCCCCAAGGATGTGTATTATCAGCGGATGCCTACAGGTAAACAGGGGCCTCCTGGGCCATTAGCACGCGCCACATCAGCGGAGATTCGGGCTGCCATGGCGCGGGAGAGAATGAGCGGCGCACGCTTAGCGGAGGAGGCCGGGATGTCTCAGAGTTATGTCTCCCGGCGTCTTCTGGATGAGGCGCCGTTTACGCTGAATGACATTGAACCGATATGTGCGGCCCTCAAGCAGGAGCTGTGCCCGTTCCTTGCTACCGTCCTTAGGTCGATGGAGGAGCATTGTGCGTCGGGTGTGAACGCATAAAAGCCCCCACTCGAAAGCGGGGGCCGTCTAGTCTTGTGCGGGCTCTTCTAGGTAGCCCCGGAGCGCGCCCCGAATGATGTTGGAGAGGTCCGTTCCTTCGGCCTCAGCCTTGGTCTTTGCGGCGTCCCATAGTTCGTCTTCGATACGGACTGTGCGCCGGGCGGTTCCCTTGCTCATTGCTTCTCTCGTGTTGACAGGTCCCGCTCTGCGTCGTCCAGGCGGGATTGTGTGTACCAATTGGGGTTGGCCTCCCATTGTGCCCGAAAATACGGGACCGCGGCCCTCGCGATGGCGAGGGCTTCCGCCCCGCTCATTAGCCGACCAGCTGGACGAGGGTTCCGGCTTCCATGCCGGTGACTGCGAATCCCTTACCGTAGTGGCCGATCTGGTAGCGGTTCGGGTTGGCGTGGTTGTCGACCATGAGAACTTCTACGGCTTTCTTGCGGCCTTCGAGGAGGATCATCATTCCGGCTTCGAGGTTCTCTACGGCGATCATTTTCTTGCCTTTCGTCTTCGGCTTGTTCCGATAGATAAGACACTACAGGGTGTCATGACACCCTGTCAACACCCAAAGGGCAGATGGGGGAAATTGTGGCGGGAGTCGCCTAATTCGCCGCATCAGACATGACGCATGGATGTCACATAGGGGCTCGGGATTAGGGGCCGTGGCGGAAAACCCTCGTTGACGCCGTCAACGAATAGAGCGTTTGAGAGTGTCGCCAGTGCGTTTAGTCGCTGAAAAATCCCCGGAATCTCGCGGATTTCCCTAGATTCTGCGGGCTCTCGCGGGGGTTCAAATCCCCCATCCTCCGCCACTCAAGCCCCACCAGCCGGATTTATCCGGCCGGTGGGGCTTGTTTCGTTAAGGCGTCGGACTCGGCCGCGGGCTCGAGCGGATGCCCAGACTGGTTGCGTCCCTGGCCTGAGTACGTCGCTAGGACCCGGCGGCCACCAGCTCCGGCTCATCCACAGACCCTGCAACAGGCCCGGCAACCGCCCGACGTCGTACGCCCGTCGCCCGGGAGCCCAGCCAGATCGACACGGCGCCGATGGCCAGCCCCGCCACTGCATCCAGGATGTAGTGCCAGCCGAAGTACACGGTGGCCAGCGCAGTGAGGGCGACATAGACCCAGAGGAGCCAGCGCACCACGCTGGGCATCCGCGTCAGGTGCGCGAAGAGCGCTGCCGTAAAGACCACTGAGACATGCAGCGACGCGAAGGCGGCAATGCCATGCACGTTCTCCGTAGCAAACGGATTGGCGAGGACTTCCACCCGGTTCTCGTACAGGGTGTCCTGTAGCCCCGAAACGGCGGTCTCCGGCAGGTCCGCGAAGGGGGACGGCTCGGCGTAGATCGGGCCGAGTGAGGGCAGGGCGTAATAGCTGACCGTGCCCAGGATCCAGTTGAAGGACAGCGCTGTGGCGTACCAGGCGCCGCGCTGCAGGTTATCCGACCACACCAGTGCGGCTGCGAGCGACGCCGGCACAAAGACCATGTAGAGCATATAGACGGCGGACAGCACCTCCGCGCTGATGCCGGTGCCCAGCAGGCCCTGCAGCAGATCGGCCGGATAGGCGCCGCCCGCCAGCCACCGGTCCGAGTTCTCCAACACGGAGTCCGTCAGGTGGTCCTGCAGGAAGGGCAGGAAACTCTTGAGGTTCCGGTAGGAGAGGTACGCCAGATAGAACGTGCTCAGGCCTGCGGCAGCCACCGCCAGGCGCGGTCCCGCCCACCGGGAGCGCAGCACCCCGGCCACAGCCGAACCCAACCCGCGCAGCCCCGGCCGCTGCACCATAACCCGGGGAGCGACGTCGGCCGCGATCATCAGGAGCACGATCAGGGGAAGCCGCACGTAGCTCGGGCCGAGGAAACCGTCGGGATCCCGCACCGGGAGGTCGGCCGCGAAGGCCACAACCACCATGAGCACGGTGAAGGCGAGGGAGATGATCAGGGGTACGCCGAAAAGGCGGTGCCAGGCAGAGCGGGCAAGCCCGGCTTCGTTAGTCATCCACTCTTTTTATCCCACGATCAGCCCCGCACTATGCGGAAAAGGGGCAATCGTCAGTATGCTTTCCATCACATTGGTGAGGGCGTGGAACGTGTGGTGTGCCGGCGTCCTCGGGGGAAAGAATTTCCCCTGCGGCTCAGGAGCCCAGGGCATGGTCCAGCTGCTCCTGGATGGCGCTGTAATCCATGGAGTCCAGCATGAGCACCTGGTTGTCGAGCACCAGTGAAGGAGTGCCCGGCAGCTGGAGGTCCTGGGAGTCCTGCAGGTCCCTGGCCACCCGGTCCTTGATTGCATCGGAGTTGTAGTCGGCGCGGAACTGCTCCGTATCCAGGCCCAGGTCACCGGCGTAGGAGACAAAGAGGTCTTCCACGTCCTCCTGGTTCTTCCAGTCCTGCTGATGCTCGAAGACGGCTGCGGCCATCTCTTCCAGCTTCCCCTGTTCAGCGGCTGCCTCCACCGCCCGGGCCGATGTCCCGGCGTTCTGGTGCTTGGGGAGGGGATAGTTCCGGACGACGATGCGGACGGAGTCGCCGTAGTCGTTCTTGGCCTGCTGGATCAAGGTATCCATCTTGGCGCAGTATGGGCACTGGTAATCAGTGAACAGAACCAGCGTCGCCTGGGGATCTGCGGGGTCGGTGATGGCCCGCGCGTCAGCGGGAGCCACCTTTTCCAGGCTGTCGGCCGGTATTGGTGTTGCCGCCGGAGCGCTGGCTGTGGTTTCCGGCGTTGGGGAGGGTGCTGGGGAGTCCGACGACGTCCCGCAGGAAACCACGCCGCCGCCAACAAGCAGGCCGGCGATGAGCAGTGAGGGTACAACCCTGCGCATAGTCTCCTTTCGGAAGTGCTTGAGGCGCGCGCGGCGGCACGCACCAGGTACTGGTGTGCAGTTGGCTTTCCTTTTAATGGTTTCACCGGGTTCCGGGGGACTGGAAGCGGTGTGCCGCGTGATCTTCGTCCAGCGGGTATGTGGCCGGCGCAACGGGCCGGGCAGCGGGCGGGTGGCCGGCCGCCGTGCCCCCACACTAGCCAGTGGCAGCGGCCAGCCGGGCGATCCGCGCCCGGGCGGACTTCTCACTCGGACCCATCGGCCCCAGCCCCAGCCGGATGACGCCGAGCACCAGTTTCACGGGAAACCTCATCGGCACCGGGACCGGTCCCAGATGCGGCGCCTTCAGCCCAAGCAGCTCGCGGTGCCGCGGCTCCAGCGAGGCCACCGCGCCGGCAAACAGGATCCGGTATCCGGGCAGCTGGGAGCGCGGCAGCGGCGGACGGCGGAGGAAGCGCACCGCCTCGGCGACGTACTCGCTGTGCCGCAGCTCGCCGTCGTACGCTGCCATCTGGGCGCGCAGCTCCGCCTCCGAGCGCGGCGGATCGGCGATGCGCATCAGCTCACCGGCCACCGCCCACTCGGCAACGTAGGCGTCGGGCCCGCCCGGAATCGGACCGCCGAAGCGCTGATGCGAACTCAGGAACGCGTCGGTGAACGCCAGATGCACCCAGCGGGCGATCTCCGGATCATTCGCCGAGTAGGGGCGTTCGACGCCGGCGGCATCCTCATAGGTCCCGTGGACGCGCTCATGCAGGCGCAGCACCCACTCCGACCCGGAACGCGCCGCCCCCGTGTCCCCGTAGGTGACGGTGAAGATCCAGCGAATGGTTCCGGCCAGCCGGCCCAGCGGATCGGCCTTGTAGTCGGAGAAGTCGTGGACCCCGGCCATCGCCCCCGGATGCAGGGCCTGCAGCAGCAGGGCACGGATGCCGGCGATGATCGGGGTCATGGACCCGTGCACCGCCCAGACGGCGGACTCCGGGCCGAAGTGCCCGACGTCGTCGCCCTTGGCCAGGTCCAGCTCCCACTGCGGAATCTCGGTGGCATTGTTGCTGAACGTACCGACCAGCTGGCGGCGCCAGGTCTCCAGGATTTTTAGCACCCCACCAGTCAACAGCCCGGAGCGCCGCCGCGCCACACCTGATTAGCGCAGCAGGATGTTCACCGGCTGCGAGACGGAGCCGCGGCGGATCTCCCGTTCCAGCACACCGGAGCGGTTGACGGCGTCGTCGCGCAGGATTTCGGTGACCGAGCCCAGGAAGCGGGACAGGTCCACCTTGTCCTCGGGAGCCGCGAGCAGCAGCTGGAAGCCGAACTCGTGCAGGGCGTTGATGGACGCCTCGGCGAAGGACAGGGACGACTTCACAAACGCCTCATCCATCATCACCGTGCCGTAGGTGCTGAAGCCCTGGGACACGATGCCCAGCTGGTAGGCCAGCGCCGAGGCCATGATGAACGCGGTGAACCGCTGGCCCTCGCCGCCGGACATCAGCGACGCCTGCAGGTTGGTGTACGCCTGGCCGTTGGCGAGGCGGTGCGTGCAGGTGATGGTCACGTGCGAGCGGACATCCAGGACCTCGGCCCGCCAGCGGCGCTCCTCCGGATCCTTCAGCCGGTCCACCAGCGCCTCGAGCGCTGAGTAGCGGGCGTCCATGTCCGCCTTGTTCTGCCGCATCCCCATCATCGGCAGCGCGTTCTTCAGCTCGGTGCGGAACTTGTGCGCGGCGTCGGGAACCGTGGTCTTGACCTCGATCTCCAGGTGGCTGTCCACATGGTATTCCACCCGCTGCAGCACCGAATTCAGCGGCAGCAGGCGTGAGGAGATGCTGCGCCGTTCCTCGTCCAGCAGCGCGAGCAGGTCGCTGAACCGCTCGTAGGTGCGGTTGTTGAAGTATTCCCGGAACTCGGTTTCGTGCTGCGGCAGGCCCTCGGAGATGATGCTCTCGAACCGCTCGGCGTAGGCGCCGGCGGCGTCCACCGAGGTGCCGAAGTCCGACCCCCACTTGTCGGTGAACGTCTCGAAGGTCCGCTCGAGCCGGTTCTTGGTTTCCAGCAGCGTCTTTTCCAGCCGGGCGCCCTCGGTGATCAGGCTGCGCTCCACTTCCGCTGCGGCCTCCTGCAGGCGCACGACGTCGGTGATCTCGCCGAAGGGGGCGAAGAGTTCCTCCAGCGCCTCCTGCAACCCGGCATCCAGAATGCCCAGCGCCTTGGCGGCCAGAGTGTCCCGGCGCTCGGTGGCACCGGCGAGCTGTTCCCTGATGCGGGCCAGGTCGCCCTTGAGCACGCCGATCTTCTCGATCGACGCGGTGTGGTCCAGTTCGGCGGTGTCCAGCTCGAAACGGATCTGCTCCAGGTCGGTATTGGCGTCCCGGGCGGAATCCAGTGCGTCGGTGGCGGCAGCAACGGCGTCGCGCTGCGCTGAAGCGGAGAGCTCCTCGAAGGAGCGCGCGTCTGCGGCGACCCGGCGGACGGCGGCGAGCCGGCTGACCAGCTCGGCCTGCGTCTGCGCCTGCGCCTGGGAGCGGGAATCCGCCTCGCTGTAGCGGTCCCGCAGGGCCAGCAGCTCGTTGCCGAGCGCGGCCACGGTGTCCTTGTTGTCAAAGCCCAGGACGTTGTCCGAGGCCTTCGCGTGCCGGTCATCCTTCTCCGTGGTGGAGGAGTTGCGCTTGACCGCGCCGCCCAGGCTCACGCCGCGGGAGAGCCCGGCGAGCTCGTCCGGATCCTCCACACAGACAAAGTCATAGTGCGCGGTGATCTTGCGGGCCACCCAGCGGCCCATTTCGGAATCCTGGGTGACGAGCTTGGTGATCAGGTCCCGCGGACCCGGCTCGGACGGCCCGTCCACCGGAACGCTGACGTCGATGCAGCGCAGGAAACCGTTGAGGTTGGTCTCGGAAAGGTAGCGGGTGACCGCGCGCATGTGCTCGCCGGGCACCAGCAGGGCGGTGGCGAGGGAGCGCAGCGTGCGCTCGGCGGCGGGCCGCCACTGCTGCTGCTCCGGTTCCAGATCGATCAGTTCCGCGGCGAACGGCAGGTCCGCCTCGTCCAGGCCGGTGGCCGCGCAGATCCGGGCGCGCTGGTCCAGGGAATCCTGGCGGATGTTGGAGGTGCGGCGGCGGAAGGAGCCAATGTCGTTTTCCAGCTTGGCGATGGCGCCCTTGAGCTGCCAGGCCTGGCCGTGCGCATCGGAACTGCGTTCGCGGGCGGCCTCCACCTCCAGGGTCAGGGACTTCACCAGCTCGGCGGCGCGGCTGCGGGCGGTGACCAGCCCGGCGGGGGAGAAGTCGACGTCGATCCCGGCGGCAGCCAGCTCGCCGCGGGCGGTTTCCTCCAGCGCCACGCGGGAGTTCAGCTGCACGACGGCGGCGGCCAGTTCACGCTCGAGCGTGGCGATGGTGCCGCCGCCCTCCGCGCTGTACCGGGCAGCCAGGGCGTCCATCTTCTTCTTCAGGTCCGAGCGGCGGCTTTCCGCGGCGGCCAGGTCCCGGGTTCCGGCGTCGGCCGCGGCGGTGAACCGGGCGACGTCGCGCTCGTGGCTCGCCAGCGTGAGGCGCTGCCGGTACGCGGGCAGGCCGTCCTTGGCGAGGGCGCGGTTGTGCCGCAGCTCGGCGTCGGTGCTGGTGAAGAGCCGGTGCAGGTCCGGGACGTCGGCCAGGTGGTCGCGCTGCTGGCGGGCGCGTTCGAGCTGCCGGCGGATGCTGCGCAGGTGGCTGAAGTCCTCCACCGCCTCATCGGCGGCGGCCAGGGTCTTGGGCGTGTCCAGCACGTTGGTGCGGAAGAAGTCGTTGACCGTCCCGCCCAGGCCCTTGCCGGTCTGCAGGATGCGCAGCAGGCCGAAGGCCTTCTCATCCTCCACACCCAGGGCGGTGCGGAAGCGTTCGGCGAAGGCCTTGTGCGAATCGTAGATCCCGGCGCCGGGCAGCAGCGCCTCGAGGCTGCCCTTGGTGAAGCGGCCGCGCATCTCGGTTTCCAGGGCGCGGATATCCAGCGGCCGGTTATGCACCGCGTAGAAGCGGCCCACGTGGTGTTCGGTGCCGTTGGCAGGCAGGTCCATCAGCACGGACAGCGAGGTGATCTGCCCCAGTCCGTTGTCGAAGGTCAGGCAGACGGCGGACCAGGTGGCGCCGGGGCGCTGGTAGGCGGTGCCGTCGGCACCCGCTGTGCCGCCGTCGTCGGGCCCTGTGCCGTTGCCGGAGCCCTGGGTGCCCAGCCGGCCGCGCATGTAGGAGAACGCGGTGCGCTTTTCCTCGGCCAGGGACCCGCCGTTGTTCTGCGCCGCCTCGTTCATTTTCGGCCGGGCATCCATGACCTGGAGCATGGCGTCGAAGATGGTGGACTTGCCCACGCCGGAGTCACCGGTGAGCAGGGTTCCGGCGCGGTCCACGTAGATGGTGTGCGCGCCGTCGAACGTTCCCCAGTTCACGATCTGTACGGAGGAGAGCCGGTTCTGGCCGGGGTTGATCAGGTCGCCCATGGGAAGGGTGGTTTCGATGCTCACGCGATGTCCTCGCCGTCGTTGGCTGTGGCCGGTTCCGGCAGTTCGGGGTCGGGCAGTTCGGGCTGTTCGCCGGCGGCGTCCGTCAGGGCCTGCATGAAGGTGACAATGTCGCCGATGTGCTCGTACGGCAGGGCCAGCGGCAGGGCGCCGGAAATGACCCAGACGTTGTCGACCTCGGTGGGCAGCAGCAGCCGCCGTTCCTGCACCAGCTTGCGGATGGCGGCGTCGGCGAGGTCTTCGACCTGCTTGGCGTCGCGCTGGCCGGGATCGACGTAGCCTTCGATGATTTCGACGATGTCGGTGCGGGCAATCACGGCGTCGTTGCCGGTGCCGGTGTGCCGGTCCAGCAGCAGGCGCATGCGCAGCAGCAGCAGGGTTTCCTCGCGGGTCATTTCGCGCTGGCGCTGCAGCACTGCGGTGTGCGGTTCGGGCATGTCCACCGGGCGCAGCAGGGCGACCTTGCGGTCCTCGTCGATGACCAGGGTCAGGAACAGTTCGCTGAGCCGGGTGCGCAGCTCGTCCTGGTTGTCCACCACCGTGTTGTAGACGTTGTCGGAGCTGGCGGCGTCCAGGTACGGGCCGCGCAGCAGCCGGATCAGGGCTTGGCGCAGTTTCAGCGGCAGGGTTCCGGTGTCGCCGGGGAACAGTTCGGGTCCGTCCACGAGGACGTCCCGGGGTGCGGGTGCGTCTCCGTACGTGTTTTCCGGGTAGGTCTCGTCCGTCTCCGTGGCGGGGGAGTCCGGGAATGCGCTGGTTTCACTCATGGCTGGGGGGCTTTCGCGACGGCGACGGCGGGCAGCAGCGCGGTGCGCTCGCTGCCGTCGATCTGGGTGAAGGTGATGGATTCGGGGCGGGTGGCCAGCCCGGTGGGGGTGCTGCCGCCGTTGGAGGCGGGGGAGAAGTCCTCCGCGCCGGCCTCGAGCGCGGCCGAGAGCAGGGCGCGGATGCTGTTCAGGTGCCGGTCCTCCGGGGCGAGCTGGGCGAAGACCTCGCCCACCGTCGCGGTTCCGCTGGCGGCGGCGGCCCGGGTGACGGCGTCGCGCAGGGCCCGGCGGTTGGCCTTGGGTGTGCGGATGGAGCGGTGGATGTCCGCTTCGGAGAACGACGGCGGTGCCGGCAGCTTGGGCGGCGGCGCGTGGTCTTCGGGGTTGAACAGGTGCACCATGCCCAGGGATTCGAAGGCGGCGCCGTGCAGCAGCGGTGCCGGGACGACGGCAGTGCGGCGGCGGCTGCGCGGTGCCTTGTGGATGGCGGTCTCGGCGGTGCGGATCAGCTGGCGCAGCTGGACCGATTCGCGGTACTCGTCGCTCTGCACGTAGGTGTGCATGGACTCGGAGAGCCGGCCGTAGATGCGGTGGATTTCGGTGGCCTGGGCGCGCATGTCGCTGATCAGCCGGTGCAGGCCCTGCCGGTCTTCGGCGGGCATGTCCTCGGCGAAGTCCCGTTCCAGCACCTCGGCGATGGCGTGCCGGAAGCGGTCCTGCTGGTCGGCGTCGTTCAGGAACGCGGTGAAGCCCTCGTACGTGCGGCCTTCGCTGGTGTTGCGCAGCTTGCGGTCCGCCTCGAGGATTTCGCCCATGGTCAGGCCCTTGGCGGCGTTGGATTCCACCATTTCCTGGCGCAGGGCATGCAGCATCTTCTCCAGCCCGTCGCGCATCCGCTTGAAATCGGCGGGCAGCGCGGCGGCGAGGTCCAGGATGTCCTGCGCGGCTTCGACGGCGGTGTCGCCGTCCACCGGGGCCGGGGCGTCGCCGGCTTCGAGAGCGCGGATCATCTCCTCGCGGCGCGCGACCTCTTCTTTAAGGACGGCGATGCGCGCAGCGGGGTCCGGGTTGGTTTCGTGGGCCAGGTTTTCCACTCGGGAGAGCAGAGTGGCCAGCCGGGAGGAGTTCAGGCTGGTCTTGTCCGAGGTGTTGCCGTCCAGATAGGACAGGAAGCGCACGGAGGATTCGGTGAGTTCGTAGACGAAGCGGCCGTCCACGCGGGGGCGGGCCAGGAAGCGGCGGGTGACCCAGTCATCGGCGTAGTTCTTGCCGGTCCAGTCCTCGCGCAGGCTGACGCCGGAGATCCGCAGCTGGCGCAGGAACCCGTCGGTCATTTTGTGGAATTCCTCGAGCGGAATCCGCGGCCGGGTGCGCCCGAAGGCCTCCCGGAACAGGGCCAGCACCCAGGGGTTGGCCGTGGTGAGTTTCCAGCCCGGAGTGGCTTGGAGCCGCTGCAGTTCCGCCCAGCGGGCAACCGTGTTTTCGATGAAGGACATACTGCGCTTTCCGGCCAGGGAACAGGACAAACGGGCCTTGTCGATTTTAGCTGTCGGAGGGCCGGAACCCGGCATTTGGAGGGAGGGAGGGCGCGGCTGAGGGGGCGCGTGCGCGGCGAGGGTTATGAAACGGGCGCCTCAGTAAAGTCCTGTACCTCGGTAATGGCAGTTGCACGGATTCATCCAGGGTCCAAGCCCTTAGCCTAGCCAGGAAGTATCGAGGGTCCAGACGGCTCCCAACGACCTAGACGAGCACTCGGCTAGTTGTCATGCGTTATCGGCGTTTGACCGGCTTCCCGCCCCTCAACATCTCGGGTTGCATCCATCGGAGATTGTATCGATTGCCCGAGTTCCATTCGAGTTCGGGTGGTCCCACATGCCCGTTGCCGTACAAACTTCATATCACCGAAGTTCGGGAGCGCCCCGGGCGACCGGTTGTCGATTCAGGGCGACGGTGAATATCGAGGACATTAGCTGTAACTTCAATTAGAAGTTTTTCGAACACTCAAAATACTTCAATGGGTGCCCGGCTAGCCCGCTGATCGATTCGCCTGCGTCGACGCCTAATGGGCACTCAGCGGTAGCTGTAGTCACAACCCGACAGGGAGAGGGTTATTGCTGGGAATGTGTACGGGTATGAGGGAAACTCTGATGTGCTTTTTAGGATCGTGTTTGGAGTGGACAACATACTCGTTCTTAGAAATGTCTTTACATATAAAGTTCTGATGTCCGACTATGCAGTCTTCAGCTTTCTTTACAATACCTTGAACATCCTTTATGCCTCGAATAAACAGAATTAGTCCGGCTCTAGTGTCACTCCAGACGGTGTACCCCAATAGTTGGTCAATGGCTTCGCTAAACAGGTGAGAGCCTGCCCAAATCTTGCACTCACCGATAAATGCATTAACATCCTTGTATCTAAAGAGTAGATCAGTCTTTCCATTGCCTACAAAGGTTTCCCCTGTGACTTGGCCCTGCCACTGTGCATTGAGAATGAATAATAAGATGTCGCGAAGCGACTCTTCACCTTCCCGAAGCAGGTGCGCTGATACTTTGTGCTGTCGTTCGAGGGCGGCAGCGAAAGAACGAAGAGTCTCTACAAGTTGGTTGGCGATTTCGTCAGCCAGTTTGCGCGGAGTCTCACCTGTGCCAGCCCGGGCTTCCACTTCAACTAAATGGAGAGTCTTCGGTTTGACCGGAATATTTACGGCTGTTGGTGAAGGGGTCAGCGGAATGTTGAGACTCTGAGCATCCTGATTTATTGACAATGCTATTTGCTGTCTAGTTTCAATAATCTTACGAACATCTTGCTTCATCCTCGCGTGATGTTCCGCAACCCATCCGTCGTGTAGTCTCACTGCCTCTGCAATCTCTTTATCCCACCGGCTTCGATAATCAGCAAGAGTCTCGGGTTCATACTCGCTCGCACTCACCCAGTAGGACTTCCGGAGTGTCCATGTGCTGGCATCGCTGCCGGAGATATGCACTCCATCTATTCCTTCTAGGAAACGCGCTGCCGAACTGCACCGGACTGTGAATCGGAGTTCCACTAGTTGCTGCTCGAGAGGAGAGATTTCCAATTGGTTATTCTCGTGTACTTCGTACTCCAGGTGCATTGTATTCATGTAGATATCCGCATCTTCTAACGCGTGATATTCAGTGACCAGTGTTATGAGACTGTTCAGGCCCTGACCTGCAAGCTGCCCATTAGAGAGGCTCTTGGCGGTCCACCTAGCGGCACTTTCGCGATCGGAGAATTCGGCTGTTAACCGGCGTGACGGGACGGGTGTCAAAATATACCTCCATAGCGGGGAGCGAGACGATTCCGACTTGGAACCACCGTGTAAATTTAGTACAAACTCCTACGTCATGTTTCCGTAGAAACATGAATGCAGTCCGAGTCGGCAGAAATCATGCTGGCGGAGGGATGGTTTTAGCCGCGATGTCATGTTTGCCAAGGGTTAACAGAAGCAGCAGCCTCACCCCTTATTCACCCTCACACGGTTGTGCCCTCCGCGATGCAGGGTATACGCCCTCAAAGCAGTGGATGGGATGGGTGCGGGCATTGAGATTTCTTCTGTAAGTACGAATTGCAATATGCGGGGGACAATGCGGTGCAGCGTACTGGAGGCCCGCGGCGCTGTTCTGTTCTCCCTCGTACAGGGAGACCTGGTGGGCTTCCTGGCTCTTGGAGAGTTGGGTTGCTTGCCGCGGAGTCGGCTGTTGGCGCCTCGGCCAGCGTTGAACAATAGTCGGCGGACGGGTACGGGGTGAAGAGGTCAGGTTTGGTGATCACTAGGGTGTCCCCGTCGCGCACTGCTGCCCGGGACTGGAGTAAACCGGGTCGTTCCGTGTTTGTGCCGGTGGGTCCGTGATCGGTGCAGGTCCGGTCATCCGGCGGGGCGGTGTTTACGGGACTGGCTCGGCGCACGCTATGCCGACTTGTCGCTGGTTGGGTATGTATCGTCCTCTACACCATTATGGTTGGGGAGCGCGAACGCAAACGTCTGGCAGCTCACCCGTCGACAACGCACTGCCTCCCTGGAGCCTTTGAACCGAATAAGCTGCAGTCGCCGGCAAGAAATCCGAGGAAGCTGTCGCGGGCTACGTGTAAGGGTGAGGCGACTTCCCTCCCCCAGGAACGCAAGCACCTCGACATGGCAGGGTACCTGCTCGAGAAGGACTGGCACCAACGTCTTCATGCCCACGTTCTCACCTCGCGGATAACCGCAGCCCTCGCAACGACCAGTAGCTACCAATAGGACGAACGGAAGCTAGTCGAGGTCCGGCGGCGGATGTGCGCACAAAATCACTTCCTGTTCTGTGTGGGCCTAGGATGGGGCCCATGACCAGGCAGTGGCAAAAGGTAGAGAGCAACGGCCCCGATTTGCTCATCGACTCTGATGACATCGTGGCTACATTCTTCATACTATTACCCGAGTTTCTCCGCTTCCCAGAAAATTCCTACTTCCCCACATACAGGCCCTTGGGCGCCGACGTGAGCAAGTGGTTGCGGTCGTTCGAGGACGTACCTCCACGTACTGATGAGGAGCGAAGCAACTCCAAATACTTGAACCTGGTCGGAGCCGCCCTGCTCAGTTCCTCTATAGTGTTCCGCAGACACGCCGTTAGTTTGGATGAAGCCTCCGACCTGCCGTTACTGACAAAAATGTTCGAGACTTTCACACCAATGGTGCCTCTCAAACAAGAAACGCCAGAAAAAGATGCCGAAGAATGCAATTTCTTCAGCTCGGTGGCCGAGGTCTCTGTATCCTTGGACTCAGTCACTTTAGATATTGCGATTGGTAGCGAGCGGGAATCATTTAGAATTAGGGATAAAGCTTCAGTCACCGATGAAATTGTTAACAAAGCACTGGATACCGCGTTGGAGGCAGTCCGATCTTTCCAGTTGGCCTATTATGGAGCCACGCGTGAAGCGGTGACTTTGGTAGTGCGCGAGATGTTGTCACCGGTCTTTTTGGTCTCGCTGCGAACCATGAATGAGCTGAGCGAGAATGCTCAAGTTGAGCCGAAGACTTTTCTCACTGGGAACTTGCCGAGCCGGATCGGAGTGATGAACGATCTGGGCGAAGATGAGATGAATAAGGTGAGCAAGGGGGTCACTACCAGGTCGCCCCTGACTCGATACCTGGACCTCTACCGGCAGGGAACTGTTGCCCTGCGACAGGGCAACACAAGAGAGTGTGTGGTCATGATGTCGGTCGCGGCCGAATCGCTCATCAATGTGCTGCTGGCCCACCTCCAATGGGAAGAATGCCTCACTCCTGAAACGAGCGCTGATACGTGGGTGCCAAGCCTTGATACGAGGATAAAGACCGTCCTACCTTCAAAGCTGGGCGGAAACTGGGACACCACCAAACCTGGTGCAATCCACGATTGGAACAAAGACATAGCTTCCATTCGCCATCGAGTCGTCCACGCCGGCTACAGGCCATCGATGGAACAGGCTCAGAAATCGATCGACGCCCTGAACGCTCTCGTGACGTTCCTAGGTGATCGAGTGACGCACAGCGGAAACCTGAGGAAGTATTCCCGGACTGCCCTAACCATGCTGGGGTCTGAGGGCCTCAGGAGGCGTGACAGATACACACGAGCCGTGCGAGAGATCGAGAGGGACCGAAACGAAGTTCAGTGGGATGAGACCTTCTCCCGATGGTACGACACTCAAATCCTGTGCATTCAGGATCAGAGGGATGCCCGCCACCCGGATATCAGCACGAGTACGTATTACATAATCTTTATCTCGCAGGACCAACACTATTGGGTTGCGAGCGATTGGGGTAATCGCAAAGCGGTGAAAGTTGCAGTAACTCTCGCTCAAGGAGCCTTGGATCCAGTGCAGGAGTTACGGAGTGGCGCGCTATCAATGCAGGAGGGTGCAACCGTCTTCCCAATATCTGCTCAGGTTGAGGATGGGACAGTTGTGGATGCCGAGCTCAAGGGCGAATGGCAAGAGACCTATCATTTGATGCCACTCCAAGGAGTCATGCGTGATAAGAGTGACTTTGTGAGGTGACAATTTATCAAGGCTCCCGCGTCGATGAGCGGGGTGAACTACTCAAACCCGAAGGGACTTGGTCTACAAGGAGATCTTTCTGATTCGCCCGACAACTGACCAGTGCGAGATAGACGTCGAAGATGGTTGATTGCGACCCATTCCGGATACAAGCATCCTCGCCAGTCAGGCAGCCCGGTAGCCGCCCGGAATACGTCGGGGATCTGTGTTACGTCTATCGGATGCGCTTGAGTCTGATGCTCGAGAACCACAACGCCGGATTCGCAGACTGGATCAGGATGCAACCGCGATTGCCGAATGGTGGGCCCGGGGCAAACTGAATTAGAACAGCGGCCAGGGTGCCGCGGGCATTTCGCCGCTCGGAGCTGGAATCCGCCGTTCCAGGCGCAGCCCACGGCGAGCGAAGATTTCCTTGGCAGTGAGCAGGTCCGCCAGATTCCGGCCCAGCTTACCCTGCAGTCCTTCGTGAACACGGTCGTCGCCCGCGCGTTCCTCGGTGCCTAACGCCTCGCCGATCCAGCCCCACAGCACCGTCCGCAGCTTGTGGTCACTGTGGAAGGTGAGCCCGTGGTCCATGCCGTACCGATGCCCGTCGGCCATGGCCAGGGCGTGGTCGCCCTTGCGGTCGGCATCGTTGACCAGGACGTCGAACGGCGCCATCCGCCGCAGCGCCGTCTAGTCCTCGCAAATGAGGCAACTATCCGCCCGCTGTCGCCCTGACCCTCGAGGACCTCTCTCCAGCCGGTTTCCGGCACGGAGCCCGGCGGCACCAGGTCCACGGCGTTCTGCTTGGGGTCCGTCTCCTGCCAGCCCGCGATCTCCAGTACTGAAAACCCATGAAGTGGTATAGCGGACTTTTCACATCGCAAGCAAGGTCCGAACTGATGCGCTGTCCCCGCGTGGGTTCGGAAATCGGCCTTAACGGTGTATCGAATCGTGTGTCGCATTGAGTATCGAATGGGCGTATCGCAGGCGTATCGCATTATCTGGTGCGAAACGGCAAACGGCAGACAGCGTTTCTTGAGAACGATCGCTGCTTAATGTGGGAGTATCGTCCTATGCAAACAGACAACGGGGCAGTCTCGCCTAGCGAAACTCGTATGGAAATGCTTCGACTTTCTGCGCGAGGGTATGCCCAGATCCGGCATGTACTCGTGCAATTGCCCGACACAGGCGCCCCCCGCGCGTCCACTCTTTCCCGCATGGTTAGCCAGCGCAAGCATCGTGCCCTCGTTCTTTACATGCTGCTCCTGGCCAGCTGGCCTTGGCTCGCCGAACGTCGCGATCCCCTGCAAGGGGATGTCTGGATCAGGGCTCTAACGACCAGTAAGGGGCTGACTTGGACTGCCTCGTCGCTCTCTCGGGCTTGGGGGGACCTAGCAGACCTGGGACTCGTCGAGAAGAAACGTGAGGAACGTCTGCTGCGGGTCGTTCCTCGGAGGGAGGATGCAGCGGTTCCATATGATCCGCCCCGCGGGCGAACCGACCGCTGGAACGCCTACTTTGTACTTCCGGACAGCTTTTGGCTTGACGAGCACTTTGCCCATCTCAGCCTTCCGGCTTTGGCAATGCTGTTGATCGTCGCCAAAGAGACAAATGCGAAGGCGGAAACATGGCTGACTTACGAAAACTGCGATGAGTGGTACGGGCTAAAACCGCAAACCGTAAAGAAGGGGCTGAAAGAACTCCAGACAATCGGGCTACTACACCGGCGGATCGAAAAGCTCAAAGCCCCTCTATCCCCGACGGGCTGGACGGTTCGCATGTGGTACTCCCTTACGGGAGATTTCGGGTACGAGGCACGCGTGGCTCTCAGGAAGCGCGCAGCCGGCGAACTCCAGAGTCGGATCGCCAAAACTTCCACAAAGAACACCAAGGAGGTCTCGGCCCGATGACCATTTCCCGTCTCATTTACATCGACGACTCCGGATCAGTTGACAGTGGCCTGATCGTTTACGGATGGATCGAGTGTTCGCCCGAGCGCTGGCGTTACGCGTTGAGGGCTATCCTCGAGCTTCGGAAGTCACTCTACCGAGAGCACGCCGTCCCTCCTGCCGAGGAACTTCATGCCACCAAGTTCATCAATGGCCGAGACCGTGTCTCTACCCGCGACCATGCCAGCCGGACGGAGTGGAAGACCTTGGGGCGGGCCATTGCCCGTGACTGCCTTACCGTTCTCAGGGACTGCGACGATATCCGGATCGGATCGGTGTACCGTCGGACAAATGCTAAAGGGCGGGAGTACTCCCTGGAGCGCGGCAAGGTGTACGAAGAACTTCTGCGACAGCTAAACGATGAGCACCGGGCAGACGATACCTATGCCTTCCTCAGCATGGATGGCGACGGGTCCGACCCGACTTACTTCAATGCGCATCGTTCCCTGCCACTGGATAGTCGATACATCATTGAGGACCCAATGTTCCACGATTCTCGACGTTCCCAGTGGGTGCAGATGGCCGATCTTGTCGCGTATGTCGTCTTCACCCACCTCAATCGACATGACGGCAACAAGTTCGCGTGGGACTGGTACGAAGACTACCTGGCGCCACGAGATTGTCATCTCGGGCCCCAAGAAATCTAGGGACTGAAAAGTTTTCTGTTAAACAGCAAGACCCGCTGGTCCACGAGTGTGGGGCGGGTCCGCTCTTCTACTATACACAACATGTCCACGCCATAGGTCTGCAAACGCAAGCTATGTCGGCGCTTTCGGGGAGGTACTCTCTGTGAGTACAGCTTGCCCTAAACCAGCTGCTCTGAGCTTGCTTGAGTGAAGAAATCTTTGCACCACACAGAACAACGGCCAGGGCGCCGCAGGCATGTCACTGCTCGGAGCCGGAAACCGACCCCATGAATGCGACCGGGCGCAGCAGCGACATGGCTTCCTCCGTGAGGTATGCAGCTCCTCCGGCAGCGGGTCCAGCTCGCCCTGCAGTCCTTCGAGAACCCGATCGATGCCCGCGAGTTCCTCGGTGCGCAACGCATCACCCAGTCCGCAGTTTGTGCTCGCTGTGGAAGGTCAGCCCGTTGGCCACGCCGCACCGGTGCCGTCACCCATGGGAGGGATGTGGCCGCCCTTCCGTATCATGGCGGCTTACTGAGATCGGGTGCGTTGGCAACTAGCGCTTAACGGTAATCGAAGCATCGCCGTCAGGGGAGTGTTACTCAATCACTCGGACGTAAGCGTACGTGCCTTTGTTCTCATCGGTGCAATATGGGAGTGTTCGACTCCGGAAGCGAGCCAGGAACGCCTCGGTCGACGATCGAATTATGGATAGCCCAGCCACTTGCCAAACAAATGTTATGTGTCAGTTTCGATACTCACGCACGGTCCGATACCTTCTAGTTATGACTACTTCACTTGCGCGGCCACTAGATCGAGTGGATTTCGGGCGCATCGACGCCGAAAAAGACGACAAGCTGCTCGACTACTTCATCACTGTCGGCACTGCTGGTAAGGCCCTTCAAGGGAAATACCTAGTCCTTGGTCGTAAAGGTGCCGGCAAGAGTGCTCTTTTCCGATACGTAGCATCGAACGCGAACCGAACCGTCGTTGAACTTGATCTCAAGGATTATGTGTTCAAGGCGCATAGGGCTCTTCGCGACGAAGGGGTGGAAGCATCTTTTGCCTACACTGAGTCGTGGAGGTTCGCCTTCGTCATTGCAATGTTCAGCCAAAGCTACCCGTCGATGCCGTTCCTGCTCAGGTGGAAAGGCAAGCGTCTGCTCCGCAAGTTGGGCACCGGACCAGATAAGGCTCCCATCCGGGCTATCCTTGGCTGGCTTTCCAGAGTCCGAAATATCACTTTGCCATCGGTCGGCGGGGTATTGGACCTCGGTGGTTACAGCGTCGACTCGAAGGAGATGAAACCCTTTGAAGCGTCAACGCGCGAACTTGTGAACCAACTGCAGGACTTGCTAGCTTCGGCCGTAAAGTTGCGTCCAATCACGGTTCTTGTTGACCGTCTGGACGACGCATGGGACGGTTCTGAAGATTCCCTCAAACTCATCGGTGGGGCTGCGCGAGCAGCGCGACAGCTTGCCGATGACTTGAAACAGTCCGGCGCTGCCCCCGCAATCGTGTTCCTGCGGACGGATTTGTGGGAGCGCCTAAAGTTCAACGATAAGAACAAGTTCATGCAGGACACCGTCACCCTCGATTGGGATAACGAAGCCTTGGCGCAGGTAATTGAGGAACGTATACATAAGACGGCTGACTTGCCTGAGGGGCAGGGGTGGGAAACGATTTTCACCACCGAAAGAATGCGCCAAGGAACATCTGCCCAGAACTACATGCTCAAACGAGTTATGGGGCGCCCGAGGGATGTTGTTGCCTTTGCGGTATTTGCCCTAGAGGTCGCAATCGCGAACGGCCACGAGCGTATTGAGAAATCAGATATATACGATGCCGAAGCTAGATACAGCGAGCACATCCTTGATGAACTTCGGGACGAGATTTCCGAACATGTCGAAGATATGGAGGCGGTGGTAAACGCGATGAAGGCTCTTGAACGCAGGAAGGTGGCCCTCGATGCCTGGAATGCGGCCGCATTGAGTAGCGGAATTGCCTCCGATAACATTCACCGTGTTCGTGAACTCTTGTTTGAAGCTTCGGCGATCGGTGTTCTTCGGGCCAATCAAAAAACCGCTTACCGGTATAATGATCGGTCACTTAAGATCGATGAAACCGGTGATATAAGTGTGCATCCTGCGCTCCTCAAAGAACTGGGAATTATAGACGCATAATTCCCAGTCGGGGAAATCATACAATTGCTCGGGAAACGCCTGGTACGGGGGCTTCCGGTGTCACAGCGGATCGTGCGATAGCCCCCGCCGAACAGGCGGGGAGGACGATGTGCCAAACGTGAACGGCTTCCCTTGGCGCGGCCAGAGCACCGCCGGCATCCCACCCCTCGGAGCCGGAAACTCCCCGAACTGACGTAGCCAAGCGCAACGCGCGGCCAGCGAAGCAATTTCCTCTGCGGTGAGCAGCTTTGCCAGATTCTGGCCCAACTCACCTTCCAGCCCCGAGAGAACACCGTCGATACCGGCGAGTTCCTCGGCGCTCCGCGCCTCGCCGGTCCAACCCCACAGTACGGTCAGCGGCAGTGATGAGCGGTGCAGCGGTGCGGGTGGACGGCGGTGCGCTGACGTGTGGTCTAGCCGGACGGGTGTAACTGGTGGTGCCGGCCGCGCGCGGCCGGCGGAGCACAGCCTGCCCGGCTGACCGGTCAGCTCACAGCAGCCAGGACGCGGCTGATGATGATTGTGGTGGCTGTTGTCCAGCCGAAGATTGCGATCGCCTGCCAGACCAGGATGCGTGCCTTGCCGATGCCGGTGGCAACGAGCATGGTGGCCGTGAACTGGGTGGGCAACAGGAGCGGTCCGAGCAGGCTCACCCCGGGAACACCGAAACGCTCATAGGCGCGCTGGAACTTGGCCCTGCGCGGGGACATCCGGTCCTCGTTCACGGCGTAGATGGTCGCTGCGCCGGCGGAGGGCCCGGTGCCGGCCACCGCATCGCGCTCAGCCCGAGCCTTCGTCCGGGAACGGGTAAGGACGGCGTCGCGCGCTCCTGAGCTGAGCAGCACCAACAGCGCCACGCACAGGAAGTTGCCGATCATCGCGGCAGCCGCCGCGGCCACCGGATAAAGGCCGCCGAGGAGCCCGATCGTCGCAGCGCCCTCACCCTCGATGAAGGGGACCGCGCCAGCTGCCGCAACCACGACCGGCTGGAGCAGTTCCGGCACCTCTGCGGCAAGGTTCTGGAAGGTCTCGATAAGGCTCATGGTGTGCTCCTGTCAGTGCGGCGCGGGGCATTTCCCCGGCCATGTCTCCAGTTCACCCGTTGGGAGATGCCGCAGTAAGTGGCCCGAAGGCACTGGTTTCCGTGCGATCCGCACGTCACCTCCATGACTTATGTCATGCCGATAAGCTGTGCCGATGAGCAGTCCGCCCGAGCACGCCGCCACCGTATCCGCCGCCGCGGAAGCCCGCGGCTCCCTGCGGTTGACCCGGAGCATCAGCGCCACCTGGACTTTCACGGCCACGTCGATCCTGATTTTCGAGCTCCTCATGGTTTTCTTCACGGTGGCCGTTCTTGTTGATGGGGGATCCGGCGGAGCAGCGGCCGCAGGAGTGGGTGCCGCCGGATTGCTGTGGACGGCAGCGACGCTGCTGCCGCTGCTCGACTACCGCCATCGCACCGATGCGGCACCGATCATGAGCGTCCGCCATCTCGCACCGCTTCTGATGGCGGCGATATACGGGCTCGCGGCGGGAATGGGGACCGGGATTTGGGTGCTGGCGGCCGTGCCCGTCATCCAAATAATCATGCTGCTGAACTGGCCGCCGGGAGTGCGCCTGCGCGTGGTGCTGGCGGCGACCGGCCTGCTTGTTGCGGTTGCGGCGATTGATTTTCGGCTGACGCTGGCAGACAGCAGCGGCACGGTGTGGCCCCAAGCGATCCTTGTGGGCGTGGCACTCCCGGCTATCACCGTGAGCTCGTTGTGGTGGTGGGATGTGCTCGTCACGCTCGACCGGGCCCGTGGCTCTGAGGCGAGGCTCGCGGCCACCCAGGAGCGGCTGCGCCTCGCAACCGACGTTCATGATCTGCAGGGACACCACCTCCAGGTCATCGCCCTGCAGCTGGAGCTGGCCGAGCGGCTCATGCCGCATGACCCGGAGACGGGGATGGAACATCTGCGTGCGGCCCGCGCCAGCGTGGCCGGTGCCAGCCAAGGCACCCGGGACCTTGCCGCACGGTTCCGCTCGGTGCCCCTGCGCGACGAGATGGCCAATGCCGTGGACCTTTTGAGGGCCGGCGGACACCAGGCTGAGTTCACGACCGATCCCGACACGTCGCTCGCACCGGCGTCGGTATTGGGGCCGGTCATCCGTGAGACCACCACCAATGTGCTCCGCCACGGCGGCGGCAGATGGGCGCAGCTGTCCCTCAGCCGCGCGGACGAAGGGTGGCGGTACCAGATTTCCAACGACGTCGGCGCGGTAGTTTCCTGCGGTGACGCTTCGGATCGGGATGCTTCCGGGTTGGACGGAATTGCGCTTCGGGCCGCCGGGGCGGGCGGCGAACTCGAGGTGCGGCGCGAAGACGAAACGTTCACCGTGGTTGTCACTGTTCCTGCGCCCGGAAAGGACAGCAAATGATCCGCGTGCTGCTTGCGGACGATGAGGGGATGATTCGCTCTGCTCTGGCGGCGTTGCTGAGCCTCGAATCGGATATCGAGGTTGTGGCGGAATGCGCCGACGGCGCGGAAGCGGTGAGCGAAGCGGTGCGGCTCAAGCCGGATATCTGTCTGCTGGACCTGGAAATGCCGCATCTCGACGGCGTTCAGGTCACGGAGCAGTTGAACCGAACCATCGCCGCGCGGTGCGTGATTGTCACCCGCCATGCCCGGCCGGGGGTCCTGCGGCGCGCGCTGGCGTCGGGTGCTGCGGGATTCATGCCGAAGTCCCGCAGCGCCCATGAGGTTGCTGTCGTCATCCGCCGCGTTGCTGCCGGTGGCCGCTACGTCGATCCGGAAGTGGCAGCAGACGCACTGAGCGACGAGCGCCCACCGTTGACCGACCGGGAGTTGGACGTGCTGCGCGCGGCCCGGCAAGGGGAGTCGACGCGGCAGATCGCGCACACCCTGTCACTGGCTACCGGCACCGTGCGTAACCACATCTCGACCGTACTAGGAAAGCTTGCGGTGGAGTCCCGGCAGCAAGCGGTGCTCCTTGCGGAGGAGCGCGGCTGGATTTGACCGTCGCCCCAGGCGCAGGTTTTTCAGCCACGAGGACCACTGCAGCATCCGGAGTCTTCTGCCAGGAGTTCCGCGTCGCCGGGACCTATAAGTGGGCGTTCGGGCGTCGGGTGAGCCGCTCGGTGAGGAGCCTGTTGGCCCAGTTCGGAGATATCTGGGCCGTTGCAGCCAGGACACGGGCCTGGATCCCGACGGCGCGGTGGACGTTCCGGGGCCACCTCCGGTTGCGGGCCTTGACGCTGCGATCCACGGCGGCGACAGCGGCTGCGGCAACGTCGGTTTCGTTCAGCCGCACACCGAACGACTGGATTGCTCCGATGTTGACGCCCTTGACCATCCCGGTGTTGACGAACAGCGGCCATAGATCGAGCACGGCAATGCCATGTTCCGCCCATTCCAGTTCCAGTGCCTCGGTGAGGCCGCGGACAGCGAACTTCGTCGCCGAGTAGGTGGCAAGATCAGGCTGCCCGTAAATGGCCGAGGCAGATCCCAGATTGAGCAGCACCGGCCTGTCAGCCTTCTTCAGGTACGGGAACGCGGTATGGGCACCGTTGATGGTGCCGAGAACGTTGACGTCCACGAGCGCCCGGTGCCGTTCAAGATCGGTATCAACGAACGGCCCGGCAGCCAGCAGCCCGGCGTTGTTGACCAGCAGGTCCAAGTGGTCCTCGCACACGGAGGCCAGGGCATCGCGCCACTGCTGGGCATCCCGGACATCGAGCGGTCCGGTGACGACGGTCGTGCCGTGGGCAGAAGCGATGTCCTTGAGCTCGGCGAGGCCGTGAGTGTCGATGTCGAAGGCGCCGACCCGCCATCCGTTGCGCAGCAGAAGGGCGGCGGTGGCGTGTCCGATGCCGCGGCCGGCGCCCGTGACGACGGCGACGCGGCCGGAATGCTGCTCACTGTTCCCGGCCATCTCAGGCCGCCACGCGGTGGGAGTTGGCCTGCGCAGCGGTGACGCGCCGTGCTCCGGCCTCGCGCTCGCTGCGCAGGACCCGCATGTAATCGTCGAAATCCACCTGGATGGTGTGCCGCTTGCTGGTGACGTACCTCTTGGCGACCGCCTTCCGGTGGCGGTCAATCTCCGCGTCCATCTCCGCCGGTTCCGGCAGGGCGTAGCGGCCCTGGAGATGGTCGGCAGCGAGCTCGGACTGCCGCTCGGAGATCGGCATGATCGCGCCGAGCGGCTGGACGAGTCCGATGAAGAACAGCCCGGGCACCGTCGGGTGGAACATCCGCTTGTAGAGCCTGACCTCGTTGTCTCCGCCGGGGTCAAGGAAGTCACGGTCGAAGAAGGGGAAGGAGATCTTGTACCCGGTGCAGTAGACCACCAGGTCGGCCGCGACGCGGCTGCCGTCCGCGAAGACCACGTCGTCGCCGTCGAACCGCTGGATGTTTGGCTTCGGAACCACGGCGCCGTGGGCCAGCCGGTCGAGCACCCGGCTGGACATGGTCGGGTGTGCCTGGGCGAACTTATGGTCGGGCTCCTGGAGGCCGTAGCGCGACATCGGACCCGTGGCCGCACGCATGAGCAGCCGGGCAACCGGCCAGCGGACCCAGGACGGGATCTTCTCGTTCCCGGCGATCTCATCGTAGGGCTTGCCGAAGACGTACTTGGGAATGATGTGCACTCCCCGCCGGTGGGAGAGGTAGGTCTCGGCCGCGTGATAGCTGGCGTCCGTGGAGATGTCCATGGCCGAGTTGCCCATGCCGAGCACCACAACCCTCTTGCCGACGAGCTGCTGCTCGTCCTTGTAGTCGTGGGAGTGCATCTGCTCGCCGGTGAAGGTCTCCGCGCCGGGGAAAGCGGGCTCCGGCATCCGGGGGTCCCAGTGGTGGCCGTTGGCGACCATGACCGAGCCGTAGAACCGGGTCTCCCCGCTGTTCAGCCGCACCTCGAAACCGCCGCGGGGGAGCGGGTGCACCTGCTCCACGCCGGTGTTGAAGGTGATCTTGTCCCGGAACCCGAAGTGGTCCACGTAGGCGTCGAAGTACGCGGCGATCTGGTCGTGGCGGGCGAAGTTGGGCAGGGCCTCGGGCATCGGAAAGTCGCTGAACTCCATCCGGCTGCGGGAGGTGTTGATGTGCAGGGATTTGTACGTCGCCGACACGCCGTTGCTGTTGCCCCACACCCAGTTGCCGCCCACCCGGTCGGAAAGCTCGAAGCAGTCGAAGCCGAGTCCGCGTTCGTGGAGCACCTTGGCCGCCGTGATGCCGGAGGATCCGGCGCCGATGACACACACGCGCTCGCGGTCGCTGCGGCTGAGGTTGGCGGCGGAGGACGTGCTGTGGAATGTCGTCATTGGCGCTCCAGGCTGTGGATATGACCGGTGGTCATGTGATGTGTGTCACTGTAGACTCCCCGACTGTGACGATCAACATCAACACTCCGGCATGCAGCATCGGTCCGCGCGGCCTGGAGCTGCACCACGTCCTTCCGGCCCCCGGTGTGCCGGAGAAAGCACCGCTATTGTTCGTGCACGGGCTCGGACACGGAGCCTGGTGCTGGTCCCACTGGCTGGAGGCTGCCGCCGCGGCCGGCCATCCGGCGTACGCGGTCTCGCTGCGCGGACACGGTGCCAGCCAAGGGTCGTTGCGGACGGCCAGGCTGAGCCATTATGTCGACGACGTCGTCCACACGGCGGCCAGCCTGCCCCGGCGGCCGGTGCTGGTCGGACACTCCCTGGGCGGGCTGGTGGTGCAGCTGGCACTGGCGCGGTACGCCGCCCGGGCCGGTGTCCTGGTGGCTCCCGTGCCGGCCCATCCGGCCGTGGGTTCCCTCCTGGCGATTGCCCGCCGCCACCCCGCAGACGCGGCCCGCTTGTGCCTCGGCAGGTCCTTGCCGCTGCGCCCGGACTACCTGTTCAACCAGCTCCCCGGGCCCGAGGCCCAGCGGCTGGCCGACCGGTGCGGGCCGGAGTCGCCGCTGGTCCAGTACCAGCTCCTGCTGCACCGGCCGGCAGCGCGGCCCCGCGGCGACGCGCCGGTGCTGGTGCTTGCCACCCCGGACGATGCCCTCGTGCCCCTGGCCGACGTGCGCCGCACGGCATCGCGCTACGCAGCCCCCGTCCTCACCTTCCCCGGCATGGGCCACGACCTGATGCTCGACCGCGGGTGGCGCGCACCCTTCGATGCGATGACGAGCTGGCTCGGCCAGCTGCCGCCGCGCTGAGCATCGCCGCATCGGGCGGACGGTCAGACGGCGTCGAGGTGTTGCGGACCGAACGCCGCCTCGAGCACAGCGACCAAACGCTCGACGGCGGAATGCCGTTCCTGACGGGCCGCGCTGCTCAACCCCAGCACCGGATCAAGGCCCGGGCTGTGCGGGGCCAGTGCGATGTGGGGCAGCAACACCAGCAACAGGGCGAGGAAAGCCTCCAGGTCCGCCTGCGGCCGCAGGTCACCGCGCTTGGAAGCACCGGCCAACAGCGGCCGCAGAACGGCGGCGTAGTGCTCATTGGCGACCTGACGGACCGCCATCCGCGCGGACCGCTCCGGTTCCACGTTGACCGCCACCGTCATCGCGAGCTCCAGGGGGTGGGAATGGAAGTACTCCTCCCACAGCACCACCAGCTCGCGGAGCGGGACGAAGAACCCGTGGCTCCAGTCGAGAGACCGGATGGCCATCTCCATGTCCGCCCGGATGCGGACGCTGGCGCGCTCGGACAGGTACGCGTACAGGTCTGATTTGTCGCGGAAGTACTGGAACAGGCTGCCCTTGGCGACACCAGCCTCGCGTGCAATGACGTTCAAGCTGCCCCCGGAGAAGCCGTGCCGGGAGAACTCATCCTCTGCCGCGCTGATCACCGCGTTACGCCGGGCCTCCGGCAGCCGCTCCCACGTCGTCGTCGGCATCCAATGTCCTCCCGCTTGCGCTCACAGTCAGCCCCAGTCTCCCAGAGTCCTTCGCCGGTCCCCGCCAGAAGTGGTCGTACACTTCGGTGACCGGTCTACAAGGGGGACACCGCGTGGCATGCCAGGGCTGCACGACATCTTCACATCTCGCCCGGGCCAACGCGCGCCAGCTGCTCTGAGCCCGCACCCGCAACCGTGAGACGCAAAGGGGTCGGCTGCTCCACCGAGCAATCGACCCCTTAGCGGTTCGGAGGACTAGAGCGTCCCGGTGACCGTGTTCCACTCGCCAATGTAGTCGTCGAGGTTGGTTGCAATGTCATCCCAGTCGGGATGCAGGACCGTTACTCCGTCCATGATTGCTGCGAGCTCTTCGGCAACGTCACCGGCAGGCGTGATATCGGTGCGTGCGGGGAAGCCTCCGCCGCTGGTGGTGATCAGCGCCTGCGCATCGTCTGTGTAGAGGTAGTCCAGCAGCTTCTTGGCGGCGTCCTCGTGCGGGGCGTTGGCCACCAGGCCGACGGTGTAGGGGACGGAGAGGGTAGTCGGGATGCCGTCGTCGCCCTTAAGGAAGAAGATGCCGAGGTTGGGCATGGTGGCGCTCTGTGCGAAGTTCATCTGCACATCGCCGTTGGCGATGAGCAGTTCGCCCTTGTCGACCTTCGCGGCCAGTTGGCCGGTGGAGTCGGACGGCCCGACGTTATTCTTCTGCAGCTCGCCGAAGAAGGTGTAGGCCTTATCAGCACCCAGGACTTCACGGGCGAGCATCAACATGGCCGTGCCGTCACCGGCGATGCCGGGGGTGGAGTACTGGAGTTTGCCCTGGTAGGCGGGATCCAGAAGGTCCTGCCATGACTCGGGCGCATCGGCGGCTTCGGCAGTGTTGTGGATGAAGCCGATGTAGTTGTTGACCAGCGTTGTGTAGGCCCCGTCCGCGTCCTTGTCCTCCGCGGGGACGTTCTCCGTGCCGGCAGGCTGATAGGGGGTGAGCAGCCCGTCCTCATCGGCGATCTGGATGAAGGGCGGCAGGGTGACGAGCAGGTCGGCCTGTGTGTTGCTTGATTCTTGGTTCACGCGTTGCAGGACTTCCCCGGAACCGCCTTCCACAACCTGCACCTTGATGCCGGTTTCGGCAGTAAATGCGGCGAAGACCTGGGCGTAGTAGGAGTTGTCGCCGTCGTTCAGGCCGTCAGCGGTGTACACGGTAACGGTGTCGCTGTCGCCGGACGCCGGGGTGCCGTCGGCGGTGGCGGATCCGGCGCAGCCGGTGAGCGTGGCGATGGACAGACTGGCGCCGAGGGTGAGCGCAAGGCGGGCCTGGATGCGGAAGTTGGCCATGACGGATCGCTTTCTCTGGGTGAAGGGCGGTTCAGTGGTGGTGGGGGTGTGGGGGATTGGGGTCGGGGCCGCGTTCAGCGGGTAATTCCGGTACGTCGGTTGGCCATGCGTTGCAGGACCAGCAGCGCGATAAGGGTGATCAGCAACAGGAGAACGGCGAGGGCAGCACCTTCGTACAGGCGGATGCCCCGGCTGGTGAAGGAAAACACCTGCAGCGGCATGGTCCGCCAGGACGGCGGGGCGACCATCATCATTGCGGTGAGTTCGCCCATCGACATGGCGATACACATCGCGGCGGCGCCGGCCAGTGCGGGGCGCAGCAGGGGGAGCACCACCGTGGCGATGATCCGGGTGCGGCTGGCCCCGAGGGCTGAGGCGGCTTCTTCGAACGCCGGATCCAGGCGGACGACGGCGGCGGAGATCGGCTGGTAGGCGAGGGCGACGACGAGTACGGTGTGTGCGACGACGACGATCCAGACCGTGCCGTTCAGGCGCAGCGGACCGGAGGAAAACGCCATCAGCAGGGCAAGCCCCACGGCCACGGAGGGAATCGCGACGGGGAGCAGGAAGACGGTGTCGATGATTCGTTTGAGCCAGGGGGTGCGGCGGGCGGCCAGTGCCGCCGTCGTCGCAATGATCAGTGCAAGGACTGTGGCGACGAAGGCGGTGACGAGCGAGGCGGTGACGGTGTTGGCGGTGGCGGATTCCGTGAACACAGCGGCGAAGTTACCCAACGTCGCTCCGGAGGGGAGGACACCGGACCAGCTGGTGGCGAAGGCACCGAGGATGATGACGAGGAAGGGCAGCGCGAACATTGCCAGCAGAAGCGCGATCGCGACGGTGTGCACGAGCAGGCGGGCGGCACGGTTTCTAACGAGCACGGGAGCCTCCGAGGGTGCGGGCGGTGACCTGGCGGTACAGGATGTACAGGCCCAGCGAGAGGGCGATGTTCACGACGGCGGCGACGGCGGCGACACCGTAATTGCCGCGTCCGATGGCTTGGCCGTAGACGAGGGTGGGCAGGGTGGAAACTCCTTTGGCTCCGGTGAACAGGACGATGCCGAATTCGTTCATGGCGCGCAGAAGCACGAGGGACCCGCCGGCGAGGATAGAGGGAAGGATCTCCGGGAGAATCACCCGGCGGACAATGCGCCACGGTTTCGCACCGAGCGCTTCGGCGACCTCGACCTGGCTGGTATCCATTACCTGGAGGGCCGCCAGGGCGGGGCGTAGGGCGAAGGGGGTGAAGTAGATGACTTCGGCCAGGATGACGCCCCACTGGGTGCTGAGGAGGCTGACCGGCGGCAGGCTCAGGGCGCTGAGGGCGCCGTTGACCATGCCCACGTTTCCCCACACGAACACCAGGGCGAGCGTAATCAGGAAGGACGGAAAAGACAGATACACGTTGAGGGCGTTGGTGATGAATTCGGTTCCGCGGAACGGCACAAAGACCATCACGATGGCCAGGAACGTTCCCAGAATGACGCAGAGCACCGCGACGATCGACGCGATTCGGACGGTCGTCCAGACGGTGTCGATGAACACGGGGTTGCTGAAGAGTCGGTCCCAGGTGGCGAGGGTGAGGGTCCCCGCATCATCGTGAATGGAATTGCTGAGCAGCAACAGCACCGGATAAACGGTGAACACGAGCATCAGCGCCAGGGGGAGCAGCGCGACCAGGATGGCGGCGGTGCGGCGTCGTCGTTTGTTCTGCTCCGGTGCGTTGAAGGCGGGGGAACCGCTTTCAGCTACGTCCGCCGGTGCGGGGGCAAGTGTGGTCATGAAGCGACCGCCAATGAACCGAGCCCCGCCGGGTGCCCGGTAGCCATGGTGTCCGCGGCAGTGTCTGACCCGGTGGGCAGCGCGACCACCACACCCTCGGAATTCCGTGTTTCGGCACGAAGCATGACGGCGTCGGCGGCGGCAAACCCGATGCGGACGGTGGTGCCGGGGTGCGGCAGCTCAGCGAGTTCGAGGGCTTCGACGGCGAAGGGTTGCCCGGCAACGCGTCCCGCGATGAGGTGGGTCGATCCCCGCCACTGGATTTCCTCGACCTGCATTTCCAGTTCGTTCTCGGCGCGCTCACCGGCCGCGAGCAGGATGACCCGGTGTGGACGCAGTGACAGCTTGGCGGTGAGTTCCGCAGCCTGGACTGTTGGAGCGATCTTCAACAATTCCGGGTGTCCGGGCAGGAGCGCTTCGGTGGCGGAGGAAATGGTCACGGGAAGCACGTTGGAGGAGCCCAGGAAGCGGGCGGTGAATTCGAACTCCGGATCTCGGTACAACTTCTCGGCGGTGCCGTATTCGACGAGCCGGGAATTTGCCATAACTGCGATCCGGTCGGCCAGGGTGAGGGCTTCGTTTTGCCCGTGGGTAACGTACAGCATGGTGACGTCGGGCAGTTCCCGGTGCAGCCGCCCGAGCTCAGCCAGCATGCCTTGCCGTAGTTGTGCGTCAAGGGCAGAGAGGGGTTCATCGAACAGGAGCACTTCCGGGCGGGGTGCGAGGGCGCGGGCAATGGCAATGCGTTGCTGCTGGCCGCCGGAGAGAGTGCGCGGGTGCCGGTCGGCTTTGTCTGCCATACCGACCATTTCGAGGGCTTCGCCGACGCGGACGGCGATCTCGCGGCGCGGGATCTTGCGGGTCTTGAGCCCGAACGCGACGTTCTCAGCCACGGTCATGTGCGGGAAGAGGGCGTAGTTTTGGACGACCATGCCGATGCCGCGTTCCCGCGGTTCGCAGTGGGTGACATCCTTGCCGGAGAGCAGGATCTGCCCGGCGGAAGGTTCAGCGAACCCGGCGACAGCGCGCAGTGCCGTGGTTTTTCCGGCACCGGAGGGGCCCAACAGGGCGACGACTTCGCCGCGGCCTACAGAAAGGGTGAGGTCCTCAAGAATGACGACGCCGCCGCTGCCACGCACGGTAACGTTGCGGAATTCGATTCCCGGGGAGCGAGTGGTGCTGGTGCTAGTGATCACGAAATGTCCTCCTCAATGTGTAGAAGTGCAGGTCAGGGGAGGGCGATACCAAGCAGCGCCGGCAGGTCGGCGATGGAGGCGAGAATGTGGGTGGCGCCGGCGTCTTTCAACTGCTGTTCAGTGTGGGCTCCAGTCAGCACGCCGATTGCGGCGGCAGCTCCGGAACGCACACCGGTGAGGATGTCATTGGCGGTGTCTCCGACAACGATCATGTTCGCCACGGATTCGGTTTCCGTCGCGATCAGCGCGGCCAGGGCCATGTCCGGGAAGGGGCGGCCGCGGCCGGCCTGGGCCGGGGTGAGGGTCACATCGGCGATATCCGACCAGCCCAGTGAGTCCAAGAGGGCGGTTTGTGTCTCTACGGCGAATCCGGTGGTCATGGCGATCTTGACCCCTGCGTTCCGCAGGGCGGCCATCGCAGCGGCTGCGCCGGGGATCTCTTCGGCAGCACCGTCCGCGACGATCTGGCGGTAGGCGCTTTCGAAGGCGGCATTGGCACGCTGTGCCTTGTCTTCATTGCCGCCGGCGAGGTGGCGGAACACAACGATCTTCGAGTAGCCCATCGTGACGCGGACGTAGTCGAGCATTGCTTCCAGTGCGTCGTCGTCCGCGGCCAGCTGTTCGGCCTCGTTGGCGGCGAGGAATGCCTGCTCCACGAGTCCGTCGTCGGTGATGGTGGTGCCGGCCATATCGAGCACGGCGAGGGTGATGGGTGCTGCATCAGCACTGGAGCTGAGCCGGGCGGAGCGGGGCAGGGTGATGGTCATGGGGGTTTCTCCTAAACGAGTGTGCGGACTGCGGATGCGGTTGTGGAACGGGCAAAGGTGTGTGGGGCTATGCCCAGGGCGGTGGTCATTCCGATTCCGGTGGCCACGGTGACGACGTGCACGCCGGGAGCCGGTTCCTCGAGCACAAACTCCTGGGTGGGTGCGGATGCGTATACGCCCTGCCAGCGCTCCAGGACCGGCAGGTCGGTGAGTCCGAAGAGTGTTTTGGTTTCCCCAATGAGCAGGTCAAAGCCTGCCTCGGACTGGAACGGGGGAGAATCGATGGAGCGTTCATGGGTGTCCCCGACGATGAGGCTTCCGTCCGGTGGCGAGGTGTACATCTGGTTGAGGTCATAAGAGATGCCTGCCGGCTGCTCCCGTGCGAGGCGTTCCCGCAGTGCCGGTGCGGATGGTTGCGCGGCGAAACCGGAGTAACGCAGCAAGGACCAGCCGGTCAGCAGCGGCGTCGCCAGCGGCATCCGCAACGTCGGAGCTGCTTTGAGCATGTGCAGGCGGCAGCGGACGATGCCAATACGTTCCGCGATTTCCGGATACAGCCGGTCGAGGTCGTGGTTCGTGGCCACAACGATCATGTCGGCAGCAATGGTTCCCCGGGTTGTTTCCACGTGACCGGAGGAGACGGCGGCAACACGGGTGCGCCACGCGAAGTCGACTCCCTGCGTTGCCAGCCAGGCAGCGATCTCAGGGGCCGCTTCGCGGGGATCAACCTGCAGGTCTGCCGGCAGCCAGGCGCCGCCGAGCACTCCCTCCGTGGCGACGGGCACCTTAGCGAGCAATTCGTCTGCGGTGAGCATGCGGGAGTGTTCCGGTCCGGCAACCGCGGTGAACTCCTGCAATACGGCGAGTTCTTCCTCCCGGCGGGCGACGATCGTGGTGCCGCTCTCCCGGGCGAAGAATCCGACCTGATCCGCAAGCTCCAGCCACCGGTTGCGGGCTTCATTGGCGAAGCCGGCCGCGATGCCAGTCTGGGGAGTGAGGCAGGCATGGCCGAAGTTGCGCACTGATGCGCCGGTTACGCCTGTGGCCTGGTCGATGACCAGGACGCGTGCTCCCTGGCGCAGGCCTTCATAGGCGTGGGCGAGACCGACGATGCCGGCTCCGACAACAACGACGTCGTAGCGGCGAGAAGAATGGTGGGGAAGGTTCATACGGACCACGATGCCAGCCCCATCACCCACTTAGGTAGACATCTGGAAGGAATTAATCTGCTGTTAACCAGATGTATATATACGTTTACCGGCATTACGACACACCTGAGATCCGTCCGGCGGCGGAGCAGCTCAGTAGTATGAACATGTGGCCGAGATGATGTACAACCGGATCGCTGACGCATTGCGGCAGCAGATAGTCTCGGGCGTGCTCCCGCCCGGGGCAGAGCTTCCGCCCGAAGGCGAACTTGCCGTGCAGTGGAAGTCCTCCCGCGGGCCGGTCCGCAATGCACTCGGCGCGCTGCGGGCGGAGGGTCTGATCGAAACGACGCGCGGGCGGCCCAGCCGCGTTCTCTCCCGTAAGGCCCGGCAGGCCGCGGACGTGTATATTCCCTTCACGCGCTGGGCCGAGAGCTTCGGGCGCAAGCCGAGCGCCCGTACCGAAGCCCTGGGCCTACGGCGTGCGGATGCGGTCACTGCGCAGGCACTGAATGTCGAGCCGGGGACGTTGATAGTCGATCTCACGCGCCTGCGGATGTTGGACGGAGTGCCGACCATGCTCGAGCGCACCAGCTTCATTGAACATGTTGGCCGGCTCCTGTTTGAAGTGGACCTGGATACCGTCTCCATCACGGAGTACCTCGCCTCCCGCGGGCATCGTTTCAGCGGCGTCACCCATGAGATCGACGCCGTCGCAGCCAACGACGTTGACGCCCGCATGCTCGAGGTTGAACTCGGCTCTCCCATCCTGCGGCTGCGGCGTACCTCGGTTGACGCCAACGGGACCGCATTCGAGTATTCCGACGACCGCTACCGCAGTGACATCGTCCGTTTCACCGTCGATGCTTCCGGCCGCCAGGCCGACGGCTCCCACCTCATTCAGCCGAAGTAGACTGGCCCGCTTAGAACAGCGGCCAAGGAACCGCGGGCATGTCGCCGCTCGGAGCGGGGAACTTCCCGGCCCGGCGCAGCCGGGCGCAGCGCGCGGCAAGTGAAGCAATCTCCTCGGCGGTGAGCAGCTTCGCCAGGTTCCGGCCCAGTTCACCCTCCAGTCCGGAGAGAACACAGTCGATCCCCGCGAGTTCCTCGGTGCTCAGCGCCTCGCCGATCCAGCCCCACAGCACCGTCCGCAGCTTGTGGTCGCTGTGGCAGGTCAGCCCGTGGTCCACGCCGAACCGGTGCCCGTCGCCCATGGCGAGGATGTGGTCGCCCTTGCGGTCGGCATTGTTGACGAGCACGTCGAACACCGCCATCCGCCGCAGTGCCGGGGTGTCTTCGTGGATGAGGGCGACGGCCCGCCCGTTCTGATCCTCACCCTCCAGGACCTGCTTCCAGCCGGTTTCCGGCACGTCGTCCGCCGGTACCAGGTCCACCGCGGTCTGCTCCGGGTCTGTCTCCTGCCACAGCTGGACCATGCCCTCGCCGAACGGGCCGTCGCGCAGCCAGGTGCGCGGCACGATGTTCCACCCCAGCGCCTCCGAGACCAGGTAGGCGGCCACCTCGCGGTGTGCCAGGCAGCCGTCGGGGAAGTCCCACAGCGGCTGCTCGCCCGCGATCGGTTTGTAGACGACGGCGGCGTCGCCGATGCTGCCCAGGAAGGTGGCGTTGGACGCCGTCGTGATGCGGCCGGTGAGCGTGAGCTCGGCGGTCACCAGGTCGGGCGCCGGCATCAGTTCTCGGGGAAGGTGCAGGTGTGCCCGTCGGCGTCGATCGGCTGGCCGCAGATCACGCAGATCGGACGCCCGGCGCCCACAACCTCCCGCGTGCGCTTGGCGAAGGCCCGGGCGGTGCCCACCGGCATCTTCACCCGCAGCACCTCTTCGGCGTCGTCGGTCTCGTCGTCCTCGTCCGCGAGGAATCCGTCGTCGTCCTCCTCCACCTCGGCCAGGGGGTAGGCCTCGATGACGAGCTGCGCCGTCGTCGGGTCCCAGCCCAGGCTCATCATGCCGGTGCGGAACTGTTCCTCCACCGGCTCGAGGTCGTCATTGTCGACCAGCTCGAGGGGAGTGCTGGTGGGCACGTGGAAGGGGTTGCCGTCGAGGGTGAGGAGCTGGTCGAGGATCTCGTCGATCTTCTCGGCGAGCTGGGCCGACTGCTGCTTCTCGAGGGCGATGCTGACGATTTGCTTCCCGGTCCGCACCTGCAGGTAGAACGTGCGCTGCCCCGGCACGCCGACAGTGCCGACGACGACGCGGTCAGGCCAGGCGAATTCGTGAACGGTTGTAGGCATAGGACTACTTTAGGCGCCCCGGGCCGGTGGCGCCGCGTGCCCTGCGCCACCGCCGACCGGTGCATCCTCAGATGGTGGGCTGGCCGCCAGCCAGGACAGGTCCCCGGCGTCGGTGTTGGTGGCGTGCACGGTGGGGCGTCCCGGGCCGTAGCGCACGATCGACACGGAGGCCGGCCCCACATTGATGCGCTGGAACAGGTCCAGGTGCATGCCGAGCGCGTCGGCGAGGACCGACTTGATGATGTCGCCGTGGCTCACCGCCACCCACACGGCCCCCGGCCCGTGCTCGGCCTCGAAGCCTGCATCGAGGCGCCGGATCGCCGCTACCGACCGGGCCTGCATCGCGGCCATGGACTCGCCGCCGGGAAAGACGACGGCGGAGGGCTGCGACTGCACCGTCGCCCACAGCTTCTCCTTCGCGACCTCCTCGAGCGTGCGGCCCTGCCAGGAGCCGTAATCGCACTCGGTGAGATCGAGCTCCACCGGCGTATGCGGGGTGCCAGACTGGCGGTCCAGGATGTACTGAGCGGTCTGCCGGCAGCGCTCGAGCGGGCTCGACACCACTCCGACCAGGGGCACGACGGCGAGCCGGTCCCCGGTCGCGGCCGCCTGGTCGCGGCCCACCTGGTCGAGGTCGACACCGGGGGTGCGGCCGGCCAGCAGGCCGGAGGCGTTCGCTGTGGTGCGGCCGTGCCGCACGAGGATTACTGTTGCCATCTCCCCAGCCTAGCCATCCGCCCCGCCTATTCCGGTTCGGCCCGCCCCACCTGGAGTCTGCCCGGCGGATCAGGCGTGGACGGGGCGCTCCATGACGAGGGCCGAAGGCTCCGCTTCGGGTTGCCATGCTGTCGCAGCACGCTGACTGCGAGCCAGATCAGTGTTCCTCCGATGAGGATCATGGCGGTGCAGGTGAGCCATCCCCACGGGTCCGGCAGATACATCGCCAGGAACCACACCCGCACGTCGTGGTTTCCGGTCAGTTTCAGAACAACCGGGACCAGGCCCTGCGCGAAGAGGGCGAGCGGGCCGAGGACGAGGCCGACGAGCACCACGGCACGTTCCCGGCCCGACGGGACAGGTTCGTTCCCGGGAGCAGGCGCCTTCACCACGCCCGGTGCGGCCCGCCCGGAGCGCATAAGCAGCAACACCTCGGGGGCGGTGCGCTCCAGGCGGGCAGCGGCTGCCCGGCCCAGCCCCACGGCTACGAATGCGCCGACGGCGATACTGATCAGCACTCCGGCCCACTGAACGACAGGGTTTTCTCCGACGGTCCCGTACAGGACGATGCCGAGACCAGGCACCGGTGGTACGCATGCCGCGAAGAAGACCAGGAAGGCGGTGCCCACCCCCTCCGTTCCCCCGCCCGGGCTGTTCCTGCGCTCGTGCGCATCCGGGCCGGGCTCCGGCGCGGTCACCGAAGCGTAGGCGACCAGCCCTGCTCCGCCACCGAGGGTTGCGGTCACGGCTGCGAGAGCCCACGGCCACGCCCAGCTCAGGTTGCTCCATGCCGTGAACGCGACCGTGACGGCGATCGCGAGGGGGCCGAAGACGATGAGGTAAGCCCATTGCCGTGCCCGGACATCGGCCCGCTCAGTGCCGGTCTGGACCGTGATCCAAAGACCGGTTCCGTCGAACGAGTACATGTTGGCCAGCCAGGTGGCAGCCATGAGTGCGATGAGCGTACCGGCCCAGGGCAGCAGCTGCGCCGCACCGAAGGAGAGCGGCAAGACGGCGGTGAGCACTCCCCAAACGATCGGTACGGCGACGGCCGTGGTGCGGGCGGGGTCGCGCCGCCAGGAAAGCAACTCCTTCAGGACGATTGCGCCGGTCGGCCCATTGAAGGGGAAGCGTCGCGGCGTCGGACGCCCGGAGGTTCCGCGGACCACCGTCCGCGCACCGCGCGCCTGGCCCAGCGCCGTGCCCCACGCGGCGAGCAGGGCCGCCGCCAGGACCAGCATCGCCATGACGATGCTCCACGCTTTTCCCCAGTCTCTTGCTCCGGCCGCCTCCACTGCGGCCAGCCCCCATCCGGACGGCGCCCACCGCAGTACCGACGCGACGCCGGACGGGAAGCCATGCTCGAAGATCCCGGAGACCATCAAGCCGACCAGGACCATCCAACCGGACTGGGTGAGTACGAGTACTGTGGCCAGCGTTAGTCCGCTGAGGGCCGCGCCGGCACGGGCGCGGGCGAGACGGCCGAACACCAGGTGGACCGTGCGCGAGATCAGCACCACCAAGCCGAGCTGAATGGCGGCCACCGGCACGGCCAGGAGGAAGGGCCAGGCGCCCAGGCGGGCACCGTATAGGGGGAGGCTGGCGAACAGCAGGATGGTCACGGCCGACGCGAGTCCGACGAATCCGGCCACCAGCAGCCCCGCGGCCAGTCGGTACCGCGGTATCGGGAGCGTCGCGAAATAGCCGGGGTGCAGCGGCTGTGCGGGCGACATCAGCGGTCCGACCACCCACCCGACGAGCCAGATGAGGTAGGCGGCCGCGAGCAGGTCCCCGGCGATCGCCGGCGCCGACCAGGCCGCAAGGGCCACCACCAGCAGGGCAGCGGATCCGCCCGCCGCGGCGCCCGTCCACGCCCACGCCGCCCGCCCTCCGACAACCTGGTTGCGGGTCAGCGCCAGTTTCAGCCGGATCAGGTCTCCAACCACGACAACCCTTCGGCACCGCCCCGCAGGGGATCGATCAGCGCGACGAATGCCTCCTCCAGGGTTCCTTCTCCGCGTACCTGTGCCAATGGGCCGCTGGCGACAATCCTGCCATCGGACATCACCGCAACGGCGTCGCACAACTCTTCGACCAAGGCCATCACGTGGCTCGACAACACGACGGACCGTCCCTGCGCCACCAGTCGCACCAAAATCCGCTTAAGCATCAACGCCGAGACCGGATCGACCGCCTCGAACGGTTCATCGAGCACCAGCACCCCGGGATCATGCAGAAGCGCGGTGGCCAACCCGATCTTCTTCCGCATGCCGGTGGAGTAGTCCACCACGAGGGTCCGCTCGGCCTCCAGCAGATCCATCACCTCGAGAAGTTCCTGTGCCCGAGCGTCCACCACTGTGGGGTCAAGTCCGCGCAGCCGCCCCAGGAAGGTGAGGACCTCACGCCCGGTCAGGAATTCCGGCATCGCCAGGCCATCAGGCAGCACGCCCAGCTGCGTCTTGGCACGCAACCCGTCACTCCATACGTCCGCGCCGAGCACCACCGATGTTCCGGCGTCCGGCCGCAACAGTCCAACGGCCATTGAAAGCAGAGTCGTCTTGCCGGCCCCGTTCGGGCCGACGAGCCCGAAGAAGGACCCGCGGGGCACGTCCAGGTCCACCCGGTCGACCGAGACTTGGGACCCATAGGTCTTGTAGAGTCCCCGGATGGCCAAGGCCGGCTGATCGACGTCGTTCATCGTCACTCCCCGGTCGCGCTGCGGCGGATGGTCAAGACGGTAGTGCCCCATGCCGGGGTGGGCAACTACCTGCCAATCCGCCGCTAATAAGCCTCGTTATTTTTTGCCGAGGTCCAGGGGGCCGCCCTGATTGTTCCTGAAGCGCTCGCGGAGGAAGTTACCCATGTTGGACAGTTCCGCGGAGGTGTGGCGGTGGCGGCTGGAGTGCAGCGTCTCGGCCTGCCTGGACAGAAGCTGCAGCTGCTCAACCAGTTCCTCATTGGGAGTTCGTCCGTTCACCTGGCGGGTATCCACCATGCCGGGCGGGATGGCCAGGTAATTCCGCAGAACGGCCGGCAGATATTCACGCACAGTGGCGGTCAGCTCGTACTCAAACTGCGGATCGCCCATTGGCTGCCGGGTTTCCGTGTCGATGACGGCGTCCAGCGTCTGGCATGTTTCCAGGACGCTGATGTACGAGTCCGTGGGAAGCCGGTTCTTGTTCTGCTTCGCGAGTGTGGCCGTCCAAACCAGGGCCTGCGACAGTCCCTGGGTGGGCCCTTCCGTCGGTGCCCCTGACGGCGGTGCGTAGTGGGCCGGCTGGGTCGACTGGGCCGGCTGGGCCGGCTGGGTGGTTGCAGGGTGCGGCGTCATGACCTGGTGCTGCCGTCCCCGGACCCTGCGGTGCAGCCAGAGGTCCCGCAGCAGATAGGACCGGATGGCCGAGACGGGGATGGTCCCGAGTCCTATTAAGCCCGCCGTGATGAAAAACGCGCTGTCGGAGGGCACGGCGAAGGCGCCAATGAGCAGGGCGATGTAAACGGCACCCTCGAGGGTGACTTTCCAGTTCTTCCGCCGGACTCCGATCATGAGTACCAGCAGCGGCAAAAAGGGAAAAAAGAAAACGGCAACTGCGACCTTGAAGATGTTCCCCACAGTGAGACGCGACATCGTTATCCTCTCGGGGAATGGGTTGCGGGACAGAACTGCAGTCTAGCCGCGACCACAAAAAATGGCGTGCTGCGTTGGTGGCTCATGGGGGCAGGAGCGCTCCCCGGGCCGAGGAACTTACGCGCGATCCGCCGTCGTCCGCTGGTTGCATGCACTGCACGCTACCGGTAGCGTGCAGTGCATGGCACCTTCACCTGAATCGGTTTTGACGCAGCTCCGCAAGGGCACCGTGGACTACTGCGTTCTCGCCTGCCTGCGCTCCGGGGCCGCGTACGGGCTGGAAATTGCCGAGCGGCTAGGGGAGGGGAAAGTCCTGTTCGCCAGCGGCGGCACCCTCTATCCGCTGCTTTCGCGTCTGCGGCAGCAGGGGTGGGTGACGACGACGCTGGAGCCATCGCCCGTGGGGCCGCCCCGGCGTTATTACCACCTCACCGAAGAGGGCGAGAGCGCCCTGCGGGTCTTTACCCAGACCTGGAACCTGTTTGCCGCGGATGTCACGACCATGATCAAGGAGACTTCATGAACACCACCGAACCGATGCCGGCCCTGTTGGAGGCGTACTTCGCCGATCTTGATCGGGCGCTGATCGGCACCGATGCACGGGAGCGCGCCGAGACGGTCCAGGCGATGCGCGAGCACGCGGCCGAGATGCTCCACCGGTATGGGGCGTCGGAGGAGACCGCTGAACGCGTCATCGGCGACTTCGGGCCGGTGGAGCAGGTTGCCGCCGCCGCCACTCCCATGCCCGCCCCGGCCTCCGCCCCGGCCCCGCGTTCCTGGAGCGACATCTGGCTGCTCGTGGGCTCCGTTGTGAGTCTCATGTTCTTTGTGTTCCCGTTGTTCGCGATCGCGATGCTCGTCTGGGCGATCGTGAGGATCAGGCGCAATGGTGGGAACCGGACGCTGCAGAAGGCGGCCTTGTGGATCTCTGGTGTGTCGGCCGCGTTCTCGATCGGGATGTTCATCAGCCACGTCGTCCACGCCCTCTGACGTTGGCGTAGCGGCCGCGAGCGGCGGCCGCCTCCGCCTCCGCCGAGCTGGTTAGGAGCGCACCAGCAGGTTCGGGTGCAGCTGCCGCCAGCCCTCCGCCAGTTCCCTGCCGGCGTCGTAATCATTGTCAATGAGCTTCGCCTCTACCGCCGGGACCCCGGGCTCCTGCACTGTTACACCCGGAATCTCGCCGCCACATCCCGTGGAGGTCAGGCTCGTCTCCACATTTTCGATGACTGCGCACACCGAGTTCTGCTCTGGCGTGTCCGACACGATGGCATAGAAGGAATAGACGCCGTCCTCCGCCAACAGCTGCCGCGGGTCTCCTGCCGTGATGTCCAGAGTTTTGGCGAGTTCTGCGGAGGCGTTGGCTGTCGCTGCAGATTGCGGCGGTGTCTCAGGCCCAGACGCCTCGGGTGAGGGATCGTTGCTGCAGCCGGCCAAGACCAGCAGCAAGGTGAAAGCGGTGGCCGCTGTGGTGAAAGCACGCACGAGACTCCTGACGACGGTGAAAGGGCACTTGCCTCACCCTAGTCCGGGAATGGATTCCTAATCCACGACGGCGGTCGCCTCAATTTCGACGAGGATGCCCGGCTCGTACAGCTGCACCACCTCGATCAGCGACGCCGGCGGAAGGGGCAGCGGCAGGTCGATCTCCTCGGCCACCAGCTGGATCCCCGCCATGAGTTCACCGATTTTCTCCGGCTGCCAGGCGGTGACGTAGAAGGTCATCCGGACCACATCCTGGAACCGCGCGTCGGCTCCGGCCAGACCGCGGGCCACGTTACGCAGCGCCTGGGCCACCTGGCCGGCGAGATCCTCGGGAATCGGCAAGCCATCCTCCATGTGGGCCACCTGCCCCGCCACATACACGGAACGTGTTCCCGTGGCCGAGGCCACGTGGTGGTAGGGCGCGTTGGGCAACATGCCTTCAGGGCTGAATAGTTGAACGGGCATTGGGTCCTCCTGGTTTAAGACTTCAAGTTAGGAGTCTGTTTATACTAGGTATCTTTAGGGAACTTCAACGAAACCAGGTGTCATGACCGATACTTACCTGCCCTTGGAACAGGGGCTGAGCATGGACGCTCCGCACCGCGAACTGCTCAGCCAGGTGCTGGACAAGTGGTCGCTGAGCGTGCTGAATGAGCTGTGCAAGGCACCGTGCCGGTTCAATGAGCTCCGCCGTGCGATCCCCGAGGTCACGCAGAAATCGCTGACGACCACTCTGCGCCGGCTTGAACGCAACGGCGTGATTGAGCGCCGGATCCTGGCCACCCGGCCGGTGGCCGTGGAGTACCGGATGACCCCGCTGGGAAAGTCGGCACGCGAACCCGTGGATGCGCTGCTGAAGTGGGCCTCGGAGAACCTCGAGGAAATCGAGCAGGCCCGCACAGCATTCGACGACGCGTCCGCCGAGTGATCCGGGCTCTGGGGGAGTATTGCGGCTAATGCTCGGGTTGACTCCCTGACCGAGGCGCATAGGCTCACCGGATGCAAAGTGAAGGCGTGGTTATATGGCCGCATGCCTTTCCGACGCTCGGCGCCCGTGTGGCCAGCCGTCCATAGCGAACGCCGAGCCCTGATCAGGGACCTCGAAACGCTGGCCCCGGAGTTATGGGCACAGCCCTCGCTCTGCCCCGGCTGGGACATTCACGACGTCGTCGCCCATCTTGTGGATTCCGCGAAGACGACCCGCCTTAGCTTTCTGCGTGGGCTGATCGCCGCGAAGTTTGATTTCGACAAACAGAATGCGAACGGGATCGCCAGGGCCCGTGGTGCGACTCCGGAAGCGACCCTGGCTGAATTCCGCCGCATACGGGACGAAACGAAGACGCCGCCCGCTGCTCCGGCAACCCGGCTCGTCGAGGCGATTGTCCACGGTGAGGACATTCGGCGTCCTTTGGGGATCCTGCATTCCTACCCCGGCGCGTCGGTCGATGCGGCGTTGCGGTATCAGCTCAAGACCGGCGTCTCGATGGGTGGCGGCAAGGAACGCGCCGCCGGTTTTCGTCTGCAGGCTTCCGATACGGGGCTGGAGCACGGTTCCGGTCCGGTGGTCAGAGGAAGCTCGTTGGTGCTTCTCTTGGCCGTTTCGGGCCGCCCCGTCGCTGAGGAGGAGTTCTCCGGTGCCGGCGCCGCGATGTTTGTGCGGAAGCTGAACCAAACCTCTTGATAAGAGAGACCGCTCCAATTTGCGGGCTTTTGCGCGGCCCTATTTCACCTCGGTGAAGCGGGTGCCGAGCGGTTCCGAAAGGACAGAGAGGTCCATGGGCTCAGGAGCTGTGGTGCCGACTCCGACCTCGGAATAGTCGACAACAAACCAGTTCCTGCCCTCGGCAAAATACACGGAGCCGTCCGGCTGCGCCGCGCCGGCCATCAACGCGTACGCTTCGTCTCGCGCATCTAACGAGTCAAAGTAAAAGATCTCGACGGTTTGAGTGCATTTCACGGATTCGGCGGGTATCTGCCCGGCGTCACCCATGACAGCGGTGGATGCGGGCGGATCGTCCAGGCACTCGAGCTGCCCGGACACCGCCTGCCGGGCCTCTTCCAATGAACTGACCGAGGGCAGGTCATCAGGCGAATCATGAGTAGCTGCACTCTCCGCGGCGCAGGCCGAGCATGCTCCGACGAGTAGCGTCAGGAAACCAGCGGTCACGGCAACTCGGTTTTTCAGCATCATCGCGTCCCCCATTTGGTTCCCCATTTGTTGTGTTCGCTATCGTGGCACACCGGGGACCAACGAAAAAGCGTCCGGCAAAGCAGCCCGGGTAGCTCACGCGTCGGGACGCTTTGGGGACACGGCCACCCGGGCGCGGCTAATCACTCCGGGAGCTGATCCACCCTTCGCAGAAACCTGCGAGATCATCCAACAGCGGGCGGACCGCTCCCAGATCGACTGCCCCGCTGCCGGCGGCACGCTCGCCCGCCGCCGGCAGGAGAGCGGCGTGCGCACGGCGGGCCATCTGCCGGTTGCCGCTCTCGATCGCCGCCAGACCGATCAGGAACCACGACACCTCGAGCAGTAGATCACGGGGCGGCTGCGGCAGGGTGTCGAGGGCCGCACTGGCATCAGCCAGCCGGCCGGTCCGTGCCAGCAGAAGCGGGCGTACCCACGGTTCATACGGACCAAAGTCGCCATCCGGAAGCACCGTCCCATTCCGGATGGCAGAAGCGAGTCCGGCCAGGGCGGTCAACCCCGTCCGGAACCCGGGCATCTCGTCTCCGGCGGGCGGCGGCGGACCCTGCAGGAAGGTCCACCGGAACCAGCCGGTGAAGACCGTGGCCAGCGCCCGGTCGAACCGGGCAGCCAGCTCGTCGATCCGGTCGGCTTCCCGGGAGGCAGCGGGGATGTCATCGAGGGCGCACAGTGCCTGCATCCGGATCAACCGGCCCTGGAGTTCGAAGGTCGGCAACTCCGTGTCCAGGGCCAGGGCAATGATTTCGACGCCGATGGCCTCCCGCGCGCCGGCCAGGCCCGCCGTCGGAAACGTCTGCTGATAGCGGGCGCTGAGTGCAAAGCAGAGCAGTGACGGATCGTGCAGGTCCCGGGCAATCCGCTCCGCCTCGAGCACCTCCGCCAGCCGGTCCGCGGTTCCGCGGGATTCCATGGCGATGGTGGCCAGCAGTCGCGCCCGCACCCGGGCCGACGCCCCGGCCGGCAGGACCTTGAGCGTCCGCAGGGCGGCGTCGACAATCGCGGCAGAGAAGGCCGGATCATCCGAACGGGTCCAGCTCCCGGGGACTTCAAAGCCGCCGATAACCCGCGCCGCCAGCTCCGGATCGCCGAACTGCTCCGCGGCGGCGATCGCTGCCATACGCTGCTCGGCCGCCAACCGGACCGACCCGGACACCGCCAGCACCGGCAGCAGGCTCGCCACGCTTTCCAGCTGAGCCCGTTGCCCGGTGCGTCCCGCAGCCGTAACGGTCCGCGCAAGCAGCGAGCCGCCGTCGTCGGGCACAAGATCCAACGCCGGATCATGCCGCAGGATGCGCTGCTCCAACTCGGCCAGCTGGTTCCCGGGATCCAGGCCCAGATCATGCCGCAGGGTGGAACGGGCGCGGGTCAGAAGGGCGAGGGCGTCCGCCTGCCGGGCAGAGCGGTAGAGGGCCAGCGCGAGCAGCCGCCAGCCTTCCTCCCGCCACGGGTGCTCGGCGACGTGGGCATCGAGCAGCGCGAGCACATCCTGTGGGCGGCCGAGGTCCAGCCGGGCGGACGCCAGCTGCTCCACCGTAACCGCCCGCAGCCCGGCCAGCCGCGTCCGTTCACCGGATGCCCAGGGACGGGTGCCGAATTCCTCAAACGCTGTGCCGCGCCACTCCTTCAGCGCCGCAGCCAGCTCGCGCTCGCGGGCGTCCGGGTTCAACCCCGCCGCACCCTGGAGGGCCTGTTCAACACGCCAGAGATCGACGTCGTCGGCCGCGAGGGAGAGCGCATAGCCGCCGCCGCTGGTCAGCAGGACCGCCGGGGGAGTGCGCGGCGGGCGGTCCGGTTCGAGGAGGCGGCGCAGCTCGCCGATGAAGGTGCGGACGGCGCCCACCGCGCCGGCCGGGGCGTCCTCCCACAGCTCGTCGATCAACCGCTGCGTGGAGACTGTCCTGCCGCGGGCAGCAACCAGGATGCCGAGGATCTCGCGGTGCCGGGCCTTGGACAGGCGGAGCGGAGTATCCCCGCGCCCGGCGCAAATGGGGCCAAGAACGCGGATCCGCAGCTTATTCACTTTTTTGATTCTAGTTCGCCCCGGTGCGCTGATCGGGCGCTGATCCGGCTCTGGAATCGTCAACTGTGAACCACGCCGGAAGGACCGACGCCGGTGAGAGCCGCGGGTTCCACCGTGCGGCAAGGAAGGAACACCATGGATTTGCAGCTCACAGGGAAGACCGCGTTTATCAGCGGTTCCACCCAGGGGATCGGTTACGCCGTGGCCACGATGCTGGCCCGCGAGGGCGTGGCCGTGACCATCAACGGCCGGGACGCCGGAAAGCTCGCAACCGCCGTGGAGGCATTGCAGCGCGAGGTGCCGGGGTCGGTAGTGGACGGCATCGCCGCCGACTTCGCGGTGCCCGCGCAGGTGGAGCGGCTCTGCGCGGAACTGCCCGACGTCGACATCCTCATCAACAACGTGGGCCTGTTCGAGCTGAAACCGTTCGAGGACATCTCCGCCGAGGAGTGGCGCCGCTACCTCGAGGTAAACACCCTCAGCGGTGCACGGCTGGCCCGCCGCCTGCTGCCGGCCATGCTGGAGCGCGGATGGGGCCGGATCGTCTTTATCAGCAGCGAATCGGGCGTGAATGTGCCGGCCGACATGATCCACTACGGCGCGTCCAAGGCTGCGATGATGGCCGTGGGCAACGGCCTGGCCAAGCTCACCCGGGGCACCGGGGTAACCGTGAACTCGGTGCTGGGTGGACCCACGTATTCCGACGGCGTCGCCGCCACGGTGGAAGGTTTCGCCGCTGCGACCGGGCAGTCCGTTGCCGGCATGAAGCAGGCGATCATCGGGGCCAACCAGACCTCGCTGCTGGAGCGGTTTATCGAGCCCGGGGAGATCGCCGCGATGGTCACCTTCCTGGCCAGCCCCCTTGCGTCCGCGACCAACGGTGCCGCCGTGCGCGTGGACGGCGGCGTGCTGACCAGCGTGGTTTAGGTCCAGCTGAACGAGATGGGCGGCATGCTCACCGATCGCTTCGGCGTGACCTGGGTGATCGACGTCGAGACCTCCTCCAATGGCTGATATCCCGGGGCGAAGGTGAGCCAATTGAGTGTCCGGAGCCCGGGTTCGGCGGGAACCCACTGCCGCCGGCCCGGGGTCCGGGCCTAACTTGGAGAGGGCAAGCCAGACACCGAAGCCCTAGCTTCGTAATCAGAGGGAGCACCACATGTGCACAGGCATCAGATTCTCGGACGGCAGCGGCAACCTCTATCTCGCACGCAACCTCGACTGGACTTCCGACTTTGGGGAGCGGGTGGTGGTGACGCCCACCGGATACGCCACAAAATCGCCATTCGGTGCTGTGCCGGAGATCCGGCATGCGGTGATCGGCATGGGCATTGTGCAGGAAGACACGCCGCTGTACTTCGACTGCGGCAACGACGCCGGCCTGGCCGTCGCCGGCCTGAACTTCCCGGGGTACGCGGAGTACGCGCCGGAGGCGGTGGAGGGCGCGACAAACGTCGCCGCGTTCGAGTTCCCGCTCTGGGTGGCCTCCCAGTTCTCCAGTGTTGACGAGGTCGAGGCAGCGCTCGCCGATGTTGTCATTGTCGACAGGCCGATCAACGAAAAGTACGCGAGCTCGCTGCTGCACTGGATCATCGGCGACGCCAACCGAGCCATCGTGGTGGAGTACACGAGTACCGGCATGCACGTCTTCGATGACGACGTCGATGTGCTCGCGAACCAGCCCGGCTTCGGCTGGCACCACGAAAACCTGCGCAACTACCTCAATACCGCGCCCGACTTTCCGGAGAAAGTCGTGCTGAACCGGGCGGATCTGGTTCCGTTCGGCTCGGGCTCCCTGATGCGGGGGATCCCCGGCGACTACTACTCGCCGTCCCGGTTCGTGCGGGCGGCCTACGTCCACGCGCACTATCCGGACAAGACCACCGAGGAAGAGAACGTCAGCCGCGCGTTCCACACCCTGCAGCAGGTCGCCATGGTGGACGGCAGTGCGGCCATGGGTTCGGGCGAGTTCGAGAAGACCACCTACACCGGGCTCTTCTCCTCCCGGACGATGACCTACTACTGGAACACCTACGACGACCCGGCGGTCCACAGCGTGGCGATGGCCGACCACGCGGACGGAACGAAACTGGTGGTCGTCGACTAGCTCGTCAGCGCAGGAGGGACTGCTATTTCCGGCCGAAAACGGCCACGAGGAAATCGGCATCCGGTGCAAACGGACGCAGGTCCCAGGTGGAGAACTTCTGCTGGCATTCCAATCCGGCAACCGCTGCGTCTTCGAGGAACTGCCCGAAGTCGTACCCGCGGCCGGCACCGAACCCGGTGACCAGGCGTCCGCCGTCGGCCAGGTGGTCCTTCATCCGGGACAGGACCTCCTGCTGGGTGCCCGGCGCCACGAACGTCAGGACGTTTCCGGCGCACACGATCGCGTCGAACGGCTCGGCGATGCCGGCCGCTGGCAGATCCAGTTCGGCCAGGTCGCCTACCAGCCAGGGGATATCGGGAAAGTCCTGCCGGGCGGCTTCAATGAGTTCCGGGTCAACATCGACGCCGACGACGTCGTGACCGCGGGCTGCCAGCTCGCCGCCCACCCGGCCGGGGCCGCAGCCGGCGTCGAGGATCCGCGCGCCGCGCGGCACCAGCGCGTCGATCAGCCGGGCCTCGCCGTGCAGGTCCGCGCCCTGCTCGCGCATCTGCGCGAACCGGGCGATGTACCAGGCCGAATGGCCCGGTGATGAACGTTTCTTGGTCTCCCAGAGGGTTTCTTTGCGCACGCTTCCAGCCTACGCGGCAGGTGATCGGGACGCCGACCCAGCTCCTGCTCCGCCGAGCCGGAGGGACGCCGCCCGACGACTTTGGCGCTTCCGCGGGCCGGGGCGCCGTCGACCCTGACGGGCCGGCAGACGCCGGGGCTACGATGCTCACGAGCGGCGGTGAAAGGGAACACAAATGACCAAAGACAGTTCATTCACGATTGTGGTCGGCTTAGACGGCTCCAAAGACTCCCAGGCCGCGCTGGACTGGGCGGTGGATGAGGCCCGGCAGCGCGGCGGCCAGCTCCACCTGATCACCGCCTGGACCAAGCAGCCCATGGCCTGGTATCCGGCGGTGCTGGAAACGGCGGCCGGCGGCATAGCCGTGGTTGACTCTCCGGAGGAAGACGCCGCGACCGTCCAGGCGAAGGCGCTGAAGTCCGTGGCGGACACGGGGGTGAGCGCCACCGGGCAGGTCATCCACACGCATTCGGCGGCGTCGGCGATCCTGCAGGCCGCCCAGGAGGCGGATCTTGTGGTCATCGGCTCCCGGGGCCACGGCGGATTCCCCGGCCTGCGCGTCGGCTCGGTGACAACGCACGTCGTCAACCATGCCCCGGGAGCGGTCCTGGTCGTGCGGCCAAAGCCCGCCGCGGCACAGTGAGGCGCTGATCATGGCCGAGACGAAAGTTGAGCACCCCGGCGTGCAGGAACGGGTCGCCGCGGGCAAGGCGCTGAGGGAAACGACGCCGGTGTCCAGTCACACGGGTTGGCTGCCCGCGCCGGACCGGCCCGATCCGCTCGCCCTGCTGGAGGAACAGAACCTCACCCGGGACCAGGACCTGGTGCCGGTGCGGCACGGCCGGATGCTGGCCTCCCCCTTCACCTTCTTCCGGGGTGCCGCCAAGGTTATGGCCGCCGACCTCAAGGACACACCGCGGGCCGGCCTGGGCGTCCAGCTCTGCGGTGATGCCCACCTGTCCAACTTCGGGCTGTTTGCCTCCCCGGAGCGGAACCTGCTGTTCGGCCTGAACGACTTCGACGAAACCCTTCCGGGGCCGTTTGAATACGACGTCGAGCGGATGGCTGCGAGCTTCACCATCGCGGCGCGGAACAACGAGTTCAGCAACAAGGAAACGCGCACCGTCACGCTCACGGCGGTTCGGGCCTACCGGGAAGCGATGGCCGGGTTCGCGCAGATGCGGACCCTGGATATTTGGTATGCCCGGCTGTCCGAGGACCTGCTGCAAACCATGCTGGCGGGCGAGGCGTCCCAAAAGGGCAAGTCCGCCAAGAAGGCCCGGAAGGCGGAAAAAGCGGTGGAAAAGTCCGCCGCCAAGGCACGTACCCGGGACAGCCTGCAGGCGCTGTCCAAGCTCGCCGAGCATGTGGACGGAAACTACCGGATCGTCAGCCAGCCGCCCATCGTGGTTCCGCTTCGGGAGCTGGGAGACGCCTTCGGGATGTCCGCGGACGAGGTCCAGCAATCACTCCATGAGCAGCTCCGGTCCTACCGCGCCACGCTGCAGGCCGACCGGCGCAGCCTGCTCGAGCGCTACCAAATCATCGACGCCGCACGCAAGGTGGTCGGCGTGGGCAGCGTTGGCACCCGGGCGTTCATCGTGCTGCTCCAGGGCCGCGACCAGGAGGACCCGCTGTTCCTCCAGATCAAGGAAGCCACCCGGTCAGTGCTCGAAGACCATCTCCCCAGGAGCAGGTACGCCCAGCCGGGCCAGCGCGTGGTGCAGGGGCAGCGGATGATGCAGGCGGCCAGCGACATCTTCCTGGGCTGGACCAAGGGTGTGCAGGAGAACCGGTATCTGTACTGGCGGCAGCTGCGGGACATGAAGGGCTCCGCCGACGTGGAAGCGATGCGCCCGTCCGGCATGGCGTTTTACGCCCAGGCCTGCGGCTGGACCCTGGCCCGGGCGCATGCCCGCTCGGGAGACCCGATAGCGATCGCCGCCTATCTGGGAAAGAAGGACAAATTCGATCTGTCGATCACCGATTTTTCCGAGCGCTACGCCGACCAGAACGAACGGGACTACCAGGGTTTTGCCGCTGCGGTCCGCTCGGGCCGCCTGGCGGCAACCGAGGGGGTCTAGGATCGCCGGAACCGGGCGCGCAGTGAGCCGGTCAGCTGGTGGAGTTCGTCGACCCGGAGCAGCCGCAGCATGCCCGCATAGACGGCGGACATGAGCACGCCGCCCACAACCAGCACGACGACGGCGTTGAGCTTTGACTGCCACAGGTACCCGCCGTCGTCGTACCCGCCAAACAGCCAGCAGAGCGCCGAACCGGCACCGGCCGCGACCATTCCGGCGATGATGAACCGGACGTGGGCGTCAAAGACCTCTCCGGCGCCGTAGGAGCCGATGGTCCGCCGGAGAAAGAGATGGCTGACGACGACGGCCGTCACGTTGCCGAGGGAATAGGCGACGGCGAGTGTCGGGACGATGAGCCGGGGATCCGACATCCCTGCCACCACGGCCAAGCTCACGCCCACCGCGGACAGGATCAGTTGGATCTTCAGTGGTGTCTTTACATCTTCACCGGCGTAGAAGACGCGTCCGAGGAGGAAATTGGCGCTCAGGAACGGGGCCCCCACGGCGAGAATGGCGATGATGGTGGCGTTGAGGGCGGCCGCCCCGGCGGATTCGCTGAAGAGCATGCCCAGCGGACCGGCGAAGGCCAGCAGGGCAGCGGCCCCGAACACCGTGGCTACACCGGTCAGGCGCAGGCCCTGGGAGAGAATCGCCCGGACGGTCTGCAGGTCACTGGCGGCATGGGCTGAGGACAGCTGATTGAACATCACGGTGGCCAGGGACAACGCGATCACGGCGTGCGGCAACTGGTACACCAGGACCGCGACGTTCAGGTTCGTCAGGCCTGCGATCAGTACGGGCGGATCCTGGGCAAGGAGCCCGTCCCGGGCCTTGGTGGCGAGCGTGGCCACGTAGAGGTTCACGAAGTACAGGCCGTTGCCAACGAGCATGGTGACGATGGTGACGGAGGCCAGTTTGGCGGTGCGGCCCAGGCCCATCCCGCGGATGCCGAACTTCGGCTTTAAGCCCAGGTTGAGCCGTTTAAGCGGAAGAAACAGGACCAGGGCCTGGATGGCGATGCCGGCCGTGGTGCCCCCGGCCAGGAGGACCGTCTGCGCCGGCGTCCACGTCTCGGGGCTGTGCCCCTGCGCTTGTTCTGAGCCCATCAGTGTGAGGAAGGCCAGGAGGGTGCCGATGGACACGATGTTGTTAACCACCGGCGCCCACATATACGGGCCAAAGGAACCGTTGGCGTTCAGGATCTGGCCCACCACCGCGTAGATCCCGTAGAAGAAGATCTGCGGCAGGCACCAATAGGCGAAGACCGTGGCGAGCGCGAGCTCCGCACCCGCCAACGGGGTCACTACCCGGAGAATGACGGGGGCGGCGAGTGTCGCCAGCACCGTGAGGACCAGCAACACCGCCGCGGCAAGGGTCAGGAGCCGGCTCACATAGTCGGCCCCACGGTCCGGCCGCCGGCTGGCCCGAACGATTTGGGGCACCAGAACGGCGTTAAAGACGCCGCCGGCAATCATCAGGTAGATGAAGTTGGGCAGGTCGTTCGCTGCCGTAAACAGATCCGACATCCTGGCGCTGGTGCCGATGGCAGTGGCGAGCAGTGCCGTCCGGATGAGGCCGAGGAGCCGGGAAACGACGGTCCCGGCCGCCATGACCGCGCCGGCGCGGGCGGTGGACCCGGCGTCCGGCGCTGACGCCTTCTCCAGGGATGCTGCTGTCTTCATGTCAGCCATCGTTCCAGATCGCCGCCCGGTGAGCGCACGGGCTCGCTCGAGGGGCCGGTGGAGATCCACGGAGCTTGACCAGCACAGGAGGACCGTGATGACCCGTGATGAGGAAATCGAACAGCGTGCCCGCGCTATCGTCATAGCCCGCACCGTCTACAAGGCCGTACTGGTGGTGTGGCTGATTGCTATCTCCGCCATGCTGCTTATTTGGTGGCTGACGACGCCGAACGGCTATTTCTGGCCTGTCTGGCCGATCCTGGGGTTGGCTGTGGCCGCTGTTGTGTGGGGCCTGGCGCTATACCGGAAATTCCCCTTCCGGATACAGGATGACAAGGTCGCCCGGGAGGTTAAGCGTCTCCGTGACGTGGGCTGATGGCGGACGGCTACGGCGGGTCCTTAAGGATCCAGGCGTCCGCGTAGAACTGCGGGGATGCCGAGTGGAGCAGTTCGGCGTAAACGTCAGGCTCCAGTGACTGTGCCGACCGGTCCGGGACCTCCGCGGCGAAGGCCGAGACGCCGAGCCCGGCCTCGTGGTCCTGGAGGGTCAGGCCGGCGGCCTCCAGGATGGTGGGGTACATGTTCAGCTGGTCTATGTGCGGGCGCAGCATGGTGTTCCCTGTCCCCGGAACCGTCGCCGGAACCGCTCCCGGAATTGGTGCCGGGGCAGCCCCGGATCCCGCCCCCGGGATCCAGATCCGGTTGAAGATGGTGCGGTTCCCGTTTCCGTCCAGCTGCTCGTGGAAGGGATCGCCTGCGCTCATCGGCTTGAGGTGGTCGCCCATGATCACCACGGCGGTGTCGTCGAGGTAGCCCTTTTCCTTCATGTGGTTCACAAACCCCGCCACCTGGGCCATGGAGCAGGAGAACACGGAGAGGGCTTCGGCCTGGGTGTCCACGGGGCAATAGTCGAAACGGTGCACCGGATCGTGCGTGTCCAGCGTCAGCATGGTGAGGTTGAACGGCTGGCCGGTCCGCTCGGCCTCCGCATGCAGTTCGTCGATTTCGTCCTTGGCGTGGGCCATCAGGCGTTCGTCGCTCAGGCCCCAGTCGCTGCGGAAGCTCGTCTCCGGTTCGTTGGCAGCGCGCCAGTCGGAGAGGCCCTTCTGCTCGGAGTAGCCGTGGCTGCTCAGGAAGGTGTCCTTCCCGGCGAAGGCGCCATTGGCACCGCCCAGGAACACGTTGGTGTAGCCGTGTCCGGCCAGGACGTCGCCCAGGCACACCGACCCTCTCAGGTAGCCGGCAACATTGCCGCTGAGCCAATCGGTGGCCCCGCTGCCCGTGCTGGAGCCCGCTCCCTTCAGCGGAATGCCGCATTGGGTCGCGACGAAACCGGCCATGGTCCAGCCTCCGCCCTCGTACTGTTGGAAGCCTTCCACGCTCTGCCAGCCTTCTGCGGCCGGGGTGGCTTCGTTCAGGGGAGCGAACGCGTCCTTTTCGAACAGCTGGACATCGCCGAAGGTCGCTTCGCCGGCCTCCAGATAGATCAGCACCAGGTTCCGCTTGTCCGTGCCGCCGGTGACCGCCGGTTCCACGTAGTAGTCGCCAAGGTTGTATTTGGACACCGCCGCCCGGAGGTAGTCGGCCATGCCCACAGCGGTGGAGAAGGCAGTTGTACCGCCGGTCACCAGCGCGGCCACCAGTGCAGCCGAAACTGCCCGGACCAGCCACTCCGCGCGGTGCGTGCGCAGGCCCTCGCCGTTGTGGCGGCGCCTGCGGCGGCGTAACCGCCACGCGGCAATCAGTGCGGTGATAAGCAGGGGAGCGACGCCGATTCCCAGGATGCCCATCCAGACGAGGGCTCCGCCCCCGCCGTCGGTTTCCACGGAAACGAGGTTCAGGAGCATCTGGTTCACCGAGATTTCGCCCCAGTAAAAACGGATCCCGGCGCCGGCGATGAGCAGCACCAGTCCCGCCCAAGTCAGGAGGTAGACCAGGAGGTGTCCGAGGATGACCCCGATCCGTCGGGTCATCTGAAGACTCCTCCCAGCCATGGTCATACCTCGCGTTTCCGCCCGCCCTTGTGGCTGAAAAGCCTAGTGCCGCTTGGCAGTGCGTTCAACAGCCCTCATCCGCCCGGGGCCGTGGCTGCCGCAGAACGTCCCGGCGCGGCACACGGGGAATAGAAAGCAGACTGGGCAACTTCTACTGCTCATGAAGACAATCGTGTACTCCACAGCCGGTGATTCGTCCGTCCTCAAGCTGGTCGACCGCGAAGCGGCCGCCCCCGGGCCGGGTGAAGTGCGGGTCCGCATCGTGGCCTCCGGCGTGAACCCGACCGATTGGAAGGCCCGCGCCGCCGGCACCGCGTTCCCCGAGATGGTCCCCAACCAGGATGGTGCCGGGATTGTCGACGCGGTGGGCGGCGGCGTCACCGAGCCGAAGGTGGGGGACCGGGTGTGGATCTATCTCGCCGCCCACGGCCGCCCCACCGGCACCGCCCAGGAGTTCGCCGTGCTGCCCGCAGACCGGGTTGTGCCGCTGCCCGAAGGCATCGGGTTCGACGTCGCTGCCAGCCTCGGTGTTCCCGCGATGACGGCGCACCGCGCGCTGACCGTCCACGAAAACGGACCGTCCCGGCTGGCTCCCGAAGCCCTCACCGGCCGCGTGGTCCTCGTCCAGGGCGGTGCCGGTGCAGTGGGCCACGCCGCCATCCAGCTCGCGGTCTGGGCCGGGGCCACCGTGATCGCCACGGTCAGCAGCGACGCCAAGGCGGACCTGGCCCGCGCCGCCGGCGCCCACCATGTGGTCCGCTATCCCGACAACGCGGAGGCCGACCGGATCCGGGAGATCGCCCCGGACGGCGTCGACCACATTGTGGAGGTCTCCCCGGCGCAGAACGCGGCCCTCGACGTGGAGGTGATCGCGAACCACGGTTCCATTGCCTATTACGCGAACAACAACGGCGAGGAGTTCAGCGTGCCCATCGTCGCGAGCTTCGCGAAGAACGTCCGCTGGCAGGGCGTGCTGGTCTACACCGTGGGGTCGGAGGCGCATCACGCAGCAGCGGAGGACATCACGGCCGCACTGCGCGACGGCGCCCTGCCGGTCGGGGAGTCGGCCGGACTGCCGCTGACCTGGTTCGGGCTCGAGGAGACCGCCGCCGCGCACGACGCCGTCGAAAACGGCACCACCGGTAAGGTCCTCATCCGGGTGGGGGAAGGAACCGGGGAGGAAACCGCATAGCCACATGAAAAAGCCGGGCCATCGCCTGGGGGTGGCCCGGCTTCTGTGCTGGTTTTTCTACTTCTGGTCGTCGTCGTCCTTGTTCCCGCTGACGGCGTCCTTTGCCTTTTCTTTTGCCTGATCAACCTTCTCCGGGTTGTCCTTGGCTGCGTCCTTTGCCTTGTCTGCCATACCGCCTAGATCTGCCATGGGATTCTGCCCTTCCTGTCTAGGACCCGGCGCGCGCCGTGCAGCGGCCCCGGTCTGATACACCCCATCCTGCGCCGCCCCGGGAGCTTGTGACCCGTATGCAGGCTCTTTAAATCCCAATGACGCCGTTTACCCTTCACCATCCGCCGCGCGTGGGTGTATGTCCCTTCCGGGCGTCGTCGGGCATGGTCATTTCGGCCCGCAGGCCCAGAAGCCGGATCGGCCGGCCGGCCTCGATGGCGCCGGCCAGGTCCAGGGCCCGCGCGAGGACTTCAGTCCGGTCGAAGGTCTCGGGAATCTTCTTGGCGTGGGTCTTGGTGGTGAACGGGGCGTACCGGACCTTGAGGGTCAGCCCGATCACCGGCCGCCCCTCCGCCGCGACATCCTTCAGCACCTGCGCCGTCAGCTCGCGCACGGCCTCGTCCACCTGGACGGGCTCCGTCAGGTCGCGCTGGAACGTGGTCTCCCGGCTGTGCCCGCGCGCAACCCAGGGGGTGTCGTCCACCGTGCCTGCGCCGTCCCCGCGTCCGAGTTCCGCGTACCAGGGGCCCATTTTGGGCCCGAACTCCGGGACCAGGCCCTGCGGATCGGCGGCAGCGAGCTCGGCAACGGTGTTGATGCCGAGCTTGGCCAGCCGGCCGGATACCTTGGAGCCCACGCCCCACAGCGCCTTGGTGGGCCGTTCTCCCATGACCTCCAGCCAGTTTGCCGCGGTGAGGCGGAAGACGCCGGCCGGCTTGCCGAAATCGGTGGCATTTTTGGCCCGGACCAGGGTGTCGCCGATGCCGACGCTGCAGTGCAGCCGGGTCCGGTCCAGGACGGCGGCCTGGATCTGCCGTGCGTAGGCTTCCGGGTCAGCGGTTTCCGTACCGACGAAGGCTTCGTCCCAGCCCAGGACCTGCACGACGGCGCCGGGCTGGCTGCGCAGGGTGGCCATCACTGTCTCGGACGCCGCAAGGTATTCCTCGTGATCGACCGGGAGGATCACGGCGTCGGGCACTTTCCGTGCCGCGATGCGCAGGGGCATGCCCGAACCCACGCCAAACGCCCGGGCCTCGTAGGACGCGGTGGACACCACGGCCCGTTCCGTGGGGTCGCCCCGGCCGCCGACAATGATCGGCTTGCCCGCCAGCTCCGGCCGCCGGAGCACTTCGACCGCCGCGATGAACTGGTCGAGATCCACGTGCAGCACCCACCGGTTTCCACTCACGCGACCAGTGTGCCCTAAACCTCCCCGAGGCGGATACCGGTGCCATACCTTCTCGGCGCGGCTGGATTACCTGGCCCCGGTCTGCCGTGGCGGCCGACCATTTCATGGTCCTTGTGTTGTGCGCGGCAAGTCATGCCGTGATGCTTGTTGCCCTCTCGTCCTGATCCGATCTGCCAAAGCCCATCGCACCCAGGGAAGGCGCGCCATCATGGACAGCTCCCATACCCCCGACACCATCGTGCTGGTCCACGGACTGTGGGTAACCCCGCGCAGCTGGGAAGAGTGGAAGGCCCGCTATGAAGCCCAGGGCTTCACCGTCCTCACGCCGGCCTATCCCGGATTCGAAATCGAGGTCGAGACGCTGCGGGAGAACCCCGACGTGATCGCGAACCTCACCGTGCCGGAAACCGTGGCTCACCTCGCGGGCATCATCGAGGACCTGCCCGAACCGCCGATCATCATGGGGCACTCCTTCGGCGGACTCCTGACACAGCTGCTCCTGGCCCGCGGACTGGGGGCCGCCGGCGCCGCCATCAATGCAGCCCCCACCGAGGGTGTCCGGGTCACTCCGCTGTCCCAGGCCCGGTCCCTCTTTCCCGCGCTGAAGAACCCGGCAAATTTCCACAGGGCCGTGGGCTTCACGCCGGAGGAATGGCATTACGCCTTCACCAACTCGCTCAGCCGGGAGGACTCCGATGCCGCTTACGAGCGCTACGCCATCGCCGCCCCCGGGCACTGGGTCTGGGCCTACGGACTGCTCGCGAACTTCCAGCCGGGGCACCAGGAGACCTGGGTGGACTACTCCGCCGACAGGGCGCCGCTGTTGTTCATCGGGGGCAGCGAGGACCACATCATGCCCCCGTCGGTGAACCGGTCCAACGCCAAACACTGGGCCAAATCGCCGGCGCTGACGGAGTATCACGAGTTTGACGGCCGCACCCACTGGACCTGCGCCGAACCCGGGTGGGAAGACGTCGCCGACTATGCCTTGGAGTGGACGCTCGCCCACGCACAGCCGCAGCCGTCCGCGCCGGAGCAGGGGAGTCCCGGATAGTCCCGGTGGGGGAGCAGGTTTCCTGTTTGGCTTTCCTATTTGGCGCCGATGAGCTCCGGGTGATGCAGCGTGGCGACCTGCGGATGGGCCCGCAGCCAGCCCTTGAGCACGTTGGAACCGTAGGACGCGAGCATCGGATTCTGCGGATCGTCGGAGATGCCGCGGGACTGCGCCGCGAGTTCGGCGGGCAACTCCACCGGGTCAATGACGGCGTCCAGCCGCGGGGACCAGAAGAACGGAATGGCGTAGCGGTCCACGCCCGGAGCCGGCGCGGTCACCCGGTGGATCGTGGCCGAGAGATACCCCTGGGTGGCCACCTCCAGCATCTCGCCGAGGTTGACCACGAGCGCCCCGGGGATGGGCTCCACCGGAATCCAGGTGTCGGACTCGTGCGGCCGGACCTCCAGTCCGCCCACCGAATCCTGCAGCAGCAGCGTCACGAAGCCGTAGTCAGCGTGCGAGCCCACTCCCTGCGTGCCTGCTTCCTTCACCTCACCGCCCACATAATGGGCCAGCTTGGCCATCCATGCCGGGGTGCCTTCGAACGGCTCGGCGAAGTGGTCCTCTGGGAGTCCAAGTGAGACGGCGATCGCGCTGAGGAGTTCGGCCCCCACCCCTGACATCAGTTCCGCCCATTCCATCGACTGCTGCCGAAGCTCCGGCAGGACATTGTCGGGAAACAGGTTCGGGCCCTGGACCAGCCAGAACGGCTGGTCCGCCGGGTAGTTCTCCACCGGCGCGCGTTCCGGACCAAAATCGATCTGCTCACGGGAATCCGGACGCCCCTGGGTCAGCTCGGTGCCGAGCCGGGTGTAGCCGCGGAAGTGCGGAGACTTCCGGTTATCCAGTGCCATCCGGTCCTCCAGGGGCAGGTCAAAGAAACGCTTGGTGACGTTGAACAGCTGGTCCACCTTGGCCTCGCCGGCGCCGTATCCGACCAGCTGGAAGAAGCCGATCCGATGGGTTGCTTCCCGCAGCGCAAGGATGAACTCGGCATTGAAGGAACCGTCCGTGTTGCGGGCGGTGCTCAGGTCCAGGACAGGAATGGAGGTGGGGATCGCAGTCATGGTGGCGAAGTTATCACCGGGCGCTGTCAACTGGGATCCCAATGTTACGTAGAAACGCACAAGAGCCTCCTGACCTGCGTGTTTGGTCATCGGCCGGACGGGGCTGGTGTAACAAAACGACGCGCTGCGACATGTGGCAGGGCCTGGCCACCCATGACCGGGACCTCCCCTGATCAGGGAAAGAGGATCGCGATAAGCAGGGCAATGATGAAGGTGCTGAAGGCGAATCCAATGAAAGCCTGGCCGGTCACGGCCGCCCGGGCCCGGGCGGTCAGGACATTGATGTCGGAGGAAGAAAACGTCGTCGCGATCTGTGCCGCGAGGTAGTAGTAATCGGTGAAGACCGCGGACGCCGGACCGGGCAGTTCGAAGGCATCCCCGGCGCCATCCAGCCGCGCGTAATGCACGGCGTAGGTGGAAACGGTAACCAGCCAGGCGCTAAGGACGACGACGACCGTCAGGCCATTCGCCAGGTTGCTGGTGACCAGCCCCGGGAGGAAGAGGTCGAGGGCGACGGCGGCAGTGGCGAGGAGGGATGCCTGGATATTGACCGTCGGCAGCCTGCCGGTCCGGGTGGCGGAGGCCTGCAGCCAGGCCCGCAGGGTGGACGAATCCGCAGGGGCGAATACCCGGTGGGTGAGGGTGAGCCAGACGGCGGCGTAGGCGATCCAGAAGATGAAGGCGGTGAGTGTCGCAGTGTTGACGGTTAGCCGGACAGGATTCACCAGGATGTATGCCGTGAACGTCACGGCACCGCTGGGCAGCGCTACCGCCAGGGCGGTGAGGCTCCGGCGGCGGTCGGAGGCCAGCGCGGGCACGCCTGGCGGCGGCTGGGAACTCATGGCGGTGATCGTAGCGGATGGGTTCCACCACCACCCGGGAGTTCCATCGGGGCTATTACGTCATGGAAATGTGCGCTAATCGTTCGGATGTGGTCTGATGATGAAGGTCGATTTTAGGTTTGCCTTACCTCCGCAAGTGATAGGAACGTCGTTGTCCGCACCCCACCCCCCACGTGGAACCACCCGTCGCAGCCTTCTCGGAGGTGCCGGACTCGGCTTCCTGGCCCTCGCCCTCGGCGCCTGCTCGTCCCGCGAAACCGTTGCTGCCGCAGGCACCGCAACCGGGTCCTCCGGATTCACCGTCACCGACATGCGCGGTGTGCAGGTCACCTTTGACGCCCCGGTGCAGCGCATCGCCACCACCGTCATCCCCTCGCCCTCCATGCTGGCGGCCGTTGACGGCGGCTACGGCAAGATCGTGGGCATCAACGAATCCACCAAGCAGGCCAACCAGCAGGGCCTGTTCGGCGAGATGTACCCGGAGTCGAAGACGACCACCACCATCTCCCCCTCCAGCTTCACCCCGAACATTGAAACCATCACCACCCTGGAACCCGACGTCGTGTTCCAATGGGCGGACCAGGGCGACGGCCTGGTGGAGCCGCTGGAAACCGCTGGCTTCAAGACCGTCTGCCTGCTCTACGGCACGCAGGAATATCTGGAAACCTGGATGCAGCTGTTCTCCACGATCCTGGGCAAGCCCGAGCGCGGCACGGAGATCGTTCAGTGGATGCACACCGAGATCGACCGGCTGAAGAAGGAACTCTCCGGTGTCACCACTCCGGTCCGGGTGGTCCACCTGGGCCAGTCCGGCGACGGCTACTCGGCGTCGAACAAGACCTCCTACATGCATTACTGGATGGAACTGGCCGGCGGACAGAACATGGCCGCCGACAATATCTCGCCCGAGAACGTGGTCAGCGCCGAACAGCTCATCGAATGGGACCCCGAGGTCATCACGCTGGGCGGTTTCGACGCCCGTATGCCGGCCGAGGTGTATGCCGACAAGTCGCTGGCCTCGCTTTCCGCGGTCCGGAACCGGCGCGTGTACAAGGCGCCGCTGGGCGGCTACCGCTGGGAAGTCCCGTGCGCCGAGTCCCCGCTGATGTGGCAGTGGGCGGCCGAGCTGTTCCACCCGGACCGCACCGGGCACAACCTGCGCGCCGCCATGAAGGAGAAGATCGCCTACCTCTACGGCTACGACGTCTCCGAAGCCCAGATCGATGCAGCCCTGCGGCTGGAACTGAACAGCGCAAGCGCCGGCTATGACGTCTTCAGTGCCTAAGGCCGACGGCACGAAGACGACGGCGCCCGCCGGCACGACGCAGCTTCCCGCAGCAACGACGGCGGCGCCGGCCCACTCTGCGCCGTCCAAACCCGCCCCGCGCAGCCACCGTCTGCCGCTGCTGCTGTGCGTGCTGATCCTGCTCGCCGTGGCCCTGGTGTCCATGGCCGCCGGACGGTACTGGGTGCCGCCGAACGAAATCCTGCGCATCCTCGCCAATGAAGCCACGGCGCTCTTTGGCGCCGGTGGCGGCGAGGGACTCCTGCGCCGGACCTGGACCGACCAGGAAGCCACAGTGGTCCTGGATGTCCGCCTGCCGCGCGTGCTGCTGGCCTTCCTGGTGGGCGGCGCGCTGTCCCTGGGCGGTGCCTGCCTGCAGGCCCTGTTCCGCAACCCGCTGGTCAGTCCGGACATCATCGGCGTCACCGCCGGCGCTTCCTTCGGCGGCGTACTGGTGCTGACCCTTGGCCTCTCCGGCGGCTGGATGGTGGGCGGCGCGTTCGGCTTTGGCCTGGCCGCGCTCGCCGTCGTCCTCGCGCTGGGACGGATGGGCGGTGCCGGCGGACCGATGCTGATGATCGTGCTCGGCGGAATCGTGGTGGCGGCGTTCTTCAACGCCCTGGTTTCCTTCATCACCTACACAGCCGACCCGTACTCCGAACTGCCTTCGATTGTGCACTGGCTGCTGGGCTCCATTGCCGCCGCCAGCTACACCAAGGTACTCACCGCCCTGGTTCCGGTGGCGATCGGCGGAGCCGTGGTGCTGGCGATGCGCTGGCGCCTGAATGTCCTCTCGCTGGGCGACGACGACGCCGCCGCGCTGGGCGTGAACCCGCACCGCTCCCGCGTGGTGCTGCTCTGCGCCGTGGCCCTGATGACCGCCGGCACCGTTGCCGTGGCCGGTGCCGTGGGCTGGGTGGGACTCGTGGTTCCGCACCTGGCCCGGCTCTGGGTCGGCCCGGACCACCGCGTGCTGCTCCCGGCATCCCTGTTGCTGGGTGGCACCTATCTGATGCTGATCGACACCCTCAGCCGTTCCATCAGCAGCAGCGAGCTGCCGCTGGGCATCCTCACCGCCGTCATCGGCGCCCCGGTCTTCGTGGCCCTGCTGGCCCGATCCCAGAAGAAAGGCGCAGTGTCATGACCGCAGTCTCTGCCCTGCCCACCGCACCCGCCGCCGTCGTACCTGCCGCGACGGTTCCAGCCTCGGCCGCCGGAACCGAACCCCTGATGTCCGTTAGCGGCCTCGGGTTCCGCTACTCCCGGCTGCGGCCCTGGCTGTTCCGGAACCTGGAATTCAGCCTCGAACGCGGGGAGATCCTGTCCATCCTTGGGCCCAACGCCCGCGGCAAGACCACCCTGCTCAAGTGCCTCTCCGGCCTGCTCAAACCCCGCGAGGGGCAGATCGACTGCGGCCCCGCCGTCGGCTACGTGCCGCAGGACCACGGCGCCGGCGGAGCGTCCTTCACCGTGGCCGAGATGGTGCTCATGGGCCGCAGCCGGCACCTGCACGCCTTCCAGACCCCGCGCCGGGAAGACCACGAGGCCGCCGATGCCGCCATGGAACGGATCGGCGTGGCCGACTGGGCGCAGCGGAACTACTCCGAGCTCTCCGGCGGACAGCGCCAGCTGGTGCTGATTGCCCGTGCCGTGGCGTCCGGATCCGAACTGCTGATCCTGGACGAGCCAGCGTCCGCCCTGGACCTGCATAACCAGTCCCGGGTGCTGACCGTCCTGTCCGGCCTGGCCGCCGACGGGATGGGCGTCATCATGACCACCCACCATCCCGACCACGCGCTGCACGTTTCCCGCAACGCCCTGCTGTTTGTCGGCAGCGACGACACCCGCTGGGGCCCCACCGAGGAACTGCTGACCGGTTCCGCGCTGTCGGCCGTCTACGGACTGCCGATCTGCACCCCCACCGTCGGCACCGTCTCCGGCGACCGCGTGATCGCGGTGCCGGACTTTGGCCCCTCCTGCCGGGCGGACTGCCCCGTGCCGCCCCGTTCCGTACACTCCATCCCGCTCCGAAAGGACCTCCCATGATTTTCCGGCTGATCGGCGATACGCCGATGCGCGGCCAGCGTGACCCCTCCTGGCGCGGGGCGGTTCAGGATGTTGACGCGTACGAGCTCGACGACGACGCCGCGCGCGAGCGCATCCTGGCTGCCGAGGGCCTGATCATTGGCGGCGGTGCCGACCATCTGCTGCTGGCCCGGCATCGGCCCGCGCTGACCGGATTTGTCCGCGCCGGCGGGCGCGTGCTGGTGAACGGCCAGGTCGTGAAGCCGTTCATTGACGGTCTGGCACCCTGGCGCAAGCTGGAATTCCGCGGCCCGCAGGACGTGCGGCCGCACCCCGTTGAGGCCCACCCTGTCTGGGAAGGCGTCGACTATGCGGACCTGCACTACCGCACCGGTGTGCCCGGCACACACAGCTACGAGCGGCTGGAGGAGATCGGCGTCGCCGGCTTCTATGGCCGCGGCTACCATCTGGACCTGCCCGAGGGTGCCCGCACCATCACCGGCATCGGCCAGTACCGGCTGCCGCTGGATTACAGCTACCGGCTCGGCGACGGGGAAGTCCTGGTCCACGGCGGCAACGACCTGGAGAGCTTCGCCGACGACCGGTACAGCATCGCCGGCATCGGCCCCAATCTGGTGGCCTGGCTTGAAGGCGGAACGGGTTCCGCCGGGGCGGCCATCGCCGCCACGAGTGCCGCACCCGCAGCTGGCCCTGCCCGTGTTTCCGCGGCCCCCTCAGCTGCTCCTTCAGAGGTCGGTTCCCGGGGCTCCGCTCCGCGGATCGGGCTGCTGCACTGCGGTTCGTTCCCCGCCCTGCGGGCACTGGCCGATCCGGCGCTGGCGCCGTACCGGCTGGAGTCCGTCTACCTGCCCCACGCCGATCCGGCCGACCTCGCCGGTCTGGACGCGGTGATTGTGGGGGACCGGCTGCACCAGGGGCAGCTGGCCCGCTTTGCCCCGGCGATCCGGGAGGCCCTGCAGGATCCGGACAAGACCGTGATCGTGCTGGGTGAAAACAAGGTGGAGAACTGGCTGCCCGGCGTCGGCTACACCTTCCGGCCCACCGTGTTCTGGACGTGGCGCACCGGCGAGGACAACGGCACCCGGCTGCGTCTGCCGGGGGATCCGCTGTGGGAGTACTTCACCGAGCGCGCGGTGTCCTGGCACCACCACGGGCTGCTGCATCCACGCCCGGGGGCCCGGGAGCTGGTGGTCATGGAAGAGGGCGGCGTCGAGTCCGGCGCCCTGCTCTACATTGACGAGGTGAACCAGCCGGCCCGCCTGCTGGTGACCACCATGGATCCGGTCTACCACCACGGTTCGGGCTTCATGCCCGGAGCCTCGCAGCTGCTGTACTCGCTGCTGCGCTGGGTCACCGCCACGCACATACCGGCCTAGCCGTGGTGGAACCAGCCGGTCGCTACGCTTTGACCTGGTCTTTGCCGAAGTAATAGGCGAGGAAGAAGGTCATGGCGAGGGCTCCGGCCGCCACCGTCGCCCGGTCCCGGGGGCCAGGTGTTTTCCGGCCCAGCAGGGCGGCGCCGCCGGCCGCGTTCACGGCGCTCCAGACGGCGTTGGCCAGGGGGCTGGAGAGCCCGACGCCGGGAGGGGTGGCAAACGGCGTCGGAAACTCCCTGCCCTGGACGGCGCTGACGCCGTGGGGGACCGCATTGGCCAGGAGTATTCCGGCGAAGAACTTGGGAACGAGAGCCATGAGGTTTCTGTCCTGTCGGTAGGGGCGGCGAACTGGGACCCGGCGGTCAGGCACCAGTGTAGGGCGGGCCGTCAACCCTCCGTTCAGCCCAGGACCAGTTTCACCGCCAGGGCCAGCATCACGACGCCGATCAGCACGTCCAGCACCTGCCAGGTGCGCGGCCTGCTGAGCGCTCCGGACAGGGCCCGGGCACCGTAGCCGAGGCCCGAGAACCAGAGAATGCTGCCCAGGACTGCCCCGGAGGCGAAGATCCACCGCGCGTCCGTGCCGTACTGGTTGGCCACGCTTCCCAGCAGCACCACGGTGTCCAGATAGACATGCGGGTTCAGGAACGTCAGCGCCAGCGTGGTGGCGATGACCGAGCCTTTGGACCGCGGCGCCTGGCCGGTGAGGACCGAGGGCTTCAGCGCGGAGAGGAAGGACCTGATGCCGAACCAGGCCAGATACGCTGCACCGGCCCACCGCAGGAAAACGAGGACCTGCGGGAAGCTGGATACGAGCGCGCCAATGCCCGCAGTGCCCGCAAGGATCAGGATCGCGTCGCTCACCGCGCATAGCAGCACCACCGCGGCGATGTGCTCGCGGCGGATGCCCTGCCGCAGGACAAACGCGTTCTGCGCCCCGATAGCCACGATCAGTCCCAGTCCGGTCAGCAGGCCGGTACCCCAAATGCTCCACATGGATTCGACGCTAGTTCCCTCCGCCGATGCAGACAAACGAAAGATTGTACGGATGCATTAGATTTCCTTCATGAACTTTGAACATCTGCGCGCGCTCGCTGCCGTGGTCGACGAGGGCACCTTCGAGGCAGCAGCGGACCGGCTGCATCTCAGCCCGTCCGCGGTCAGCCAGCGGATCAAGGCCCTGGAGAAGTCGGTGGGACAGGTGGTGGTGCGCCGCACCGTGCCGTGTACGCCCACCCACGCCGGGTCGGCCCTGCTGCGCCTGGCCCGGCAGGTGCAGCTGCTGGAAGCCGAGGCCCGTCACGCCCTGGGTTCGGAGACATCGGCGGTGACCTCCACCCCCGTGGCAGTGAATGCCGATTCCCTGGCCACATGGTTCCTGCCCGTGCTCGAGGAGGCCGCGGGCTGGCCGGACACCACGCTGGACCTGCATGTGGAGGACCAGGATCACAGCAGCCGGCTGCTGCGGCAGGGCGACGTGCTGGGTGCGGTGACTGCGGATCCGGCGCCGGTGAACGGCTGCCGGGCCGTACGGCTCGGGGCGATGCGCTACGTTCCGGCCGCAGCGCCCGCCCTGCGGGACCGGTTCGTCGGGGCGTCCGGCCCGGATTGGAGTGCCATGCCCGTGCTGGCGTTCAACACCAAGGACGATCTGCAGCGGCGGTTCCTGGCCTCCCGCGGCGGTGCCGGCCAGCCGCCGATGCACACGATCCCGTCTTCTGAAGCCTTTGTGGCTGCCGTGCGGGCCGGGCTGGGCTGGGGCATGGTGCCGGAGCTGCAGGTCGGTTCCGATTTCGACGACGGCCGGCTGGTGCTGCTCGACCCCGCCGCGCATCACGACGTCGTGCTGTATTGGCAGTCCTGGACCCTCCAGTCCGGGCGCCTTGACCGGCTCGCGGCGGCGGTGCGCCGGGCAGGCCGGCTGCTGCGCAGCTAGCTCACGCCGTCGTCGTCCGCTGCCTGCCCGGCCGCCATGGCCGCCCAGCGGGCAAAAAACGCTCCGCCGGCATCCTCGTGGATGCGGTCTCCGGCGGTCAGCACCGGGTACGGCGTGGCCGGAACCCCGTCTGCAGGCCGCACATCAACGTGGGCGACGTTGTATCCCAGCGCATGCAGCTCGTTGGCCATCGCATAGTCGGTCCGGGAGTCCCCGACGGTGCGCCACGTGCGCGGAATCTCCGTGCCGGCCCCGCGCAGCAGGGCCAGTGCGCGGCGGGCACCGAGGTCCTTGCCGACGCCGAGTGCCTCAATGTCGGTGGAGATGATGGTGGGATCGATCCGGTAGTCGATCGAATCGTCGCTGTCCGGTGCGTGGTGGTCCAGCCGGCAGACCCCCAGATCGAACTTCCGCATCAGGGCCAGCGCATCGGCGTCGAACTGCGCCTGTTCCTCCAGATAATCGGCGTTGGCGACCTCCACATGCTGCTCCACCGACACCATGGCGCGCTTGGTCTCGTCGTAGAACATGTGGGCACTGTACTTCTGCGCGACCAGGGCCCGGACGGCGTCGGCATAGTCAGCGGGCAGGGCCAGCTCCGCGTCCACTTGCGGCTCGCCGGGACCGGCTCCGGTGAAGGAGAACCAGACGGCGCCCTTCTCGCAGACGGCATGCAGGGTGGTATCCGCGGAGAGTCCGGCGGCGATCATCGGGCGCATCACCTGTTCGCGGATGAACTCATCGGACCGGCCGGTATTGAAGACGACGGGCCAGCCGGCCGCAGCCAGGGACACGAGGTCCGCAATGATTTCCGGAGGAACGGAACGGGAGACGGGGCTGGCCACCGGGCCGTCGACGTCGAGCAGCAGGCCAAAGCGGGGAGAAGTCACGGTGCCAGTATTTCACCGCCGCGATGCTGCCGGAAAACCGGGCCTGTTGCCGGACGGCGGTGTATTGCCGCTGGTGGGAGGGCAGTTTCGAGTCTGAGTCGGTTTTGTGGCCGTAATGTAACCGGATGCGGACGCCCCGCCGGGGCGCGCTGTTTCAAAGGGTGCAGAACTTCTTTAGTCTGTATGAGTGATCTTCAAAGCTGTTGGCGACGGACGCCCCTACCCCGACCATGGATACGTAACTCCCAAGGATTGGGCAGCGGTACCTCCCCGGCAGGTCCGGCTCGATGAGCTGGTTACCACCAAGGCCACCCTGGATCTGGGGGCCTTGCTGGCTGAGGACTCGACGTTTTTTGGCGATCTATTTCCGCACGTCGTTTTGTGGAGGGACACCATGTATCTGGAAGACGGACTTCACCGGGCCGTGAGGACGGCGCTGCACCAGCGCACCATCCTGCATGCACGCGTCCTGGTGATCGATGACTGAGAAGCCCCCCGGTGCCCCGCACCGGAACAGGGCTGCCAAGTATGACCCCACCGAATGGCATGGCCACCGGATCGTCACCGAAGGGGACCTCGGCGCGGTTTTCGACGCCGAAGCGGACGAGGCTGTCCGGGTGCGCGTGGCCCGGCGGCGCCGCCGGTTGCACCGGATCGTGATCGGTGTGCTGGTGGCCCTGCTGCTGGCCGCCGCTCTGTTTGCCGTGGCCGTCCTCCGCGGCTGGATTGTCCTCTCCGAGCCGGAGCTGAGCCCGGAGGTCTCCGCCGAGTGCCCCGCCGGCCCGTTCAGCTATCAGCCGCCGGAGAGCATCACGGTCAACGTCTACAACACCACCCCCACCCCCGGACTGGCCACGCAGGTGGCGGACGCGCTGGCGGCCCGCGGCTTTGCTGTGGGAACCGTGGGCAACAACGTGATCAACCGCGAGGACATGACCGCCGTCGTCGTCTCCGGGCCGAGCGGCGAGGCCTCCGCCTTCACGCTGCAGCAGCAGATTCCGGGTACGCAGTACCTCCAGGATGACCGGGCCGATACCTCCGTGGATGTGGTGCTCGGTTCCGCGTATACGGAACTGGTGCCCGCGGAGAACGTTTCAGCCGCCGCCACTGGTCCGATGAGCTGCCCCTGGAAGACCGAATCTCCTGCCGCGTCGCCCGCTCCGGCGGGCTAAGGCTGCGGCGGTACCATGCCTGGGGCTTGAGGCTCCGGGCGCGGTGTTCGAGCGGTTCAGTCGGTCCGCGAAGCCGCTGACGTTATGGCGTTGGCGAGGTCGCGGGGACGGCTCCACATCGGCCAATGCCCGGTCGGAAGGTCAACCACGTCGAGATGCTCAAGGTTCGCGGTTTCGGCAAACATGGCATGACCTGCGCCGGCCAGCTCCATCACCTGGGCGCCCGGGATGGAGCAGCACACCAGGGTGGTCGGAACCTGGCGGCGGGCGTCGTTCGTGAGCTCGAGGGGCTGGCGAAGCACGGGTCCGGGTTCGGGGACGGCCCTGGACTGAAAACGCTCGAGGACCTCCGCGCTCAGGCCGTCGAGGCTCGCCTGCTGCCCGAGGACGTCGAAGGACGGCAGCGGAAGCTCCTCCAACCCCTCCGGTAGGTCCGGGGCGAAGATGCTTCCCGCCGCCACCGGGCCGGAGTCCACCCACACCACCCGTTGAACAAGCTCAGGGTGCCGGTCAAGGACAAGGCTGACGGGGAAGTTCGCCCCGCTGTGAGCGACGATAACCGCGGGCTGCTCCTTGGAGACCCCGAGTCCGGCGAAGACGTCCAGCACCGCTGCGGCTTGATCGTCGAGGGTCTTCACCACGCGGTCAGGATCGTCCTTATCAAGACCAGGCAGCGTCATCGCGGTTGCACGGGACTGGCTGGTGTTCAGGTGTGCCAGGACTTCATCCCACGCCCAGGCGCCCAGCCAGTGGCCGGGGATGAGGATGATGTTCGGGCTGCTCGTAATAGTTGTCATCTACCCAGCTTCGTAGCCGCCGCGGGCAGGTGTATGTCACTATTTGTGTCATGAATTTGAAGCGGGCAGAACGGTGAAACGGGCGGGCCGGTGAAGCGGACAGAACGGCTCCATGCGCTGTCCGAGATGCTGCGCCGGAACGGATCACGGGGTTGTTCCGCCGAGCGGCTGGCCAGGGAGTTCGGCGTATCCGTGCGCACCGTCAAGAGAGACCTCGCGGCGCTCGAGAACAGTGGCGCGCCGGTGTGGTCGCGCCCGGGCCCAGGCGGTGGCTACGGATTGGCCGCAGGTGCGTCCCTGCCGCCCGTCAGCCTGTCCCCGGCGCAGGCGGTGGCGCTCATGGCGGCCGTGTCAGCTGCCCCCGATGCCCCCTACGCCGATCTGGCAGCAGCCGGGGTCCAGAAGATCCTGGACGTCCTTGATCCCAGGACCCGGGCCAAGGCCAACGAGCTGGCCGGCCGCGTCTGGGTCAACGCGGCTCCCTCTTCGCCGCGCATCATCCGGTCGGCGTTGGAGGAGGCATTGGCTGAGCAGCGGGTGATCCGCCTTCGCTACACCGCGAAGGACGGGAGAACGACCACCCGCGACGTCGAACCCGTGCTGTTCGCCTCCACTAACGGCCAGTGGTACCTGGTGGGGTGGTGCCGCCTGCGCAACGCGATGCGATGGTTCACCGTGTCGCGCATCGAGCAGGCCAGCGTCACCAAGACGGCTTGCACCGGCCATACCGTCGACGAGGTCGGAGAACCTCCAGCGAACGCCCGACCGGTGCACGCCCGCGGGGAGTGAAGCGGGTCTCTCCGGCAAATCAGGCCATGTCAGTTCAGATCAGCCAGGCCAGTCCAGATCAGTCAGGCCAGGCCAGATCAGCCCAGGCCAGTCCAGTTCGGTACGGCTAGCAGCCGTCCGGGCCGCAGGCCGGACCGTCCGTGCTGCCGTCCGTCCCGGCGTCCGTCCCGGTGCCCGGTGTGGACAACATCTGCAGCGGGCGTGACTCAGCCCATGCGGTTTCCAGGGCCTGCGTGAACAGCTCCGGCGGCTGCGCCCCGGAAATGCCGTACTTGCGGTCGATGACGAAGAACGGCACGCCGTTCACGCCCAGCGACCGGGCTTCGGCGATGTCCTGGTTCACGGCGTCGGTGTAGTCGTCCGTGGCCAGCACGGCCCGCACCCGCTCCGGATCCAGGCCCACGCCGGCGCCGATCTCCGCGAGGACATCGGTGCTGCCGATGTTGCGGCCCTGTTCAAAGTGCGCCGACAGCAGCGCCTCCTTCACGGCGTCGGCCGCTGCCGGACCCGCCTCGGCCTTGGCCAGATGAATCAGCCGGTGCCCCGGGAAGCTGTTGGCGACCACCAGCGACTCGAAGTCGTAGGCCAGGCCCACGCCCGCTGCCTGCTCGGTGACCTGCTTGAGCATCCCGGCCAGCTGGGCCGGGTCGATGCCCTTGCGTTCGCTCAGGTACTGCACCTCGGTGCCGTCAAAGACCTCCGGCAGGGAGGGGTCCAACTGGTAGCTGCGCCAGGAGACCTCCACGTCGTCGCGGTGCTCAAAACCGGCCAGCGCGGCTTCGAAGCGGCGCTTTCCGATGTAGCACCAGGGGCAGGCAATGTCAGACCAGATTTCAACCTTCATGCCCGGTGCAACCTAGAAGCGCCCGGCGGCATTCCCGGAGGGCTGTGCGCTGTCCGCGGCGGCCGCCGGTTCGGTGCCGGTGCCCGGCCAGGCCACGCCGGTTTCATCATCCAGTTCGGCCCGGAGCCGGCCGTCGCCGCGCACCCACAGCCGGTACGCCACGAAGAGCAGGGCGATCCAGATACCGCCCACCACCAGGGCCACCCGGGTGTCCGGCATGACGCCCAGCAGCACCACGATGAACACCATGAAGGCCAGCGCCGCATAGGACGCCATCGGCCAGAACGGCACGCCGAACTCCGAGGCCGGCAGGCCACGGCGCTTGATTTCCCGCTTCATCGCGATGTGCGAGAGCAGGATCATCACCCACACCCATACCGTTGCGAAGGTGGCGATAGAGGCGATGATCTTGAACAGGTCCTCCGGCAGCAGGGCATTAAGGACGACGCCGGCCAGCAGCACGCCGCCCATGGTGGCCACCGTCATCCACGGCACGCCGTGCCGGGAGACCTTGGCGAACGACGCCGGTGCCTGGCCCTGCTGGGCCAGTCCGTAAAGCATGCGCCCGGCACCGAAGATGTCGGCATTGATGGCGGACAGGGCTGCGGTAATCACCACCGCGTTGAGGATGTGGGCCGCGGCGGGGATGCCGAGGGAATCGAAGATCTGCACAAACGGGCTGGTGGCGCCGTCGATATCCTGCCAGGGGAAGATCATCATCAGCACGCTCAGGGTGCAGATGTAGAAGAGCAGAATGCGCACCGGCACGGTGTTGACCGCTGCCGGAATGGCCTTCTTGGGGTTGTCCGCCTCGCCGGCGGTGATGCCCACGGTTTCAATGCCGCCGAAGGCAAACATCACGATGGAGAAGGAGGCCAGCAGGCCCCAGAAGCCGTTGGCGAAGAATCCGCCCGATCCCAGCATGGTGTCCAGACCCGGATTGGCGGTGTCCGGCAGGCCGAAGCCGAAGATGACGATGGCCGCGCCGCCGACGATCATTGCGATGATGGCGGTGACCTTGAGAATGGAGAGCCAGAACTCGGTCTCGCCAAAGACCTTCACCCTCATCAGGTTCAGGGCACAGATCAGTGCGACGGCGGCGAGGATCCAGGTCCAGCGCGGCACCTCGGGGAACCAGAAACCCATGTAGATACCCAGGGCGGTCACATCGGCGATGGCGACGATCGCCATTTCAAAGGCGAAGGTCCAGCCGGTGATGAAGCCGGCGAACGGGCCCAGATAGCGGCTGGCGTACTGGCCGAACGACCCGGAGACCGGATGCCGCACGGCCATTTCGCCCAGGGCGCGCATGACCAGGAAGACGGCGGCACCACCGATCATGTACGCCAGCAGCACCGACGGGCCGGCGGACTGGATCGCCGAGGCGGAACCGTAAAAGAGGCCGGTGCCAATAGCGGAACCGAGCGCCATGAACCGGATATGCCGGATATTCAGTCCGCGGGCCAAGGCCTGGGTAAAGGAGGACATCTGAGTAAACACACCTTGGAATTGGAGAGGCAAGCTAAACAAGCGGCCTATCCATGTTACGCCGGTGCGGGGGAGGGCCTGCGCGGGCAGCCGCGCTGCAGACGGCAGCAGGCCCGGCACCGTAACGGTGCCGGACCTGCCGTTTGTTGCAGCTGCGGTTTATCCCCCTGAACCTAGGCTGCGGCCAGTTCCTGCGACTCGTGCAGGAACCGGGCGTAGGCCGGGACCGTCAGGAAGGTCGGGAAGTGCTCGCCGCAGGCCACTTCCTCGAAGAGCTCGCGGGCGTCGTCGAACCGGTCGCCCTCGAAGCGGTCCAGGGCACTGAATTCCTCATCCACCAGGTGCTCCACCCACTGGTGAGTGATGATCTCGCCCTCGTCGGTGACGGCGGAGGCGTGGATCCACTGCCAGATCTGCGACCGCGAGATCTCGGCGGTGGCGGCGTCCTCCATCAGGTTGTTGATGGCAGCCGCGCCGTTGCCGCGCAGCCAGGATTCGATGTAGCGGATGCCCACCTCGATGTTGCTGCGGATGCCGGCCTCGGTGATGATGCCGGGGGTGGCAGCGATGTCCAGCAGGGCCTTGTCATTGGGGACAACATCCTCGCGGGTGCGTTCGAGCTGGTTCGGGCGGTCCCCGAGGACGCCGTCGAACACCTCCATGGCCACCGGCACCAGGTCCGGGTGCGCCACCCAGGAGCCGTCAAAGCCGTCGTTCGCCTCGCGGGTCTTGTCGGCACGCACCTTCTCCATGGCGACGTCGTTCACTGCGGCGTCCTTGCGGTTGGGAATGAAGGCAGCCATCCCGCCGATGGCGTGCGCGCCGCGGCGGTGGCAGGCGCGGACCAGCTGTTCGGTGTAGGCCCGCATGAACGGCGCAGTCATGGTCACCAGATTGCGGTCCGGCAGCACAAACCGGGGGCCGCGGGTGCGGAAGTTCTTGATCACCGAGAAGATGTAGTCCCAGCGGCCGGCGTTCAGGCCCGCGGCGTGGTCGCGCAGCTCGTAGAGGATTTCCTCCATCTCGAACGCGGCGGTGATGGTTTCGATCAGCACGGTGGCGCGGATGGTGCCCTGCGGAATGCCGAGCAGATCCTGGGCCAGGATAAAGATGTCATTCCACAGCCGGGCTTCGAGGTGGTTCTCGATCTTCGGCAGGTAGAAGTACGGGCCGCGGCCCTGCGAAATCAGGCGCTGGGCGTTGTGGAAGAAGTATAGGCCGAAGTCCACGATGCCGCCGGCGATCGGGGTGTTGTCCACCAGCATGTGCTTTTCCGGCAGGTGCCAGCCGCGGGGGCGCACCACGATGGTCGGCAGGTCGGTGAGGGTGGATCCCTGCACCTTGTAGTCCTTGCCCTCGGGCGAGGTGAAGTCGATCTTGTGGTCCAGGGCGTCGCGCAGGTTCAGCTGGCCGTTGATGACGTTGGCCCACGACGGCGTGGAGGAGTCCTCCATGTCCGCCAGCCAGACCTTGGCGCCGGAGTTCAGTGCGTTGATGGTCATCTTGCGGTCCACGGGACCGGTGATTTCCACCCGGCGGTCTTCCAGGCCCGGGGCCGTGGGAGCGACCTTCCAGGAGGTGTCCTCACGGATGTGTGCCGTCTCGGTGAGGAAGGAGGGGTCTGCCCCGTTGGAGATCTGCGTCCGGCGGGTCTGGCGCTGCTGCAGCAGTTCCTGCCGGCGGGTGGCCGTGGCCTTGTGCAGCGCCTTGACGAAGTCCAATGCCTGCGGGGTGAGGATTTCCTCCTGGCGCCGCACGGTCGGTGCGGTCAGGGAAATGCCGTTCAGGGTGATCGGGTCATTCATGGCGTTCTCCTTGGGGGTGTATCAAGACTGGGGTGATGCTGCCGGGTTCGGTGGTGCTGCGGCGGCCGTTACCTTTCCGGTAACGGCCGCCGACCCGCGCGGTACCGAGGGGTTTAGTGGAACTGGGCGGACTCCGTGGAGCCGGCCAGGGCCAGGGTGCTGCCGTTCGGGTTCAGTGCGGTGGCGATGGCATCGAAGTAGCCGGTGCCGACCTCGCGCTGGTGCTTCGTGGCGGTGTAGCCGCGGGATTCGGAAGCGAATTCCTTCTCCTGCAGTTCCACATAGGCGCTCATGCCGTTGCGGGCGTAGCCGTGGGCCAGGTCGAACATCGAGTAGTTCAGGGCGTGGAAGCCAGCCAGGGTGATGAACTGGAACTTGAAGCCCATGGCGCCGAGTTCACGCTGGAACTTGGCGATGGTGTCATCGTCCAGGTGCTTCTTCCAGTTGAAGGACGGCGAGCAGTTGTAGGCCAGCATCTGGTCCGGGAACTCGGAGCGGACTGCTTCGGAGAACTTGCGGGCCAGCTCCAGGTCCGGGGTGCCGGTCTCCATCCAGATGAGGTCGGAGTACGGTGCGTAGGCCTTGGCCCGGGCGATGCAGGGTTCGATGCCGTTGCGGACCTTGTAGAAGCCTTCCGCGGTGCGCTCGCCGGTGATGAATTCCTGGTCCCGCTCATCGACGTCGGACGTGATGAGCGTGGCGGCCTCGGCATCGGTGCGGGCGATCACCACGGTGGGCGTGCCGGCGACGTCGGCCGCGAGGCGGGCGGCGTTCAGGGTGCGGATGTGCTGGGACGTGGGGATGAGCACCTTGCCGCCGAGGTGGCCGCACTTCTTCTCCGAGGCGAGCTGGTCCTCCCAGTGAACGCCGGAAGCGCCGGCCTGGATCATGGACTTCATCAGTTCGTAGGCGTTCAGCGGGCCGCCGAAGCCGGCCTCGGCGTCGGCCACAATCGGAACCATGTAGTCATCGACGCTCTGGATGCCTTCGGCGAATTCGATCTGGTCGGCACGCAGCAGGGCGTTGTTGATGCGGCGGACCACGGTGGGAACCGAGTTGGCCGGGTACAGCGACTGGTCCGGGTAGGTGTGGCCGGAGTTGTTCGCGTCGGCAGCGACCTGCCAGCCGGAGAGGTAGATGGCCTTCAGGCCGGCCTTGACCTGCTGCACCGCCTGGTTTCCGGTGAGTGCGCCGAGGGCGTTGGTGTAGCCCTCGTCGCCGGCGGTGCTCAGCTGGTCCCAGAGCTTTTCGGCGCCGCGGCGGGCCAGGGTGTGCTCTTCCTGGACACGTCCGCGCAGCTTCACGACGTCGTCGGCGGTGTAGTCACGCTCGATGCCGTTCCAGCGGGGATCGGTGGCCCACTCGGAGGTGAGCTGCTCGGCGGTGGGGGCCGTGTTCTGTTCCTGCGTCATAACCAACGTCTCCTTGAAAGTCTGCTGCTTCACCGGCCGCTTCAACCGGTGATTTCTGCTGTGCAACCAACACTGCGGCAATAACAACCCCCTTTCTAGGGTTTTTCTCTGGCAAGAAACGCAGTTCTTCGCGTAATCTGAAAATGTGACCGACACAACATGGAACCGGCCGTCTCCGGCACCCTCCAAAGCGGGTTCCGAGGCCGAACGGACGCTGGATGTCATCAGCCTCGGCCGGCGGATCCGGCACCTGCGCAAGGCCAAGGGGATGACCCTCGATGACCTGGGCGCCGCCGTCGGAACCGTGGCCTCCCAGCTCTCCCTGATTGAAAACGGCAAGCGCGAACCCAAGCTCGGCATGATGCAGGCGCTGGCCGCGGCACTGGATGTCAGCATCGACCAGCTGCTCGGGTCCGAACCGCCCAGCCGGCGTGCCGCGCTGGAGATCGAGCTGGAGCGGGCGCAGCGCGGGCCGCTGTACGGATCCCTCGGGCTGCCGAAGGTGCGGATCAGCTCCCGGCTGCCCATCGACGTCCTGGAATCCCTCGTGGGGCTGCAGTCCGAACTGGAGCGGCGGCTGAACGAGCAGGTCGCTACCCCCGAGGAGGCCCGCCGGGCCAACGGTGAACTGCGGAAGATGATGCGCGAGTGCAACAACTACTTCCCCGAATACGAGGAAGCCGCCCAGCGCGTGCTGGATTCCGTGGGGCACACCTCCGGCCCGCTGTCCCAGCACGTGATCGCCGATATTGCCGCGCATCTGGGCTTTTCGCTGCACCACGTCTCGGACCTGCCGCATTCCACCCGCTCGGTGACGGACCTGAAGAACCGGCGGATCTACCTGACCCAGTCCCAGCGCTCGGACCACGATCCGCGCTCGGTGCTGCTGCAAGCGCTGGGGCACTACGTGCTGGAGCATCAGACCCCGCGCAGCTACGGGGAGTTCCTGAGCCAGCGGGTGGCCACCAACTACTTCGCTGCCGCGCTGCTGCTGCCGCAGAAGGCCACGGTGGAGTTCCTGCAGCGGGCCAAGACGGCCCGGGAGATTGCGGTGGAGGACATCCGTGACGCCTTTGCGGTGTCCTACGAGACGGCGGCGCACCGGTTCACGAACCTGGCCACGGAGCACCTGGGCATCAACACGCACTTCCAGAAGGTCCACGAGTCCGGGATTGTCTACAAGGCCTACGAGAATGACGGCGTGACCTTCCCCGCCGACCACACCGGGGCCATCGAAGGCCAGCCGATCTGCCGGTACTGGACCTCACGCGAGGTCTTCTCGGTGCCGGACAAATTCAGCGCCTACAACCAGTACACCGACACCCCGGCCGGGACCTACTGGTGCACGGCCCGCACCGAGCGCAGTTCCGGCGGGCTGTTCTCGCTGAGCATCGGCGTGCCGTATGCGCATGTGAAGTGGTTCCGCGGGCGGGAAACCACCGAGCGGTCCAAGTCCCGCTGCCCCGATCCGGACTGCTGCCGCACACCTCCGGGCGAGCTGGCCTCAGAGTGGTCCGGCTATGCCTGGCCCAGCGCCCGGGCGCATTCGCACCTGCTGGCGGCGCTGCCTCCCGGTGCGTTCCCCGGCGTGGACGAGACCGAGGTGTACAGCTTCCTGCAGGCGCATTCGGCGGGCTGACGCTGGCCTGGGGGTGTAGAAACGCTGACCGGAACGGACCCCTTGGGTTTAGGGTGATGCCATGCCTGAGATGCCCGAAGTGCAGGGACTGGTCGACTTCCTCCGGTCCAAGCTGCTCCCGCCCGACGCCGCACCGGCACGGATCGCCGAGGTGGAAGTGCTGTCCTTCTCGGTGCTGAAAACCGCGGACGTACCGCTGGAGGCCCTGACTGCCGGACCGGTGACCGCGGTGGAGCGCCGCGGCAAGTTCCTGATCATCACCGCCGGCGGTGTGCATCTGGTGATGCACCTGGCCAAGGCGGGGTGGCTGCGCTGGTCCGATGCCCTGAAGCCTGGACGGTTACGGCCGGGCAAAGGGCGGATGGCGCTGCGGGTGCGTTTCGCGCCGCTGGTCGGCGAGCGGGACGGCGAGCGGGACGACGGCGGGGATCAGCCGGGGTTCGATCTCACCGAAGCGGGAACGAAGAAGTCGCTGGCCGTCTACGTGGTTACGGATCCGGACGACGTCCCGGGAATCGCGCGGCTGGGACCGGAGGCGTTCGACGTCGACGAGGAGGTTTTCGCGGCGCTGGTTGCCGCGCACCGGGGCCAGATCAAGGGCCTGTTGCGGGACCAGTCGGTGATCGCCGGGATCGGCAATGCGTACAGCGACGAGATCCTGCACGCTGCCCATCTCTCGCCCTTCGCCAACGCCTCAAAGCTGAAGCCCGAAGAGGTTTCCCGGCTGTATGAGGCACTGCGGGCCGTCCTGGAATCAGCGATCGCCGGTGCGTCGGGACGTCCGGCCGCAGAGCTGAAGGACTCCAAGCGGCGGGCGCTGCGGGTGCACGCGCGGACCGGGGAGCCCTGTCCGGTATGTGGGGACACCGTCCGGGAGGTCTCTTTCGCCGATTCGTCGCTGCAGTACTGTCCCACCTGCCAGACCGGCGGCAAGCTGCTCGCTGACCGGAGGCTCTCCCGGCTGCTGAAGTAGGCCGGGCCGGATCATCCGGAAACGGACTGAGCCGGCCCCCGGAGATCGGGAGCCGGCTCAGCCGGTTACTTATATTCAGCTATAGGTCAGTCAGGCACTGCTCAAGGTGCCCCGTTCAGGTTCCGGAATCAGCCGTTGCCGTTGCCGGGCTTGCCGGGGTTGCCGGGCTTGTCGTCGCCCTTGCCCAGCTTGTCGGGCTTGTCGTCACCCTTGCCGGGTTTGTCGTCGCCCTTTCCGGGGTTGCCGGGTTTGTCGTCGCCCTTGCCCGGCTTGCCGCAGTCCTGCGCGTCGAAGGCTGCCTTGTAGCTGGCCTTTTCAGGCTTGCCCTTGCCGGTGTAGGTGAAGTTCACGGTGACTTCGCCTGCCTTGATCGAGGACTCCTTGGTCTTGATGACCACGGTCTTCGACTCGCCCGGCTTCAGCTGGTTGGTCTTGGCCGAACCGTACTCGGACGTGACCTCGACGTTCGCCTGGCGGGTGCCGGGGTTCTTGACGGTCACGGCGATCTCGGCCTTGTCGGCAGTGCACTTGCTGACCGCACTGACGGGGCTGGCCGGGGTCACCGGCGGAACCACCTTGGCGGGTACCTTGATGGGCAGTACTTCCGCCCGGCCGCCGTCACCGTTTGCACCGCTCAGGTCGCCGGTGGCGTTGTGCAGGTGCAGGAACAGTGCCTTGGCGTCGGTGGTGCCCGCGGCGCGGGTAACGTCCAGCTTGCCGCCTTCGACGTCGGCAAAGAGGGCGTCCGGAGTGGCTCCGGAGAAGCTCAGCGCCGGGTTGGCGGCGTCGAACGGGATGTACTCCGTGGTGTCCACCGGAACGCTGTTACCGGAATCGTCCACGTTGTACGGGCTCCAGGTGGTGACCCGGTACTGCAGCGGAGCGCTCGCGGCGTTGAGGTCCAGGCCCAAGGCCGCGGCCGAAACGGGCAGCGTGACGGCGTTGGTGTCGAACGGGTTGGAATCCGTGTCGCCGAGCAGCCCGTTGGCGCCCGTCTGGTCCACCATGCTGGCGGTTCCGTCAGCGTTCAGCTGGTAGGTCGAGGCCAGGACCAGGTCCAGGTCATCGGCGCGCGTGGTGAAGGTGACGAAGTCCGGCACGGAGTCTCCGTTGGTGTCGATCTCCACATCGATTTCCGTGGCACCGCCCAGGATCGGCCAGTTGGCCCAGGTGCTGACGCCGAAGTTCACCACGGCTCCCTGAACATCGCCGCCGGCCGCCTTGAGGGTGGGAACGGTTGAGGAGGCACCGACGGACTGCAGGTCCATGGCGTACATGGAATCCATCTTCACGGAGTCCAGGCGCGGACTCTGCGCACCGAGCACCAGCGGAGCCACCAGGGAGAGGTAGCGGGATGCCCCGGTGCCCTGATCCAGGCCGCGGCCCTGCAGGGTCACGGTGCTCTTCAGCGCTTCGGAATCAGCGAAGGCGATCTCCGTGCCTGCGGTCATCTCCGAGGTCGGCTTCGGGGCCGAGTAGACGGGAACGCGCAGGGTGGGGGTTCCGGCGCCGGCAAACTGCACCCGGCCGGAGACGTCAGCGATGAACTGCCGGGCCAGGCCAAGTTGTGAGGCGGCTGCAGCCGGATCCATGGTCTTGGCCAATGCGGCCGGATCGGTGATGCTCAGCGTGACGTCCACCGTGGCCTTGCCGTTGGCGGGAACACTCACCTTGGGGGTGGTGCTCACGACGACGCCGGGCATGGTGGACGCTTCCAAGTAGCTCACGTCATAGGACACGGGCTTGTCGGACTTGTTCTCGACCGTGACCTGCTTGGTCTGGATCAGTGCTTCCTTGCCCAGTTCCAGCACGCCGAAGTTGACGCTGGTCAGCGCCTGGTCGTCCGCCGCATATGCCAGGACCTTGGTGTTCAGGGCGTCGAGGGCGTCCACGCGGCCGGAACCGACGCGGTTCGGAGCATGCACGTTGCCTTCTGCGGTGAGCAGGTCGTGGGTTGCGGTGTTCATGATGGCGGTTTTGACCTCGTACGGGTTCAGGTCCGTAGCGGCGTAGACCAGGGCTGCAATGCCGGCCACATGCGGGGTGGCCATGGAGGTGCCGCTGCTGACGGATGCTCCGGTTCCCGAGCCCACGGCGGCTGAGCCGATGGACGAGCCGGGAGCGGCGACGTCGGGCTTCACCACACCGTTGGAGCCGTGCAGGCCGCGGGAGGAGAAGGAACTGATGGTGTCGCCGGCACCGGAGGGCCCGGTAGCCGTGGCGCGGTAGGACGGATCCAGGCGCAGCGTCAGTGTTCCGGCCTGGGCGGCCGGCCGGAGCCGGTCAGAGGAGGCGGCATTGAGCTGGATGCCCGGGATGGTGGCGTTGCCGCCGATGCCGGCGTCAAACACCGAGCGCGGAGAATCCAGCACGACGCCGGTGGCGCCGGCGGCCTGGGCATTGTTGAAGCGCACGCCGGAACCACAGGGGAAGGCGTTGTTCTCTTCCCACTGGATCCAGACCCACTTGCCGGTGAGGGAACCGGCGGGGAAGGCGTTGCAGCCGAAGGCGTTGTCGGCCGGAGCCATGACGACGCTGCCGGTGAGCCGTTCGGGAGTGAGTGCCGGGTCGGCGTAGTTGAAGCTGGAGGAGTACTGGCCGGCGACGCTTCCTGCCAGGTCGGCCGGGGCCAGGACATCGGCGCGGTCCAGGGTCACCTGGGAGCCGATGGTGCTGGCGACGGTCAGTGCTGACTTGGCGTTGCCGGGGGAGCCGCCGATGTCGTAGACGTCTCCGGCGTTGCCCGAGGCCACTACCGAGAGGATGCCCTGCTCGGTGAGCTTGTTGACGATGTCATTCTCGGGGTCGTCCGCCGGGGCGTAGTCCGAGCCCAGCGACATGTTCACTACCTGTGCACGGTCGGAGAAGTCGCCGTCGCCGTTGGGATCCAGCACGTAGTCCAGGGCCTGTCCGACCACTTCCGAGGAGCCGGCGCAACCGAAGACGCGGATGCCGACGAGCTGTGCCTCGGGAGCGGAACCGGGGCCGATCCGCATGGTGTTGACCTGCTCCGCCGTGAGGGTGGAGTAGTCGCCGCGGAAGGTGGAGCCGTCGCCGTTGGTGCCGTAACCGGCTGCGGTTCCGGCCACGTGCGTGCCGTGTCCGCCGCAGTCCAGCGGATTGAGGTCCGGCTTCGGAACCGGCTGGTACGTGGGTGAGGACGGGTCGGCGTCGTAGTCGTCGCCGACCAGGTCGTAGCCGCCAATGAATTTCGCGGAGTCAATGAGGCCGCTGTCGGCGGCGGGGATGCCCGGGGATGCCTGGGCTGCCTTGTAGGCCTCGGCAGTTCCCGGGCCGCCGAAATCACTGTGGGTGTAGTCGATGCCGGTATCCAGCACGGCGATGGTGATGCCCTTGCCGGTCTGCTTCCGCTCCACCCAGGTGTTCAGGGCGCGGGTGTCGATGTCGGCGCCCTTGTTGCCGATGGTTTTCGGCACGATCTTGGTGATCCGGGCGACGTCCGCGCGTCCAGCGAGACCGCGGATCGCCTCGGCATCGCCGACGATGGCCACGCCGGGAAGGGTGTTGGTGGTGGTGTAGAGCGTGCTGGCGTCGGCTTCGGCGGCCACGGACTCGGCCTGGGAGGAGATGTTGCTGCGGATCTCCTCGACCAGCGGCTGGTTGAGGACCGGGTCTGCCTTGCCCTCCTTGACCGCTTCAGGCTGCGTCTGTTCAAAGGCGCCCTCGCCGGTGAACTGGACATAGACGGAGACCTGGCCGGAGGCCTCCCGCAGGCTTGACGACACCTTCTGGGTGGCGAATTTCTGGACGGCGACGCCGGCAGCAAGCCCGTCGCCTGTGGTGCCTTCGGTGGCCTGGGCGGGTACGCCCAGGGACGCCGTGAGTGCGAGGCCTGCTAGCGCGGCAGTGACGACCGCGCCGGATCTGTGATGAATGGACCTTCTCATAACGCTCCTTGAACATTTCCACCGAGCGCTACCGGGCCATGTCCCACAGACATGCCTACCGGCTGCTGACACACTGCGGCAGCTTTTCCGTCGTGCCTCCAAACCCCCGTATGGAGTGTCAGCATGCACTTGGCGGCCCCCATTGCGTTGCAGCCGTTGGGGTCACCCTAGAGGAGCAACCCCGAGGTGCATAGATTGGCGTCTCAGGGCGCGATTCTTGCGAACAACCCTTGACTGGCGGGTGGTGTGCTGATATTTTTCGGCCGCTTAAATGAAGCAGGAGCCTCCCAGAGGGAGGCTCCTGCTTCGGTTTTTCGGTGCCTACAGGGCGGGGCCGTTGCCGGCATTGCCCTGCCACAGGGCATCAAACGGCGTGTGCGAGGAGACGCGGTTGCGGATGCCCTCGGTGACGAAGGCCTTGGCGGTTTTGGCTGCCTCGAGCGGGGTGGCGCCCTTGGCCAGTTCGGCGGTGATGGCAGCGGCGAGCGTGCAGCCGGCGCCGGATACTGCGACGTCGCCGACCTTCGGCGCCCGGAGCACCTCCATGGTCTGTCCGTCGTAGAAAACGTCCACGGCGTCGTCGCCTTCGAGCCGGACTCCACCCTTGGCGAGGACCACCGCACCGGAGGCTTCGTGGATGCGGCGGGCCGCTTCCTGCAGGTCTTCGACGCTTTCGATGGAATCCATGCCGGACAATGACATGGATTCGAAGTGGTTGGGCGTCACGAAGGTGGCCAGCGGCAGGATCTGGGCCTTGAGTGCCTGGTCGGTGTCCAGGGCTGCGCCGGGCTCCTGGCCCTTGCAGATGAGTACGGGGTCCAGGACGATGTTGGTCCATTCCTGGCTCTGCAGCGCCTTGGCGACGGTATCGATGGTGGCAGGTGTTCCCAACATGCCGATCTTGACCGTGGTCAGGTCGTACGCGGTCTGGATTGCCTCGAGCTGGTCGCCGATGACTTGGGCCTCGACCGGAACGAAGCGGTGGTTCCAGTTGTCCTTCGGGTCGAAGGAGACGATGCACGTCAGGGCGGCTATCCCGTAGGTGCCAAGTTCCTGGAAGGTTTTGAGGTCAGCCTGGGCACCGGCCCCGCCTGTGGCCTCAGAACCGGCGATGGTCAGGGTGATGGCCGGAGCTGATGTCGCGGCGGAGTGTGTGTTAGCAGACATGGTTCCATCTTCCACCCAAACCGATCAGCGGTGCCAGCGGCGCGCACGCGCACCGTCACAGTGCCGGGCGGGCCAGCGGCCAGATGACGGCGCGTCCTGCGGCCAGGGACGTGCCGATCGCTGCGGCCATCAGCAGCGGCACCAGCACGGTGTGCACGCTCAGCCCGATGACGACCCACCCCAGCAGGGTTGGCACAAGGAAAAACGCCAGGATATGGAGGCCCTGGTTCAGCACGCGCCGCATCGCCCAGCCCAGGACCACAGCCACTGGAAGGGCTGTGAACAGCCCGAATCCGGCGGCATAAAACGCAGCGGCGAAGATCGTCCAGACATAGCCCCAGAAGTCGCGTGCGGTTCCCCAGCCGATGACCAGGGTGGCAATCACGGCCAGGACCAGGCAGGCCACGGTGTAACCCAGTGCCACGGCAACCGGCCCGGGAAGTACCCGGGGCCGGGGGATGGCGGTGGCGCCGGGCAGCGCGGGGGGTGCGACGTCGTCGTCCCCGCGTTCAATCATGGGCCCTGGCTCCCTGGAATAGGCGTACTACATCCTCCACGATATTGCGGACCACGGGCAGGCGGGAGAGGATCACCAGCTTCGCGGCCAGCGGTGCCACGTTTTCCACGAGCCGGCGGGAGCGGTGCTGGCCGGGGGAGCGGTCATAAATCCAGAACAGGGTCACGCCCATGTGCACCAGCCACAGGAGTTCGGGCAGGTCGTCGCGGATGGCCAGCGGCGGCTGCGGGCGGGACCTGGTAACCGCCTGCCGGAACAGGGCGATGGATTTGGCGCGGCCCACGCCGGCGCCGGCCGCGTGCCGGCTGTAGGCGGGTGCCCTGCCCGACGACGGCATGGCCGTGCGCATGAAGTGGGCGCCGAAGTCATGGTACGGACCCATGACCTCCAGATTGGCGAGCAGGATCAGCCGCAGGTGTTCACCCAGATTGTGGCCTTCGCGCAGCAGCGGCAGGGAGCGGGTGCGGTGTTCGTCCTGGAGGAAGCGGTATAGCTCGGCCACCAGCTCGTCCTTGGAGCGGAAGTAGTAATAGGCGTTGCCGACGGAGACCTCAGCTGCCTCGGCAATGCTGCGCATCGTGGTTTTGGCGTACCCCTGCGAGCGGAAGAGTTCCAGTGCTGTTTCCAGCAGAAGCCGACGCGTCTGTTCGCTCTTGTCCGTCGCGGCCATCAACGCTCCTGGTTTCCGTTATGCGCCGCTTGTGGGTGGTACGCAGGCTGAAGGGGGCCGGCCCTGGCGTGCACCGGTTGCGGGGTTGCCCGCCCGCAAGTACATCACGGTTTTGAACGTGTTCAAAAACGCACCGCACAGGGGTGTCCGGGCGGGCAGGGAGCGGAGTCGGGGCGGAACATGGCAGAATTGACGGCGGCCCACGCAGGGCCGCCCGGTGCAGCGGGCACAGTGCTAATACAGCCGGCGGATCGCCAGGCGAACCACTACTGAAACGGAAGACCCATGCACACGCAGTCCGGCGCCGAAACGGCTCCCGCTCCGGCCTTTGCCCAGCGGGGCAGCTCCCATTACGACATCATCCTGGCGCTCATGTGCGTGGTGATCGTCATTTCCAACATCGGAGCCACGAAGGGTGTGGTGCTGGGTCCGATCGCGCTGGGCCCGATTGTCGGAGACTTCAGCATCGTGACCGACGGCGGGTTCTTCCTTTTCCCGCTGGCCTACATCCTCGGGGATGTCATCAGCGAGGTGTACGGCTTCAAGGCGGCCCGCCGGGCGATTTTCACCGGTTTTGCGGTGGCGGCCCTGGCGGCGGTCAGCTTTGCCGTCATTATTGCGCTGCCGGGGTTCGACGACGACTACGGGCAGTCCAAGCAGGCTGCGCTGGAGCTGGCGCTGGGTCCTGTGTGGCAGATCGTGCTGGCCAGTCTCCTGGGCTTCCTGGCCGGACAGACACTGAATTCCTGGGTCCTGGTCAAGATGAAGGAGAAGTTCCGGGAAAAGGCGCTGGCCGGCCGGCTGATGGCGTCCACCGGCGTGGGCGAGTTCGCGGACACGCTGATTTTCTGCGCTGTCGCTGCCCCCGTGATTGGGATTTCCGACCCGGGCAGCTTCATCAATTACGTGATCTTCGGCTTCGTGTACAAAACGCTTATCGAGTTCCTCTTCGTGCCGGTCACGGCCGCGGTCATCAAAGCGATCAAGAAGCGCGAACCGAGCTACGCAGCTGTCACCGAAGCGCCACCGGCAGCCTAGACCTTGGAGCTGTAGTACTTCCCGAGGGTCTCTGCCTTGAAGTCGAAGAAGGAGCCGTCCTCGATGGCCAGCCGGGCGTCGTCGACCAGTTTTACGGTGAAACGCTCGTTGTGGATGGAGACCAGCGTGGACGCGACCATTTCCTTGGCCCGGAACAGGTGGTGGATGTAGGCCTTCGTGTAGTGCGCGCAGGCATAGCAGTCGCAGCCCTCCACCAGCGGCGTGAAGTCCTTCTTGAAGCGGGCGTTGGACAGGTTCAGCCGCCCGTGCGGGGTGTAGAACGCACTGGTGCGGGCCACCCGGGTGGGGGAGACACAGTCAAAGGTGTCGGCGCCGTTTTCGATCGCGGTGAAGATGTCATCCGGTTCGGAAATGCCCAACAGGTGGCGGGGTTTGTCCTCGGGAAGCTCCTCGGTGCACCAGCGCACAATGGTGCCCAGGTTTTCCTTCTCCAGGGCACCGCCGATACCGAAGCCGTCAAAGTCCATGGCGCCCAGGTCGCGCGAGGCCTGCCGGCGCAGATCCTCGTACTGCGCGCCCTGCAGCACGCCGAACAGGGCCTGGTACGGCTTGCCGACACGCTCTTCGGTCAGCCGGCGGTGTTCGATGATGCAGCGCTCGGCCCACAGCCGGGTCCGTTCCAGCGACATCTCCTGGTAGCCACGTGAGTTCATCAGCGTGGTCAGCTCATCGAACGCGAACATGATGTCGGCGCCGATCTGGTGCTGGACCTGCATGGAGACCTCGGGGGTGAAGCGGTGCTTGTCTCCGTTGAGGTGGGACTTGAACCAGACGCCGTCGTCGTCAATATGCGCGAGGCGTTCCTTGCCGGGCGCGACGGCGTCGTCCGCGCCGGTGGCGTGGGTGGTGCCGTCGGCGTTCATGTTGATGACCTTCTTGAAGCCAGCGCCCAGGCTCATGACCTGGAAGCCGCCGGAATCGGTGAAGGTGGGGCCGGACCAGTTCATGAACTTGCCCAGGCCGCCCGCGGCATCCAGTACATCGGGGCCGGGCTGCAGGTACAGGTGGTAGGCGTTGGCGAGCAGAGCCTGCGCGCCGAGGTCCGCCATCGATTCGGGCAGAACGGCCTTCACCGTCGCCTTGGTGCCTACGGCAATAAACGCAGGCGTGGCAATCTCGCCGTGGGGCGTGGTGATCGTCCCGGTGCGGCCCTGGAACTCACCGCCGTTGGCCTGCGTCTGCTCGGCGGTGGGGGCAGTGGTTTCGCGCAGGCGCTTACCGAGGGCGAAGGAGAACGTTGAGGAAGACACGCTTCCATTTTGCCTTACCGGACGCCGCAGGCGGTGCGCCGGGGCTGGTGGGACGCTCCCCACATTTTTCCCGGGCCGCGAACCGCGCAGAGTAGGTTGGAAAAGGCGGCCGAAGTCCGTCACATCCCCTGCACCGAAAGGTACCCCCGGACCCTTGGACCAGCTGCGCGAAATGTTCCGGATCGGCCCCGCCCACAAGGACCACGAGGTGGCCATCCGCTGCGCGGTGGGCGTGGGGCTTCCCCTGGCGGTGCTGCTGGTTTTTGGCCGGATCGATCTGGCCATCTTCGCCACGTTCGGTGCCTTCACCGGGATCTACGGGCGCAATGAACCGCACCGCCAGCGCCTGGGACACCAGCTGCGCGCCGGAGCGCTGATGTTCGGCGTCATCACCGCCGGCGCCCTGACCTCACGGCTGGAACCGGATGCCTGGGGCATCGTCTGGGGCACGACGGCGGTGGCCGGGCTGGGAACCCTGGTTGCCGGTTTCTGGCGCCTGCGTCCCACGGGATCGCTGTTCCACATCTTTGGCTACGCAGCGATTGCTTCCGTGCCGAACCATCCGCCGCTGTGGCAGGGGCTCCTTGCGGCGGCAGCCACCATTTCACTTTCCCTGCTGCTGGGCCTCTCCGGCCGGCTCTGGGCGAAGCACCGCACCCCTTGGAAGAAGCCCGTCCGTCCGCGCTTCTCCGCCACCCAACGGCGGGCCGTCTGCATCGACGCGCTGCAGTACGCCGTCGTGGCCGTGGTGGCCGGATCGATTGCCACTCTGATGGGGATCGGGCATAACTACTGGGCCATGGTGGCGGCCACCGTACCCCTGGTGGGCGCGACCGTCCGCAACCGCATGTACCGCGGGATCCACCGCGTCCTGGGCACCTTCGGAGGCCTGCTGCTCACGGCGCTGATCCTGCTGCCGGGACTCCAGCCGTGGCAGATGGTGGTGGTGATTGCCCTGCTGCAGTTCGGAGCGGAAATGCTGGTGGTGCGTCAGTACGCCCTGGCCCAGGTGGTGGTCACACCGCTGGCCCTGGTCAGTACCGAGCTGGCCCATCCCAGCAATCCCCTGGATCTGGTCCAGGACCGGGCAATAGAAACCGTCATCGGAGCCGCCGTGGGCATGACGATGGTGTTGCTGGTACACCTGCACGCCAGCCGGATGCGGACCAGCCGGAGCCGGACTAAAGATCCAGGTTCAAGCCCCGTACGGCAATGAGTTCATTGCGGATCCGCCGGTCCAGCTCGGCCTCCGCGAGGGTCTGCGAGCCGCCATGTGCCCGCAGGTACAGCAGCGCGTCGAGCCGCAGGGTGCGCCAGTCCCGTTCGGTGCTCTCATCTCCGGCTTCGGCGGAGCGATGGATCTCGCGGTCGTAAAGATTGGGCTCGTTCAACTGGCGCTGCAGCATCTCGGCGGCCAGTTTGGCCTTCAGCGGATCGGTTTCCGCTGAGTCCGCGGCCCGGACGGCCTGCGCATACGCCGTGAAGGCCTCGTCGTCACCTGCTTCGGAGGAGATGTGCGCGGCCAGCGACAGTGCGCTCTGGATCCAGTTCCACCGGCCGAAGTTCCCGTCGAAGGGCAGCCCGGTGATGATGTTGCAGACCGCCAGCGCGTTTTCCGCGTCATCCAGATCCACATACAGCGTGTGCGCCAGATCCCGGACGTCCTGCAGGTTGCTGCCGGATTTCACGTTCAGGCCGCGCCCCAGCCGTGTCGCGAACTCCTGCACTCTAGGGTCCTGCGGATGGGCGGCGGCTGCAGCTGCGACGACGGCGGCGAAGTTCTCCTCATCCGCCGGCTCCACGCGCACTGCATCGGCGGGGGCGCCGGCGGGAGGCGGAGCCTGGACGCGGACCGGGGAACCGTAAGCCAGGCGCAGCGCCATGCCGTCCTCCAGCACCAGATGAACCAGTGCGGGCACCCCGAAGTCGTCGTTCTCCACGGAGCGCTCCCGTACTGCTGCCAGCGAGGTGCTCTCATGCACCGGAATCTGCCCCGGCGCAAGCAGCTCGGCATTGACCCGGAATGTATAGGATTCCGGTTGGCTCTCTGGCATGGCGTTCCTTTTCATCGGTCAGTCGGCCCCCAGTATATAAAGAAAGGGTAACGGGTACTCAGCGGCCCCAGCTGGCCGAGGCCAGCGCCTGCCGCAGGAGGTCACCGCGCCCGCCGGCAAACTCGGCGTAGATCTCCGGGCTCAGGGCTTCCTCGGGAGTCAGCCAGGACAGTTCGAGGGCATCCTGCCGCGGGTCGCATTCGCCGGTGACAGGGATGAGGTAGGCCAGAGCGACGGCGTGCTGGCGTTCATCGGTCAGTCCGGACTGCGAGGGCGACGGGAAATACTCGGCCACGGTGAATGGGGTGAGGGCCGGCGGCAGCTGCGGCAGCGCCATGGGCCCGAGGTCCTTTTCGAGATGGCGCAGGAGGGCCGCGCGGATGGTTTCGCGGTACATCACCCGTCCGGAGACAAACGTGCGGACCATCTTGCCTTCATCTGTAGCCTGCAGCAGCAGCCCCACCTCCGTCACGTAGCCCAAAGGGTCGCAGCGGACCGGAACGGCTTCCACGTAAACCATGGGCAGCCGCTGCCGCGCCTCGTGCAGATCTTCTTCGGAAAGCCAGCCGGGATAAGGATCAGGGGTACGAACACTCATAGCAGTGTTCTACCGCAATCCGGCAGGGCCATGGCACCGACGCGCGGCTCTTTGGCCCTCGGCTGAACTGTGCGGCGGCCTTCTGGACTGGGGTATGCGGGGCTACCCTCGTGGGTATGAGCGGCACGAATAAGCCCACCCCGCGCAAGGCGCCGCTGCCCGAACTCCTGCTGCCGGACGCTGCCGCCTGGCGCACCTGGCTGGAAACCCACCACACGGAATCGCCCGGGGTGCAGCTGGTCCTGGGCCGCAAGGGTGGAACCGTGACCGGCCTGACTTATGCCGGTGCGCTGCTGGAGGCCCTGTGCTTCGGCTGGATCGACGGTCAGGCCAACCGGCGCGATGAACAGAGCTACTTGCAGCGGTTTACTCCCCGGACCCCGCGGAGCATCTGGAGCCTGCGGAACGTCGGCTACGTAGCCCAGCTCGAAGCCGAAGGAAAGATGCGCCCCGCCGGCCGCGCCGCCGTCGAACAGGCCAAGGCGAACGGGCGCTGGGAAACGGCGTATTCCGGCTCTGCCACGGCCACCATTCCGGAAGACCTGCTCGCGGCCATCGCCCGGGAGCCCCGGGCCCAGGCCATGTACAACGTGCTGACGGCACAGAACCGGTACGCACTGGTCTTCCGGCTCGACCGCCTCAAGACTCCCGCCGCCAGGGAACGCAGGATTGCGGAGTTTGTCCGCATGCTCGCCAACGGGGAAACTCCGTATCCTCAGCGGAGGCGGGCCCCCTGAGTGGCCGGACCATTGCCTTTGGTGCGTGGCGGCGCGAGCCTTAAATTCATCGCTTCTCCGCCTTCGGAAGGTCAATCATGTGTCGTCTCTTCGGTATGCACGCCGGCCATGTTCCGGTTACGGCCACCTTTTGGCTCCTTACAGCGCCGGACAGCCTGGCGCAGCAGAGCCGGCGCGAGGCCGATGGTTTCGGGATCGGAGCCTACGACGCCGAGGGCAGGCCGGTGATTGAAAAGGCGCCGATCGCTGCGTACGAGGACAAGGCCTTCGCCGCGGAAGCACGCGATCTGGCCAGCATCACCTTCATCGCGCACGTCAGGTACGCCAGCACCGGCGGAAACCTGAAGGTCAACACCCATCCGTTCGAGCAGGACAACCGGCTGCTGGCCCACAACGGCGTGGTCCAGGACCTGGACCGGCTCGATGCGCGGCTTAGGCAGCTGGGCGTGATGGACCTGGTCAAGGGGGAAACGGACAGTGAGCGGGTGTTTGCACTGATTACTGCGGAGATCCGCAGCAACGGGGGCGACGTTGAGGCCGCCATTGCCTCTGCCCTGGGGTGGGTGGCGGAAAACCTGCGGCTGTTCGCCGTGAACATTCTCCTGGCCAATGCCACCGACATCTGGGCCGTCCGGTATCCGGACACGCACCCTCTCTATGTGCTGGAGCTGTCCGGCCAGGACATGCGCGGCGGCATGCAGACCCACCGGATCAGCGTCCGCAGCGAGGAACTGGCGGCCGGACAGCGCCCTGCCGTGCTGTTCGCCACCGAGAAGATGGATGACAATCCGGGCTGGCGGCTGATGGACTCCGGGGAGGTCCTCCACGTCGACAGTTCGCTGGCGGTGCACAGCAGCCGTCCGCTGCCGGCGGCGCCGCGCTATCCGCTGACCCTGGAGGACCTGGACGAGCGCGCCGCGGCCTCGCAGAAGCCGCTGCACGCCGGGGCGGCAGGGCCGACGGCTTAGATGGGTCTAGAGGGGCCGGGAGCCTGCCGGATGTGACGGGGGTGGGCCGGGGGTGCGCCGGGGTCTGCGGGGCCTGCCGGGGTGCTTCAGGACTGTCCGCGTTCCACCCGCACTGCCGCTTCCAGGATGATCCAGGCGGAGAGCTGGGTGGAGAGGCCGACGGCGGCTCCCGCCGGATAGTGCTGTCCGGCCGGTTCCAGCGGGTGCGGGGAAAACACGGAGTGCCCGTTCCGGGCTGCGCGTCCTGCCCAGACGGCGTCGGCGGTTGAACTGACCAGCTCAGCTGCCTGCTTCCGCGCTTCGGCCGGAAGGGTCGCGGAGACCGCGGCCAGAGCCAGATAGCGGCAGAGGATTCCGGTGAACAGCCCGGCGTCACCGGTTCCATGCGTGAGCAGCACGGCACTGCCGGGATGAGTCAGGCGGGTCCGCACGGCAGCGATCAGCTCCGCGGCCCGGGAGAGGTTCGCCGGTCCGCCCAATTCCAGCAGTGCGCCCAGGACCGGTCCCTGGTTGTAGGTGAACACTGCCCCTTCCAGGACCGTGCCGCCGGAGGGGCCGGCCGCCTTGATGCCGTCCAGATACAGTCCGCGCTGCGGGTCCAGCAGGACCGCATTGAGCCAGTCCACCAGTGACTGCGCCCGTTCCCGGTCTCCGGTGCGCGCGAAATGCAATGCTGCCGGCGCAGTGGCCGGAGTGTTCTTGAACGTTCGCTTCCGGTTCCAGAACAGGCCGCCGCCAAATTCCGGCGTATGGGCCGAGCGGAGGGCTTCGGTGAGTGCCGCCATCATCTGCGGATGGGGACGCGCCTTCGCTGCCGGGGCGCCGCCGTCGCCCTCCTGATAGGTGTCCGGCAGGGTTCGCCCGGGCCGGCCGTCCGGCTGCAGCGAATCCAAGCGGCCTACCGCCAGGGCAAGCCAGGCCATGTCGTCAAAGAACCAATTGGTGGCGCGCAGTCCGTTGCGCAGCCGGATGCTGCGGACCGCCAGCTGGGCCTGCGCCGCGGCATCGGGTGCTCCGCGCAGCGCGGCGTCCACGAGGGCATCCACATAGTGCGCCTGCCACCAGTAGTGCCAGGGGCCGGGCAGGATGCGCCGCGGCGCCGGGCTCTGGACCGCGGCCAGCCTGGTTCCCGGCAGGCCGAACACCGGGCGGGCGAATGCGGCCGTGACGGAAGCGGCAGCGTGAGAGGCCCGGGCCGGGATGTCATGCAGCGGTTCCTCGTCAGGCATGCGGCCCAGCCTAGACCGCTCCGGGTCCAGCTCACAGCCGCGGGCTGTGCTGCGGTCTTCCGGATGCCGCATCGGTCTGGCACCGGCCGGGATGCACTGTGCGCCGGATCACAGTAGGCTCACTATGCGCCGCCGCACGGGCGGCAGCTCAAATCTTCCGCAGGAGCAGGCATGGACATTTCAGGCGCATCGGCCCTCGTCACCGGAGGGGCCTCCGGGCTCGGCCGGGCGACTGCCCGCAGGCTGCACGACGCCGGGGCATCGGTGATCCTGGTGGACCTGCCGTCGTCGGGCGGGCTGGCCTACTCCGCCGAGCTGGGCGGCGATGCCCGCTTTGTGCCGGGGGATGTGACCGACCCCGGTCAGATGGCCGCGGCCGTGGAGGCGGCCATGAGCGCCGGGCCGCTGCGCGTGGCAGTGAACTGTGCCGGCATTGCCACTCCGGGGAAGGTCCTGGGACGCAACGGGGTCCTGCCGCTGGAGGACTTCGCCCGGGTCATCCAGGTGAACCTGGTCGGAACGTTCAATGTCATCCGTCTCGCGGCGCAGGCCATGGCGGAGACCGAACCCGTGGACGAAGGCGGCACCGCTGAGCGCGGCGTCATCATCAACACCGCATCCGTGGCGGCCTTCGACGGGCAGATCGGACAGCCGGCCTACTCCGCGTCCAAGGGTGGAGTAGCGGCCATGACCCTGCCGCTGGCCCGGGAACTGGCCCGGCACCTGATCCGCGTGGTCACGATCGCGCCCGGCATCTTCGAAACGCCCATGATGGCAGGCCTGCCCCAGGACGCCCAGGACTCGCTGGCGGCGCAGGTTCCACATCCCTCCCGGCTGGGCCGGCCGGATGAATACGCCGCCCTGGCCGCGCACATCATTGAAAACCAGATGCTCAACGGAGAGACCATCCGTCTGGACGGCGCTATCCGGATGGGACCGCGCTGACCTTTATGGCTGTTGATCCACAAATGCGTCTGCCGGACGCGGACTTCTACGGCTTCGAAGACCTGCTCAGCGAACGCGAGCAGGAAAAGCTTGCCCAGCTGCGGTGCTTCCTGGCGCAGGAGGTTGCACCCCATGCCGCCCGCTGGTGGCAGGACGCGTACTTCCCGACCGAACTGCTGCCCAAGCTCGCCGCCCTGGAGCTCTCCACCCCGGTGCAGCAGGGCTACAGCCCGCTGTTCGCGGGGCTCGTCATCGCGGAAATGACCCGGACCGATACCTCCATCGCGACCTTTTTCATGGTCCACCACGACCTCTTCGTGGAGGCACTGCATGCGTTCGGCTCACAGGAGCAGAAGGACCGGCTGCTGGGCGATGCCCTGGCGCTGCGGATCACCGGAGCCTTTGCCCTGACCGAGCCCGGGCACGGATCGGATGTGGCCGGGGGCCTGGAAACCACCGCAGTGAGGGACGGTGATTCCTGGATCCTCAACGGCAGCAAGCGCTGGATCGGCAACGGCACCTTCTGCGACTACATGCTGCTCTGGGCCCGCGAACCGGAGACCGGCAGGGTCCGCGGGTTCCTCCTGGATGCCTCCCTTCCCGGGGTGCACCGCCAGCGGATCGAGAACAAGACGGCGCTGCGCACTGTACAGAACGCGGACATCACCCTGACCGGCGTCCGCGTCTCCGAAGCAGACCGGCTGGCCGGAATCGACAGCTTTGACGACATCAAGCACCTGCTGCGCGGTTCCCGGATCATGGTCGGCTGGCAGGCCGTCGGCACCCAGCTGGCCGCCGTCGACATCGCGCGGGCCTATGCCGTGGAACGGCAGCAGTTCGGCCGCCCGCTGGCCTCGTTCCAGCTGGTGACCGAACAACTGGTGCGGATGCTGGGCAACACGGTAGCCAGCACCGGAATGCTGGCCCGGGTCGCCGAGCTGGAACGCGGCGGCTATCCGTCCGCGGCCAGCCGGGACGGGGCTGCCGTTGGCGGAGCGCCCGGCAGGTCTGGCGGGGGATCGCGCGGCGGAACTTCCGGTGGATCCCCCGGCGGCGGCATGGCGCAGGCAGCCCTGGCGAAGTCCTACGCCACCCGCAAAATGCGCGAGACAGTGGCGCTGGGCCGCGGCATCCTCGGCGGCAACGGCATCCTGACGGACTACCGCATGGCCAAGGTCTTCGCCGATGCCGAAGCCATTTACACCTATGAGGGCACCTACGAGATCAATACCCTCATTGTGGGCCGCGACATCACGGGAATTTCCGCGCTGCGCTAGGTTCGCCGGTTCCCTTGCCGGCGCGGGCGGTGCCCGGCCGTCTCCGACTGGAACAGGACAGGCAAGATCAGTAGGCTTACTAGTTGAAAGGCTGCCGGGTTTTCCGGTTGTGGCCACCGGCCAGGACCGGGCAATACGGCAGCCAAAACGATGACGGAAAGGCAGAGTTGATGGACGAGCAGAGCATTCCCGACCCCGAGCTGGGCGACGATCCGGTGCTGGCCGACGGCATTGCCGATGTGGCCACGCCCGACGAAGTCGCAGATGTTCCCCTGCACGACCTGATGGACGCCGACGACCTGAGCAACACCGATGAAATAGTCGATCCCGCAGACCTTCCCAACACCGGTGAGGTCCTTGATCCTGCCGACCTCAGCTACCCCGGAGCCGCCGAGGACAACCCGGAGAACTGGCGCGAGGATCCGCTGATCGACGAAGAGCCGCTGAATGAACCGGGTATGTTGTCCGACCAGACGCTCCGGGAGGAAACCGCCGAGGAGCGTTTTGAGGACGGCGACGCACAGGTCCCGCCGGAGGTACCGACCATTGGCGAGGCGGCCCTTGACGTCGACTTTGACGACCCGGCTTCTGCCGATGAGGAAGACGCCAGCGATGACCCGGCCCACTTGGGCGGGGACCCGTTGGCCGCTTTTGACCCTGAAGACCGCGAACTCTGAGAATCTCCCGGAATCTCCCGGCCGCAGGAACCCCTGCCGTTGAAGGCAGGGGACCTGCCGCCGGTTAGCCAGCCGTCGGTTAGCCAGCCGTCGGTAGGCTCGGCCGGTTAGCCTGTTCGGGCAGACTGCGGCCGGTAGTCCGGGGCAACCGTCTAACCTGTCTGTATGCCTTCTTTCCGAGCCCAGCTGAATATCACGGGGCTGAAGCCCGGAGCTGCTCCGGAAGCCGTGATGGAAACGGCGGCTGCGGCTTTGGCCTCCAGCCACCATGTGGAAGCGAACCAACTCGACATTGTGGCGGGGATACCCCGGATCACCCTGCGGTTCATGGTGCCTGACAACGAATGGTCAATGGAAAACTCCCAGGCCAAGCGCGCGGCAGCCACTATGCGCCATGCAGTGGAAGAGATCGCCGACGCGGAACGGCTCCAGGTCCTGCGCCGTCAGCGGGGCCGGTGGGTTCCGCTGTAGCTGGCCGGCCAGGGCGCTAGAAGCCGGCCAGGGCGCTAGAAGAAGTGCAGCCGGCCCTGGAAAACCAGCACCAGCGGCCCGGCACTCCACCTTAGAAGAGCAGTACAAGCCGCCCGCGGACTCCGCCCGCCTCGAGCCGCGCGTGGGCCGTAGCGGCCTCTTCGGCCGGCATCCGGTCTGCAACCCGCAGGGTGAGCGTTCCGTCTTCAACCAGCTGCCGCAGCGTCTCCAGCTTCCGCGCTGAATGGTATTCCTCCCGGACGGCAATGGGATGGACCGTAATGCCGCGGCCCGGCTCCTCGCTCCACCAGCGGAAGGTGGCGAATCCGCCGTCGTTCCTTACTGCCGAAACCGCTTTCCCGTTCATCACCGCTGCGTCCGCCAGCGCATCCACACCGTCGGGAAACAGCTCGCGGACGTGGCCGGCGAAGTCATTTCCCCGGTCCACCACGTAGTCCGGGCCCAGGCTCGATACGAGGTCGCGGTCCTTCGCCGCGGCGTCGGCGACGACAACCAGGCCGGAGTGCTTGGCCAGCTGCACGAGGTAGTTGCCCAGCGTTCCCGCAGCTCCCGTCACGGCGAGGGACTGCCCCGGTTTAAGGTCGAGCTTTTCGAGTGTCTGCACGGCGGTCAGCCCGTTCATCGGCAGGGTGGAAGCTTCGGCGAAATCAACGCCGGCTGGGATACGTGCCAGCGAATCTGCCGGACTGACGAGGTACTGCGCATACGCACCGTGATGTTCGCCCAGGGGCAGGGCGATGGCCATGACCTGCTCGCCGACCTCCCAGCCGCTGTCCGGTCCGGCTTCGTCGATGACTCCCGCAGCGTCCATTCCGGGAATGGCGGGCATCCGCAGCGTGTCGGGTGCCTGCCCGCCGGAACGCAGCACGGTATCCGTCGGGCTGACGGCCGCTGCATGAACCCTGATGCGGACCTCGCCAGGGCCGGCATGCGGCTCCGGAACGTCAAGGACAGTCAGGGCCTGCGGCCCGCCGAATTTCTCCACGCCAATGATCTTCATACCCGGCGGCAACCACAGCGGCTGCGGGACTATTCCGGACGGTCTGCGCCGCCGTCGCTGTTGCTGTCGGCCTGGTCGCCCGGCGTGTCGCCCGGATCTTCCACGCCGTCGTCGTTACCGCCGGCGCTGCGACGGGCGCTGATCCGCCGTTCGTGGTCCACGTGATGACGCCGCGAGCCGGAGGAGACCACCACCAGAAAAGCAGCACCCGCAGCCGAGGAAGCGATGACGAACGACCCCGGTGAACCAGCCAGCCGCTCCACCGTTACGCACACCAATCCCGCTGCAGCCGCCAGTGCCACGGGCAGGTGGCCCCGGTCCGTCATGCAGACCACGGTGAGGCCCACCGTGACGCTAATCAGGGCCACCAGTGTCCAGACCGTACCGCCCCAGCCGCCGAGATCGACGTCGTGTCCCGTCAACAGGACAGAGAGGGCAGTGGTCAAGGTCAGCACCGCCAGGGCAAGGAACCAGCCCAGGGCAACATCGGTCAGAGCGCCCTCCGTCCAGGACCCGGCGGGCTCCCGGTTGATGAGATGGACTGCGGTCAGCCCGACCGCCACCTGGAGGGCAGCGACAGACAGCACCGCTGGGGCGCTGTCCAGGGAAACCGCCATCAGCCAGCCCAGGGCTGTGGTGTTGGCAGCCAGGACGACCCACCCCAACCGGTTGTGCCGCGGATTCTGCCGCTGCCGGGGAAGCCACTGATATACGGCATAGCCCAGCCACAGAGCAGCGACCGGCAGCCACAGCCACCAGAACACGGCTGCCGGAGCCATCAGCGAACCGCCGGGGTCCAGCACCTCCAGCGTTCCGTTCTTCAGGGTGCCACGATCTTTCAGGGTTCCGCCGTCGCCGAAAACCTGGACCAGCGCGCAGCCCGTAGTCGCCGCGGCAGCAGCCGACACCGTGGCACGGCGGACAAGTCCGGGGGACATCGACGCCGTTAGGGGCGTCGGGCCGGACAGCGGAGAACGTCGAGGCGGTGCGGATACTGAAGGCGGGCGTGGAGGCACTGAGGGTGTCAGGACCCGCTTCTGCACGGGAGCGGTTTGCCGGGGCGTGGACTGCGGAAGCATCAGGGTCCTTCCCCTGCTGGAGAGTATCCGCAGGTCGTGCCCCGGGATATTTCCCCTCACCCTACCCAGCGCCACGGCAGTCGGCCAGAAAAAGATTTGGCGCTTAGGGCAGTGGCTACGTGGCGGCTCCCTCCGGCTGGTTAGGCTCCCAGTGGCTCCCGCCGGTCAGGGCGGCTCCCGGCCGGTCAGGCCGTGGCGGGCCGGCTCCCGGGCGCGAACGCCAGCGTGAGTCCGCTGCGGTACTGCACCGGTGCCCGGGTCAGCGGGTCCACGAATTCCACGGAACGGGCCAGCAGCTGCAGCGGCCGCGTGTAATCGTCCGGCGCCTGCGGCAGCAGCTCGGGATAGAACGAGTCGTTCAGGATGCCCAGTCCCAGCGAGGCCATGTGCACCCGCAACTGGTGGGTCTTACCGGTGTGGGGCTGCAGACGGTAGCGGCCCACGCCGTCGTGCTCTTCCAGCAGCTCGACGCGCGTTTCCGCATTGGGTTCGCCCTCCACCTCCTGCGCCAGGAGATAGGTGCGCGACTTGATCATCCGGCTGCGGACAACCCGGGGCAGCTCCAGATCGCTGCGGACAGGGGCAACCGCCTCATATTCCTTGCTGATGCGGCGCTTCTCGAACAGGGTCTGGTACTTACCCCGGGTCTGGGGGTTGGTGGAGAAGAGCAGTACTCCTGCAGTCATCCGGTCCAGACGGTGCATGGGGATCAGATCGGGGATATCCAGCTGCACCCGCAGCCGCACAAGGGCCGATTCGGCCACGTACATCCCGCCGGGTGTGGTGGGCAGGAAGTGCGGTTTGTCCACGACCAGCAGGTTTTCGTCCTGGTGCAGGATATTGATCTCGACCGGAAGCCGCTTTTCCGGTGGCAGTTCACGGTAGTACCAGATGAAGGTGTGCTCGTTCAGGAGGGTGCGCTGGCTGAGGGGGACACCGCCCAGACCGACCACTTCACCGCGGGCAAAGCGGTCCACGATGCCGTCCGGATCGACGTGGCCGAAGCGGTCAAGGACATAGTCCATGGCGGTTTCCCACGGGCCCTCCACCGGCAGGCGCAGACGGGTGGCATTCACGCCGTTGCGCACGGGAAGAGGAGATGACATCACCCTTCCAGCCTACCGAGTTCCCGGCAGGGCTGGTTTCAGCCAGGTGTGCCGGGAAGCCAGCGCACGACGACGGGAGGGGCCTAGGTTGCCGGCAGTGGCTGGCAGTGCGGACAGTAGTAGAGGTCCCGCAATTCCAGGGCGTTGTCGCCGACCAGTTCGTGCAGCACCTTCGTTCCGCAGCGCAGACAGCCGCGGGTCTCCCGGTTGTAGACCCAGAGCGGGTCGCCGCGCATGTTTCCGGTGGTGATTCTGCGGCTGCGCAGCTTGTTGGCTTCCAGCAGCCGCTTGGACAGGTCCACGATGCGGGGCAGGTTGGGTACCTGCGCCACCGGTGTCAGCGGATGCACTCCGGCCAGGAAACACACTTCACACCGGTAGACGTTCCCGATTCCGGCGAGATTACGCTGATCCAGCAGCGCCAGGCCAATGGGCCTTTCGGGTACCGATTCGATCCGCCGCAGTGCTTCGGCCGCATCCCAATCCGGTCCCAGCAGGTCCGGGCCAAGGTAACCGACGGCGTCGTCCTCTTCGGCCTGTGGAAGGACGCGGAGGAAGCCCAGATCAAAGCCCACCACCTGCTTGGCCGCTGTTTCCAGGATGCAGCGGGCCTTGAACGCCGGGCGCCGCCAGCGCTGCCCGCGGTCGTAGACGTGCCAGAGCCCTTCCATTTTCAGGTGCGAATGCAGCAGCCAGCCGTCTTCCGGTCCGCTCGCGGCCCGGTCTGGCGCGTGCTCATCCACCGGGGCGACATCCAACGGGCCGATCCGGATCAGCAGGTGCTTTCCGCGGGAGACGACTCCGGAGACGGTCCGGCCGCTGAAATCCGTCGTAGCGAATTTGGGCACCCGGATATCGCACCGGGTGATGGTTTCGCCGGCCAGTGCGGCATTCAGTTCCCGGGCGGCACGCCAGACGGTATCCCCCTCAGGCACGGTAGCGCAGCCCCTTGGGTGTGGTGTAAAAACCGGCGTGGATGAGGGCCCGCGCCGCGTCCGTGTCGAGGATTTCAGTGCCGTTGACCTTTTCGATGGCCATCTTTTCCGCAGCTCCCCGCCGGATGATGCCCACCAGCGCGGTGGCGGAAAGCTCCAGCGCTGCCGGGTCTTCGGTGAAGGTGAGCAGTGTCTTTCCGCCCCGTTCTGCGTACAGGGCCAGATCGCCGTCCACGAGAACCACCAGCGCTCCGGCTTTCCGTCCGGGCCGGTGGCCACCGTCGAGTGGCGGCCACGGCAGCGCCGCACCGTAGGGATTGGCCGGGTCTGTCGCGGCCAGGGCCACTGCCGTGGGTTCCGACTTCCGCAGCTGCCCGTCCTCGGAAAAGGAGCGCAGCCGGTCCACGGTGGCCGGCACGGCAAACTGGGCGGCACCCAGTTGCTCAATGAAGTATCCGCGGCGGCAGCGGCCCATCTCCTCCAGCCGGGCGAGCACCCGGTACAGCAGGCCGAAACCGCCCGGGGTCCCCTCGCTGGCGACAGAGCCGCGGGTGAGGATGCCGTAGCGGTCCATCAACAGTTCGGCGGTGGCGTGGGCATGGATGGTGGTGTCCGGCTCCACCGGAGGCAGCAGGCTCCAGCGCCCGGCCACGAGTGCCGGAGCATTCCGCAGGGTGGCCGGCTGGTTGCCTGCGGCCAGCCGCATCGAGCTTCCGGTCAGCGACGCGCCGGGTGCCCGGCCCAGCCGGCCCAGCCGTGCGGTGCGGGCCCGTGGAGTGGCAGCCCGCTGCTTGTGCGCCGTCTTGCCGCCGGAGAGGAGGGAACGGACCGGAGTGAAGGTGTCATTGCTGATGCGTCCGGCCCAGACCAGATCCCACAGTGCACTGATCACGGCACCGTCAGAGGCAGCGGAACCCTCCGGGCTGCCTGCAGCCAGGGCATCAACGAGTTGGCGGAAGAAGTACGCTCCACCGCCGGACAGCAGGTTTTGCAGCTGTAGCTGCAGGTCAGTGGGCTCAAAGTCGGCCGCAGGCGCCAGCGTCAGCGGGGCGTTTTCGGCCAGGTGCAGGGCTATCCAGCCGTCGTTTCCGGGCAGGGAGCCGGTTCCGGACCAGAGCACCTCTCCGGTGGCCGTGAGTTCATCGAGCATCGACGGTGTGTAGTTGCGGACCCGGGATCCCAGGATCAGCGGCTCCCAGGCCGATGCCGGAATCGGCACTCCGGAGAGCTGGTCGATCACGGTGGCTACGCCGTCGAGCCCGCGCAGCGAAGATCCGACGTTCTGCCAGACCGGCAGAAAACGGCCGTAGGTGGCCGGATCCACCGGCTCCACCTCGGACCGCAGGGCGGCCAGGGAACGACGGCGCAGCCGGCGCAGCACCTCCACATCGCACCATTCGGTTCCCGCAGGCGCACCGGGAATCGTGATGACGGCCCCCGGGGTGGTGTCGACGCCGGCTGCAGCGTCCAGGATCTGGGTTTCCGCGGGCCGGAATTCCCCTTCCACCACCCGGCCCTCTCCGGCCAGGCGCTGCAAAGTGGCATTGACGACGGCGACACCGAGTCCCAGCCTGGCGGCGGCTTCCGCTGCAGTAAACGGCCCGTGGGTTCGGGCGTAGCGGCCCACCAGATCGCCCAGCGGATCGGCGACCGGCTCGATAAACGCCAGGGGAACGCCCATCGGCAGCGGCACGCCGAGGGCATCGCGCAGCCGTGCCGCATCCTCGATTGCGGCATAGCGCGTGGCTCCAGCGACCCCGACCTTCAGGGCGCGGTTGGACCGGACCAGCTGCTCGAGCAGGTTGGAGGCGTATTCAAGGGAGGCTGGGAGGTCCTGCGAATCTGCACCCTCCACCGCCGTCTCGGCAGCAGGCTGCAATCGTTCCGCCACCTCGGACGGCGTCAGCGGACCCAGCAGCCGCAGCAGGTCGGCCACTCCTTCGATTCCGCGGGCGCGGCGGTCCACTGCCAGCCGCTGCAGCTCTCGTTCGGTTTCGGCGATGATCCGTGCATCCAGCAGCTCACGCAGTTCAGCCCGGCCCAGCAGCTCGTTCAGCAGCGTCGGATCCAGCGACAGGGCGGCGGCGCGGCGTTCGGCCAGCGGCGAGTCGCCCTCGTACAGGAACGCGCCGACATAGCCGAAAAGCAGGGAGCGGGCGAACGGCGACGGCGAGGGCGTGGTGGTCTCCACCAGCCGGATTTCACGGCGTTCAATTCCGGCCGCAATGTCCTTCAGGGCCGGCAGATCGTAGACGTCCTGCAGACATTCACGCACCGTTTCGAGCACGATGGGGAACGTCGGGTACTTCTTGGCGACGTCCAGCAACTGTGCCGACCGCTGCCGCTGTTGCCACAGCGGGCTTCGCTTTCCCGGGTTTTGCCGCGGCAGCAGCAGGGCCCGGGCAGCACATTCGCGGAAGCGGGAAGCAAAAAGCGCGGATCCGCCCACCTCTGCCGTCACTATCGATTCCAGTTCCTCCGGGTCGAAGAGGAACAGCTCGGCGCCTGGTGGCTCATCCTCCATCAGCGGCACGCGCAGCACGATGCCGTCGTCGGACGCCATTGCCGAACCGTCCAGCCCGTACCGCTGGTTCAGCCGTGCACCGACCGCCAGAGCCCACGGTGCATGCACCGGCATTCCATAGGGGCTGTGGAGGACTACCCGCCAGTCGCCGAGCTCGTCGTGGAAACGTTCCACGAGCAGGCTGCGGTCATTGGGGACGACGTCGGTGGCCTGCTGCTGTTCGCGCAGATAGGCGATCAGGTTTCCGGCCGCCCACTCGTCGAGCCCGACGGCGGTGAGGCGTTCGGCCGCTTTCGCGTCGTCGCTGCCGGCCATTTCCCGGACGAAGGCGCCCAGAGCCCGGCCCAGTTCCACCGGCCGGCCCAACGTGTCTCCACGCCAGAACGGCAGCTTTCCGGGCTGGCCGAAGGCGGGGGAGACCAGCACCCGGTCATGCGTGATGTCCTCGATCCGCCAACTGGTCGCGCCCAGGGCGAAAATGTCTCCGACCCGGGACTCGTAGACCATCTCCTCGTCGAGCTCACCGACGCGGCGGCTGTTTTTCCCCTCGGAATCGCCGACCAGGTACACGCCGAACAGGCCGCGGTCCGGAATGGTTCCGCCGGAGGTGACGGCCAGGCGCTGCGCCCCCGGACGTCCGGTGATGGTGCCTTCGGTGCGGTCCCAGACAATGCGGGGGCGCAGCTCGGCGAACTCGTCGGAGGGGTAGCGTCCGGCCAACAGATCCAGGGTGGCGTCGAACGCCGACCGCGGCAGGCCGGCGAAGGGCGCAGACCGCCGGACGACGTCGAACCATTCCTCCACATCGATGGAACCCAGTGCCGCTGCCGCAACGGTCTGCTGGGCGAGGATATCCAGCGGATTGGCGGGGATGAAGAGAGGCTCAATCTGCCCGGCCAGCATCCGCTCGGCGACAACGGCGGAGTTGAGCAGGTCGCCGCGGTGCTTGGGAAACAAAACGCCCTGGGACGTTTCCCCGACCTGGTGTCCGGCGCGGCCCACCCGCTGCAGGCCGCTGGCCACCGAGGGCGGGGATTCGACCTGGACCACCAGGTCCACGGCACCCATATCAATGCCCAGTTCCAAGGAGCTGGTCGCGACGACGCAGCGAAGGCGTCCGGATTTCAGGTCATCTTCGATCATGGCCCGCTGGTCCTTGGACACCGACCCGTGGTGGGCGCGGGCCAGCACGGGGTTATCGTCCTCGACCGCAGCCTGCTCCGGCTCGCGGTACCGGATGGAGACTCCGGCCTGGGCCATCAGCTGTGCAGGAGGGCGGGCGGGAAGCGTCTGCCCGTCGGTTCCGGTCGCTGCAGAATCGGCCACCGCGAGGGCCGCTGCTTCCTGGCGGTAGGCATGGATTTCATTGAGCCGTGCCGTCAGCCGTTCCGCCAAGCGGCGCGAATTGGCGAACACGATGGTGGAGCGGTTGGCCTCGATGAGGTCGACAATCCGTTCCTCGACGTGCGGCCAGATGCTGGCCTGCGGGGCGAAGCCGCCCTCTGCGGTGTCTTCGGCCGCGGGTGCCCCTCCGAGGGCGGACATGTCCTCCACAGGCACGGTCACGGTGAGGTTCCAGGACTTGGTGGAGGACGGCGCCACGATGTGCACGGGGGCGTTTCCGCCGAGGAACCGGGCCACGGTTTCATGCGGTTCCACGGTTGCTGACAGGCCGATGCGCTGGACCGGTTTGGGCAGCATCGCGTCCAGCCGGGCCAGGGTTACGGCCAGGTGGGCGCCACGCTTGGTTCCGGCGACGGCATGGACCTCGTCCACGATGACCGTTTCCACTTCGGCCAGAGTCTCCCTCGCCCGCGAGGTCAGCATGAGGAACAGGGATTCCGGCGTGGTGATGAGGATGTCCGGCGGTCTGGTCAGCAGCGCCCTGCGCTCATTCTGCGGCGTGTCACCGGAGCGGACCCCGACCGTGATGGCCGGGGCTGGCAGGCCCAGGCGCTTGGCGGTCTGGGTGATGCCGATGAGCGGTGCGCGCAGGTTCCGTTCAACGTCGACGCCGAGGGCTTTCAGCGGCGAGATGTACAGGACTTTGGTCATGCGTTTGGGCTCGGTGCTGCGCTTGCGTCCGGGCGCCTTGGCGGGTTTGGCAGGCTCGACGGGGCCGGGAGCTGCGGAGCCGGAAGCTACCGGCACGGAAGCCGTGGAAGGAGCCGCAGCCGTTGAATCGGCGGAAACTCCAGGACCGGCAGGTGTGGAAGGAGCAGCGGCTGCCGACGCAATAAAACTGTCCAGCGCCCAAAGGAAGGCCGCCAAAGTCTTGCCCGACCCGGTGGGGGCAACCACAAGGGCGTTGGATCCTTCGGAGATCGCTTCCCACGCTCCGGCCTGGGCCGGCGTCGGCGCAGCGAAGGCGCCCTCGAACCACTCCCTGGTGGCGGGCGTGAACTTCTGCAGCACCGACGGTCCCGATGTCATGGGAACCATTGTTCCGCACTGCCCCGACACTTTTGGACTGCACCGCGAGGTTTGGCTGCGGGCCGAATTCCTGCCCCTGCCGCTATGAAGCCAGGCCTTCGCCGGTCAGGATCGATCCGGAGCCCACCAACCCCCGGAAGTACAAGTTCCGCAACGGAACGCGGTCCGGATCGACGTAGGCAGGCGGAACAAACCACGGGATGCCCGACTGCATTTTGATGAGCCAGTTTTCCTTGTGGATTTCATGGTGGTGGTGCGAGCACAGGAGGACGCCGTTGTCGGTGGAGGTAGGTCCGCCCCGGCTCCAGAAGTCAATGTGGTGCGCCTCCGTCCACGGTCCGGGAATGGAGCAGCCGGGAAAGGCGCACCCTTGGTCCCGGGCATGGAGAGCTTTCCTCAAGTGGGGTGGAAAGAGGCGCTGTTCCCGGCCAACATCCAGAATCCGTCCCTCGCCCGAGAGCACTACAGGCAGCAGGTCAGCGTCACAGGCGATCCTCCGCACCGTAGCCGTTGCTACGGGACCGGCAAACGCAAAGGCCCCTGCGCCAAAGGACCCTGAGCTGAGGGACCCTGCGCCGGGGGACCCTGAACCGAGGCTGAAGCCGGGTACAGGATCCGTGGCACCGGACGCGCCTGCTCCTTTGCCTCTGACCCACTCCACCCGGTCCAGGTCAGCAGTGGATTTCAAGGCCGAACCGTAGTCGAGTGACTTCAGAAGCGAGGCAGCATCAATGGTGACCATGACCTGCGGGCGAAGTCCTCCAGCCGCCGGAACGCCACCGGCAGCCAGAGCAGCTTTCGCAGCATCGACCAGCCCGCCCAGTAGACGCTGGGGGCGGCTTCGTTGGTCCAGTCTCGAGACTGTACCTGGGTCAGCGGGTGTGCCGTCGATGCCTTCAGCGTGAGGGGGTTCCGCGTTGACGTTTTCCGGAACACCGCCGCTTCCTTCAGCACCATCTCCGTCTGCAGCGGACGCAGCACGGTCCTGGATCCGAGGACCGGCAGCTGCATTCATAACCGTGAGCAGTGTTTCGTGCTGGTCATCGGTGCAATAGATCTTCAAGTGGTTGAGACCGTTCTTCTTCCTGCCGGGAAATATCCCCTGGAAACGGCGCAGTTCTTCTTCCGACGGCTCCGCGTCGTCCTGGTTCGCCAGCAACACCCAGCGGCGGGCAACCTGCAGCAGAAAGTCCCGGTCCTGGTGTGCAGCGAGGGCAGCCAGATCCGCCTCCACGACTCCGGCGGTCTCGGCATCGGTGCGGTGCCTGATCTGTTCCACGGCGTCCGATATGACGGCGGCCGCAGCGGAGGAGATTGTTCCGGAGGCCAGTTCCCCGCCAAGGGCCGGCAGGGCCGGCGGCAACGGTTGTCCGGTGGCAGTGCTTGACGGCAGCAGGGCGGATGCGAGGTTCAAACGCCGCTGAGCTTCACCCCGCCCAATGCGCAGGCGGCTGCGGAGATAGTCGGCGGTGGAACGGAACTCGGCATGGACCTTCCCAGCAGCAAATTCGGCGGTCCCGGCTGCAACGGGATCGCTACCGGGCAGATCCGCCACGTCCGGGACCAAGGCTGCTGCCCGAGTTACGCCCAGCGACGAGGCAACCCGATGGGTTTCAAGAGCGCCGGCACAGACGATCTGAAGGTATTCGACCGTGCGTGAGATGGCCTCCACCTCGGCAGCGAGGATTGCCGCGGCGCCTGTACTCATCAAAGCGGCGGCCGACAAGGCGTCGGGTCGGAGAATATCCAGCGCCTCACCGAGTTCCGTCACCGAACCCAGAAAATCCGTGGGATCAGCACGGTCAGCCGAACTGCCCTCCCAGGGTGGCGCGCCGGATGAGTCCGGTCCTGTGGGTGCATCCACCCCAACTGCTGCTGTCATGGAACCAGTTTTCCGGAGAACACCAGTACCGATCCGAAGAACCCTCCAGATGTGGAATGACCTCCAGCGACACTCCTCTGACAACTCCTGTGGAGGACAGGACAGTCGTGGCCCTGAGCGAGCAAATCCGGCTACTCATCCGGATTCTCCGCCGGCTACTCCGCCCGGGTTCGTCTAGGCCGCCCGGCCCGCCCGGGTGAAACTACCGCTTCTGCAGGGTCCCGACGCTGAGCAGCTCGACATCGGAGTTGGCACAGGCCAGGGCTTCATGCGCGATAGCCACCGACTCCAGGTCCTCCGGAGGATAAACGAGCAGCTGCGTCGCGGGCTGGGCCTGGCAGGAATCACCGTAGTTCTGGGCCCGGGTCTCGCGCAGTTCCGCCACTGCCGACTGGCCCGGCTCCAGGACAAGGGAGCCGCCGGCGGCAGGACCATCGGTGGAACGGGTAGCAGCGGCGCCGATCTGCTGGCCTGCCGCGTCGAGGTAGGAAACCCCCGGGTAGCCGGGCGCCGCAGTGCAGGGTGCGGCCGAAACATTGGTCAGGACCAAGGTCCGGTAGACACTGCCTGCAGCGCCGCCGCCGGCAGTGTCTTCCGCGGAGCCCGACAGGAGGGCAGCCGAGCAGGCAACAGGGCTGTCCGGCACCGGAGCGGCATCTGTAGGAGAAGGCGTTGGGGCCGGCGAGCTGCGGACGGCACCTCCCGAAGCACTGGGGGAGGCGCTGGCGCTGGGCGAGGATGAAGAGGGCGACGACGACGGCGCATCATCCTCATCACCGCTGGAGCCGCAGCCGCTGACCGCCAGAACGGCGCCGAGAGCAAGGGCAAATACTGAGGAGGATTTCCAAGACCGGGTATTCATAGCCTCACTTTCTCCGCACCGCCGGGCAGGGTCAAATAAGCCCCGCCCGGCAGGCGGAAAATGACGCCGCAAACGTTACGCTTTGCGGGTCCTGAACAGGGCCACGGCACCCAAGAGAAGCCCCAGCACGCCGGCACCCAGACCCGCATAGCCGGCGACGGCGGCGGCCTCTACGTCGTCCTCGTCGGCCAGCTGATCCGCGTCATCGGACCCGGACCCGGACCCGTGCCCGCCGCCGTGCCCGTCAGAAGCGTGGGACGCCTCCGTCACGGTGATCACCGGAGCGGGGGATTCCAGGTCGGCGTCGGTCTGCCCCTCGGCCGGCAGCTGGGCCCAATCCGTCTCGCCCTCGGCGCAGGACTGCAGAACCGGGAAGGCCAGCGTCTCGCCGGCAGCGTCGGGAAGCTTGACGGTCAGCGAGAAGGTGTCGCGGACGCCGTCGGGCAGCGGTTCCTTGGCGGTGAAGACCACCTGGCTGGTCCGTGACGCGATGCTCGTACCGTTGTCCAGGACCCGCGGTTCGGCAAAGTCCTCGGTGACCTTGCTGATTGTCCAGCCGGGATGCGCCGTCGGCGTGGCGTCCGTGACCTGATCCGGAAGAGTGACGGTGACCGCCGTCGTCGGCGAGCCGGAGCAGCCGTGCGAGGTCTCGAAGGTGAGCAGTGCGCTCTCGCCGGCCGCCGTGGAATCCGGATGGACGTGCACGTGGGCGGAAGCGGCGCCCATTCCGGCAGCCATGAGGACGGCGGTTGCGCCTGCGGCTGTCAGGGAACGAAGAAGGAGCTGACGCATGGAGGAGACCTTTCGGGGCGCACGAGGCGCGGCGCTGGCATGGTGGCATGCCGGTGGGGTTGGGGCGCTTCCACTGTACCGGGATCACGGGGAGGGGACCCGGAAGGAAAGCCGGCTGCTATTCGTGGTGGTACGGGCGTCCGCCGGCGATTTCCTGCGCCCGGTAGACCTGTTCGGCCAGGATCAGGCGCACCAGCTGATGCGGGAAAACCAGCGGGGAGAGGGACCAGATGAAGTCGGCGCGGTCGTGCACGCTTTGATCCACGCCGTAGGCGCCGCCAATGATCAGGGTGACGTTGCGGGCGTTGTCCAGCGGCTTCTGCAGTGTCTTGGCGAAGGCCGGAGACGTGATCGCTTTGCCCCGCTCGTCGAGCAGGATCACATAGTCGCTGCCGAGCTTGCCCAGCAGCCGCTCGGATTCCTCCTTGCGCGCGGCGTCGCCTTCCCGGGCGGAATGGGGAATGGAGACCCAGGTCAGGTCGAAGGGCTTTTTCAGCCTCTTCTCATACCGGCGGATGCCGTCGACAACCCAGTCTTCGTGCTTCCGGCCAACCACAAGTACGCGCAATGCCATGCCTCCATTGAATACCTCCGGCTCCCCGCGCCGAAAACGAGTGACTGCAATCACCAATCTGGCCACTAGACTGCCCGGATGACTGATTCGGTGCGGACGCGGGCAGTGGTTCTTGGTGGCGGGGGAGTGGCGGGCATCGCCTGGGAAATGGGGGTGCTGGCCACCCTGATGGAGCAGGGCATCGACCTGGACGACGCCGACCTGGTGGTGGGCACCTCTGCGGGGTCCGTGGTGGGTGCAGTGCTGCGGTTCGGCGTGCTGCGGCAGGTCCTGGCGGCGCAGTTCCGCGAGGATGACCCGGCGGAAACCGCCATGGAGCAGGGGGAGCTGTCCCACTTCAGCACGGAGGCGTTTATGGACATGATGGCCGACGCCGCCCGCGGCCCGGGTGGCGAGGAGGCCGCCCGGGCGCGGATCGGCCGGGAAGCCCTGGCTGCGGGTAGAGAGCTCTCCGAAGAGGACTGGGTCACCACGATCCGCTCACTGCTGCCGGCGCAGCAGTGGCCGGAGCGCCCCTTGCAGATAACGGCGGTAAACGCCGACGACGGCGCGTTCACAGTGTTCGACGCCGCCTCCGGCGTTGACCTGGCGCTGGCCGTGGCGGCAAGCTGCTGTGTTCCCGGAGCATGGCCGCCGGTCCACATCAACGGCGCCCCGTACATGGACGGCGGAATGCGCTCGGCAACGAACGCGGACATCGCCGGGGACTATGACAAGGTGCTGGTGCTCTCCTGCGGCCCGGAAGCGCCGGACAGCCCGTTCGGTCCCACGCTGCCGCAGGTGCTGGAGCAGCTGAAGGGTCGAACGGAGACGTTCCTGATCGACGCCGACGCCGCCAGCCTGGCGGCGTTCGGAACCAACCTCCTGCTTCAGTCCACGCGGAGGCCGTCCGCTGAGGCCGGCCAGCGGCAGGCGGCCGCCGTCGCGGATGACGTCAAGGCGTTCTGGGGCGCAGACTAGACCCGCTGAGGCAGCTTGGTCTTGGGCCGGCCCTCGGCCTTGCCGCCTTCAACGCCGCCGGCAACACCGGTATCGCCGATGTATCTCCGTCCGGAGACCTCGCTCCAGCGGGTGGCGGAGATTTCCTTCCTCACCAGCCAGCGCCCCTCATCCGCCGATTCAAGGATGACGAGTGTTCCGGACAGGGGTACCTGATAGGAGTACTTCAGCTCTTCGCTGTCCTCGAGCTCCTCTGCAGGCCCCTCGGCTTTCTGGATGCGTACGGACATGGCGGGCCTCCGATGCTGATTGCTGGCCGGCACTCGGGGCATGCCGGTCCTGCCGCCCAGAATAAAGCCCGGGGAGCAGTGTTGCCCAGACCCCGGCCCTCCCGATCGCCCGGCCCGAATCAGTCCCCGGCGTTTTCCCGGGAGGTAATGCCAAAGCTGGGGGACTGCAGCTCGGTGAAGTTCCCGACGCTGGCCCGCACGGTGCACTGGGGAGTGATCTGCAGGGCAGTCACGGTGAGTCCGGAACTGTCCACTGCCAGGGCACCGCCGCAGCCGTCGGAGAACCGCAGCCCCTGCTCGCCGCCGGTCACCGCGGCGAGCATCTGCGAGGGCTTGCCCGATGCGGGACTGATATAGAGCGGGTTCAGCTCGTCCGGACCGCCGGCCCACACCGGCACCAGGGTGATCTTCAGCGGGCTGGGCGTCACAACGCGGGACGGCGTGCGGACCTCCACGCCGAGCAGGCGCTGGACCGGATAGGCAGTGCCCATGACGGCCGGTTCCTGCATGGCGGCAGTCGTTGCCTCGGACCCGCCGCTGAGCCACGTGTCCAGGGCCTTTTGGTCCGCAGGGGCCACCGGCACCGTGGCCGTCACCTCCACGCGTCCACCCGCCGGGATCTTCAGTTCCGAGAGCTTCCAGCCGCATTCGACGTCGACGCCGGTGATCGAGCCCTGGTTCCGGCTCACCGTGGCGCCCTCCCAGGTGGCTGCCGGGCAGGAATCGCCTTCGCTCAGGCCGGGGATCACCTCGAGGAATTCGCCGGACAGCGGCGCCTTCTGCGCCGAGTAGGCGATCGTCAGCCGGGTTTCCCCGGAGGACGGCGAGTAGGACGCATTGCGGGAGATGGTCAGGCCGGTCGGAAGGGCAGGGTCCTGGAGCTGTGCGGACAGCTGTTCGCCGGCACCGGCCGCCTCAGCGGATTTATCCGCCGGGGAGAGGACCATAAACCCGACGATCATGGCCACGATCAGGAGCACCGCACCGCCGGCCAGCAGCAGCGCCTTGCGCGTGCGCCAGAACGGAGGGGCCTCCTCCTCGTCGACGCGCGCCACGGTACGGGGCCGCACGTCACGGCGCGGGAGCGAACGGACCATGGTCGCGCTGCCGGCCTCCCCAAGATCGGGAAGCGGAACATCCTCCTGAACCGCAGGGGCGGAGGCCAGGGCGCTAAGGTCTTCGTCGGTGAAGGAACCCCGGACCATCGTGGCGGGGCGCTCGACGTCGTCGAAGTCCTCGGGCGCTTCCACCCGCGCCAAGGGGGCGTGGTCGGCTACGCGCGGGGCGAGGCGCCGCAGCGTGGCCGCGGCGTCGGCGGCGGTGGGGCGGCGGGCAGGGTCCTTGGACAGCAGGAGGTCCAGGAACTCCCAGACCTTGTCGTCCACCGGGATCCGCGGCGGACGCGAGGAAACATGTCGGTAGGCAACACTGAAATCAGGTCCGGCGCCGGCAAACGGGGTGCGGCCGGCCAGGAGTTCGTAGAGCAGGACACCGGTGGAGTACACGTCCCCGGGAGGGCCGGAGCGGCCGGAGCTGATGAGCTCGGGCGGCATGTAATGCGGTGTGCCCACCAAGCCGGTGGTCTGGCGGAGCTTCTCGCCGACGACGTCGGAGATGCCGAAGTCGGAGACCCGCACGTCGCCCGTGGCCCGTTCGGACCAGGGCCGGTTGAGCAGCACGTTGTCGGGCTTGATGTCGCGGTGCGTCACGCCCCGGGAGTGGGCAAAGGCCAGGGCATCGAAAACTTCGGCGGCGACGTCGAACGCGTCAGCGGGACGCAGCGGACCGCTTCCCTTGACCACATCGCGCAGCGAGCCGCCCGCAATGTAGTCCATGACAATGGCCAGCCGCGCACCTTCGACCACCATGTCCCGCACCGTGACGATGGAGGAGTCCTTCAGTGCAAGGAGGACGGAGCGTTCTCGGACGAACCGCTCGATGAGCGAGGGGTCGTCGGCATGCTCGGGACGCAGGACCTTGGCCGCCAGCGTCTGGCCGTCGGCGGATGTCACCGTCCACACCTCGCCGACCGCGCCGGAGCCTACCCGTTCCCCGAAGCGGTAGGACGCCCCCAGCGCCTCTCCCGTCTGTGCGAGCTGCATACCTTTACTCCCCAACGCCATTGATCTGATTCCCCCAGGCCGCCGAGCCGGCCTCCCTTGCCATCGTAGGTGCCCGACGCCGGGGATCAGGACTCGACGGCGCTGATCGACTGGATCAGCGACATCTGGCCGCCCACACCGATGTAACCGCGTCCGGTGGTGATCGCCACCGGTGCCTTCCGCGGCAGCGTCGCGCCGAGGAGGTCGCCGTCGTAATCCACATCCGGCTGCAGCAGCACACCCAGCCTGGATTTGCGCAGGGTCTTGGTCCAGTGGCTGTAGAGGCTGCGGAGATCCGCCGCCCGTCCGGCCGCAATGACGCACAAGCCGGGCTGCCCGGAGGACACCACTCCCGCCAGGGACTGATCGGCGTCGTCCATCCGCTCGGCGTCATCGACCAGCAGGAACACGGGGCCTCGCTCGAGCCGCAGCGAGGCCAGCATGGCCGGCACCTCGTCGGCGCCCACCGCCACGCGGTCCAGATCGGCTGAGGCAAGCGGCGAGCGGCGGTCGCAGATGCCCCACACCTGCGCCGGACCCTGGGCACTGGCCGCACCGCGCAGGGCCGTGGCCAGGGCCAGCAGCAGCGTGGACTTCCCCGAACGCGCCGGACCGGCGACCAGCACGTGTTCGCCCTCGTAGATTTCCAGGAACGCCGGAGCGAAGTCCGCTTCCCGCATGCCGACGGGGACGAGCCAGGGCTCGGCCGCCAGCCGGGGCTCCACGCCCAGTTCAGCCAGCGTGACGTCGGTGGGCAGGCGCCTGATCGCGGAGGTCTTCGCCGGGGCGTGCGCCCAGCTCTGGCGCACCTGCTCGACGGCGGCTTCCACGCCGACGGCGGGAGTGGCCACATGCATCTGGAGCTTGGTGCGCGGATCCACGCAGCGACCGGGCAGTTCGGCCGGAATCTGCTTGCCCCGGACGCCGAGGGAGGAGTAGTCGTACGTGTCGGCGAGCCGGAAGAGCCAGCGCTGCAGCGTCACCTCATTCATGGCGGTGGGTATGGCCTTGGCGCGGGTGGTGGAGACGGCGAAGGAGAGCCCGAGGGCCGGACCGTCCGCATACGCGCGGTAGAGCAGATCCAGCAGCTGCTGTCCTTCGAAGTCCTGGAACTCATCGCGCAGCGAGGCCAGGCCGTCCAGCAGCACCACGGTGCGGCGGTGGTTTCCGGGGTCCGCGCGTCGGCTCTCCAGCACGGTGTGCAGGTGGCGCAGGAAGCGGGCCTGCTGTTCCTTGGCGCCGGCCCCCGTTCCCACGTAGGCAACGGTGTGGGGCAGGCCTTCGAGGGCTTCAAGCCCGCGGGAGCCCATGTCCAGGACCATCAGGTCCAGGTCTGCCGGGTCGGTGTCCTTGGCCAGCGCCAACGCAATCGAGGTCAGCGCGGTGGTGGTGCCGGAGCCGGCCACGCCCATCAGCATCAGGTTTCCCACTGACATGTCCCAGCCCGCAGCGGATTGGCGCTGCAGCTCGGGTTCGTCCATCAGGGTCACCAGGACGGAGTCGCCGCGGACGCCGCCCACCGTGGGCAGGGACCGGGCTTCCTCCAGCGTCTGTGCAGCCAGGGTCGGTGCATCCAGGGCCTCGGCAGCAGCGGAGCCGACGACGGCGGCGAGGCCGGCGTCGTCGGGCACGGCCAGGAAACCGTCCAACTCCACCCGCTCGCCCAAGGCCTCGGGCCAGACCTGCCGCGGCGGGGCGTGCCCGGCTTCGGTGTTGGCTTCGACAATGGCCTCGATCAGCAGGTCCAGGTCGTTCTCGTCCGTGGCGGCCGAGCGCGGCATGGCCGGCGCGGGGACGGGGACGCCGAACTGGCGGATCTCGCGGACGTCGACGGCGGGGCCGCTGCCGAGCTGCGCGCGGCCGGTGACCAGGGCTGTCTGCACGGGCGTGATGTCGTCCTGGCCGAGCTTTACGTAGGCCCGGCCCATCTGGGCCCTGCCGATGGCCGAGGCAGCAGGGACGCCGATGACGTTGCTGGAATCCTCGCGGCTCTGCACACGCAGCGCCACCCGCAGGTTGGTGTTCGCGAGGATGTCTTCACTGACCACGCCGGCCGGACGCTGGGTTGCGAGGATCATGTGGACGCCGAGGGTTCGGCCCACCGCTCCCACGCTGACCAGGGCCTTGAGGACGTCGGGGAAGTCCTTGGCGAGCATGGCGAACTCGTCGATCACGAGGAGCAGCCGGGGCATGGGCTCGGCGGGGTTGGTGGCCAGATAGGCGTTGAGGTTGTCGATTCCCTCGCCGGCCTGGGCAAAGACCCGCTGGCGGCGCTCCATCTCCGCCTCCAGGGCCACAATGGCGCGGTCGGCCAGCTGCTCGTCCAGGTTGGAGATGGTGCCGATGGTGTGTGGAAGGCGCTCGCAGGCCTTGAAGGCTGCGCCGCCCTTGAAGTCGACGAGGATGAAGTTCAGCCGGGTGGGGTCGTTGCGCGCCGCTAGGCCGGCCACCAGCGAGCGGAGGAACTCCGATTTGCCCGAGCCTGTGGTGCCGCCGACCAGGCCGTGCGGGCCGTCCTTGACGAGGTCGAGGGTCAGGTCGCCATTCTCGCCGGTGCCGATCGGTGTGGAGACTCCCGTGTTCGCCTGCCAGAGGCGGCGGACGGTGGCAGGGTCCGGGCGTTCGTAGCCCAGCAGGGAGGGCAGCCGGACCAGGGAGGGCAGGGACGCGCCGGGCACGCTCAGTTCCGGATCGTCGAAGTGCGCCAGGCGCATCGCGCAGCGCAGGGCTTCCTCCTGGTCCAGGCCGGCCAGGATGACGTCCTCCACCCGGGTCAGGTCTTCGGGCTGCTCCACGGTGGCGGCGGCGTCGGTCCCCACCCGGATGATGGTGGTGCACGACGCCGGCAGTTGCTCTTCCGAGGTGGCGATGACGATGGCGGCGACCCGGGACGGGCGCTGCTGCGGGTTGATGTGGACGCCGGGAATGGAGCGGCCCATGCCGAGCAGTGCACGTGCCGGGGCGTCCCGGCCTTCGGTGAGCACTTCGGAGTCCAGGACCACCAGCATGGCCGGTGTGGGCAGTTCCTGGACCGTGTCCTTGAGTGTGCGCAGCATGGCCAGGCTCGTTTCCCGGTGCGCGGACATCCAGCGCTGGCCGGTGCTGCTGCCGGCCTGGCGCGTGTGCGGCAGCCAGGAGGCCCATTCCCATTCCTCGGCCCGCCCGGCGTCGCAGAAGACACCGATGGTCAGGTCCGCCGGACCCACATGGACTGCGGCCTGGGCCAGCAGGGACCGGGCCAGGGCGAGGGCTCCTTCGCGGGGGCCGACCATGCCCACCACCCCGGCGTCGGTCAGGTCCACCAGCACCGGTGCGGCCAGCAGCCGTGCGGAGGCCAGGGATTCCTTGACCTTCTCGTCCAGCCGGCTGCTTCCGGCCCGGTCCACTTCGGGCTTCCACGGGACGTCGCCGGTGCCGGCGTGCAGGGCCAGGAAGTCGTCCGCATCGGCGCGGCGCTGCCACAGCGAGGTGGCGGGCAGGGCCGGGCGGCGGACCACCGTCGCGGGATCCGGGATCATCCGGTGGCGGCGGGCGGTTTCGGCCTCGGCTGCCGCCCGGATCTGCTGCTCGAATTCTTCGATGGCGGCGCTGAAGCGTGCTTCTTCGTCCTTCAGGCCGCGGGTGTAGCGCCGTTTCTGTTCAAACCACATGCCCACGGCCATGACCGGGCTGAGCAGGGCGAACATGGCGAAGCGCATATCGCCCAGGACCGCCACCATGGCCCCGGCCATAACCAGCGGCGCCAGCACGGTGATGTAGCTGAACTTGCTGGCCGGCGGCACGTCCTTGGGGCTCGGCGGGATCAGGGAGTCGCCGGGAGGGGCGGTGCCGGGCCGCGGCGGCCGGTTGAAGGGTGCTGTGGCGGCCGGGGTGAGGTTGTGCAGGGTTCCGGGCGCCGGGGCCGGTATCTCGTCCAAGGAAGGACGCACCAGCAGCACCGTGCCGCCGGCCGTGATCGTGGCGGTGTCGCTGATCAGGACACCTTCTTCTCCGACCTTCTCGCCGTTCACCAGCGTGCCGTTGGTCGAGCCGCCGTCGAGCACCCGCAGCCCGTCTTCCTCGCGGCGCAGGCGGCAGTGGTCCCAGGACGCACTTTCGGCGGGAAGGGTGAGGTCGGCGTGCGGGGACCGGCCGATGAGCATCTCGCGCCCCTGCGGCACCTCGATGACGCTGCCGGCACGTTCGCCACCGGCCAGCGTCACGCTCCAGCCGCGCACGCGGAGCGGGGTCTGCCAGGGAGAGCGGGAGATCCGGGTGCCTTCCAAGAGCACCAGCTCCGAGACGGGGGTGGAACCACGCACTTCGGCTTGGTCCACGAACACGGTCTCATCCGGTGCCAGGCGCGGGCCGCCGGCGGTTTCCACCAGATCGGTCAACGTGGTGGCCGGAGCCGCGTGCGAAACGTCGCACTCAAAACGACGCTCGTCCAGATCGATCAGCAAACGCACCGTGGCGTACCTTCCGTGGTGAAGATGGCGGCCCGCCCCTTAGGGGGCGGGCCGGTGAGGATGGTTAGACGTTCCCCTAATTGGGGGGGATGCTGGCCGGTTAGGGGGTTGCCGGCGCAGCTACCCAAACCAGCCGTGGTGCTTTTTCGTCCGCCGGGCGCAGGCCAAGGTCCTGGTCCGATGCGTAGACGGGCATGGCCTTGGACGTCAGGGCCTCGGGGGTGGAGAAGTCCAGCGTGGAACCGGCAAGGCCTTCGCCGGCGCCAAGGGAGACGCTGCGCAGAGCCGTTGCGACCTTCGCCGGATCACCGTTGCCGGCCAGGGCTGCCGCCCGGACGAGCGCGACGACGGCGTCGTGGCTGGCTGCATCCGCGGCCCACGCGTCGGTGGACAACGGGGCATCACCGGTCAGGTTCTTGATCTGCGCGTCGCCGGAGGCCAGGCGCAGGGCGGAGAGGAACGCCGACATGCCGCGGCCCTGGGCGTCCTGCTGGAGGGCTGCGCCGTCCCCGCCGGCAGCTGCCACGCTGACCAGCTGTCCGGACGCGCTTCCATCGAGCTCAGCCAGTGCGGAGGCGAACGCCGGGGCGGTGGCGCCGTCGCTAAGAATCAGCGGAACCGACACATCGCGGGACTGCAGGGCCTGGACCAGCCGGGCCAGCCGCTGCGGTGTGGCAGCCGAGACAACCACGGCGTCGGCCGGATCGGAGACCCGCACGGATTCCGAGCCTGCGGGGGCATTCTCTGCCAACGGCAGCAGCTGGTCGCCGGTCCTGATGGCAGCCTCCTGCGCCAGGCCCGTCACGTCCTCGAAGTCCTGGAGATTCAGGGTCTGCGTGGCCTGGATGGAGGCGGGGATTGCACCGCCGTCGCTCACCAGCATCACTTTGCTCTTCCCTGCCAGCGAGGTTGCCAGGGCAGCGTCAACGGAAGCGGCCGACGGCGTGGTGGTCCAGATGGTCGGTCCGGGTTCTGCCGGGTCGGCGTAGGGCAGGATCACCGCGAGGCCACGCTCACCGGCGGCCTTCGCTGCGGCGCTGGCCTGCGGGCCGGTACTCGCCACGACGATGCCGGAAACTCCCTGATCGGCGAGTGCGGCGACGGCGGCACGTGCGCCGTCTTCCGTGCCGCGGTCGTTCTGGGTCCGGAGGTCGACGGCGGCGCCGCCCTGCGTGAAGCGCTCGGCTGCGACCACCGTGCCCTGGACTGCCCGGTTGTACTCGGAGCCGGGCTCGCCGGACTGGCCGAAGGTGAAGATCACGCCGATTTTGAAGTCCTTCGGCAGGCCCTCGGCGCTCAGTGCCACGGGAACCGTAGCGGCGACCGGATCCGGTTTGATGGCTTCCTTGGGACGGTTCAGCGTCATGGTCAGGACGATGGCCACGGCGACTACCACGGCCACCCCCAAGACAATCAGGGTTACGAGCCTGGTGCGGGTGTTCATTCGCCGCCGCCGATCTTCAGGGTGTACAGGGTCTGCGACGTTGCGCCGGCAGGCACCTCGAGGTGGAAGGCGGGCAGCTCGTTGATCGCGGCAAGGGATGCCTTGAACTGTGCCTGGCGCAGCAGGAGCCCTGCCACGTCCCGGGACCGGATGTTGCCGTAGCCTTCAGTGTTCTGGGCGGCCAGTGCCAGCTGGTAGTCGGCGGTGTCGGCCTTGGCGGCGCTGGTGGCCATGGAACCGAGCAGGCCGGAGCCGTTCACGGACCGGTCGCCCAGGTCCAGCATCACCTTGTTCAGGCTTGCGGCCAGGAGGGCGTTGGCACCGTCGACATCCTGGGTCGAGCCGGACGTGTTGGCCGCGATGGCTGCAAGCGAGGACTCCGTGCTCTCGGCCAGGGCTGCTGCCAGGGCGCCGCTTCGCTCGTTCAGCTCGCCGCGCTGCTTGTCTACGGTGCCCTTGGCGTCTACCACCACCTCGTCGGAGGTGGTTTTCAGGCCGGCGATGGACGTGTTGAACGCGGTGACGACGGACTCGGAGCTGTTGTTGCCGATATCGGAAACCTTGCGCACCTGCACGTCAATGGCCTCCTGGACCTTGTCTGCTGTCTCCTTCTCGATGTCGGCGAGCGAGGTTGAGATCCGCTCAGCGAGCATCTCCTGCTGCGTTTTCAGTCCGTCAAGGCTCACGCTGACCTGGCTGGAGGAGTCGATAGCAGCCTTGAGTGCGGCCTTCAGTTCAACCAGCTCGCGCTGAGTACCGGAGACTTCGGACGTCGCTGCCTCGTTGAGCGCCAGAACTGCCGCCTCGATCGCCTGCAGTTTGAGATCGCTGTCTTTGATTTTCCCGTCCAGCGTCGTAAAGGCCTGGCCGATCGCTGCGTCCGTGGCTGTGGTATCGGTGGCGGTGATGACCGAGTCCCAGGCGGTCAATTGGGCATCCAACCGGCGGTCTAGCGGAACCGGGAACCCGAATGGTCTGTCAAGCATCTCGGCCGGGCCGCCCTCTTCATCCGGGAGTTCATCCGCGCACGGAACGCCTGTCAAATATGAGCGAAGCTCCTCCACCTGCCTGCCGGAGAGCTTGCCAGGTTGGGGGGAGCCATTGTCGATCATCGCGCAAAGCTCGTCGGCGAGCTTCTGGTTCTGATCTTTCAGGGAGCCACTCAGCAGAGAACCCTTATCCACCTCGCTGCTGGCACCCTGCGCAGTTTCCTTGATACCGATCAGCTGCTGCCGCAGTCCGTCGATGCTTTCGCGGGCCGCCGCTGAGGCATCACCGGTCGCGTCGACGGTCTTTCTGCCTGCCGTAATCGCGTCTGTCACCGTCAAGAGGGCCGCATCGTAGCCGTCTGTAGTCTCGACGCCTTCCAGGATCTCCTCCACGGCGGTCTGCGCCGTCAACAGTTTCGCGGAAGAGGCGTTCTGGAGGTCTATAGCGCCACCTACCAACTCTGGCTGCAGGTTCTTCACGAGCTCCTCACCTTCGTCTACCAAACCCGCCAAAGCGCCGGCGATGATGAGCTCGGAGCCCTTGAGGGAACAGGTCATCGAGATGTCCGCCAAACCCTGTGCTGCCTCTGCTGCCTCGGCTTCGCAAACCTCCTCAGTGGGGGCCTCCGGACCGATAGCGACGGTGATCTGTCCGGCCACGAAGTCGCGGCAATCCTCACTAACCGTTGCATAAGCATCCAGCTGCGAAGCCATGGTCAGGACGTTGGAGTACACAGTGGCGCCCTGCTCGGGCTTGGCCACTGTGGCTTCGCAACCATCGCCGGTGATCTGTGCCGTCCGCGGCACAGCCGACGTATCACCCAGCATCGAATCCACAGCGGAAACAGTCTGCTGCAGCTGCGACATCGTGGTGGACTGCGTGGCGTTCGTTGCGCCTTCCAAATCGGCGCCGAGTGCAGTCAGCTGCTCCTTCAGAGAGGACATGGTCGCGGCCAGGGCCTCGGAATTGTCGCGGAGCTCCTCCGCTGTCCGGACGCCCAGGGTCTGCGACGCCTCCTGCAGGTTCTGGCGGATCTCGGTGATGGTGGATCCGGCCTTGATCAGCACGGTGTTGACGTCCGACACCAGGGAGATGGTGCGCTGCTGCAGTTCCATCTCGGAACCCGAGCCGGAGGAGAAAGCGCCGGCGACGACGCCGTCCGCGCTCATATCGGTATTGAGGCCCGGCTGGACAGCCATATCGAACGAGGGGGCCTGGAAGTCCTTGACATCAGCAACGAGGCGCAGCGTGGTGCTGGCACCGGAACGCGGCGGGGCCAGAACCGTGGCCCACTGCACCACGGTGGCGCCGTCTGCGGTGCTGCTCAGGACGCCGTTGGTGCCGCTGGCGCCGTCGGCGGAGCCCGGAGTGATGTCGTCGGCCCGGACACCGGGAAGCGTGGTCGACGCCGCGATCGTCAGCGGAGCACCGACGAGGGCGGTTTCGGAGCGGGACTGGCCTGCGGCGTCGTACTGAATCACCTGCGGCTTGACGGTGAGGTTCTCCAACGTCAGGTTGATCTCGACAGGCCCGGTGTGGCCCTGCAGATCGGTGAGGTCGGAGCCGGACTTCTCGCCGGCGCGGTACTGCAGGCTCACCCGCACCGGCAGCTCCCCCACCACCTCGGCGGCGTCGTATGTTGTGTCTTCTGCGGAGGAAGCGCCATCCGCAGCTACGGAGATAGTGGTGCCCTGAACCGTCTGGACTCCGGCGGCCGGGGAAAGACCCACATGCACGCTCTGGAGAAGTTTGACCGGGTTGGACACGGGCTCCGGCTCGGAATTCTGGGTGCAGGATGTCGTCGCGATCAACCCTGCGGTAATAAGGACGGCGCCCAGCCGTCGACCGGACGCAGACCGGCGTCCCGGGTTGTTCGTATTGGTCTTAGTTCGTCTGGGCATCGTGGATGAACCCCCTCATTCCGTTCGCTGTGCCTTGAGCATCATAAGGGGTAGTACTCATAAACCCGGTCAATCGCAATTTGATAACGTTTCGCCCGGGAAGTCGGCGGTCGCGTGAGCTGAGGGTGTTTTCTCTTGGTGGATTTACATAGGCGCTTTTTGGTAGCCTCTCCAGCGTCGCCGGCGCCCGCGCCCGGCAGGGAATCAGTTGTCAGTCAAGGGGGAATTTATGTCACGCGTGTTGTCCACCGAACAGGCCAAGTCTGCAATTGGGCAGGTGCAGTCGATCATTAACGGTGGTTTCACCGACCAGATCGCCGCGCTGGATGCGCAGGGGAAAATCTTGTCGGACCCGAATGTCTGGGACGGCCCACTGGCGGCGCAGTTCCGGGGTTCGACGTGGCCCGAAACCAAGGCTGCCCTGGACAAGGCCCGCGAAGAACTCGAACAGCTGCGCACACAGCTGCAGAAGATCTCGCAGGACATTTTCTCCGCAGGCGGAGGCGCCTGATCCCAAGCCTTTATTTTTTTATGCAGTTGCTCTTTCCAAAGGACGGGTAGCCGCACCACTCCGGGCGAGTGGGCGGCTGCCCGCCGTTGTTCCCACCGGGGTTGTTCCTGCCCGTGCGGGTACCTTTGGGTGTAGGCAGGTTTTCCATTCCCTTTTTGTATTCAGTGGGGGCTGATTATGACCAGTTTCGTTGAAGTGCCGTTGTTGCCGGAGGATGCCAGCGGGCGGTTTGATTACGCCGTGGCCACGGAAATGAAGGCCGCGTTCGAGAATGCTGCGGCACGGCTCGAGGTGCAATCTTCTTCGCGGTCCTTATATGTTTCCAAGGGCAGCGAGGACTTCAAGGGACGCTTCTCCGAGGTCTTCACCACGAACGCCGCCACCGCAGCAAAGGACTCAGCAGAGCTGACGACGGCGCTGCGGACCGTTGCCGGCTACGTGGGACAGATGGTCACCCTCGCACATGAGGAAGACGCCCGGCGCAGGGAAAACAACGAATGGGTCTGGCGGCACAACAACCGCAACTGGCTCGAACAGATCGGCGACTGGCTCGGCGGCGAGGAACCACGCCCCAACGCCGAGAGGGGCGCCGCTCCGTCGTTCCCCCAGACTGCTCCCGGCACAGGATCCAGGCAAAACCCGGCCCCCGGCGGCGGATACGGGGGCGGGACCTCCTCGGCGCGGCCGGAAAACCTGCGGACCTTCGCTGACGGCTCGCGCTCCCTGGACGACGGTCTAGCCGCCGCCCCGGGCGTCCTGCAGGGGCACCTGTCCTCGTTCGCCTCCCGATGCAACTGGGGCCAGATCGAGGCATCCGGCGTCGTCGGCGCCTACCGGGCCTACCTGGCGGCCAATGAGAACGACGCGAAATGGGCCACCACCATCGCCGATGCGTTTGCTGCCGCCGGGGGCGAGGGGGCCGTGTCGACCGTATCTGATGCCGCGCTGGCCGCTTCACTGGCAGCGGCAGGGGTGAGCGTGGGCCGGACCGCCCTGCAGATCGATCCGCCCACCGCTGCCGGTGCGCTGCCCACCACGGGCTACGCGAATGATCCGGTGAACACCGCGACCGGAAACTTCATCGAGCCTGAAACCGATCTGGGCTTCGCCGGAACGGCGTCGAACCTGGTGCTTTCCCGGATGTATAACTCGCTGGCCTCGGGCCTGGAAACTCCGGGTGTTTTCGGCCCCGGCTGGGCCTCCGTCCTGGATCAGCATCTGGTGCTCTCGGATGAGGGCTGCCGCTGGGTCGTTGCCGACGGCCGCGCCGTGGACTTCCCCCGCCAGGGTGAAGGCTGGGGCCGGGCGGTTGGGGAGAACTACTGGCTCACCCGCGAACCGGCCACTGCCGCTGTATTCACGGAGCTGGAATCGGCCCCCGAGGGCTCCGACGTCCTCGTCGTCCGGGATAACCAGGGATCCTGGTGGGCCTACAGCCTCGCCGGCACCTGGCTGGGCTCCGGGGGAGCGCCCGGCCGCACCGTCTCGGTGACCCGGGAAAGCACGCCCGACGGCGGCGCGGGCCTCGTGACCCGGTTCGCGCACGTGCGCGGCCGGTTCCTGGACATCGACTATGTGGACGGGCTCGCAGCGGTGATCCGGTCCGCGGACGGGCGACGGGTGGAGTACGGGTACGACGACGCCGGCCAGCTGATCACCGTCACCACCGAGAACGGAACCCGGACCTACCGGTGGAATGAGCAGGGCCTGATCGACGCCGTCTACTCCGCCGCCGGCGTCCTCGAAGCCGAAAACACCTACGACGAGCAGGGCAGGGTGATCCTGCAGCTCACCCAGCACGGCCGCCGCACCCGCTTCGCCTACCTGCCCGGCCGCGTCACCGCCGTCTCCGATGAGGACGGCACCCGCTCCAACTCCTGGATCGCCGACGCCAAAGGCCGCCTGGTCGGCGTGCTGGATTCCCATGACCAGCGCCAGTCCATGGCCTACGACAAACACGGAAACCTGGTCTCCTTCACTGAGCGCGACGGCGCCGTCACCGTCCACGCCTACGACGAGCGCGGCCGGAAAACCCGCACCGTCACCCCGGAAGGCGCAGACCTGACCTACGGCTGGGACGAACAGGACCGCATCACCACCCTGGTCACCGAATCCGGCTCCGTCGTCAGCTACGAGTACGCCGACCAGCTCACCCGCGACCCCTCGGTCATTGTGGATCCGCTGGGCGGGCGCACGGAACTGGTCTGGGATAACGGGCTCCTGACCCGCGTTACGGACCCGGCCGGCGTAACGGTCGAGTTCGACTACGACGGGTTCGGCGACCTGATCGCCACCCGCAACGCAGTCGGGGACACCGCCCGGATCCTCCGCGACGAGGCCGGCCGGCCCACGGCCACCGTCACCCCGTCCGGGGCCACCACCCGCTTCACTTACAACACCGCCGGCCTGCTCATTCGGCGCGAAGACGCCGACGGCGCGCTCTGGTCCTTCGAACACGACGCCGCGGGCCGGATCACCGCCTCCATCGCCCCGGACGGCGGCCGGACCGAACTGGAATACGCGGCCAACGGCGAACTGAGCCGCACCATCGACCCGCTGGGCCGCGCCATCGAGCGCGTTTTCGATGAACTCGGCAACATCACCGCCGCGGTGCTGCCCGACGGGGCCCGCTGGGGCTTTACCCATGACACGCTTTCCCGCCTGACCGGCATTACTGACCCGGCTGGGCACGACTGGATCCGCGAGTACGACAAGATCGGCAACCTGACCGCCGTCGTCGACCCCACCGGCGTCCGTGCCGACACCAGCACGGACCGCAGGGCCGGTACCGCCACCGTCGCTGACGCGTTCACCTCCTCGACCTTCAGTTTCGACGAATATGGCCGCCCCACCCGGGTCGAGGAAGCGGACGGCTCCTCGGAGCTGGTCACCTATGACGCCGCCGGGAACCCGGTGGAACTGCTCGACGGCGACGGCGGGCTGACCCGCCTGGAACGGCACCTGTCCGGGAAAGTCACCTCCATCACCTCACCCTCCGGCGCGGTCACCCGGTATGAATACGACCTCTGTGGCCGGCCGTGGAAAACCATGGACGCCCTCGGCGCGGTCACGGAACTGGTCTACGACGCCGATCAGCGGATTACCGCACGGATTCTGCCCACCGGCGAGGTGGAGACGTTCGAATACGACCCCTGCGGCCGGCTGGTCCTGCGCCTCACTCCCGGCAACGGGACGGCCCGTTACGGATACGACAAGGCCGGCCGGCTGAACTTCTCCCAGGACTCCTGGTACGGGACCCGCCGGTTCAAATACAACACCGCCGGAGAACTCACCGAGTCCCTTAACGGCGTCGGCGGTCGCACCCGGTTCGAGTACGACCTCCGCGGCCGGCTGATCCGGATCACCGATCCGCTCGGCGGCATCACCACCCGCACCTACACCGCCACCGACAAAGTGGAATCCGTCACCGACCCGCTGGACCGGGTCACCACCGCGACCTATGACCCGGCGGGACGGCAGCTGTCCCAAACCGATCCGGACGGCAACACCACCACCTGGACCTACGACGCGGCAGGCCGGGAAGAGAGCACCTCCCACAACGGGAAACTGCTTGCCACAGCCCGCCGCGACCCCCTGACCCGGCGCGTCGTCATCGCCGATCACACCGGCGGCGACGGGCTGACGGTGGAGCACGAACTCGGCTTCAACCGGCGCGGTCAACTCACCTCCCGCACCCGCGGGGCCCAGGGACTGTCCTGGAGCTATGACGCGGACGGAAACCGGACCGGCTTCACCGATGCCCACGGAACCACCACCACTTACACGCGCGACGCCGTCGGCCGGCTGAAAAGCGTGGCCAACCCTCTGCTGGGCGAGGCGGCGTTCACGCACGACGCATCCGGCCGCCTGGCCACCGCCACCGCCGGGGATCTGGTGCAGGAATGGTCCTACCGCGACGGGTACCTGGCCGAACACATCCGCACCAACCGCTCAGACCCGGACGCCACCGACATCACCCTGATCGGCCGGGACGACGACGGCCGGATCCTGGGCCTGACCCGTGCCGGTGCGGTGACCCGCTACGCCTATGACGGGGCCGGACAGCTGGCCGCCGCCTCCACCAGGAGCGGCACCACCGGCCCGGGGCAGGCCTCGGTTTCGGAATGGCATTACGACGCCGGCGGGCGGCTGGTCCGCGAAGTCACACCGGAGGGGCACCGGACGTACGGGTATGACGCCGCCGGGCAGCTGATCGCTGTCACCGACCCGGACGGATTCCGGACCGAGTTTGTCTATGACGGGCTCGGACGGCGCACCCGCCTGATCCGCCCGGAGGGGACCTGGACCGAATACGCCTGGGGCGAGACCGGATACCTGCAGGGAACCGTGGACCGGACCTGGGACGGGGTGGAGGCCTCCCGGCACCGGCTTTGGGTAGATGCCCTGGGGGAGCTGTCAGCCGTCGACGGCGCTCCGCTGTGGTGGGACACCGCCAGCCCGTTCCCCGCTCTGGCCGGCCTTGCCAGTGAGCAGGTCCTGTCCCTGCCCGGCGGCGTCACGGGCATCGGGGACGCCTGGACGGTACCGGGCTGGCGGGCCGCCCGCCCCACGGATGCGACCGATCCGTGGGCCGCCATCGGAGCCACCGTGATTCCTGCGCCGGGCAGCTCCGCGGCCGCCGTTCATGCTGCGCCGGGAATGGGCGCGGTGTCCGGCGCGGCCGGAGCGCTGGCCGACATCAGCCTGACGGGCAACGGCGGGCTGGACATTGCCGGACTGGAGTGGCTGGGCGCGCGTGCGTATGATCCGGCGACCCGTGGTTTCCTCTCCACCGACCCTCTGACGCCGGTCCTGGGTGCGGGCTGGGACGGCAACCCGTACTCCTATGCGGGCAACAACCCGTTGAACGCCACCGACCCCACGGGCCTTAGCCCGCTGACCGATGAGGAGCTGCAGGGCTACGACAAATCTGCCGGGAGCCACTGGGAGACGGTGCTGGGGGCCGTCGCCGTGGCCGGCGCGGTCGGGGCGATGTTTGTCCCCGGGCTCAACCTCATTGCCGCGGGAGCCATCGCAGGGACCTTGGCCTCGGGCGGCATCTCGATGATCTCCCAGGATTTGCAGAGCGGTTCCGTCGATTGGTGGTCGGTATTGGGCAATGCGGCCGTCGGCGGAATCACGGGTGCTGCCGGTGGTGGGGCAATGCTTTGGGGCAAGGGTCTTGTGTCAGCAGCGCCCGGGCAGGCCGCGGCAGCCTTCAGGACCGCAGCCGGCGTCGGAGGCACCCTCGGCTCCGGAGCAGGAGGGATCACCTATCTGGCGAAAAATGACTGGCAGATCAAGAACGGCTGGCACTTTGCCGGATCTATTGTGGGTGGTGGATTCGCCGGTGCTGTCGGAGCACTTGCGGTGCCGGCAGGCGGATCGCTGGCCATGGCCTTTGGCAGCAAATCCACCGGTGTCCTGGCGTCGACCATGACTGCCGGCATCGGCGGACTGGGGTCCGGCGGGGGCGCCGCGTTGGACGGTGCAGTCTCCGGCAAACCTGTCGATCTGGTCAACATTGCTACCAGCGCCGGCTTTGGCACCGTCACCACGGCCATGCCGATTAACAAACTTCCGGTTGTGGGCGGCTTCTTCGAGCAAACGGGCGTCAATACCCTTAAGCAGATGCCGTATTTCGCCCCCCAAACCCTGTCTGGGGCGTTCAACCTCACCCAGCCCAATACCCTTGGTATGTGGAGCTGCGTCACCGGAGGTCTCGCCGTGGTCGGTGGCGGTGACGCGGTCAGATACATGATGGGCTGGTAACTATGAGCAGGATTGATGAACAACACACCTAAGCGATCCAAGTCCAAGCAGGAATCAGGGCTGGGTTACCTTGTCCTGGGCGGCGCCATTCTCTGCGGCACCATTGCCATGGTGTTCCTCGGGCGGCTTGAAGTCACATCGCTCGCATTGGCGGCCCTGGCGGCCGGGACAGTCCTGGGCGTCTGGCTGTTCCGGTTCGGAGCGCGCCATGCCTGGATGACCCTGGTGTGCTTGGTTGGAGCTCTGGTGGTGTGTGTCATCCTGCTGGCCAATGTGGAGGCCTTCGGGTCTGCGGGAGTGGCGTGGATGGGCGCGCTTGTCGGCGGATCGAATATCGGCGTCGCCTGGCGGACAGCGGCGCAGCGCCGAAAGGCGCCCGTCAAGAAGGCGGCATGGCAGGTCGACGGGCGTGGTTTCGGCGCTGTTGCCGAGGCCCGCTTGGCGGCGGGTACGGCGCTGCGTGCCCTGGACGGCAAGTCCCGGTGCCGTCTGGCAGTTGCCCGGGGCCCGGCTCGCCTGGAGGTGGCCGGCGGCCCCGAGACAGGGTTCGTGTGCCATCGCAGCAGGGATGCGGCCGACGAGCGCTCGTGGGCGGTGCTGACGCGTCAAGAACAGCTGCGGGACGAGACGGTAGAAGTCCCCATGGGAAAGATCGTGGGCCACATACCGGTGAAGCTGGTGCACGATTTTGACTCCGCGTCAGCAGCCTTGGGTGACTTCCTTAGGAACCCGGGGGCTGCGGAGCTGGGGCCGGAATGGGTCACCGGCGTCGAAGCAGAAGGCACGCGCTTGGCCGTGAAGTAGCTGCCACGTGAAGTAGCCGCCAAAGAGGTAGGGAATGACTAAGATGCACAGCCTGTCCCAGCGCCGGAACTTTGTTCGGTACGCAGCAATTCCGCTGGGGATTGCCATCGTTTTCTCGGTCGCACTGTTTTTCACTGTTTTCCTCAGCGCGGAGGGCGCATCCGGCGGAGAGACGGTGGTTTTGATCCTGGCCGGCCTGCTGGGCGGCAGCCTGCTCCGGGGCTTGGTCCGTGAAAACCTGGTCACGGTCCTCCTGCTCCTTCTCGTCATAGCGGAGTGCGCTTTGGTTTCCCGGTTGCTTCCCGCCCCATGGTCTGGCCTGTCGGCGGTCCTCATTCCGGCCAACGCCATTGGCGTGATGATCGGCAGCGTCACCCGGCAGGGCCTCCGCATTAGCAAGCCGGTGCCCTCCTGATGTCTGGCTCATCAGCAGTACTGAGGAGGTTGTGTGAGGCAAGTGGGTCCTAAAGTCCGCTGCGGCCGAGCTCGCAAGAACACCGCCTGGCTCCGCAATGTAGCGCCGTTCGCATGGCCGCGGATAACGCTCGTTGCCCTGGCCGTAGTGGTGCTTCTGGTCAGCATGTCGATCGCTGTTGGGGGGCCTCCGCCGGGCCAAGCCTGGATTCTGCTTGCCGCAGGGCTGGTCGGCGGTACCGCTGCGACGGGATTTCTTCCGTCCGGCAGGGGACTGGCAGTGCTCGCTGTACTGGTCGTGGCGGAGTACGTCCTCCTTGGCCAGGCCCCCGAACCCTGGTCCTCGCTATCGGCGCTTCTGATCCCGGCCAACGGTGCCGGCGCTATCCTGGGCCAGGTCGTTGGCGAGGCGCGGGCCGCGAAGCGGCGGCCGGCGATCGTGGATGCCTGGGTTATCAACGGCAACGAGCAGAAAAAGACAGACCGGGCCACAGCCTCCGCGATCGAGGACCTGGCGGGGTGGGACAGCGCAACAACGGGCAGGTTTGTCGTTGGCCGCAACGGCGGGCTCTTTGAGGCGGTCGGAAGCGCGGCGACGGGATTCATCGTGCACTGCACCGCCGACTACCACGACGACGGCGCGTGGCGAGTGCTCGGCAGCCTTACGAGCCGGGACGAGACCGAGATCCGGATGCCCTTCGGCCCGGTCCTGGTACCCATGGGCGTTGTCTCCGATCTGCAAACCACTAACAGGGCGCTGCTCCGCTTTTTCCACTATCGCGGGCCTGACCCAGACCTTCATTGGACCTCAGGTGAGCAGGTCTTGGACCTAAAATTCGGCTGACCTTTCGCCGGGTGACGGGTTTATGGAGAGGGGCGGCAAGGGACGCTGCGCAACGGACCCGCAACCACAGGAGTGCATGCCGCAGCGGCGGCCGACCTGATTGGCCGGTTGGCTCGCGCGGGCGGATCGCCAGCGATGCACCGTCGGAGTGAGCCAAGAGAGAATTCCCGGTACAGGAAGCGGCTGCGACGAAACTAAATTGTCCGGTCCCCTGAGTTGTTTTCGATGGCAAAACCACTGAGAGGTTACGGGGCTTTTTCACTGTCGCGATCTCCCCAACCGCAATTGAACCTCCATGGAGCAGACGCCGGACCTTAGGGGGTCGGTGAATCCCCAGCGTTTTTAGCCTGTTGTTGGATTTTTGGATCGACATTGGTAGCCTCTCGATCGTCCGCTATCCGTAAGTGCTACATTCAACGGAGAAACAGCAGTCTCAATTGGGGGAATTCTTATGTCGCGTGTGTTGTCTACCGAGCAGGCCAAGTCTGCGATCCAGCAGGTGCAGTCCATTGTCAACGGTGGTTTCACCGACCAGATCTCAGCGCTTGATGCGCAGGGCAAGCTCTTGTCGGATCCGAACGTCTGGGATGGCCCGCTGGCTGCGCAGTTCCGGGGTTCAACATGGCCCGAAACAAAGGCTGCCCTGGATAAGGCCCGGGAAGAACTGGAACAGCTGCGCACGCAGCTGGAGAAGATCTCCCAGAACATTTTCTCCGCCGGTGGCGGCGCCTGATCCGCTTTTCTGTTTAGTTGTTCTGCGAAATAGCCGGGTAGCCGCACCGCTCTGGTGAGCGGGCGGCTACCCGGTCAATACGAGGTATTCGGACCGGGGATTCCGGCCCGGTCTTTGGTATTCCGGCCCGGTCTTTGGTATTCCGGCCTGGTTGCGGGGCCATATTTCCTGCTGTTGCTTGTCCTGGTGGCTCTTTCCTGGGCGGGGCGCGGTGTTGTTGATCTGTTCTTCTTTTCCAGTTCTTGTTCAGTGGGGGCCCTGACTATGGATAATTTAGTCGAAATGCGGTTGTTGCCGGAGTCGGATAGCGGTTACGGTGGCGGACCGTTCAAATACAGCGTGGCCGATGACTTGGTCATGACTCTCGATTCCGAGGCATCCAGGCTTTATAGTTTCTCCTCCTCAAGGACGAAGCTGGTGGATGCGGCTAAAGCCGACTTCGAAGGACGTTTTTCTGAGATTTTCGCGACTAACGCCATTATCGCGGCCAAGGGCGTGGGAGACCTTGCGGGGGCGCTGCAGACCGCGGCGGGGCTGGTGCGGGACTTGATTTCGCTGGCCCGAGAAGAAGACCGCCGGCGCCGGGAGAACAATGAGTATGTCCGGGAATACTTGGACCGCAATGGGTGGGAGCAGTTCAAGGACTGGTGGACTGGGGGGGAAGACCGGCCAAACATGGAGCCAATTGATGAAGGGTTCATTGAGAATTAAGCCCGCCGCGCAAGAAGCGCTGGCGATGCTGGGGGTCGCAGCGATCTCAGGGGCTGTCATTTTTTGGGTTATCTATTCAGAACTTGACGGTTCCCATGGGATAGAAATCGCTGCGTTAATGCTCGCCGGTATCCTGGGGGGAGGCCTGATCAGGGGTTTTGTGCGCGAAAAGAGAGTGACCCTTGTTTTCGTCATTCTCGTCGCAGCAGAGGTCGTTCTGCTTTCCCAAGCTCCCCAGCCTTGGTCCGGAATGTGGCTTCTGCTCGTTCCAAGCAATGGCATGGGCCTAATGGTGGGCACTGCAGCCCATCGGCTAATCCTCGCGAGCAAGCCCAAGCCCCGTGACGTTTGGAATCTCAACGGCGTTGAGATTCCAAGTACGGCCATCGCCAAAGAAAAGTCTGTTTCTGCGCTGTATTCATGGGATGAGGGGGACTCGGGTCGGTTCTACGTGCAGCGCAACGGTGGTGTGTTTGAGGCGGTGGGAAATCCGGTGACGGGTTTCATTGTGCACTGCACGCCCAATTCCGAGGATGAGGGAGAGTGGAGGATCCTTGGTGCGGACGATGCGAATGTAGTCGAGATTCGGTTGTTGTCCGGTCCTGCGTATGCGCCTAAGGGGATTCTCACCGATCTGGAAGGCACTCGAAAGGCCTTGCTGGGCTTCTTCCACCATCGCGGTCCGGATCCGGAGCTTCCGTGGACGTCGGGTGAGGATGTGCGTACCTACAGGTTCAGCCAGTCGAGTCACTAAAAACTGGGATCCCGTGTAAGTGCAATCGACGGACCCTTCCCATAATGCCGGTGCTAATGTGTGATTCTCCAGTGGGGTTTTTCGAAATCCATTCTGGTTGAGGGCGGCGTGCCTTCCGGGTAAACGTGTGATGTGGCCCGTCTGGGAAAGCAGAACTTTAGCTTCCTTGGGAAGAGCAGGAGTAAAAACAAGATGAGCCACAGCGAGCAATCGTCCGGGAGGCGCGTACGTGTATTGGAGGGGCGCTCGGACGCGGAGCGGCGATCCCTGAAAAAGGCTGTCCTCGTGCGTGATTTCTACTATGCGGTTGCCCTATTGATGTGCATCGGACTTGCGGTCTATGTCTTCCAGAACGTGCCGTTGGATACGGTGTTGCCGGGCAGCGGAAGGCGTGGCAGCAACGGCAACCCGGCGCCTTATGTCATGTGCATGCCCCCGATAGTTGCCGTGTTGATCTGGCGGGTGTTTAGGCGACGCCCACTCCGCCAAGGAAAGAATGCCCTCGTCCGACGGTATGTCCTCGCCGGCGTAATTCCGGTGCTGATGGTTGTCGGTCAGGCAGGGGTAGCCCATTCCCTGTTTGAAGCAGCGGGACTGACCGGATAGGCGCCACATAAATGCAGTCCCAGAAAGTAACGAAAAACCGATGAGGATTTAATTGTGGTAGCTGGCATGGTGACATTCACAATTGTTGCCGTAGTACTGTTCGTTCTGCTCCTGTGGGTTCTCCACCGGGCGACGACTCAACAACTGCGCCGGGAAGCGGTGCCCGGAGCAAGGGTGCGGGTCAACGCCAGGGGTTTCGCTGCGTTGGCGTTAGCGATAGGGGCTTTCTGGGTGGCCCTGTGCGGTGGCGCGTTGCTAGCCGTATACCAGGGGGTCCACCCCATGCTGTTGAGCTTGGGGATCGTTGTTCTCTTGGCGGCTGCAAGGCCCAGGCTGGCGCCTCGCATTCATCCTTTCGTTATCCGTCCGGGGGATGACGACCCGACAACACACAAGGCCGGGATGCGTCGTGATGATGCTGCGGTGTATGCCGAGCACAGGGCGGCTATAGCGCGGGGCGAGCAGCGCGCACTGCGTTGGACGGTGACGGGTGAACCGTACAGTTATGCCAAGGATGAGCATGTGGCACCGGGTGACGATCGGTATAATCTCAGATCGCTGTCAGTCGGTATTCCTGTCGCAGTGGGGTATGCGTGTGCTGCGGTTCTGATTGCGGGGCTTGTTGTCGGCCAGCTGGTCCGGGGCGAACCGCTGAACTGGGTGTTGCTCATCGGAGTTGTTGCCTTCATCGTCACGGGGCGCCCGGCCTTCGTGTTCTGCCGGGATGAGTTCCGGGCCTCGAGAATCCGGAAGAAGCGGGGTGTTCCCCGCCCTGACCGAGCACAGGAGATCCAGCTTTCCGACGTCGATGGTCCGGGAGCGGCACTGATAGATCTAAGGAAGCGACCGGAAAAGGGTCTGCAGGGATAACTCCCTCACCGCGTCTTCATGTCACCATCAGGCCATACCGCTTCGGGAGTGGGTGCTTCCTCCGCTGCAGTGGCCTCCGTCTTAGGCGACTCCTCAGCGCGACTCGCTCAGGCAGAAAACGCCAGCTAGAAGTTCCCAGGAGCCTCGGCCATGAGTCCAAACCCCCAGCTGGGGAGCTCATGTTAGAGCTGCATATGGTGCGGCACACGCAGACGCTATCGTTGGCAGCGGGAATTTTATACGTACGAACTTGGATGGGCGCCTTGATAAATAGTGATTTAAGTGTCGGCGACGATAAGGACGGGGTCGGTGGACTAACGGCAGAGGATTTGGAGCTGGGGAAAAAGGCAGTCAAGATTATTAGCATTCTTGCTGCCGTTGCTTTAGCCGTGTCGATCGGCATCACTGTTTTTGTCTTTATGAGCGTTCCTTGGGAAACCAGGCTGCCCTATGAAGGGCAATACGGGAGGAACGGCCTTCCCATGCAGGTCGCCATGTCTATGTGCATTTTAAGTCAGGTCATTTTTTGGCGTGTTGGCAAAAAGCCGACTGCCCACCATATGGGTAGAGTGTCCCGCGGTCTTTACTACGTCCTAGCACCCGTGATGATTGTCGGGGCTGTATGGGGCCAGTGTGTACTTGCCAAATCGATCCTGGTCGAAGGTGGGGCTCTTCCGGGCTAGTGCATTTTGGCGGCCTGGGATCGCGGTAGGGAGGTGGATGGTGTCATGGATGTGCCGATGGGACGTGTTACTGGATCGATTCCTGTTGCTCTGGTCAATGACTACGCCACGGTCGAATTGGCAATGGATGATTTCTTCCAGAATCCGGCAGTTGAGCCTGTGGGGCCGGTATGGGTGATGGGTGACATGGCAGAAGGCTCGCGGCTGTCAGCGGGCTAGGTGCGGTTCGGAGCCCGCCGGCACCGAGCTGGTCTTCGACAAGCACGATAAGTGACCGTAGCCGTCCTGCCCGAGGGCGCCCGCTGGGGTTTCACCCACGGAGCCACCTCTCCTGCCTGGCAGGAATTGCTGACCCCGCCGGTCACGACTGGGTGCGGGAGTACGACAAGATTGGCAAGCTCACCGCCGTCGTCGACCCCACCGGCGTCCGCACTGATGCCGCCACGGACCGCAGGACCAGCACCGCCACCGTCGCCGACGCGTTCTCCTCCTGGACCATCAGCTTCGACGAGTACGACCCCTGTGGCCGCCTGGTCCTGCGCCTGGCCCCCGGCAACTGGCAACGGTGCCGCCCGCTATGGGTATGACAAGGCGGGCCGGCTGAGTTTCTCGCAGGACTCCTGGTACCGGACCCGCCGGTTCAAATACAACACCGCCGGAGAACTCACCGAGTCCATTAACGGTGTGGGCGGGCGGACCCTGTTCGAGTACGACGTCCGGGGCCGGCTGATCCGGATCACCGACCCGCTTGGCTTCGATCCGTTGGCCCCGGTGTTGGGTGCGGGCTGGGACGGCAACCCTTACGCGTACGCCGGGAACAACCCGTTGAACGCCAGCGACCCGACGGGCCTGCGCGCCCATTGGCCGATGAGGATCTGAAGGCGTACGACGCCGCCCGCCGTCGCCCACCGCGGCGCGCTGGCCGACGCCGGGGCTGCCGTAGGTGACTGGTGGGACTGGAAAGGAAACCGCGGACACCCGGGTCATACGCCCGCGCGCCCAACCATTCCAGGCTGGCAACATCCAGTCCGCCGTTACCGGTCAAGCTAATCCCGGCCGGCAAGCCACCGGACATCCCGGAAGCACCCGGACCGGTTACCGCAACACCAGGTTCCGGAATGACCGAGGCTACGAAGGCCCAGGACGGGACAGTGGATTGGAGCCCAAGCCGGCGAAGAGGCCGTCATCGGTGGCATTGGAGGACTTGCCGGCGGGGTCGCGGCAGGAGTTCTGGCCAAAGCCGCCCCGATAGCGGCTCGGGCGGGGGCGCGTGGTGTGGTCCCAGCGGGCGAGTCCGGAGCGACATCCGGCGCCGCTGAATACCGCCTCAACACCGAGGGAGAAAAGACCGCGGGGGTATATCTAGGCCGCAGGAATAGGCTTTGTGACGAACGCGGCGTTCGGTTATGCCGGCGGCAAGCTCGCGGATGCAGCCACCTCGAGGTTGCCTATTCCACCCGCACCGCCGGCAGGGATAGCCCTACCTGAGGCGGTCGTTTCGCCTTGGGCGCCGGTGGTGCAAGATGTTGCAGGGCGCGCAGTGGGGATTGCCCAAGCGGTGGTTGAGACGGGGATCGATGAAGGTGGCATCCACAGGAAGGAAGATCTTATTCCAGCCATTATCGGAGGTGCACTGGATGGCTCCGGTGGACCCGTAGTCCAGCACCATTCAGCTTCAAACTAGTATAAAAGGGGACAATGGGATTGAGTGAATAACAGGAGAATTGAATGAGTATTCCACCGGGGAGTGCGGCGTCAGGTGATCTGCCAAGGAAGCCACCACGATCGTTGATATCGAATTTGGTTTTTTGGGGATCGGTGTCAACACTTGCGGTATTCCTCTTATCGGTCACGGTTGGTACGTGGCTCATCGGTGCGTACGATGACAGCCACCGGGATCGAATCGAATGCAATGTAACCGATGCCACAGGTGGCACCTATAGTCCAGCCGGTCGTACTGTCGGGTCCAGGCCAGATCTAACAATCAGCACGTCTGACTGCGGGAGGTTGTCATTGCTGCACGGATTTGACCAGGCCACCAATGATGCTATGGCCGAGGAGCTGGCACAGGGAGGAAAGTTCGAGTTTGAGATGGGGCAGGCGACCCGGGCATTGCAGGGACTTTTTCATGCCGTGGGCATGAACCCAACTGTCTTTTCGTACGAGAAGATCGGCTGAATCAGCCAGCAGCTGTGTGTGAGGTGACGCCGCCGGCCTAGTCCAGGCAGGCTGTATATAAATCCGGCTCCCCGAAGGCCGTTTCAGGGTGCAGCATCCAGCTTCGAGGAAGGGTCCACCCGTTCGGGTGGACCCTTCCTCTTCAGCGGTGTCTCGCAGCACGGCGCAGCGGAGTGCATCGGGTTCGCTGGATTCTGGCCAGACATAGGCCGGTTGCCCCTATCGGCGCATGTCAGTTCCGGCCGGTTGAGGAAAAACCTCCCAAGGTGTTACCGGAAATCTCGGACCTGAGCTGCTCGTTGGCGGCGTTCCATTGCCGAAGGCCCACCACAATCCGGTCCAGAAAATCATCCACTTTGCTCGGTGAACAACCTTTCGGGAATCTCATTGTCGAGAACTTCTGGTTCACTACCTGATCAGGCGTGAGAACAGGATTGCCTAACAGGACCGGCTGACTCAGGGGATCGGATCTCTTCAGCTGAAGGCGTCGGTTTTCGTCGGCGAGTCGCCGCAGTTCACGCACTGCTTGATCCAGCAGTTGCCCGACCTGCTCCGGTTCGTACCCTCGTTCCCCCAATTTCGGGGGCTGGAATCTGACTGCCTCGACGTCTTCGGCGGTCAGGGAAGGCCGGAATTCGGCCCCCGATTTGGTGCCGGAGGCTCCCTTGGATTTCATCGTCTTTGAGAGCACGAAAATCAACGCCACCACGCCTGCAGCTACCCCCAGCCAAAGCAGGAATGAGCCGCCGGGTTCAGTGTCCTGCTGGGCCAATTCTGAAACTTTTTCCATGAACATAAATTGCTACCTTTCGGGACAAGCTACCTGTGCAGGATCATCTACGGCCTGAATTTCGCGCGGTTATGGGCAACGCCCCGGCCATTAGGTCGGGGCGTTGCCATATCTCATGGTCCTGGTGCGTAGAGCACTGCGCAGAGCACCGTAGACCCGGGGGCTGTATTCGAGCTAGTCGAGGGCCACCAGGAAATCATGAGAATTTTCCTGACCGAATTGCGCCACGATCATACTCGACGTGTTCGCATGTTCCCACCGGCATCTGCAGGATCGCGTCGGCGGTCACGGAGGAACCGGGCTCCGCGGGTCCTGCCTTGGACTCGGTCGGCTTAAGTGTTGAAATGTCGTTAAACGTCGTGAGGTAACTGTTGTCGTTATCGAAGACGTCCTTCCAATTCTTGTTTACCACCTTGAAACTGGTTCCTCCTTCCGCAGGTTCATCGCCGTTGTATTTCCACGTCGCGGTAAGAGTCACCCATGTATTGCCGGCGTCAGGGGCCACCTCGGCGATAATGCTGTCCATGGCGGCAATCTCGGCGTTTGCGTCCAAGTTGACGCTGTCGATCGTGAGTGACCAGTCGCCGTCGACCATTTCCTCACCGATACTGTAGGAATTCGCCAGCGTTCCCTTCTCATCACCTTCCGGCCATACCGCTTCCGGCGTGGGTGCTTCCGCCGCTGCTGCAGTGGATTCCGTCTTAGGTTCCTCCTCAGCGGGACTCGCGCAGGCAGAAAATGCAAGCAGGGACGACAGGGCCAGCGCGAGAACTGCGGTACTCCTGCGGGCAGTGAGATGTGGCATTTTTCTTAGTTCCATAACGTGCATCCAATCGATTTACACACCCCCGATACTTCTCCGCCGCTCGGGCAACTAGGAAGGGGCGTGCGTACACACGGGATGCACTGTTCCATGCAATAACATCTCGGTCATGAACCGGTGCTATCGATGAAACAAAACCCGAGCTAGAAGATACGGATTGGTGCCGTGGTAAATAATGGTGCGGGGTCCAATAGTGGGAATAAAGCAGAGCAGAGTGGATTGACTGAGTTGGATCTCCGACTGGGGAAAAAGGCCACTAAGTATGTGAGCACTACTTCTGCGGTTGCGCTCGCTCTGCTTCCTATTCCTTCCTTCTTTTTATGTGGCGGACGGGCAGGAAGCCTGAGCCGGATCGTATGGGAAAAAAGCGTCGTCGCTTTTTGTATGTGCTCGGAACAACGCTGGTCCCGGCCTTTGTGTACCGGTCAGTTGGCCTTCGCGTATGCAATTCTGGTTGGTGGTGGGAAGCTTGTTGGTGTCGCTCTTAGTTAGGTCCCAGGAGCCTCGGACATGAGTCCAAACCCCAGTTGTCACCTCGCCCGTCAGCGGGAATCCGGGTTCGCGGGACCAGATGTTTGACTCGTCCGTTTTAAGCGTCGAAACGTCGTTGAAGGTGATGCCGTACGTGTTCTCCATATCGAACGCGTTGTCCCAGTTTTCGATGACGATCGCGAATCGGCTCCCCCTCTGCAGGTTGGTGACTGTAGGGCGCATAGTGGGGTTGTCTAAACGGCAGTTGAGGAGGGGGACGATGCAGGTGGCAGTCTGGAATTCCCTAGCGCTATGCCAGCCGTTGTTGGAGGTGTGATAAATGGCTCTGGAGGACCCGTAGTCCGGCGCCATGAAGCATCAAATTAGTATGGGAGGGGAACACGAAAATTGAGCGATCGAAAGAGGAATGCATTGGAAGGCCCAACCGAGGGTGAGCTGTCAGCGGATCGGCCAAAGAAACGACAACGATCGTTTTTGAGTAATTTGGTTTTTTGGGGATCGATGTCAACGCTTGTGGTATTCCTCTTATTGGTCACGGTTTTTCCGTTGACCCTCGGTGCGTACGACGACAGTCACCGGGATCGAATCGAATGCAATGTAACCGATGCCATAGCGGAGGACGACAATCCCAGGGGTCGTCGTTCCTGGGCCACACCAGACGTAATGATCAGCACGTCTGACTGCGGGACTTTATCGCTGGTGCATGGCTCTGGCAAGACGGCCAATGATGCTATGGCCGAGGAGCTGGCACAGGGGGGAAAGTTCGAGTTTGAGATGGGGGCGGCGACCCGGGCATTGCAGGGATTTTTTGATTCCGTCGGCATGAAGCCAGAAGTTCTGTCATACCGGAAGATCGACTGAGTCAAGGCTTCGATCTGCTTGTCTGTTAGCAACACTTCATCGGGTGTGGGCTTCCGAGTACCTCCAATGAGCCGGAAGACCTCGGTACCAAGACCTCTGGCCGTCCGTTAGGCTGCCCCCATGATGAACATGAACATCGTCTGGTGGGAAGTCGAAACCGAAGCCCCCGAGAAGTTCATGTCGTTCCATCGCGATCTCCACGGTTGGACGTTCGCCCCCGCGTTCGAGGATTCAGAGTTCGACGCGAGCTATTGGATCATCAGTAGTGGCGAGTCGGGAATTGGAGGTCTTCAGCGCGCAACCGAAGGAACAGCGCCTACGGCCGGAACCCGGGTCTATTTCGAAACTGATGGTCTCGAAAGCTTCCTTTCACGAGTCCGGGAGTTCGGCGGCCAAGTCGAACGAAGCAGAACTGACCTCGGCGGCGATGACCGCTGGTTCGCAACGTTCCTGGATTCATGTGGGGTGTCCTTCGGCGTATGGACTGATAGAGCCCCCAACGAGTAACACCACCTCTCGACAGATACGATCCCTTCCAGCTGCACACTCTCTGGATAGGACGTTGGGAGCGCATGTCGCACCAAAAAGACCTTGGAAATGCAGAAAACCCCCGGTTTCCCGGGGGTTTTCGCTGGCGGTGACGGTGGGATTTGAACCCACGTTGGCTTTCACCAAACAACATTTCGAGTGTTGCACCTTCGGCCGCTCGGACACGTCACCAACTCGTCAACCTTACCGGCTAAAGGGCCTGCAACCCAAAACGGCCGCAGTGGCAGCCGTCCGCACGGCTCAGGCCACTGCCTGGAATGGTCCCAGCCGGCGGCCGACGGCGAACCAGCCGCCTGGATCAGAGGTCGACGATGCCGGTCTTGCCGATATTTGGGGTGTCCCCGGTAGCGGCGCTCTTGGCGATCTTGAACATGGTGGCCACCCGCGGCTCGTCCGATGCCCAGTATTCGGCCGTGTGGGCATCCACCTTGATCAAGGCGATCGACGGATCCTCCCGGCCCTCTTCAAACCAGGCCGCTGCGGAGGTCTTCCACAGCTCGTCGATCTTGGCCTCATCCTTGGTCAGGGATGCCGTACCGCTGATCGACAGGTAGCCCTTGGAATCGTGCACGGAGACGTTCACGTTGGGGTTTGCCCTGATTTCCTCCGCCTTGGGGGAAGGGTCCTGGGTGAAGAACCACAGATTGCCGTCGGAATCCGTTTCCTGCAGCTGCAGGGGCCGGCTCACCAGGTTCCCCTTGAGGTCCTCCGTGGTGAGCTGGGCAATGTCCGCTTTTTCGAGGATCTTGATGACAGTATCCAGTCCGTCCGACTCTGAACCGATGGATGAACTCATGGGTGAACTCCTTAGGTATCGGGCTCTGAGATAGCAAGCCTACTGAGGGTGTCCGGCCCTGTCAGCAGTCAGCTCTGCCTCCGGACAGCGAAAAAGTCGGTGAGCAGCGTGGCGCACTCTGCCTCACGGACCTCCGGAAAAACCTCGACCCAATGGTTCAGCCGGCGTTCGCGCAGGATGTCAAAAACGGATCCCGAAGCCCCGGCCTTCTCGTCCCAGGCGCCGAACACCACTTTGGGAACCCGTGCCAGCACTATGGCGCCGGCACACATGGCACAGGGCTCCAGCGTGACAACCAGGGTGCAGCCGGCCAGCCGCCATTCGCCCACCGCGGCCGCGGCCTGTCGGATCGCCACCACCTCGGCGTGGGCCGTGGGGTCACCGGTGGCTTCGCGCTCGTTGCGTCCGGTGCCGATCACCGTGCCGTCCGGACCGACGACGACGGCCCCGATGGGCACATCGCCGGTATCCAAGGCGCTGCGCGCCTCGGCCAGGGCCAGGTCCATCCACGCCTCGTGCTGCTTTGTGGGGGGCATCATGGTCCCATCTTCCCGCAGTTGGCGAGTGGGCCGGGAACCGTGCCCGGGCACAGAGGGAACCCGCCGCTCAATGGTAGTTTTGAAGCATGCGCGTACTCGTAGTGGATCACCCCCTAGTTGCCCACAAACTCACCGTTCTCCGTGACAAAAACACCCCTTCACCGGTGTTTCGCCAGCTCACGGAAGAACTCGTAACCCTTCTGGCCTATGAAGCCACCCGCAACGTCCGCGTTGAGCCCGTCCAGATCGAGACTCCGGTCACGGCAACGGTCGGCACCGGCCTGGTTAAGCCCACCCCGCTGGTGGTGCCGATCCTCCGCGCCGGCCTGGGCATGCTCGAAGGCATGACCCGCCTGGTCCCCACCGCAGAAGTGGGCTTCCTGGGCATGGCACGCAACGAGGAAACCCTCGAAGCGATCACCTATGCGGAACGGCTTCCCGATGACCTCACCGGACGCCAGGTCTTCGTCCTGGACCCGATGCTGGCTACCGGCGGAACCCTCCGTGAGGCCATGAAGTTCCTCTTCAAGCGCGGCGCCGCAGACATCACGTGCATCTGCCTGCTGGCGGCACCCGAGGGGCTGGCTGTACTCCAGGAGGAGCTGGCTGACGCCAACGTCACGATCGTGCTGGCTTCCATTGATGAGCGGCTCGACGAAAAGTCCTACATTGTGCCCGGCCTGGGCGATGCCGGCGACCGACTGTACGGCGTCGTCGACTAAAAGCCTTACCGGGAGGGTTTCCGGGATGTCCAGCATGTGGACACCCCGGAAATTACTTGACGCGCACCCGAAGATAAGATCACTTATTTTCGGGTGCGCTTTTTTGTCCCCTAAGGCCCTGTAATCCGGTGATTCCGCATCGCAGAGGGAAATTGCCTGCACCCGCTGCGCGCCCGGGTAAGACGGGGGCTATGGCGTGAGCTGGGTCACAAATGGCCCAGTTTGTCCACATGCTGAGACAATGTGGGCATTGTTACTTGCGCGTACGCCTTTGTTACATGCAATAATCCGTAATGTGAACATCCACACGGCAGCACCTGCCGCACTCCTTCCCACCGGCCCCGCCGGGACGAAGATGTGCTGTTGTCGAATGCACGCCTGAGTTACCCACCCCCATTTCTCAGGCACCACTCAGGCCCAATGACGGGCGAAAACCGCGCCATCTCGACCGGGCCCACCCCCAGCATTCGAGCCGTGATGACGGTCATTCACAATGAGGTTGCAACATGTCAGTAGCATCAGGGTACGTCCACATTTCACTGCGCAATGCGCAGAATCGCGCCGGTGCAGCCCGGCAGGGTGCGGCAGGGGAGTTCCCCCGCCAGTACGGCGCGCCGATGTACGCCCCCCAGCAGCAGTACGGGATCCAGGGGTTCGGCCAGCAGCCGCTCCGCCCGCTGCAGTCAGTATCCGAGACGTCACCCATGACGGCGCCCATGCCCGTGGTGACGGGCAACGGAGTTCCCGGACCCCAGTCGGTCAGCAATGACACGGTGGCACGCGGATTCGTCATTTACGTAGGCCTCGATGAGGACACAGCCGCAGCCAACGGCACGTCCCTCACCAAACTTGCGCAGGACATGCGGGCCCATATCCAGACGCTGGTTCCCGGAGCCCAGAGCCACGCCGCCGTTGCGTTGGCACCGGCCGAGGCGGCGGGCGCCGATATCGACGTCGTCCGGCAGGCGCTGGGCGATCCGACCGCGCGCCGCCATCGTCCCGAGACTGCCCCGCCCGTGCAGCCCCAGAGCGCACCGCGGCCCTCCGGCGTCCTGATCGATCTGGCCCGGCGCGAGGTCCACCTCGACGGGGACACCCTGAACCTGACCTTCAAGGAATTCGAGCTGCTGAACTACCTGGTGGAGAACGCCAGCCGGACGGTCGGGCGCGAGGAGCTGCTGGCCGGGCTGTGGCGCAACGCCGAGGAAGTGCCCAACGAGCGCACCATCGATGTCCACATTCGCCGGCTGCGTTCCAAGCTCGGACGCCTGGCCAACACCGTGCGGACGGTCCGTGGCCAGGGGTACCGCTTCTATGAGCACCCCGAAGTTGTCGTCTGGGCCGCCCCCGAATACAGCATCTGATGCGGCAGGCGGTGCCGGCACTGGAAATCCGGTGCCGGTACCGCCGATAGACTTGGCCCCATGAGCGGCCACCACCTAAAAAAGCTGATGCTCCTGCGGCACGCGAAGGCGGCGTGGCCCCGGGACGTGTCAGACCACGAGCGGCCGTTGTCCAGCAGGGGCCACCGAGATGCCCCACTGGCCGGCCGATGGATGGTGGAAAACAGTTCCATTCCGGACTTCATCCTGTGCTCCTCGGCGCTGCGCACCCGGCAGACCTGCACCTGGATCTGCGAGGAACTCGGCGACAAAGGACCCACCCCCAAGCTGGAGGACGGCCTCTACAGCGCCACCGCAGCGCAGATCCTCAGTGTTATCAACAATGTTCCGGAAACCGTGACCAGCCTGCTGGTCATTACCCATCTGCCCGGCGTCCAGGACCTGGCCATGCGGCTGGCCTCGGTCGAATCCGACGAGGATGCCGTGATGGAGATGGCCACTGACTATCCGACCTCCGGACTGACCGTCATGGAAACTGCCAAGCCCTGGGCCGAGCTCGACGGGCGCGATGCGCGCATCACGGATTTTGTGGTCCGCCGCGGCTAAGCCCGCGCCTCATTACAACCCGTACTTCTCCAACAGGCGCAGCCACACCTCGCTGATCGTTGGATACGACGGAACCGCGTGCCACAGCCGCTCCAGCGGCACCTCGCCGGTAATGGCAATCGTGGCCGCATGCAGCAGCTCCGACACCCCGGGCCCGGCGAAAGTCACTCCCACCAGGACCTTGCGGTCTTCATCCACCACCATCTGCGCCCATCCGCGGTAATCGTCGGCAAACAGGGCGGACCCGGCCACCGAGAGCTCCAGCGAGGTTTCGGATGCATTCACGCCGTCCGCCCGTGCCTGCTCCAGCGTCCTGCCGACCATGGCGATTTCCGGATCGGTGAAAACCACCTGCGGAACCGCGTAATGGTTTGCCGTCGAGACCTCCCGGCTCCAGGGGGCCGGGGCCCCGGCCCCGGACAGGCTTCCCCGGGCCCGGGCGGTGATCGCGGCGCCGGTGGCCCGGGCCTCGTATTTGCCCTGGTGCGTCAGCAGCACCTTTCCGGCGGCATCTCCGACCACGTACAGCCAGTCGGTGCCCTCCACCAGCCCGGTGTCATCGGAGGCCAGCCGGACGGCGTCCAACCCCAGCCCTTCCAACCCCAACCCGGACAGTGCGGGGGTGCGGCCGGTGGACACCAGCAGTTTGTCCGCGGCCAGCACGGATCCGTCGGCCAGCCCCATTTCCACCCCGCCGTCCACTGTGCCGCGCACAAAATCCGCCCCTATGAAGGTGCGGACATCGACGCCGTCGGCGGCCAGACCGGCCTTGACCAGCTCGCGGGCCGGTTCCGGATAGTTGTCCAGCACGTCGTGCCGCGCCACCAGGGTCACCGTGGAACCGATCCGGGCCCAGGCCTGCGACAGTTCGGTGCCGGCCACTCCGCCACCCAGGACCAGCAGCCGCTGCGGCACTTCATGCGCCGAGGTGGCCTCCCGGGTGCCCCAATAATCCATCCCGTCCAGCCCCTTTATCGGCGGAACCACGGGAGTCGAGCCGGTAGCCAGCACGACGGCGTGGCGCGCCACCAGGGTGAGCGGACCGCCGTCGTCGTTGGTCTCCACGCGCAGCTCACGCGGGCCCAGCAGAACCGCGCGCCCCCGCACCAGCCCGATCCCGGTGGCCCGGACCCACTCTTCCTGCCCGGCGTCGTCCCAGTGGGAGGTGAAACTGTCGCGGCGCTCCAGTACGGACCGGGCATCAAGGGTGCCGGTCACCGCCTCCCGCGACCCTGCCACCGATCGGGCCGACTGCAGTGCGGTGCCCGGCCGCAACAGCGCCTTGCTGGGCATGCACGCCCAGTAGGAACATTCACCGCCGATCAGGGCCGGCTCCACCAGGACCGCTTCCAAACCACCCTGCACCACCCGGCCTGCCGCGTTTTCACCCACGGCGCCGGCGCCGAGGACGACGACGTCGGTTTCGATCCGTTGCGGGCCAGGAATATCACCGTCTTGAGTCATGCAGAGAGCTTGGCACGGGGCGCCTGCCCCGCGGAACCCCGGCGGCGCTGAGTCGCTGCAGGTCGGCCGGCGTACCGATAACCCGCGCCGGCACGCCTAGGCTTGAGGTACTCCACCACATGGTCTTCGGCTAGGAAATCACAACACATGGCATTGGAATCGGTTCTCATCGCAGGCGGCGGCATGGCTGGCTTTGCCGCTGCCGGCGAATTGCGTATGCGCGGCTTCGAAGGCCGGCTGACGATTGTTGACCCGGAGGGGCTGCCGTACGACCGGCCGCCGCTGAGCAAGGACTACCTGCGCGGCAGCCGCAGCGGCACGGACATTCTGCTGGCGGGCGAAGCCTGGTACGCCGAACGGAACATCGAGGTCGTCACCGGCACGGCAGTGGAGCTGCGCGCAGACTCTCCCGCCCTGGTTCTGGCGGACGGCCGGGAGCTGGCCGCCGACAAGGTGGTGCTGGCCACCGGCGCAGCACCGCGCCGGCTCGGCATTCCCGGCGGCACCCTGGACTCGGTGCACCACCTCCGAAACCGCGCCGACGCGGACCGGCTGCGCAGCGCCCTGCATGACGGCGTGCGGCTGGTGATCCTGGGGGCGGGGCTGATCGGAGCCGAAACGGCATCCACTGCAGTGGGCCTGGGGGCGCAGGTCACGCTGATCGATCCGGTGGATCCGCCGCTGGTGCCGGCAGTCGGGACAGCGCTGGCGCACCGCCTGCACCGAATGCACGCAGAACGCGGCATCCGCGTCATCACCGGCATTCCCGCAGCCATCACCGCGGACCGGACCGGCCACCACATCGAGCTGCTGGAGGGGGAAACCGTGGACGCCGATGTGGTGCTGGTCGGCATCGGCATCGTTCCGGAAACCTCGCTGGCTGCCTCTGCAGGCCTGGACCTCGACGACGGCATCCTCGTGGACGACCACCAGCTCACCAGCCACCCCAACATCTACGCGGTGGGCGATTCCGCGCGGACCCGGCTGCCGGACGGTACGCTGCTGCGCCGGGCCGAACACTGGGAACATGCGAGGAACAGCGGAACCACAGCGGCCGCTGCCCTGCTCGGGCAGGAGCTTCCGGTGCACGGCGCACCCTGGTTCTGGTCCGACCGCCACGGCGTGCATGTCGAGGGAGTGGGGTCGATGGCGGGCCCGGGGAGCATTGTTGACCGCGTGATGGACGGCATTCCCGTTGCAGGTTTCCGGCTCGACGGCGACGGGTACCTCGCCGGCTGCGCTGCTGTTGACGGGGGGCTGACGGTGCGCGCCGCCCGCCGCATCATCAACCGGCGGATCCGCGTTGATCCTGTCCAGCTTGCCGATCCCGCCGTCGAACTCCGGAAACTGGCGCGCTGACCCGACCGGGTGCTCCCGGCGCGGGAGGTTCCGGACCCGGTCCGTGCCGGGACGCAAAAAAACCCGGCTTGACCAGTATTTCTACTAGTCAAACCGGGTTTAGCTGGTGCGCGCGAAGGGATTCGAACCCCCAACCTTCTGATCCGTAGTCAGATGCTCTATCCGTTGAGCTACGCACGCATTTCGGAGTTTTTGAACTTCCGGCCCCGTTGAGGCCTTTCCTTCAAAGTTTGTCCGTGGCTGTTTGGCCGTAAATAACTATAGCCCAGTTTCTGAGAGCTGCCTAATCGGCAGGCGTGACGTCACACACTAGACCGGTCTATATGACCTTCGTCACATCGGAGTATGCTGGGCCACACAGGTTCCTTGAAATCTAGGCGATCCCGGCACGTCCACGCTTATTGATATTACCTTTTTGGACCGAGACGGCGGCCGGCCGACAACTAGCATCAAAAACACACCACTGACCCAACGAAGGGAAGAGTCATGGGCGATGACGCGCGTCAGCTAGTTCTTGATGAGAGCGGCCAGAACGCTGCTCCGAGCCATTTGGACAGCAACACCCCGGGGGCCTCTGCGGAAGCACCCACCACTCACCAGGCCCTGCTTGCGTGGGTTCAGCAGGTGGCCGAGCTGACGCAGCCCGATCGCGTGTATTGGGTCGACGGTACCGAGGCGGAAAACAGGCGCCTCACCGACGAGCTGGTCGAAGCCGGAACCCTGACCAGGCTCAACGAGGAACTCTTCCCGAATTCCTTCGCCGCGTTCTCCGATCCTAAGGACGTGGCCCGGGTCGAGGAGCAGACCTTTATCTGCTCCGAGAAGAAGCAGGACGCCGGCTTCACCAACAACTGGATGGAACCGTCGCAGATGCGGGCCAAGCTGGACGGCCTGTTCTCCGGGTCCATGCGCGGCCGCACCATGTACGTCATTCCCTTTGTCATGGGCCACCTTGAAGCCGAGGATCCCAAGTTCGGCGTGGAAATCACCGACAGTGCCTACGTTGTGGCCTCGATGCGGATCATGGCCCGTATCGGCACCGACGTACTGCGCAAGATGGAAGAACTGGACGCCTTCTTCGTTCCGGCACTGCATTCCGTCGGCGCTCCGCTGGCCGAAGGCGAGCAGGACGTGCCCTGGCCCTGCAGCGACGATAAGTGGATTGTGCACTTCCCCGAAGACCGCTCCATCTGGTCCTACGGCTCCGGCTACGGCGGCAACGCCCTGCTGGGCAAGAAGTGCTACGCCCTGCGCATCGCCTCCATCATGGCCCGGGACGAAGGCTGGCTGGCTGAGCACATGCTCATCCTGAAGCTCACCAGCCCGGAGAAGAAGGACTACTTCGTGGCGGCGGCCTTCCCGTCCGCCTGCGGCAAGACCAATCTCGCCCTGCTGGATCCGACCATCGAGGGCTGGAACGTCGAAACCCTCGGCGACGACATCACCTGGATGCGCTTCGGCCACAACGGCGAACTGCGCGCCACCAACCCCGAGGCGGGCCTGTTCGGCGTCGCACCCGGTACCGGCTGGAGCACCAACCCCAACGCCATGCGTGCCATCGCCAAGGGCAACTCCATCTTCACCAACGTGGCACTGACCGACGACGGCGGTGTCTGGTGGGAGGGCATGACGGACGACGCCCCGGCGCACCTGACCGACTGGCTGGGCAATGAATGGACGCCGGAGGCCGGTTACCCGGCCGCGCATCCGAACTCCCGTTTCTGCACGCCGATCGACCAGATCGACATGCTGGCCGAGGAATACCACTCACCGAACGGCGTGCCGGTCTCCGCGATCCTCTTCGGCGGCCGCCGCAAGACCACGGTTCCGCTGGTGACGCAGTCCCGCGACTGGACCAACGGCATCTTCATGGGCTCCACGCTCTCCTCCGAGACCACCGCCGCAGCGGCCGGCCAGGTCGGCGTCGTCCGCCGCGACCCGATGGCGATGCTGCCGTTCATGGGCTACGACGCCGGCGACTACCTGCGCCACTGGATCACGCTCAGCGGTAAGGCCAACCAGGAAACCCTGCCCAAGATCTTCCTGGTCAACTGGTTCCGCCGCACGGCCGACGGCGGCTTCGCCTGGCCCGGTTTCGGTGACAACTCCCGCGTGCTCAAGTGGGTCATCGAACGCATCGAAGGCACCGCCGACGCCGTGGAAACCCCGATCGGCTACGTGCCCACCGGCGAGTCCCTGGACCTCACCGGCCTGGACATGACCCCGGCCGACGTCGAGGCTGCGGTGCGCGTCGATCCCGCCGAATGGGAAACCGAACTGGCCGGCATCGAGGAATGGTACGCCCGCTTCGGCGAGTCCCTGCCCGAGGACCTCGTTGCCGAACTGCGCACCCTCAAGGAGCGCTTCGCGGCGGCGTAGCCTTTCCATCAAGCACCACCAGCGGGGCCCCTTCCTTTGTGGAAGGGGCCCCGCTCGGCTTAACCCAAAGTTCCGGGGAAGCCTCCGTTGCGGGCTGGCCCAGGAGTAGCATTTTTCAAGCCAGGCCGTGCTTTGTCCCCAGGCAGGAGAGCTCCCATGAGCAGCACCGTGCAGACTGGAAATGCTCCGCATCGATCCTCCCTCCCGGCCCCGGCTGTCGATGCAGGCACCGACGGGCCCACGGGAGTGGCCTTTGCCGTAGCCCGCGCCACAGATGCAGTCCGGTGGTGGCAGGACCAGGGCTTTCGCGGCAGGAAAAGGCTGCTGCAGGCCTGGAAGCAGGCGATGGCCGACGACGCCGATGAGCTGGCGGCCGTGATGACCGCCGAAACCGGCAAACCGGACGACGACGCACTGCTGGAAATTCTGCTGGCGCTGGGTCATCTCGACTGGGCCTCCAAGCACGCGGAGAAGGTGCTGCGGCGGCGCGCTGTATCGTCCGGCCTCGTGGCACTGAACCAGAAGGCCACCCTTGGCTACGAACCATACGGGGTGGTGGGAGTGATCGGGCCCTGGAACTATCCGGTGTACACCCCCATGGGCTCCATCTCCTTCGCCCTGGCGGCAGGCAACGCAGTGGTCTTCAAACCCAGCGACCTGACTCCCGGCACTGCCCTGTGGATCGGGAACAAATGGGCACAGGTCAGCGGCGGGCACCCGGTTTTCCAAGTGCTCACCGGAGGACCGGACACCGGGGCGGCCCTGGCCCGCTCCGGGTGCGGCAAAATCGCCTTTACCGGGTCCACCGAAACCGCCAAGAAGGTGATGGCCGCCTGCGCTGAGACGCTCACGCCGATGGTGGCCGAGTGCGGGGGCAAGGACGCCATGCTGGTGACGGCCGACGCCGATCTGGCGGCAGCAGCTTCCGCCGCCGTGTTCGGCGGCATGGCGAACGCGGGACAGACCTGCGCCGGGGTGGAGCGCGTCTATGTGGACCGGGCCGTCTACGCACCGTTCCTGTCGCTGATGGTGCAGGAGGGCCGGAAGCTGGTTACCGGGACGGGGGAGGGGGCCGACTACGGACCCATGACCCTTCCTGACCAGGTGAACGTGGTGGCAGCCCATATCGATGCCGCCCTCGAAGCCGGCGGCCGGGCGGTGCTCGGCGGGCGTGGCTCCGTCCGGGACGGCAGGTTGATCGATGCAGTGGTGCTCACCGACGTCCCCGAAAACAATGCCGCCGTGCGGCGGGAGACCTTCGGGCCCGTCGTCGTCGTTAACCCGGTGGACACCATGGACGAGGCAGTGGACCGCGCCAACGGAACAGGCTACGGCCTGGGCGCCTCAATTTTCAGCGGCAGCCGGACGACTGCCCGGAAGCTGGCCGCACGGCTGAGGGTCGGCGTGGTCACAGTGAATTCGGTGCTGGGCTTCGGGGCCATCGGGTCGCTGCCCTTCGGCGGCGTCAAGGACTCAGGATTCGGGCGGACCCATGGCGCGGACGGACTGCGCGAATTCAGTACGCCCAAGGCCATGACCGAGCAGCGTTTCGCTCCCCCTCTGGACCTGCTGCGGATGCACCGGTCGGAGCGGGATATGAAGGTGGCCCGTGCCGCGCTGCGGTTCCTGCACGGGACCCGGCGGGGCCTGTTCCAGGGGCAGCAAAAAGCCGGCGGCACCGTGCGTTAAGCGCGGTGCCGCCGGCCTGGGCAGTTCGAGAGTTGGGCTGAGGCTTAGGCTTCTTCGGTGCCCGCTGCGGACTCTTCGGTGTTCCAGATGAGCTGGTCGCCGGATTCCCACTGCGGTTCGCTGAACGTCCACTCGCCGTCGGCCTCGGAGTAGGTCTGGATCGCGGAGATGCAGACGCCCTCGGAGTGCTCGGCCACAACGTGGATGGCGTCGGTGGCTTCGTCCGGAAGGTGGATGTCGGAGAAGACGGCCGCGGCGCGGTTGTCGCCCTTCTGCTCGGTCAGCACCTGGTAGATGTCATCGATCATGGCATCGGCGTCGAGGTCTTCGTCGGATTCCTCGGGGGCAACGGCAATCATCCGCAGTTCGCCGTCGTTCTGGACGACCAGGGCGGCCGGCAGGAAGGCGCCCTGCGCTTCCAGCTGTTCCTGGGCCACGCCCAAAGCGGTGCCCAGCAGGGAATTGAGGTCCTCCTGGACCTGCGCGGAGGGCTCGGCGCCGTTCAGTTCAACATCAGCCATTGGTTTTAGTTCCTAACTAGTTCAAGTACGCGGTCGCGGACCCGCACCATGGTGGGGAGGTCTTCGGCTTCGGCGTTCAGCCGGAGGAAGGGTTCGGTGTTCGACGCGCGGAGGTTAAACCACCACTGTCCGTCATCTGAGGTGAAAGTCAATCCGTCGAGGGTGTCCACGGTGACGCCGGCACGCTCAAATTCGGCGCGGACCCGGGCCACTGCCGCGGGAACGTCGGAGAGCTCGGAATTGATCTCGCCCGAGGAGAAGTAGGGCTCGTATTCGCGGGCCAGATCCGAGAGCGGCAGGGTCTGCTCACCCAGCGCCGCCAGGACGTGCATGGCGGCGAGCATGCCGGTGTCTGCGTTGTAGAAGTCGCGGAAGTAGTAGTGGGCAGAGTGCTCGCCGCCGAAGACAGCGCCTTCCTCGGCCATCAGGGCCTTGATGAAGGAGTGTCCCACCCGGGTGCGGACGGCGCGGCCGCCGTCGGCCTCCACCAGTTCCGGCACGGCGCGGGAGGTGATGAGGTTGTGGATGATGACCGGCGTCGCTTCGCCGGCGGCCTTGGCGCGCGCGATTTCGCGGCGGGCCACCAGAGCGGTGATGGCGGACGGGCTGACCGGATCGCCCTTTTCGTCGATCACGAAGCAGCGGTCGGCGTCGCCGTCGAAGGCCAGGCCCAGGTCCGCGCCGTGTTCGACGACGGCGGCCTGCAGGTCGCGCAGGTTCTCCGGCTCCAGCGGGTTGGCCGGATGGTTCGGGAAGGACCCGTCCAGCTCGAAGTAGAGGTCAACGATGTCCAGCGGCAGCCCGGGCAGCAGGGTATCGCCCAGGACTGCAGGTGTGGTGAGGCCGGCCATGCCGTTGCCGGCGTCGACCACGACCTTCAGGGGGCGGATGCCGCCCAGATCCACCAGGGACCGCAGGTACTCGGAGTAGTCGCGCAGGACGTCGCGGACGCCGATCTGGCCGGGGGTCTCGACAGCCGGAATGCTGCCCGCATTCAGGTACTGCTCCGCGAGGGCCTGGATGTCGTAGAGGCCGGTTTCGGACGAGATGGGGACCGCTCCGGCCTTGGCCATCTTGATCCCGTTGTACTGCGCCGGGTTGTGGCTGGCGGTGAAAGTGGCACCGGCAGCGTTCAGCACGCCGCAGGCGTAGTAGAGCTCGTCGGTGGAGATCAGGTCCAAGAGCAGGACGTCGGCGCCGCGCATGGTGGCGCCGGCGGCGAAGTCCTTAATGAACTCCGGGGAGGACGGGCGCATGTCGCCGCCCACCAGGACCGTCTGCCCGGCGAGGCCGAGCACGTCCACAAAGGCCGCGCCAACGGCCTTGACGATCTGCGGGGTGATGGTCTCGCCAACGACGCCGCGGACGTCGTAGGCCTTGAAGGATGCGGAGAGATCGAATGCACTAGTCACCCCGACAGTCTATAGGCCTGCCTTCCGCCCGCCGTCGTAGGCGGTCCTGTCCACAGGTCCGGGTGCTGTCCACAGGTCCTGGCGCTGCCGGAGGAAACAGTCAGCGGGGGCTGGAATAGTGGAAGGTATGGAAATCCAGCAAGACACCAACGTTGACCGTGCCACCACCAGCGACGCCGGCGGGCTGTCCGGGGGCGGGGTCCCGGCGGCGGATCCTGCGCTGCGCGCCGAGGCCACCGGCCTGCTCCGGGCCCTGGTCGGCAATGAGGCCGCAGAGTTCCACGACGGCCAGTATGAAGCCATCGAGGCTTTGGTGTCCGGCGGCCGGCGGGCCCTGGTGGTCCAGCGCACCGGGTGGGGCAAATCAGCGGTCTACTTCGTGGCGAGCCTGCTGCTGCGCGCCCGCGGGGCCGGCCCAACCCTGATTGTCTCCCCGCTGCTGGCGCTCATGCGCGACCAGGTGGCGGCCGCTGCGCGGGCCGGCGTCCGTGCCGTGGCCATCAACTCCGCCAACCAGCTGGAATGGCAGGACATCTCCGCCAAGCTGGCCGCCGATGAGGTGGACGTGCTGCTGGTCTCGCCCGAGCGGCTGAACAACCCGGGGTTCCGCGAAACCCATCTGCCCGAGCTGATCCGCCGCTCCGGGCTGCTGGTGATTGATGAAGCGCACTGCATCTCGGACTGGGGCCATGATTTCCGCCCGGATTACCGGCGGATCCGCAGCCTGATCGAACAGCTGCCGGCCTCGGTTCCGGTGCTGGCCACCACTGCGACGGCCAACTCCCGCGTGGTCAAGGACATTGAGGAACAGCTGGCCTCCGGCGGGGAGGACGTCTTCACGATCCGGGGTGCGCTGGCCCGCCGGTCGCTGCGGCTGGGCGTGCTGCGGCTGCCCACCGCCAAGGCCCGGCTGGGCTGGCTGCTCACGCACATCGATGAGCTTCCGGGCTCGGGCATCATTTACGCGCTGACCGTGTCCGCGGCGGAGGACACGGCGCGGCTGCTGCAGAAGGCCGGGCATCCCGTGCTCGCCTATACCGGCCGCACCGATCCGGCCGACCGGGAGCAGGCCGAGGCGGCGCTGAAGAACAACGAGGTCAAGGCCCTGGTGGCCACCAGCGCGCTCGGCATGGGCTTCGACAAGCCGGATCTGGGGTTCGTGGTGCACCTCGGGGCGCCATCCTCGCCCGTGGCGTACTACCAGCAGGTCGGCCGTGCCGGCCGCGGAACCCCCAGCGCCGATGTGCTGCTGCTGCCGGGTGCCGAGGACAAGGACATTTGGGAGTACTTCGCCACGTCCTCCATGCCGGCGGAGGGCCCGGCCACCGCAGTGCTGACCGAGCTCGCCTCCGGCACGGTGATGTCCACCGGTGCCCTGGAAACGCGGGTCAACCTGAAGCGGTCGCCGTTGGAACTGCTGCTGAAGGTCCTGGCCGTGGACGGAGCCGTGGAACGGGTCTCGGGCGGCTGGCGCGGGACGGGCCAGCCCTGGAGCTATGACCGGGAGCGGTACGAGCGTATTTCCGCCGCCCGGGTCAGGGAGCAGCAGGCCATGCTGGACTACGAAACCACCACGGGCTGCCGGATGGAGTTCCTCTCGGTCCAGCTCGATGACCCGGCCGCAGCCCCCTGCGGGCGCTGCGACAACTGTGCCGGGCGCTGGTTCTCCGGCGAGGTGGCAGCCGAGGCCACGGACAGCGCCGGGCAGGCGTTGAGCCGGGTCGGCGTGGAAGTGGACCCGCGCGGCATGTACCCGTCGGGGATGGACAGACTGGGCGTTCCGGTCAAGGGCAAGATCAAGCCGGAGGCTGCACTGTCCACCGGACGGGCGCTGGCCCGGCTCACGGATCTTGGCTGGGGCGGTCGGCTGCGGGAGATCTTCGCCCCGGACGCCGGGGACACCACCGCGGACGATGCCCTGCTGCAGGGCTGCGTGCAGGTGCTCGCGCAATGGGGGTGGACCGAGCGGCCAGTCGCTGTGGTCAGCATCCCCTCCCGGTCCCGGCCGAATCTGGTCGGATCGCTGGCACACGGCATTTCCACCCTGGGCCGGATTCCGTACCTCGGCGCCCTGCAGCTGCCGCACGGCGGACCCACGGGGGGATCAGGCGGGAACAGTGCCTTCCGGCTGGCGTCGGTCTGGGACCAGTTCGCCGTACCGGAAGAAGGTGCGGCCTGGTTCGCGGCCAATCCCGGTCCGGTCCTGCTGGTGGATGATTACGCCGACAGCCGGTGGACCCTCACCGAGGCGGGCCGGGTGCTCAGGCAGGCCGGCGCGGCTTCCGTGCTGCCTTTTGTCCTGGCGTTGAAGGCATAGCAAACAGCTCGTAGAGCGCCGGTTCGCGGGCAATCCGGGCGATCTGCGGCTGCACCGGAGCCTGCGTTTGGGCGGGGGTCGGCTCCCGGGTTGCCTCAGGCACAGGGGCCGGGGCTGGCGCCTGTACCGGCGCCGGTGCCTGGACGGGCAGGGCAGCGGCCGGAACGGCAGCCACGGGGCGCGGGGCCGGCTGCACCTGCTGCTCCTGCTGCACCGGTACCGTCGCCGGTAGCGACACCGGAACAGCCGGAACCGTGCGCGGCGCGGGAGTCCGGCGCAGCCAGCGCTCCGCCGAGGCCACATGCACCGTCATCAGGGACCGCACCAATTCGGCGTCCCCGAGCGTCAGAGCTTCCAGGATGGCCGCATGCTCCTCCAGCACGGACGCCGCAGCCCCGGCCTCGGTGATCCGCTGCCAGGTCCGCAGGCGCAGAGCGCTGCCGGTCAGCGAATCCAGCAGCCCGGCCAGATAGGGATTGCCTGAGGCGCGGCCGATATGGGAGTGGAAGGCGAAATCGTGGGCGGCCAGCTCGAGGGCAGTGCCCTGCGGATCGGCGTCGTCCAGGCAGGAACGCAGGGCGGCCACCGCGCGGGCGTCCATCCGCCCGGCGGCATGCGCTGCCGCGCCGGGCTCCAGGATCCGCCGGACTTCCAGGAGTTCAGGGGCCGACGTTTCCTGATGGATTTCCACCATGAAGCCCATGGTTTCGGTCAGCAGACCCGGCTCCAGGCTGGTCACATAGGTGCCGTCACCGCGGCGGACATCCAGGACGCGGATCAGCTCCAGGGCTTTTACTGCCTCACGCAGCGAGCTGCGGGACAAGCCCAGCTGGTCGCTCAGCTCATTCTCCGGCGGAAGCCGGTCACCAGCTTTGAGCTGCCCGCTGACGAGCATCTCCTTGATCTTGGTAATCGCTTCATCGGTAACAGCCACCCGACTATCTTAAGGGCGGCTGCAGGTTCAGTTGCCGGTAAAGACGGCGGGCCGGCGTTCGGCGAAGGCGGTGGCCGCTTCGTTGAAGTCGTGGCTGGCCAGGAACGCCGAGTTCCACAGCTGCACATAGTCCAGGCCGGCCTGGACCGCCGGCTCCTGCCCGCGGTTCATCACCTGTTTTACGCCTTGGACAACCAGGGGAGGGTTGGCGGCCACGGCTGCGGCAAGTTCGCGGCCGCGCCCGACGACGTCGTCGGCCAGTTCCGTCACCAGCCCGAGGCGGTAGGCGCGGCCGGCGTCGAAATCCTCCCCGGTGAGCGCAAGGTGGCGGGTGGGCCCCTCGCCGATGATGGCCGGCAGGCGCTGGAGGGAACCGAGGTCGGCGACGATGGCGACCTTGACCTCCCGCACGCTGAACTTGGCGGCCGGAGACGCGATCCGGATGTCGGCGGCGGAGATGACGTCGATCGCCCCGCCGATGCACCACCCGTCCACGGCCGCGATGACCGGCTTCGCGCAGCGGGACACGGAGCTGACGGCGTCCTGCAGGTCCTTGATCTGCCGGCGGAAGCCTTCCCGCTTGCGGGCGTCCATCCCGCCGGCGCTCAGCATCGGAGCAAAGACCGGTGCCATGCCCGCGAGGTCCAGCCCGTAGCTGAAGTGTCCGTTCGACCCGTAAAGCAGGACGGCGCGCACCGTCTCATCCTCGCTCAGCGCCTCGAAGACTTCGGGCAGCTCTTTCCAGAAATCCGGACCCATGGCGTTGCCCTTGCCGGGGCCGATGAGTTCCACTTCCGCCACCGCATCCTTGATCTGGACACGCAGGGAACGCAGGGCAGTGGTGCTGGTCATGGCATCTCCGTTGATCGGCCGGGCGGTTGCTGGCCAATATACCGGCTGCGGCAACGCGGGCACCGCGACCGAAGCTAGGATCGGTATATGGAGTTCCTGGTGATTGTTCTGTTTGTCGCGGCCATATTTGTGGCCAACCTGCTGGTCAGCCGCGCCCTCCGCCGCCGGAAGCAGGCACAGGGCGAATCAGGCCCGGGCAAGGCCGCGCCGGCAGCCTCCCGGACCTCTGTCGAGGCAGCGCGGGAAGCCAATGCACGGCTCGACGCCGCTGCGCACCAGCAGGTCTACGCCGCCATCGCCCAAGGGCAGCCCATCAAGGCCGTGAAGCTCTACGCCCAGTTCACCGGTGTGGGCGTGCGGATGGCCGGTGCTGCGGTTGAGAACCTGGCCACGCACCCCCAGCCGTTCCAGCCGCCGCGCCCCGCTGCGCCGGCTGCTGAGGCCAGGGAAACCCGCCCGGCGCAGGATGCCACTGGGGCCAGGGACGCTACCGAAGCGAAAGAAACCGGGCCGGCCAGCGAGTCCAAGCCCGTCAGTGATGCCAAGCCCGTCAGCAACGCCGAACCCGTCATTGACGCCAAGCCGGCCAAGCAGCAGCAGCCGGACGCCGCGGGCGCGGCGCCGGCCCGGAAAGAGAAGCCCGAAGAGGACGAGATCAGCAAGTGGGTCAAGAACCTGCGCCCTGAGGACTTCTAGCGTCCACCCTCAAGCCGGCGCTCGCGCTGGTTCCGGCCGTCATGCCCGTAGGGATAGTTGCCCACGGCCGGCCGGCTGAGATCGCTGAGCCGCCGCAGTTCAGCGTCCGTGAGCTGGACCGCTGCAGCACCGAGGTTGTCAGTGAGCTGCTCGACGGTCCGCGCCCCCAGGATCACGGAGGTGACGCCCTGCTGTGCGGAGAGCCAGGCCAGGGCCACCTGCGCCTGGCTGGCGCGGTGAGCTGCAGCGATGGCCTTGAGGGCGTCCAGGATCTGCCAGGTGCGCTCATTGCTGCTGCGCAGATCCCAGCCCTGGAATTGCCGGGCCGGGTTGTCGCCCACCCGGGTTTTGCCCGCGGGGACTGTTTCCCGGTGGTACTTTCCGGTGAGCCAGCCCCCCGCCAGCGGTGACCAGGGCAGCAGGCCCAGTCCGGCGTCGAGCGCTGCCGGCACCACTTCCGATTCGATCTCCCGCTCCAGCAGGTTGTACTGGGGCTGCAGCGTCACCGGCCCGTTCCAGCCGTGCGCCCGAGCCGTGTAAACGGCCTTCGTCAGCTGCCAGCCGGTGAAGTTGGAGAGCCCGTAATAGCTGATCTTTCCGGCCGTCACCGCGTCCTGCAGGAAGCCCAGGCTTTCCTCCAGGGGAGTCAGCGGATCCCAGGCATGCAGCTGATACAGGTCAATGTGGTCCACGCCCAGCCGCTTCAGTGAGGCCTCGAGCGCCTGGCGCAGGTGCCGGCGGGAGGTGCCCAGGTCATTGGGGCCGCTGCCCATGGGAAACCGGCCCTTGGTGGCCAGGACCACGTTCCGCGCGGCCTCGGGCCGGGCCTGCAGCCAGTGGCCGATGATCTCCTCGGAGGCGCCGCCGGTGTAGACGTCGGCGGTGTCGATGAAATTGCCGCCGGCCTCCACATAGGTGTTCAGCAGGGCGTGGGAGACATGCTGGTCCGATTCATTGCCGAAGGTCATGGTGCCAAGGGCATACGCGCTGACCGTGGTGCCGCTGCGGCCCAATAGGCGCATTTCCATCCGGGATCCTCCTGATAGGCGAAGCTGCACGTCAGGGCCGCGGGCGGTTGCCTGAACGTTTTGCCTAAACATAGTCCGGATCGGGCACAAAAAAACCCCCGGTTGCCCGGGGGTCTTAACGCGGAGACGGGGAGATTTGAACTCCCGGTGGGCTTTAGGCCCACACTTCATTAGCAGTGAAGCCCATTCGGCCGCTCTGGCACGTCTCCAAATGCTGTCCGTAGCATGCGCTACTAGCCTGACAAGACTACCCATAAGGGGTGGCTAAGAGCAAAACGCCGCCGAAAGGCCTGCCGCCGCCGCGTGCGCACGTGAGCTACTTCAGCCGCCCGGTCAGTGCCTCCCACAGGAACTCGTAGGACATCGCGTACATCCGCGCCGCCTGCCGGTTGTCGGAGGCTCCGGCGTGGCCGCCTTCGAGGGCTTCGTGGAACCAGACGTTCCCCACGCCCATCGCCTTCATCCGGGCCGCCATCTTGCGCGCCTGCACCGGGCCGACGCGGTCATCGCTGGTGGCCGTCCAGATCAGCGTGGGCGGATAATCGGCGTCCTTTTTCAGCAGGTGGTACGGGGAGAAGGTCTTCACGAACTCCCACTGCTCCGGATCATCCGGATCACCGTATTCGGCAATCCAGGAGTAGCCGGCCGAGAGCTTGGTGTAGCGGCGCATGTCCAACAGCGGCACGCCGCAGGAGACCGCACCGAACAGGTGCGGATAGGTGGTGAGCATGTTGCCAACCAGCAGGCCGCCGTTGCTGCGGCCGGTGCAGCCCAGATGCTCCCGCGAGGTGACGCCGCGGTCCAGCAGGTCCTGTGCGACGGCGGCGAAATCCTCGTACGCGCGGTGCCGGTTTTCCTGCAGGGCAGCGCGGTGCCAGTCCGGCCCGTATTCCCCGCCGCCGCGGATGTTCGCCAGCACATACACTCCGGAGCGGCGCTTCCCGGCGTCGTCGGTGAAGCTGCGCTCGAGCCAGCCGCGGCCCACCATGCCGCTGTAGGACGGGGTCAGGGCCTGCTCGAAGCCGCCGTAACCGTTCAGCAGCGTGGGGTTGCCGCCGTCGAGCACCAGGTCCCTGGGGCCCACCTGGAAGTACGGCACGCGCGTGCCGTCGGCGGATACCGCGAAGTGCTGCTCCACCGTGCATGCGGACGCGTCAAAGAACGACGGCGATTCCTTCACCACCGTGGCCGGGCCGCCGGCGGCGCTGCCGAGTGTGCCGCGGGACAGGGTGGACGGGGTGAGGAACCCGGTACTGATCAGCCAGTAGTCATTGCCGGCTTCCTCGTCCTCGTCGTCCACCGCGTAGGCATCCACGGTGTGCAGCGGCGGGCACGCATCGAGCACCGACGAGCTCCAGCCGTTGGCCGGGTCCAGCACCAGGATTTCCGAGGAGACATCGCGCAGCAGGTTCAGCAGCAGCTGGTCGCGGGTCCAGCTCCAGGACTGCAGGGAGGTGGCGGGATCGGGCGTGAACAGGGTAATCAGTTCCCGGTTGCCGGCGAGGAAGGCCTCCAGCTCGGCGGCCAGCAGCGAACCGGCCTGATGCACCGTTCCGTTCAGCTCCCAGTCGGTCCGCGGCCGCAGCACCAGCCACTGCCGGTGTACGTCAACGTTCACGTCCAGCGGTACGTCCAGGCGGACCCAGGAGCCGTCCCGGCGCAGGAAGGTGGAGCTGTTGTAGAAGTCCACGATGTCCACGGCCAGGTCCCGCTCAAAACCGGGCGTCTGGTCGTGGGCCACCACTGCCATCATGTGGTCCTCGGGGACCTCGAAATACGGTTCGGCGCCGGCCAGCGGCATACCGCGGCGCAGGATCCGGCTGGTGCGCGGATACGAGGACGAGGTTATGGAGCCGGGACCGAAATCCGTGCCCACATACAGGGCGTCCGGCCCGGCCCAGCTGATCCGGTTCTTGGCCGCGGGAATGTCGAAGCCGCCGGGCACAAAGGCGCGGTCGACGACGTCGAACTCGCGGTAGCGGGCGGCGTCACCGCCGTCGGGGGAGAGGACCACCAGTGCCCGCCGGTAGGACTTCCCGTCTTTGGGACGCAGGAACGCCGAGCCGCCCCAGACCCATTCCGTGCCCTCGGTGCGGCTGAGCTCATCGACGTCCAGCAGGATTTCCCACTGCGGATCGTCGGAGATGTAGCTGTCCCAGGTGGTGCGGCGCCAGATCCCCTTGGGGTGTTCGGCGTCGCGCCAGAAGTTGTAATAGTGTCCGCCGCGCTTGGCGGCCATGGGAATCCGGTCGGTGGAATCGAGTACTTCAAGCAGCCGCTGCTCGGTCTGCTCGAAGCCGGTCTTCGCGAGCAGCTCTTCGGTCACCTTGTTCTCGGCGCGTACCCAGTCCAGCTGCTTATCTCCGTAGATGTCCTCCAGCCACAGGAATTCGTCATCGGAAGCGGGTCCGGCGGGCAGGTCGGAAGTCGAGATTCTCATGTGCCCATCCTAGGACCGCGCTCGCGGAGGTTTCAGGGCGTCCCACCGGTGGGGCGGCAATTCGCCTGCGGTGCCTGGTGCGCTAGGGGATGCTGCGGACGTAGGCCAGCGCCTCCCGGGCAAGGCCGGTCCAGGTCTCCCGGGTCGCGGCGGGGTCAGCGCCGACTGGCAGGCTGACCCATTCACGCATGGTCCGGGTGCCCATGGTGACCGGTTCGGCTGTCCCGTCCTGGACCAGGGCCACGGCGCGCGCCCGCGGGAGCTTGACGATCAAAGCGTCATCAAAGCCGAGGAAGGCCACGATCCTGGTTCCGGTGCGCAGCCCGGGACTGCGGAACATGGTGCCCACGGTGATCGGCGCCTTGGCCTGCAGCGTCACGGCAATCCCGTGAAGCAGATCCAGAGCTGCCTGGGAAGGGGCCATGGTGTGCTCCTGATCGGCTTCTGGTGATGGAACCACCCTAGGCAGGAACCGGCGGCGGTCAAGGGGCCCGGGCAACCACAACCGGTGCCCATTCCGTATCGGCCGGGGTGGACCGTGCTGGCTGTCGACCGGGTGGAGATGCGGGCCGGATACTCTTGAAGCATGACGAATACGCAGAGTTTCCACGTGGCCGTGATCGGAGCGGGTCCGCGGGGAATCTCTGTCCTGGAGCGCACCCTGGCCGGTTTTTTGGCTCTGGCTCCGGACGAGAGGCCGGCGCTGAGGATATCCATCCTTGATCCGTTCAATCCCGGACCCGGCCACGTCTGGCGCACCGGGCAGTCCCGGCTGTTCCTGATGAACACCCCGTCGCTCTTCCCCACGGTGGTCCCGGCCGGAGCCACCGCCGCAGGCCTGGCGGCATCACCCACCGGTCTTTCTTTTGACCAGTGGCGGCTGCTGATGACCCGGGATGAGACCGTCTGGGTGCTGTCCGCCGGGGACCGGGAAGAGCTGGCCGGACTCTCCTCCGGAGCCTTCCCCAGCCGCGCGCTGTACGGCCGGTACCTGGAATGGACCTACGCCCGCCTCCAGGACACCGCAGCCGCCGCCGGGGTGACGCTGGAACATGTGCGCGCCGAGGTGCTCAGCATGGCCCGCGCGGAATCCGGTCCGGGCTGGACACTGGAAGTGGCCGGAGAAGGAACCCTGGCTGCGGACGCCGTCGTCCTCGCCCTGGGCCACCTGCCGGCAGCCCTCAGCGCCGACCAAGACCGGCTGCGCGACGCAGCAGACCGCCACAACCTGCGCTACCTGCCGCCCGCTGTGCCCTCCGACGTGGATCTCTCCGTGCTGCCGGCCGGCGAGCCGGTGCTCATCCGCGGGCTGGGCCTGAACTTCTTCGACATCATGATCCAGGTGACCGCCGGACGGGGCGGCCGGTTCGTCCCCTCCGGAGAGCCGGCCGGGCGCGCCCTGCGGTATGAGCCCAGCGGGCGGGAGCCGGTCCTGGTGGCCGCCTCGCGCCGGGGCACGCCGTACCGGGCCAAAGCCAAACTGGATTCCTATGTGCCGCGCAGCGTTCAGCTGCAGTACTTCACCGAAGAAGCCGCCACCTCGTTCCGGGACCAGGGCATCCTGCCAGGCTTTGACCACGACCTCTGGCCGCTGCTGCACCGCGACGCGGTGTGGGCGTATTACTCGACCCTGGCCCGCGTGGCTGCGGATGAACTGCTGGAACCGGCGGAGCAGTTCCTGGCCGAGCTGCGTGGGGCGCTGGACCTTCCCGGGCCCGAGTGGGACCCCGCCAAGGAAGCGGTCCTGGACCGCTGCGTTCCGTCAGCACGGCGCACCAACCTGGAAGCCCTGGCCCAGCCGCTGGGACGCCGCCCGTACGCCGGGGCGAAGGATCTCGACGACGCCGTCCTCGCCTACCTTCAGGACGACGCCGCCGGCTCCGCCGCCGGCGAGGATGATCCGCTGAAGATGGCGATCGGCGCGCTGAATGCCGGGCGCACGGTGCTCAAGGCGGTAGTGGCCGACGGCGGACTGGCCGAAGCCTCCTGGCTCACCGAACTGCGCGGCTGGTTCGAGCCGCTGGTGGAAGGCCTGGCCAGCGGGCCGCCCCCGGAGCGGATTGAGCAGCTGGCCGCCCTGGTGCGGGCCGGCCTGGTGCACTTTGTGGGTCCGGACCCGCGCTTCGACGTGGACGAGGCGCGCGGCGTGTTCACCGGCATCTCGCCCTGGTCCGGCACCGAATACGCGGCGAAGACCCTGGTGGAGGCCATGATGCCGGCCAACCGCGTGGACCGGAACATCTCCCCGCTGCTGTCCGGAATGCTCCGCGACGGACTGGCCCGGCCCAAGGTCATGATGGCCGGCGACGGCACCGCCGTGGTGACGCCCGGCCTGGACGTGACCCTGCCGCCGTACCGGCCGGTGGGTATCAGCGGCACCCCGCAGGAGGACCTGTACGTACTGGGGCTGCAGCTTTCATCGGTGCAGTGGGGAACCGCGATCGCCGCGGAGGCCGGGTCACCTGCGGGTGCCGGTGCGCGCACCGTGCGCGATGCTGATGACATTGCTGCCGCGCTGCTGGCTTCGGCCGCCGCCGGCCAACGCCTGACACGGGTTACCACCGCACCGGCTACGGTGCGGTGAACTGCCGCAGCATCCGGCAGAAGGCCGTGCTGTTCTCGGTGGGCCACCAGTGCCCGCCGTCCACCGGGCTGATCCGCAGGTCCCGCACCTCCTCGCCCAGGCCGTCGGTCAGCCTGGGCGACAGGAACGGATCCAGCAGCGGCACCAGCACATGCACCGGAACCTCGACCCGAGGCAGCGGCTGCCGGGCGGAGACGCCGGAGCCCAGCAGGTTCGCCCGGTAGAGCTGCAGGCCGCGGACGGCGTTGTCGACGGCGGTTTCCACGCTGGTGCCGGCCCGCCTGGCGTACCGCGGCCCAAGCACCCGGCAGAGCAGTTCGGGCAGGACCGGCAGCTGGAAGAAGCCAACGTAGGTGCTTCGCACCGCCTGCCCGGCGGCCAGCAGCCAGCGGCGGGGACGGCGCAGGCAGTGCATAAACCAGCGGCGGAGGTGCCCGATGTCCGGCCCCGAGATGCTGGTAAAGCTCAGGATTTTTCCGGCCGCCCGCGGATCCCGGACCGCGGCCCAGCCCTGGATGGAACCCCAGTCATGGCCCACCAGATGCACCGGGCCACCGGTGTCGGCCAGCACGGCATAGAGGTCATTGACCAGCAGCGGCAGCCGGTAGGGCGCCAACGGACTGCCGGTTCCTGCTGAGTCTGCAGACCCGGCCGGCTCGACCCGGGACTCTCCGGCAGCGCGGGTGTCGTAGGCAATCACGCGGTGGTCCGTGGCCAGGTCCTTGATGACGCTGCCGAACACGGTGTGGTCATCCGGGTAGCCATGGACCAGCAGCACAGTGGGCGTGCCAGGCCCGGCCGGCAGGCCGTACTCGAAAACCGCCAGCCGGGCGCCGTCGTTCGCTACTGTCCGTTGCCTGCTCGCCTGCATGCCAAGCCCCTTATCCCGGGAAACACCTGCACCCGCAGGTGAGCGTATGCTCCGGGCCTCACCGCCGCCACAGCAGCCGAAGCGCGGACCTAAACCAACGCGGACCTAAAGTAATAGCCAGGATGTTCGAACGAATCGTGCCGGCAGAAAAGCACGCGCGATCACCTTTGACCAGATCGCCGAAGGCCTCGAGCGCCTCAAGAACAACCAGGTTCTCGGCCGGCTCGTGGCCCGGTTCGGAAACTAACCGGGCTCTGCGCGGATAACTGCCTGCCATAACGACGACGGCGGCTGCGCACCCTAAGGTGCGCAGCCGCCGTCGTGCGTTAACTACCGGATTAGAACGGGTACTGCCGGGGTTCGCGCTGCAGGGTGATGGTGTGGTCGGTGGTGAATTCCGCGATCGCCCATTCGCCGTTGAAGCGGCCCAGGCCGGAGTTCTTCTCGCCGCCGAAGGCCACATGCGCCTCATCCTGGACCGGGATGTCATTGACGTGCGTCATGCCGGCCTTGATGCGGCGGGCGAACTGGACGCCGCGGTCCAGGTCGGAGGTGAACACCGAGCTGGCAAGGCCCAGTTCGCTGGCGTTGGCCAGGGCGAGGGCGTCTTCGGCGTCGGCCGCGCGGGTAATGCCGGCGATCGGACCGAAGATCTCGTCCTGGAACAGCTCCATGTCCCTGGTGACGTCGGCGAAGACGTAGGGGGAGAGGACCTGCCCGTTGGTTTGGCCTTCGACCACCATGCGGGCGCCCTGCTCCTGGGCGAGGGTGATCTTCTTCTGCAGGCCCTCGAGCTGCTTGGCGTTGATGATCGGGCCCACGGTGTTCTGCGGATCCGAGGGGTCACCGGACTTCAGCGTCTTGGCGTGCGCGGCGAACTTCTCCACGAACTCGTCGTAGACGGCGTCCTCGACGATGATCCGGTTCACTGCCATGCAGATCTGGCCCTGGTGCAGGAACTTGCCCATGATCGCTGCCTTGACGGCCTGGTCCACGTCCGCATCGGCGAGGACCACGAACGGGCTGTTGCCGCCGAGCTCCAGGGCCACATGCTTCAGGGTGGGGCCGCTGGAGGCGAGGGCGCCCAGGTTCTTGCCCACCGGAGTGGAGCCGGTGAAGGAAATGAAGCCCGGAACCGGGTGCTCGACAAACGCGTCGCCGATCTCGGAGCCCGCACCCACGACAACACTCAGGACACCGGCGGGCAGGCCGGCCTCCTCGAAGATCTTGGCGATCATCAGTCCGCCGGTGACCGGGGTATCGGAGGCGGGCTTGAGCACGACGGCGTTGCCCAGCGCCAGCGCCGGCGCCACGGAGCGCTGGGACAGGTGCAGCGGGAAGTTCCAGGGGCTGATGACCCCGACGACGCCCAGCGGTCCCCGGTAGACACGGGATTCCTTGCCCGGAGTATCGGATTCCAGGATCCGGCCGGAGACACGGTGCGGGAAGGTGGCGGATTCCTTGGTGATGGCCTTGGCCGAATCGACTTCGATGTTGGCCTTAATGACGGTGCTGCCGGACTCGGCGGCCAGCCAGGCGATGATTTCCTCGCGGCGCTCGTCGAAAATTTCAGCGGCACGCTCAATGACGGCCCGGCGGGCGGAGGGCGTCTGCGCCGCCCACTCCTGCTGCGCCTTGGCGGCGGCGGTGTAGGCCTCGTCCAGGTCCTCGCGGGAGGCCTGGCGGATACTCATCAGTTCGGCGCCGTCAAAGGGGCTGGTATCGGACAGGGTCCGGTCGGAGCTTCCGTCCCGCCACGCTCCTGCAATGTACTGCTGCGCGGGAATCCAGTCAGTCACGGCCTGGTGGGTGGTTTCAGCCTTCGTCGTGCTCATTACTTCTCCTTGATGAAATCTAGGCGTCTGTCCCGGGTTCAACCGGGCCGGGGGCCTTTTGATTCCCCGCTGTCCCAGGCACATCCGGGAACCTCTGGACGGCGGAGAAAGAGGAGACCTACGATACAAGACACGGCGGACCTTTGCAGGATCGCCCGTCGCAGGATGATCCGGCCGCTGCATGCAAGGGATGGCACCTGATGTCGACGCTCAAGTACTCAACGGACGATTTTGGCACCTACGTACCGCCGCGCGTCGTCCCGGTCTCCCGGGGGCGGATCATCGTCAACTGGCTGACCTCGACCGACCACAAGACGATCGGCTACATGTACCTGATCGCGTCCTTTGTCTTCTTCTGCGTGGGCGGCGTGATGGCCTTGGTGATCCGGGCCGAACTGTTCGAACCGGGCATGCAGATCCTGCAGACCAAGGACCAGTACAACCAGCTGTTCACGATGCACGGCACGATCATGCTGCTGATGTTCGCCACCCCGCTGTTCGCCGGATTCGCCAACATCATCATGCCGCTGCAGATCGGCGCGCCGGACGTGGCGTTTGCCCGGCTGAACGCCCTGGCGTTCTGGTTCTTCCTCTTTGGCTCCACCATCGCCGTGTCCGGCTTCATCACCCCGCAGGGGGCAGCCTCGTTTGGCTGGACTGCCTACGCGCCGCTGTCCAACACCACCTTTTCGCCCGGGATCGGCGGAGACCTGTGGGTGTTCGGGCTTGCCCTGTCCGGCTTCGGGACCATCCTGGGATCGGTCAACTTCGTCACGACCATCATCTGCCTGCGCGCACCGGGCATGACCATGTGGCGGATGCCGATCTTCACCTGGAACACCCTGGTCACCTCGATCCTGGTCCTGATGGCCTTCCCGCCGCTGGCTGCTGCACTGTTTGCCCTCGGCGCGGACCGGCGGTTCGGAGCCCACATCTTCGATCCCGAGCGTGGCGGTTCCATCCTCTGGCAGCACCTGTTCTGGTTCTTCGGCCATCCCGAGGTGTACATCATTGCGCTGCCGTTCTTCGGCATCATCTCCGAGGTGCTGCCGGTGTTCAGCCGGAAACCGATCTTCGGCTACAAGGGCCTGGTGTTTGCCACCCTGGCCATCGCCGCCCTGTCCGTGACCGTGTGGGCGCACCACATGTACGTCACCGGCGCCGTCATGCAGTCCTTCTTCGCGCTCATGACCATGCTGATCGCGGTGCCGACGGGGGTGAAGTTCTTCAACTGGATCGGCACCATGTGGCGCGGTTCCATCACCTTCGAAACGCCGATGCTGTGGGCCATCGGGTTCCTGATCACCTTCCTCTTCGGCGGGCTCACCGGCATCATCCTGGCCTCCCCGCCGCTGGACTACCAGGTCTCGGACACCTATTTCGTGGTCGCCCACTTCCACTACGTGGTGTTCGGCACCGTGGTCTTCGCGATGTTTGCCGGCTTCTACTTCTGGTGGCCCAAGTTCACCGGCAAGATGCTCAACGAGCGCCTCGGCAAGATTCATTTCTGGATGCTGTTCCTGGGGTTCCACGGCACCTTCATGATCCAGCACTGGTTGGGCGTCTCCGGCATGCCGCGGCGGTACGCGGACTACCTCGTGGAAGACAACTTCACGTCCATGAACCAGTTGTCCACCGTTGCCTCAATGCTCCTGGGAGCATCCCTGATCCCGTTCTTCTGGAACGTGTTCATCACCTGGCGCCGGGGCAAAAAGGTGGAAGTGGATGACCCATGGGGCTTTGGCTGCTCGCTCGAATGGGCCACGTCCTGCCCGCCGCCGCGGCACAACTTCACTGCGCTGCCGCGCATCCGCTCTGAGCGCCCCGCACTGGACCTGCACCACCCGGAGTTGAAGCCGCGGTCCAACGGGGAAACGGATAACCCGGTGGTGAAGGTCTTCGGTGCCGCTGACATGGGCAGCGAAAAGCCCAACGACCCGGATCCCCGGGACTAGGCCGATCTCCGGGACCAGCAGCAGCAGGCACGCCGGCACCCAGCCAGCCAGCCGGCCAGCCAATAAATAAGCGTCGCCGGGAGCAAAACTCCCGGCGACGCTTATGTGGATCAGGCCCGGACCAGCGGCCTGGGATCAGCCGGGGCTACCGGCCGGTCAGGCAGTACAGGTAGCGCGCCAGATCCAGTGCATACCGGACCCAGCCCTTGACGTCCCACCAGTTTTTCGGCGGAACCGGAGCCTTGCAGGCCGGCGCCGGCGGAGTGGGAGGCGCCTGGACCGTAACCGGCACGGTCACGGTGGTGCCGGAAGGTGCAGCGGTGAGCACCAGTCTTCCTGCGCCGGAGGCCGACGACGGAATGCTCACGCTCACGGAGGCGGCCCCCGCCGTCACCGGGGCGGTGCCCAGCGCGGTGGCGGTGCCTGCCGCGTTGACCCAGTTCACGGCCAGCGCGGTGTTGGCCGGGCTGCCCAGCGAGGTGAGGTCAAGCCCGGAAACCGTGAAGGAAACCGCTGCTCCGGCTGTTGCCGTGGCCGGTGCTCCCTGCACCACCACGCCCTGGCGGGCGAAGTCCGGGGAGAGCGGGCTGTTGGCCTCGATGTAGCTGATCCACGCATCGCGGTCCACCAGTCCGGAGTCCCGGGTGTTGGTCCCTTGGGTGAAGACACTGAAGTTGTCTCCACCCTGGGCCAGGAAGCTGAACGTTCCCACGCGGTAGGCGCGGGCGGGGTCCAGTGCTTCACCGTTGACGGTCACGGTCTGGATGCGGGAACCCGCAGCCTGGGCCTGATCGTACGTGTAGGTGATGTTGTCCGAGAGTCCCAGTGCCAGGAACGGGCGCGAACTGCCGGCCGGCTGCCACTGCTGTTCCAGCATGGTTTTCAGCTGTGCACCGGTGAGGGTGGTGGTCCACAGGTTGTTCACGAACGGCAGTACCGCGTTGGCCTCGGCGTAGGTGATCACGCCGTCGGCGCCGTAGTACAGCTCGGCACGCAGCCCGCCGGGGTTGGTGACACCGATTTCGGCGCCCCCGCGGTCCGCCGAGGACAGCGTGCTGAGCAGCGAATCGGCCACGAGGTTGCCCAGCGTGGATTCGGCGCTGCGGTCATCGCGGTTGGTCCCCGAGAACGCTGAGGTGATGTCGGCGGTTACCGAGCCCACCGGCTGGTTGCCGATCTCGGCGGCGGAGGCCAGCGCCGCATCGACAATGGACTTGACCTCGGCGACTGCCGGGTAGGCAGCCACGAGCGACGCAGCGCTCTCCGTGGTCCGCGGAACGTTGGTGGCCGTGTAGGACACCACCTCATCCGTTGCCGGGTTGTAGTCCAGGTTGATCTGGCCGATGAACTCTCCGTAGGAACCGGTCTGCACTACCGGCCGGGTCTTCCCGTCGACACCGGGAACGGGTGCGTCCCAGGCGTACTGCTTGTGGGTGTGGCCGGTGTAGATGGCATCCACCAGGGGACTGGTGCCGTTGACAATCTCGGCAAACGCGCCGCCGTCGGCCACTTCCTGCTCCAGCGAAGCTCCGTCGGGAGTGCCGGCGCCGGCGCCGTCGTGATACTCGGCGATGATGACATCCGCCAGCCCCGCGGCCTGCAGCTGCTCGGCCACACGGTTCACGGCCTCGACCGGATCACCGAATTCCAGATTCGCGATCCCGCCGGGAGTGACCAGCGTGGCCGTCTCCTCGGTGATGGCACCAATCACGGCCACCGAGACGCCGTTGACGTCCAGGATCGTGTACTCCTCCAAAGCGGGCGTGGTGGTGCCGCGGAGATAGACGTTGGCGCCCAGGTACGGGAACTCGGCGGACGGAATGACCCGGTCCGTGAGGTCGGCGTAACCGGCGTCGAACTCGTGGTTGCCCACGGCCGAGGCGCGCAGGTCCAGGGCGTTCAGCACATCGATGGTGGGCGCATCCTGCTGAATGGAGGAGGCGAACAGGGAAGCGCCGATGTTGTCGCCGGCGGAGAGGAACACCGAGCTGCCCGCCGGTGCTGCTGCCTTGAGCTGTTCAACGGTTCCGGCGAAGTTGACGGTGTTGTCGTCGATCCGGCCGTGGAAATCGTTGATGTTCAGCAGGTTCAGCTCTTCGGTTTCGGTTCCGGCGGGGGCAAGATCCAGGCCGACCAGGATCGGATCGTGGTCCGAGGAACGGTAGGGGTCCGGAGCGTAGTAGTTGGTGACGTTGGTGTTGTAGCGGCTGTATTCCAGCGCCACCGACTCCACCGAGTTGATGTTCCAGATGTCGGCGCCGGTGACGGCCTCGGCTGCTTCCGGGGAGGCCAGGATATGGTCCAGCGAACCGACCATCCCGCTGAAGGCGTAGGAGTGCTTGCCGGTGGCCTTGCCCAGGTTCACGTATCCGGCATCGGCCAGTACGGTCATCGGATCTTCAGCCGCGTAGGAGTTGAAGTCTCCCAGCAGGAACACCTTCTCGGTGCCCGCGGCGTCGGCCACGGAATCGGCGAAGCCGGCCAGTGCCTGTGCCTGCCGGACGCGGTCGGCGTTCCAGCCGCCCTGTCCGGTGTCGGCGTTTTCGCCGGAGTCCGGGGCCGAGCCCTTGGACTTGAAGTGGTTGCTGATCGCGACGAACTTTTCGCCGTCGGTGCCGCCGGCGGGCTTGAAGGCCTGGGCCAGCGGCTCGCGGGCGTTGGAGAACACCGTTTCGTCGTCGAGGATCACTGATTCGCCCACCGGCTCGGCCGTGGCCGTGCGGAAGATGAAGGCCGTGCGGATGACGTCTTCAGCCGCCGGCAGCGCGGCGGGGGAGCGGACATAGTCCCAGGTCCCGGGTGCCTGTTCGTTCAGGGCAGCGGTCAGGTTCGCCAGTGCTTCGTCGCGGTCCTTGCCGAACACGGCGGAGTTTTCCACCTCCATGAGGGAGACGACGTCGGCGCCGAGGGCGTTGATGGCGGCAACGATCTTCGCCTGCTGGCGTTCCAGGTTTTCTGCGTTGGCGGCGCCGCGGGCGTCGCAGCCTCCGCGGACGGTCAGCGGAGCACCGGCGCGGTCGTTGTAGAAGGTGCAGCCGGGCAGCGTATCCCCGGTGGTGCTGAAGTAGTTCAGCACGTTGAAGGAGGCGAGCTTGAGGTTGCCGCCCACGCTTTCCGGCGCGGCGGTGCGGGTGGGATCGAACGACGCCGGGGTGACCGTTGCGGCGTTGGCGGTGGTGAGTGCCGTGAGGGGCTGGAACTTCCAGGCGCTGTTGCGGAAGTCCAGGATCACGCCGGTGGTGAAGGTGGCGGCTGCCCCGATCCGCACCGGGTTCTCCATGGTCAGGTACGGCAGGGCGATGCCCTGGTTCGCTGCGCTGAGGAAGTTGGTGCTGGCGCCGTCGTCGAGGGTGACGGCACGTGCCGCATTGTCGGCGACGACGGCGGCGTGCTCGGGGGTGCCCACGGCAGCCACCGCGGTGGGCTGGACAAGGGCGGAGTCCCCGGCGGCGAGGCCGATTTCCGCGTACTGGTTCAGGGAGTAGTTATCGGTGACGGTGAAGCTGCCCTGCGGTGCCAGCAGCATGCCTTCCAGCGCCTCGCGTTCGGCATCGGTGGCGGGCCAGCCAACGGTCGCGGGCTTCACCTCTTCCGCCGGCTCGCTGAGCTTGGCCATGTTGCCCGCGGCGACCGTGAGCTGGGTCAGGCCGAAGTACTCACCGACGGTTCCGGTGACCTCTACATAATCGCCGGGGGCGACGGAGCCCACCGTGGCGGATGAGAAGACGAAGATGCCGTCGGATGCGGTGTGGGTGGCGGGATCGAGCGTTCCACCGGTTCCGGGCGTCTGCAGGTAGTAGCCGTTGAAGCCGCCGGTGGGGTACACGCCGGTGACCTTGCCGCGGGTGGTGACGTTCTGCCCGATCAGCGGACTCGCATCGCCCGTGCCCTGGATCTCCGAGATGGCGACGGCGCCGGCCGGCGGATCAACCGGGGTGGTGGGGGAGGGCGTGGGGGTGGGAGTGGGCTCGGGGTCGGTGGGGACCGTGCCGCCGGTGCCGGTGGGAGTCACTGCCGCGCTGAGGGTGAAGTCGGCCGCGTTGTTGTTCGTGTCGGCGAAGCCGGTGCGGTTCAGGGACTTGGGGTCTGCGTTGCCGGCCGGGGCGGCAGCAGCCGCGGTTTCAAAGGTGTTGGAGGTGCCGTAGCCCAGCAGGTCGACCACTCCAGCGGCGCCCACTACGGAGCCCGCGGGCAGCGGGTCGACGCGGGTGGCCTGGTTGGAGAGGATCAGGGTGCCGCTGGTGCCGCTGAAGCTGGCGCCCACGGTGGCATCGGCTGCCGGCAGCGGAGCGCCGGTGGTTCCGTTGGAGGCGCCGGAAATCAGGTAATAACCTCCGGCGGGGATGGTTCCGGTGAGCGCGCCGACCCCCGTGGGGGCCGCCGTCGAACCGGCCGAGCGGTACTGCAGCGACCAGCCGTCCAAGCTGACGGCAGCATCCGTGGGGTTGTAGAGCTCCACGAACTTGTTGGTGAACGGCGCGTTGGCGCTGCCGCCGCTCAGGTAGGCCTCGTTGATGACGACGCCTACGGCTGCCGCCTTGGTGTCCAGCGCAAAGGCCGGAAGCGCCGTCATTGGTGCCGCCAGCAGGCCGGCCGAGAGGGTTGCTCCCAGTGCCGCCTTCCAGGTTGAAGGTCTCATGCCTCATGCTCCTTGGTCAGCTGGTCCCAGCCGACGGGTAGTGGCCGCACAGCGGCGGCAAAGGGGGTAACGCGAGTGATGCTCGTAATACTATGTGGCCGACGTTACAAATGGGTGACATGAGGCGGACCCAAGTAATCTGCCTTCTTCCGGGCGGCACCGGGACTGAAACGGGCAACAAAAAAGGCGTATCGCCCGTTTTCAAGAGGTGATACGCCCGGTCCGTTGAAGGACCACTTTGCGGAAGGTAAGGGATTCGAACCCTTGGTACGGGGTTACCGCACACTGGTTTTCAAGACCAGCTCCATCGGCCGCTCGGACAACCTTCCCCCTAGTAGTCTGGCAGAAAGGTGGAATTCACCAAAATCTGATCAAGCTCCGTGGAGGACAGAATGAGAGCAGTTGTCATCACTACGCCCGGCGGCCCGGAAACACTGCAGGTGCAGGACGTTCCGGCGCCGGTCCCCGGAGAAGGCGAAGTCCTCATCGATGTGGCAGCAGCGGGCCTGAACCGGGCGGATGTCCTGCAGCGCCGCGGCTACTATCCGGTGCCGGCCGGAAGCTCCGAATATCCGGGACTGGAGGTCTCCGGCCGGATCGCCGCCATTGGCACCGGGGTGCAGGGGCTCTCCGTCGGGGCCGACGTCGTCGCACTCCTGACCGGCGGCGGCTACGCCGACCAGGTCAACGTCCCGGCCGGACAGGTGCTGCCCGTGCCCGCCGGCGTCGACCTGGTGACCGCCGCCTCCCTGCCGGAAACCGCCGCCACCGTGTTCTCTAACCTTTTCATGGCCGCCGGCGTGACCGAGGGCGACCATGTGCTGATCCACGGCGCCGCCGGAGGCATCGGCACCATGGCCATCCAGATGGTCGCCGCCTTCGGCGCCGTTCCCATGGTCACCGCCGGATCAGCGGAGAAGCTGGATCTGGCCCGGGAACTCGGGGCCGAAGTCCTGATCAACTACAAGGAAGAGGACTTCGTGGCACGGGTCCGCGAAGCCACCGACGGCCGGGGCGCCGACGTCATCCTCGACGTCGTCGGCGCGAAGTACCTGCAGCGCAACCTGGAGGCGCTCGCAGTCTCGGGACGGCTGGTCATCATCGGCCTGCAGGGCGGAACCACCGCTGAAATCGACCTGAACCAGCTGATGCGGAAACGGCTCGCGGTCATCGGCACCACGCTGCGCGCACGGCCCGCGGAGGAGAAAGCGGCCATCATGGCGGCGGTCCGGCAGCACGTGTGGCCGCTGATCGAAGCCGGCAGGATCCGCCCGCTTGTGGACAAGACCTTCCCGCTCTCCGAGGCAGCAGCCGCGCACGAGTATTTCGATTCCGGCCGGCACACGGGAAAAATCCTGTTGACCACCTGATAGACGGCTGTGGAGCGCATCACAGCTGACTGCTAACCTCATGGGCAGGAGCGCGGATTTTCCGCGCTCCGGCCGGTCCACTGCCGGCCCACCTGCATCGTTACCGCAACCAGAGGGAAGCGCCCATGAGTGAGAACCACCGGCACAGGGACGTGCCGCGAGAGCCTGAGGACGCCGACGTCCTCATCCAGGATCCGGATCTTCCGCCGGTTGCCGTGGATCCGGAAACCGCAGAAGCCGAAGACCGCCAGTGGACGCCGATGAAGATCGCCCTCTGGGCCGGAATCGCCCTGCTCGGCGGCGTGAGCTGGTACATGCTGGCCCTGGTCCGCGGGGAAACCGTCAACGCCATCTGGTTTGTCTTCGCCGCGGTCTGCACCTACTTCATCGCCTACCGCTTCTATTCCAAGTTCATTGAGCGCAAACTCCTGCAGCCCAATGACCGCCGCGCCACTCCGGCCGAGTACAAAGCAGACGGCAAGGACTACGCGGCAACGGACCGCCGGGTGCTGTACGGGCACCACTTCGCCGCCATCGCCGGCGCCGGACCCCTGGTCGGGCCTGTCCTGGCCGCCCAGATGGGCTACCTGCCCGGCACCATCTGGATCATCATCGGCGTCGTCCTCGCCGGCGCCGTCCAGGATTACCTGGTCATGTTCTTCTCCATGCGCCGCGGCGGCCGCTCGCTGGGCCAGATGGCCCGGGAAGAGCTGGGCCGCGTCGGCGGTACCGCCGCACTGATCGCCACCCTGACCATCATGATCATCATTGTGGCGATTCTCGCCCTGGTGGTCGTGAACGCCCTCGCCGAGAGCCCCTGGGGCGTCTTCTCGGTAGGCATGACCATTCCGATTGCCCTGTTCATGGGTGTTTACCTGCGGTTCCTGCGCCCGGGCAAGGTCACCGAAGTGTCCATCATCGGCTTTGTCCTGCTGCTGTTGGCCATCATCGGCGGCGGCATGATTGCCGATACCGCCCTGGGCGACTTCCTGACCCTGGACAAGACGGTTATCGCGTGGGGCATCATCATTTACGGCTTCATTGCCGCAGTGCTCCCGGTCTGGCTGCTGCTGGCCCCGCGAGACTACCTGTCCACCTTCATGAAGGTGGGCACCATCGTCATGCTGGCCGTGGCCATCATCATCGTCCGCCCCGAAATCACCGTTCCCGCGATCAGCGAATTCGCCTCCGCGGACAACGGCCCGGTGGTGGCGGGTCCGCTGTTCCCGTTCCTGTTCGTCACCATCGCCTGCGGCGCCCTCTCCGGCTTCCACGCGCTGATCTCCTCCGGCACCACCCCGAAGATGATCGAGAAGGAACGCCAGACCCGCTTCATCGGGTACGGCGGCATGCTGATGGAATCCTTCGTGGCCATCATGGCCCTCGTTGCGGCCATCTCCATTGACCGCGGCATCTACTTCGCGATGAACTCCTCGGCTGCAGCCACCGGCGGCACCGTGGAAGGCGCCGTCGCGTTCGTCAACAGCCTGGGCCTGGCCGGCGTGAACCTGACGCCGGACATGCTCACCAACATGGCCGCCAACGTGGGCGAGGAATCCATCGTCTCCCGCACCGGCGGTGCCCCCACGTTGGCCGTGGGCCTGGCCCAGATCATGCAGAGCCTGATCGGCGGCTCGTCGATGATGGCGTTCTGGTACCACTTCGCCATCATGTTCGAAGCCCTGTTCATCCTCACCGCAGTCGACGCCGGCACCCGCGTGGCCCGGTTCATGCTGCAGGACTCGATCGGCAACTTCATTCCGAAGTTCCGCGACACCGGGTGGCGGACCGGGGCCTGGATCTGTACGGCCGTCATGGTCGGAGGTTGGGGCTCGATCCTGATCATGGGGGTCACGGACCCGTTGGGCGGCATCAATACGTTGTTCCCGCTCTTCGGCATTGCCAACCAGCTGCTGGCCGCCATTGCACTGGCCATCTGCCTGGCCATCCTGGCGAAGAAGAATGTCTTCAAGTACATCTGGATCGTGGTGCTGCCGCTGGCGTTCGCGTCCGTGGTGACCATCACCGCGTCGATGTACAAGATCTTCAGCCCGGTTCCGGCGGTTGGCTACTGGGCCCAGCACAACGCCTTCAAGGCGGCACTGGACCGGGGCGAGACCAGCTTCGGCACCGCCAAGACAGTGGAGGCCATGGAAGCGGTGGTCCGGAATACCTTCATCCAGGGCACGTTGTCCATCGTGTTTGTGACGCTGGCGATCATCGTCATTATCACCGCGGTTATTGCCAGCATCCGCTCGTTCCGTTCCGGCGGCGCCGCCAGCGCCGAGGATCCGGCGGTCGCCTCGCGGACGTTCGCTCCGGCCGGCTTCCTGGCCACCCCGGCGGAAAAGGAAATCCAGGCGCAGTGGGACGCGCTGCCGCAGGACCGCAAGCCGCTGAGGAAGGCACACTCATGAGCATGGCGGTCCAGGAAGGCCTGCGCGGTTTGGTGCGGTTCTTCCGCGACCTCATGGGCGAAGACGCGTACCGCAAGTACCTCTCCTTCCATGAGTCCACCGGCTGCGCGTCCGCTCCCATGAGCGAACGCGAATTCTGGAAGGACAAAATGGACCGCCAGGACGCCAACCCCGAAGGGCGCTGCTGCTAGGCGCTTATCGAAGTTTGGTAATGCATGAACGTGAGACGGCGGCACCCGAGGCGGGTGCCGCCGTCTCACGTTTTGTTGCGGGGCAGGCCAGGAAAGCCAAGCGCCCAACCGGCAATTCCGCCCAATCGTGAGAGCATTAACGCATGACTGAAGAGAACGGATCGGCCCACCGGCCGAATGCGGCGCCTGCGCCCGGTTCCGACGATTCATCACAGGCAGGTGCGGCCGGCAGCCGCACCGATGAGGCCGTCTCGAGCAACCCGCCCATTGGTGGCGGGCCGGCCGGCGCAGGATCGGCTGTGGCCGCTCCCGCCGGAACCTCGGGGCCGGCTGCCGCACGGCAGGGCAACGGATCCAGCGACGCCCAGGCCGACGGCGGCCCGGATGCTTCCGGGTCGGCCCGCACCGAGGGCTCCTCCGGACCGGCGAAGCTGAGGGACCTGGTGGATGAACCCGCCAAGGTCATGCGGATCGGAACCATGGTCAAGCAGCTGCTGGAGGAGGTGCGGAACGCGCCGCTGGACGACGCCGCCCGGAACCGGCTGGCGGAAATCCACGAACGGTCCCTGCGCGAACTCGAGGACGGGCTGGCTCCGGAGCTGGTGGATGAACTGCACCGCGTCAACCTGCCGTTCCTGGAGGACACCGTTCCCACTGATGCCGAACTGAGGATTGCCCAGGCGCAGCTGGTCGGCTGGCTGGAGGGGCTCTTCCGTGGCATCCAGACCGCCATCGCAGCGCAGCAGACCGCCAACCAGCAGATGGCTTCGCGCGTACAGCTGCGCCAGCTGCCGCCGGGCACCGTGCTGGCCCCCGGCGTCGTTATCGGTGAAAACGGCGAGCCCAAGCGTGCCGACGGCGCAGGCCAGGGCCGTCCCGGTGCCGGCCGACCCGAGCCGCAGGCCGGCCCCGGACAGTATTTGTAGGACAGATGGCTCTCTTTGCAGCCGCCCGGCAGGGGCGGAAAGACGATGTACAGCTCGGCAAGGGCGTCTGGCGCCGTGCCCATGACCGGTTTACCCGGGGTCTGGACCGCTATCACCAGATGCTGGAGGGCGTGGAGGATGACGCCATCTACAACGAGCTGGTGGGAGTGGCCAACTCGCTGGCCGAGCTGCTGCCGCGCGTGCGGGAGGTCTGCGTCAGTGCCCAGCGGCGCCTGCCCAGCAACGGCCAGGACATCCCCGGCGCGCTGATCGCCGTGCACCGGGCGCTGTCCCGGAGCGGAAATTCGCTGGCAGCCACCGCCGAGGCGGCAGCCATGTCGCGGCTGGAAGGCGAACGGTGGGGGATTGCCTCCGCCGGGCTGCAGAACGTGCACCGGCGCGCCCAGCTGGTCGCCGAAGACGTCATTGAGGCCGAGCGGGCGCTCAAGGCCGCCACGGCCGCCCAATAATATTTTTCCGGAATCCGGGAATAGGCGCCGCCGTAATTTCGCGTCCAGCATATAGGCGTCATCGACAGCGGATTATGGCCGCGCGTTTGCAAGGATAGGCGAATGACTACTTCTCCTCTTGTGACATTCAATGACGGCAACACCATTCCCCAGCTCGGCTACGGCGTGTGGCAGGTTGAGGACGAGGTTGCCGAAAAGGTTGTGGGGCAGGCTTTCGAGGTTGGCTACCGCCACATCGACACGGCCAAGATCTACGGCAACGAAGCCGGCGTCGGCCGCGCCATTGCCGCCACTTCGGTTCCCCGCGAGGACATGTTCATCACCACCAAGGTCTGGAACGCGGACCAGGGCTACGAAGAGACCCTGAAGGCCTTCGATGCGTCCATGGAGCGCCTCGGCCTGGAAACCCTGGACCTGTACCTGATCCACTGGCTGCAGCCCAAGCAGAACAAGTACGTGGACACCTGGAAGGCGCTCATCGAGCTGCAGAAGTCCGGCCGCGTTAAGTCCATCGGTGTCTGCAACTTCACCGTGGAGGCGCTGCAGGAGATCATCGACGCCACCGGCGTTGTTCCGGTCCTGAACCAGGTGGAGACCCACCCGTACCTGAACCAGGCCGAACTGCGGGCCTTCGAGGCCGAGCACAACATCCTGCATGAGTCCTGGTCCCCGCTGGGCTCCGGGAAGGGCCTGCTGGAGGATCCGAAGCTGGCGGAAATCGCCACCAAGTACGACGGCGTCACCCCGGCCCAGGTGGTCATCGCCTGGCACCTGGCGCTGGGCAACATCGTGATCCCGAAGTCCGTGACCGAGTCCCGGATCAAGGAAAACTGGGAGGCGCTGAACGTGGTGCTCTCCGACGAGGACATCGACGCCATCAACGCGCTGGACAACGGTACCCGCTACGGCGCCGATCCGGCCACGGCCGACTTCGCCTAAGCCTCACGTAGCTCCGGGCTGCCCCTTGCGGGTTTCCCGGAACCCAAAAGTGCTCCTCCCAGCAGTGGGAGGAGCACTTTTTGTTTCGGTTTGTCCGAGGAGCTAGGCCGCGGCGAAAGCTCCCAGCGGGGTGCGCACCGGCCAGTCCTGGCCTTCCAGGATGACCTGGGCACACTGCAGGGTGCGGGTATTGAGCACGATCGGGGCCAGCAGGTTGACCGTGGTGCCGGTCTCCGTGGAGTTGGCAACCACGAGTACGCGGGCTTCCCCGGCATCGTTGAGGTCCAGGGAGGCGCGCTGTTCATCGGTGATTTCCGGCTGATACGCCGGGAGATAGATGGCGGCGTCGAGGACGAACAGGCGGTGCCCGGAGGCGCCGGCGGACGGCGCAGCAGAGACCAGCGAGTAGAGGCCGTCCGCGCCGTCCACGGTGTCCAGGGCGAAATCAACCTCCGGTGCCAGCCCGGGCGGCGGCGCCAGGAATGTCAGGGCAGTGCTGCTCATCGCAGGAAGTCCATGAGCGTGGGCTGCAGGGAACGGGCTGTGACAGAGAGCGCGGTCTGGTAGGCCACTTCCTGCAGCTTCAGGTCCAGGATCACCTGGGCAGTGTCCAGGTCTTCGATGCCCGAACGGCGGGTCTCCAGATTGACGGAGTTGTCCAGATTGGTCTTTTCGGCCTTCAGGACGCTCGCGTGGCGGATACCCACCTCCGTGTGGCGCGACAGGATTTCATTGGCCCGGTTGTCGATCTCCGTCAGGTGTCCGCTGGTGTCTCCGCCCGGTGTGCGCAGAGCGGCGGAGAGTTTGTCCACGAGGGCGAACACGGAATCGGCTCCGTTGCCGAAGACGTCGCGCCCATCGACGTCCACGCGCACAGGGGTACCGGTGTCGATCCGGCGCATGACGCCGGTATCGGAGCCATGGTATTCGGCGTCACCGGTGGTGGCGTTGAGGGTGAACGCTGCCGGATCGTCGGAGTTTCCAGCGAAGATGCTGCGGCCGGCATAGGTCGTGTTGGCCTCACGGAGCAGATCCTGCTTGAGGCTGTCCAGCTCCGTGGCAATGGCGTTCTTGTTGGACTGTGCGAGCGTGCCGCTGGCACCCTGAATGGCCAGGTCCTTGATCCGCGTCATGATATCCGTGGTGTTGCTCAGGGCGTTATCCGCGGTGGACAGCCAACCCTGGGCGTCGCTGATGTTAGAGCTGTATTGGGCGTTGGCGCGAATCTCCGAGCGGACCTTCAACGCGTCGGCCGTTCCGGCGGGGTTGTCGGACGGGCGGGTGATGGCGGAGGAGTTGGACACCTGCTCCTGCAGCTTCGCCAAACGCGACATGTTGGCCTGCAGGTTCTGCTGGGCGTTGCGCGCCATGGACTGGTTGGTGGTGCGGGTGATCACGGGGGTTACCTTCCAACGATTCCGGTGCGGTTAATCAGGGTGTCGAGCATTTCGTCAATGGCGGTCATGACCCGGGCGGCGCCTTGGTAAGCACTCTGGTAGGCCAGCAGGTTCATGTTCTCTTCGTCCAGATCCACGGAGGAGTTGGAGAGCTGCATGCCTGCCGCGGAGGTAGCGGCCACGCCGGCGAGTTTGGCCTGCTGCATTTCCGTGCGGGCGGCGGCGCCGGTGGCGGAAACAAAGCTGGACCACATTTTGTCGGGGGAGCCGGGTTTCGATCCGAGCTGGGAAATGGCGTCGGCAATGGACCCGTCCAGGGCTCCGGCCGTGGGGCCGGCGCCGGCGGCAATTCCGGAGGCGTCCTTCGGGACGATCTGCAGGCTGAGGGCCTTGGGCCCGGCATCGAAGGTGAAGAAGTCCAGTTCCGTAGTTCCGGCGGTGGTGCTGCCGGTCCGATGCACGGTGTTGACCGTGGTCGCCAGATTGTCAGCGAGCTGGTTGTAAGATTCGGCGGCCTTCTGCAGGTCGCCGCCGGGGGCCAGCAGGCTGAGGGCTCCGGCCATTTCTCCGCCGGAAAGCGGAACATCATCGTTTTTGCGGTGGCTCCAGACCAGCTTCACCGGATCTCCGGCGAGGGTGGTTCCGCCGGTCACCTCAACGGGACGGAAAATGTCGCCGGTGACCATCGCGTTGCCGCCTACCAAGATGTCCACAGTGCCGTCGCCGGCTTCGCGGACGGTGCCACCGGTCAGGGCGGCAACCGTGGTGGCCAGCGCGCTCCGCTGATCCATCAGTTCGTTGGCGGATCCGCCGCCGGACAAGGCCAGGCGGATGGCGCCGTTCAGGTCGGCGATCTGGGCGGCGGCGGCATTGAGCTCGTTAGCCATGGCCGAAAGATCGGAGCGCACGTCGGTGAACTGATTGGCAACCGACTGGTAGCCGGAGGCGATCTGGCTGGCCACGGTCGAGGCCTGGCCCAGCAGCACCGATGCCGAGGAAATGTCGCCGGGCTTCTTGGATACTCCCTGCCAGGCGGCCCAGAACTCGTCCAGCGAAGCGGAGATGCCGTTGTCGCCGGGCTCGTTGAGGCTGACTTCCAAGGTGGACAGGGCATTGGCGCGTACTGCGGAGAAGCCGGAGACTGCCACGGTCGCGCGGACCCGTGCATCCAGTTGCAGGCTGCCGAGCCGGGCAATGTTGTCTACGGTGACGCCCTGCCCCACCCGCGGTCCGACGTTGTTGAATCCGCCGGAGAGGGGACTTGTCGCCGATGTCTCCAGCCGCTGGCGCGTGTAACCGGGTGTGTTGGCGTTGGCGACGTTCTGCCCAACGATATCCATCCCCCGGCGGGCAGCGGTCAGCGCTGTGTAGGCGGTATTCAGTCCACTGAATGTGCTCATCGCGAGTTACGGTCCTTAGCGGTCAAAGTGCTTGGTCAACAAGGCGGGCGCCGGCAGCCGATGATGCTGCTGTTCCGGAGGCTGTATAGGTATCGCTCTCCGTGTTCAGCCCGGCAAGCGTCTCCTGGGCGGACCGCGCAGCAGCCCGCAGGAATTGTTCGTTGACATCCCGAAGGTCGCGGATCTTGAGGGTTAGATCCGTCATGGCCTGCAGATGCGCAGCGAAAATGTCGGTCCAGGGTCCGGGGGGAGCGGCAGCAACCAACTCCCTGAGGGTGGCGTCCTCCGCCGTGCCCCAGTCGCTGGCCAGCGTGGCGACGGCCACCGTCCGGCCCAGCGCCGCGGCCCGCAAACGCTCCAGGACCTGCTCGACTTCGCGGGTAGCGTGCTGCAGCCAGCGGCTTTTGCCGGAGGTAAGCAGGAGCTGTTCTTCTTCGAGTTTAAACACGAGAAGTTCCAACAGCTCGCGTTCCTCCCAGAGAAGTGCAGACAATTTCTGGGTACCCATGCTCCACTCACCTCCAATTATTACCGGGGACGTCCATCATTTGCGCCGAAACATAACGATTTATCCGGCATCAGTATCTATCGGCACCTCGGCCCACAATGTTAGTGGTAGGTTCTCGGTATACGCTCGCGCGTGGGGTTTTTAGTGGGTCTCAGCCCTAAGCCATGTGCCAGGTAGCTATGTCTGGAACAAGGGCTTGGGGGTCCGCACAAATTGAATCGCACTGAACGCAACCAACTCGTCGTCGAAAACCTGCCGCTGGTGGGTTATCTCGTCTCTGAAACATGCGCCAAAGCAACACATCTCTCCCGCGATGACCTTGCGTCCGCGGGCTCGGTGGCATTGATCATGTCCGCCGACTCCTTTAACCCCGATTTGGGGGTTCCCTTCGGCGCCTATGCCCGGCGCCGCATTATCGGTGCGTTCGCCGATGAAATGCGCTCCATGGATTGGGCAACCCGAACCGCCCGCCGCCGGATCAAGGAAACCCTGGTGGTCAAGGAGACCCTGACTGCAGCTTTGGGCCGCACTCCGAAGGTGGATGAGATTGCTTCGGCCCTCGGGGTTGAGCCGTCGGTAGCCAACGATGCCCTGGCGGACGCCTCGCGCACCGTGTCGAGCCTGGATGAGTCCACCACCGATTTCCTCGCCACCACGCTGCCCTCTCCGGAGGGCTCGCTGCTTTCCGCGGAGCGGGTCAAGTACCTGCAAGCCGCCGTTGCGTCGCTGCCGGAGAAGATGCGGTACATCGTGGAGGAGATCTATTTCCACGACCGCAGTGTTAAGGAACTGGCAGCGGAACTCGGCGCCACCCATTCGGCCGTGTCCCAGCAGCGTGCCGAAGCCGTTCGCCTGCTCCGCGACGGCCTGGGTGCCCACTACGCGGACGACGACGCCGTTCCCGCCGTTTCCTCTCGCATCGCACCGGCCCGCCGCGCGGCCTATTTGTCCACGATGGCGGACCGTACGCTCGGCGGTATTACCCGGGAGCATTTCCCGGCGCCTTCTCCGCTGGCGGAGCCCGGCCGGATGCCGGCGTAGCGGGGATAGTCCGGAGATCGCTCGGAAACGTGCAGACAGAACTCCTAACCCCCTTAGGTGCTCCGCCGATAATTATGGTTGCGGGCCCACGGATGGGCCGGTAAGCACAGCCCACTCACGGAGGAATACATCATGGGTTTCACAATCAACACCAACGTTTCATCCCTCAACGCGATGCGTAACCTGACGCTGAACCAGAGCGCCCAGGCCAAGTCTGTTGAGCGTCTTTCCAGCGGTATGCGCATCAACCGTGCTGCTGATGACGCAGCCGGCCTGGCCATCTCCGAAGGCCTGAAGAATCAGGTCTCCGGCCTGACCCAGGCAGGACGCAACGCACAGGACGGCATCAGCCTCATCCAGACCGCTGAAGGCGCCCTGACCGAGGTCCACAACATCCTCAACCGCATGCGCGACCTGACCGTTCAGGCCGCTAACGATACGAACAACGCCGAGTCGCGCACCGCGATCAAGTCAGAAGTTGATGCCCTGACCTCGGAACTGACCCGTATCAGCACGTCCACCAACTTCAACGGCATTCAGCTCCTCGGCCCGGGCGCCACTCCTGCCGGCGGTGGCGCAGCAACTGCTTGGACGGCAACCCTGAAGGTCCAGGTGGGTGCTGATGCCAACGAGACGATTGACATTAGTCAGGCGGACGTCGCTGGGACTATTACGCCCATTGCAGCTCTGGCGGTCAACACCCAGGCGGCTGCTGCAGCATCAACGGCTTTGCTGGATACAGCCATTGAGAGGACCTCCGGCCAGCGCGCCACCCTCGGTGCACAGCAGAACCGGCTCGAGTCCACCGCACGCTCCATCGCGGTATCTGTGGAGAACCTCTCCTCGGCCAACTCCCGCATCCGCGACACGGACATGGCAGCGGAAATGGGCAGCTTCACCAAGTCCCAGATCCTCTCCAGCGCCGCTACCGCAATGCTGGCCCAGGCCAACCAGATGAACTCCGGCGTTATGCAGCTCCTGCAGTAGCAGAAGCGCTTTATCGGATTCATCGGCAGTAACCGCAGTACCGGCAGGTGAATGACCGCCGGCGGCGGGAAAGACGAATTGGACCTCACCTTTCCCGCCGCCAGCCCATTCCCTGCCTTCCCTTTTTTGCCCTCCCAGCGAGCCGAAAATGGAAAAGAGCTGGATTCCGGATATTTTTTCGTGGACTCCTAACATCGCCCGGGCGCTGCCCGATAACTATGGTTGCAGGCCCATGGATGGGCCGGTAAGTACAGCCCACTCACGGAGGAATACATCATGGGTTTCACAATCAACACCAACGTTTCATCCCTCAACGCGATGCGTAACCTGACGCTGAACCAGAGCGCCCAGGCCAAGTCTGTTGAGCGTCTTTCCAGCGGTATGCGCATCAACCGTGCTGCTGATGACGCAGCCGGCCTGGCCATCTCCGAAGGCCTGAAGAATCAGGTCTCCGGCCTGACCCAGGCAGGACGCAACGCACAGGACGGCATCAGCCTCATCCAGACCGCTGAAGGCGCCCTGACCGAGGTCCACAACATCCTCAACCGCATGCGCGACCTGACCGTTCAGGCCGCTAACGATACGAACAACGCCGAGTCGCGCACCGCGATCAAGTCAGAAGTTGATGCCCTGACCTCGGAACTGACCCGTATCAGCACGTCCACCAACTTCAACGGCATTCAGCTCCTCGGCCCGGGCGCCGCAACCACCGGTACCCCGCCCGTGGCGGGGCCTGCACTTGCACCCACCCTGAAGATCCAGGTTGGTGCTGATGCCAACGAGACCATCGACATCACCACGGCCAACGTTGCTACGACCATTGCCGCCATGGGTGCCCTGACAGTTGATTCTCAGGCAAACGCAGCGACGGCAACTGCTGCTCTGGATACGGCTATTGCCACCACCTCCGGCCAGCGCGCCACCCTCGGTGCACAGCAGAACCGGCTCGAGTCCACCGCACGCTCCATCGCGGTATCTGTGGAGAACCTCTCCTCGGCCAACTCCCGCATCCGCGACACGGACATGGCAGCGGAAATGGGCAGCTTCACCAAGTCCCAGATCCTCTCCAGCGCCGCTACCGCAATGCTGGCCCAGGCCAACCAGATGAACTCCGGCGTTATGCAGCTCCTGCAGTAGCAGAAGCGCTTTATCGGATTCATCGGCAGTAACCGCAGTACCGGCAGGTGAATGACCGCCGGCGGCGGGAAAGACGAATTGGACCTCACCTTTCCCGCCGCCGGCCCATTCCCTGCCACCGGTTTTTTAGCAGGACACGGCAGGGCACAACACGGCAGAACTCTTCGAGGAGCATTTTCATGGCGCTTGGCATTGACGGGCTCATCAGCGGCATCGATACCACCGCCATGATCAAAGAGCTCATGACAATCGAGGCCCGCCCCCAGGTCCTCCTGAAGCAGAAGGTCGCCCAGAACCAGAACTTCGTCACCGGCCTGCAGAACCTCAACACCAAAATCGCTTCGCTCACCGAGGCTGCCGGCAAGGTTGCCAAGCCAGCTGGAACCGACCTCTACAGTGCGGTCAGCAGCTCCGACAAGGTCACCGCCGTCACCAAGGCCGGCGCCGCAGCAGGCTCCCTGGACATCACCGTAAACAAGCTGGCCACCGCGCAGGTCTCCCTCTCCGCCGCCATGGCCGCCTGGCCCAACGGTGATGCGCTGTCGATTTCCAAAGACGGCACCATCACCGAACTGGACACCGCCGGCAAGAGCCTGGACGAGGTCATCAGCACCGTCAACAAGGCCAACCTCGGCGTCACCGCCGTCAAGATTTCTGCCGGCAGCGTGGATGGCGTCGCGCAGTACCGGATGCAGTTCACGGCCACCGCCACAGGCGAAGCCGGAGCTTTCACCGTCGCACAGAACGGCGCCGACCTCGGTTCCATCCGCACCGCCCAGGACGCCGAGCTGACCCTGTGGGCCGGCGTTGCAGGCGCGGAAACCAAAATCACCTCCGCCACCAACACCTTCGCGGACCTCATGCCCGGTGTGGACATCACCGTCGGGACAGTGTCTGCCACGCCCGTCACCATTGCGGTGAGCCGCGACGACAAAGCCATTTCGGACGTCGCTGCCGGCCTGGTTACCGGTCTGGCGGATGTCTTCGCCTACATCAACAAGAACTCCGCCGTGACTGTGAGCACCTCCGACGGCACCACCAAGGCCACGGGCGGCGCCTTCACCGGAGACTCGGCCATCCGGGCCCTCAAAGCGGCCATTATGACCGCCGCCACCTCTCCGGTAGACGGGAAATCGCCGTCGGAAATCGGCATCGTCATCACCAAAGACGGCACGGTGGAGTTTGACGCCGAGAAGTTCGCCGCCGCCATGACCGCTGACCCGGTCAAGACGCAGGCAACCCTGCAGACCATCGCCGGCCGGGTGGAAGCCGCCGGCAAAACCGCCTCCGACAAGTACGACGGTTCCATTACCCAGCGGATCACCGGCCAGGAATCCACGGTCAAGGCGCTCAACAGCCAGATTGAAGAGTGGGACCGCCGGCTGGCGTCCCGCGAATCCACGTTGAAAATGGTCTGGACCAACCTGGAGGTCAAGCTCAGCGCCCTCCAGAGCCAGCAGGACTGGCTCACCGGCCAGCTCAATTCCCTCTCATCCTCCTCCTCGAGTAAGAACTGACCGTGAACCTGCAAGCCAAACGCGCCGAATATGCGCGGAACGCCGTGCTCTCGGCGTCGCCCGCGCGGCTGCTGACCATGCTCTACGACCGGCTGCTGCTGGACCTGGCCCGCGCCGAGACCGCCCAGCAGGAAGCAAACTGGCCGGTGGCCTCCGAGAACCTCCTGCACGCGCAGGACATCCTGGCCGAGCTCTCGGGCACCTTGAAGCCCGGCGTCTGGGAAGGCGGGGAAAACCTGCAGGCCATCTACGCCTATTCCCTGAAGACCCTGATGAACGCCAACATAGGCCGGAACGCCGTGCTGACCCGCGAGTGCATCGACCTGCTCGAGCCCCTGCGCGCCACCTGGCATGAAGCCGCGGCGCTGGTTCCCGCCCTGGGCGCAACGCCGTCGGCTGCGATGACCCCCGGAGGTACCCTCGGTGTCGGCTGAAATCATGGAACAGGACCCCTCGGAAGAAGCGGAAGCAAACCTGGCCGCATGGAAGGCTGTGCTGACCGAGCTGGAAGACAACCTGGAAGCATTCCGCGGCCCGGCCGATGTGTCGGAGCAGGCGCGGATGCTTGCCCGGAACTGGACGCCGCCCTCGGACCTCGGGCCGCTGCCGGCAGAACTGGCACCGCGAGCCCGCCTGCTGGCGAAGGCACAGGACCGTGCCTATGTCCAACTGCGCGGCGAGGCCCGGATGAACCGGCGCCAGGCGGAATTGATCCGCAGCGTCCCGGGACCATCCTCGGCTGCGGTTTACCTTGATGTGGCCGGCTAAAAAGCCAGTATCCTTACTAATTCCGCAGTGTTCCTTGCTAATAGGGCCCCGGTAACAATTACCTACCTACTACTGCAAAACTACTTGGAAAACTACTTACATTGTTGTGGAATGGGTCGATAACCAGTAGTGAGCAAGGATTGCTCATTTCCAGGCCACGGATCGGCCGCTCTGTCCCTCAGTGAGAAGCGGGTTTCCGTGTTCGATTCCGTGTCGTCAATTGCGCTTCAAAGCGCCCTTGATGGGCTGGCCTTACGCCAGCGAACAATCGCGAACAACATTGCGAATGTCAACACCCCGGGCTATCACGCCCAGCGGGTCAGTTTCGAAGATGCCCTGGCCAAGTCCGTACGGGCCGGCTCCGGAGCTGTCGAGGCCACCACAGCGCGGTCGCTGGAACCCACCCGCCTGGACGGCAGCAACGTCAACCTGGACACGGAAACGCTCTCCAACATCGACACGGTGCTCCGCTACCAGTTCGCCACGCAAGCCGTCGGCGGCGAAGCGAACTCGCTGCGCACCGCCCTGAGGACACAGTCATGACCTTCGACGCTATCGGCATTGCCGCCACCGGACTGACCACGCACCGCAAATGGCTTGACGCCGTCTCGGACAACCTGGCCAACGCCAACAACGCCTCCAGCACCGACGGCGCCGCCTTCCAGGCCCGCTACGTGGTGGCCCAGGAAGGGCAGGGCGTCAGCGGGGTCTACGTCTCCGGCGTCGAATTCGGCGACGCCGAGGGCCGGATGGTATACCAGCCAGACCACCCGGTGGCCGACGCGGACGGCTATGTCCGGTACCCGGACATCGACCTGTCCGAACAGATGGGCAACCTGATCCTGGCCCAGCGCGGCTACGAGGCGAACGCCGCCGTCGTCGACCGCGCCAAAGCAACTTATGAAGCAGCACTCCAGATTGGACGCTCCTAATGCCCGTTCCCGCCATTCCTGCCGTATCGGGCGTTACCCCCACCAGCTATCTGGACGCCGTCCCGGCCACCGCCTCCACTGACGGCTCCGCGTTCGCCGCGTCCCTGACCGGCGCGGTCGATAACGTCACGCAGCTGCAGTCCACCTCCAAGGCCCTTGCCGTGCAGGCGGTCACCGGGGACCTGGACGACATCCACAGCGCCACCATTGCGTCCACCCGCGCCTCGGTCACCCTGGAACTGGTGGCCGGCGTGCGCAACAAGGCGGTTGACGCCTTCAACGAGATCATGCGGATGCAGGCCTGATGGCGCGCCCCATGAACGCCGCATTCGGACGTGTCGGCGAGACCGTCCGCGGATTTACCCTGGCGCAGAAGACCATCACCATCATCGGTGTGGCTGTCCTTGCCCTCGGCATTGCGCTGCTGGTCAGCTGGGCCACCAAGCCGGCCTACACCCCGCTTTTTTCCGGACTCTCCGCCTCCGACGCCAACACCATCGTGGAGCAGCTCAAGACCGACGGCGTCCCGTACGAGATCGCCAACGGCGGCGGCACCATCCTGGTGCCCGAAGCCAATGTCTATGACCAGCGGCTCAAGGCAGCGGGCGCGGGCCTTCCCTCCTCGTCCACCGGCGGTTATTCGCTCCTGGACGAGATGGGCGTGACCTCCTCCGAGTTCCAGCAGTCAGTGACCTATAAGCGCGCCCTTGAAGGCGAACTCGCCAAGACCGTGGGAGCGCTCGACGGCGTCCAGACCGCCTCGGTGCAGCTGGCCATTCCCGAAGACACCGTCTTCGTCTCGGAAAAGCGCGATCCGACCGCTTCGGTGTTCATCCAGACCGAAAACGGCGTCACCCTTGGCGCGGACCAGATCCAGGCCATCGTGCACCTGACCTCGGCCTCGATCGACGGGATGGACGCCACCAACGTGGCGGTCATCGACTCCGCTGGAACCGTGCTCTCCGCCGTCGGCGTGGGCGCCACCGGCTCCGCGGACAAACAGTCCAGCGACTATGAGGAACGCGTGGGTGCCGCAGTGCAGACCATGCTGGACCGCGTGGTCGGCCCCGGGAATGCGACAGTGGCCGTGGCCGCGGACATGAGCTACGAGTCAGCGAACCGGGTCGAGGAATCCTTCGCCAGCCCCGAGAACGCTCCGGCACTGAACGAAGCCACCACCACCGAGGAATACACGGGAGGCGCCGGTGGAGGCGCCGCCGGCATCCTGGGTCCGGACAACATTGCCGTGCCCGACGACGCCGCCGGAGACGGAACCTTCAACTCTGAAACCAGCACCCGCAACAACGCGGTCAACAAGATCACCGAAACCCGCGAAATCCCCGCCGGGGCACTGAACCGGCAGACCGTCTCGGTGGCACTAAACACCGAGGCCGCCGCCGGCCTGAACCTGAACAACATCGAGGCGCTGGTGGCCACCGCCGCCGGGATCAACGCCGAGCGCGGCGACGAGCTGACCGTGGAAATGGTCGCCTTCAACGCCGGTGGCGCTGCCGCCGCGCAGGAGGCACTGGGCGCTGCAGCGGAAGCGGCAGAGGAAGAACGCCGGGCGCAGCTGCTGAACAGCATCATCCTCGCCACCGGCATCGTCCTGGCCGTGGCGCTGGCCCTGGTCGCCTACGCCATGCGGTCACGGCGCCAGAACCGCGAGGCGATCGACATCGGGGAGCTCTCGGAGCTTGATCCGCTGGAACCTGCCACCAAGCTGGCCATGATCGGCCAGCAGCCCGTTACCGCCATCGGCGTCCCCACTGACACCGCCGGACTGCCCATCCTGACTCCGCGGGCGGACTCCACCGAACGCAAGCGCGCAGAAGTGGACATGCTGGCGGGCCAGGACCCCACCCGCACCGCCGAGTACCTGCGCAGCTTCATGGATGAGAGCCAGCCCGCATGAGCGACACAATGACAGCCCCGGCCGCTTCCGCCCCGGTAACCACCGCCGTCGCGCAGGTGAAGGCTCCGGACGCAGCGCTTGACCCGGCTGCCGCCGCCGTCGCGGCCATGAGCGGAGCCCGCAAGGCCGCCATCATCCTGATGCAGATGGACACCGCGCGCGCCGCGGGCGTCCTGAAACAGTTCACCGAGGCCGAGGCCCAGGAAATTGCCGCCGAGATCGTACTCATGCGGAGGGTCGCACCCGATGTAGCCGAGCGGACGCTGCTGGACTTCTACGAACTGACGCTGGCCGGCAAGCACCGGGCACACGGCGGCCGCGACGTCGCCATGGGCCTGCTGGAGGCATCATTCGGCAGCGAACGGGCCTCCGGCGTGATGGACCGGCTTGCGTCCTCCATGGCCGGGGCCTCCTTCGACTTCCTGGAACGCGCCGAACCTGCGCAGATCGTGTCACTGCTGGAAGGCGAACTGGCGCAGACCGTGGCGCTGGTCCTGGCCCACCTGCGGCCGCAGCATGCCTCGGCCATCCTCTCCGGGCTGGGCAGCAACATGCGCACCGACGTCGCCCAGGCCATCGCCACCATGTCCCGCGCGACCCCGGAAGCCGTCCGCGTGGTTGCCGATACGCTGCGTGAACGGGCCGCGGCCGTCGGCGCGGCGCGGGACACCGCCAACGCGATCGGCGGCATCCAGCCGCTGGTGGACATCATCAACCGCGCCGACGCCGTCACCGAGCGCGCGCTCCTGGAAGCGCTGGAAGCCCGCGACCCGGAACTGGCCGAGGAAGTCCGCTCACGGATGCTCACCTTCGAAGACCTCGTCAAGCTGGAGCGCCGCGATGTTCAGCTGGTGCTGCGCGGCATCGACGTCACCATCCTGGCGCTGGCCATGAAGGGCGCCTCGGAGACAGTCAACGACGCCATCCGGACCAACGTTTCCGAGCGCAACCGCGAAATGCTCGACGACGAAATCAATGCCGGCCGTCCGGCCCGCCTGTCCCAGGTGGAGGAAGCGCGCGCCACCATCGTCCGCGTCATCCGCGACCTCGAAGGCCAGGGCATCATCACCGTCCACCACGCGGACGAGGACGAATATGTCTACTGAGTCTGTCCAGGCATACTCCCGGCTCACGTACCCGGCGCTGGAAAATGTTGACCTGACCCGGGTCAACATCCACGAGCAGGCCCGCGGGCACGCCACCGGCTACGCCGCAGGCCTGCGGGCAGCGGTCGCCGAAACCGAGCAGCTGCGCGCCCGCCTCCGCGCGGAGCACGAAGCTGCCCTCGAAGCCGGACGCGCGGACATCCGCGCCACCCTGCAGGTCCTGAACCGGGCCGTCCGCAGCCTGGAACAGGCGGCCGTGCCAGTGGCTGAAGAAGTCCAGGATTCCCTCGCCGCCGCCGCCATAGAGCTGGCCGAAGCCCTGCTGGGCCAGGAGCTCGACGACGCCGAAACCTCGGCCCGCGCGGCGCTGACCCGCGCGCTGCACGGCGTGTCCCGCGAAGAAGTCCGCGCCGTCCGGCTGCACCCCGATGACCTGGCCGCCTTGGACCTGGAAACCATCTCCTCGGCCGACGTTCGGCTCAAGGCCGACCGCAGCCTCAACCGCGGCGACGCCATGACCGATTTCGCCCACGGCTACCTAGACGCCACTCTGTCTTCGGCCCTGGAACGGGCCCGCACCGCCCTGCTGGGACGCACCGCATGACCGCCGTCACTGACCGGCCCACGGCTTCCGGGCTCCGTCCCGGACACGGGCTGTCCCTCCGCTTCGAGGAAGCCAGGCGTGCCGCTGCGCCGATCCGCGTGGGATCGGTATCCTCCATCGTCGGACTGGGACTGGACATCGAAGGTCTGGAAGCCGGCGTCGGAGACGTGGTGACCATCGGCGAAGGCGACGGAATTGTCCACGCCGAAGTAGTGGCGGCCACCCGCGGGGGAATCCGCTGCATGCCGTACGGCCGGCTGGTGGGCCTGTCCGCCGGCACACCCGCCCGTTCGCTGGGCCGCCCCCTGCTTGTTCCCACCGGTCTGGGCCTGCTGGGACGCGTCGTGGACGGCCTGGGAAATCCGATCGACGGAAAGGGGCCGTTGCGCAGCGGGCCCATGGTGCCCCTGGCCAACGAGAGCCCGCACGCCATGCAGCGCGCCCGGATCGCCACGCCGCTGCAGCTGGGTGTCCGTGTCATGGACACGCTGACCACCGTCGGCAAGGGCCAGCGCATGGGACTGTTCGCCGGATCGGGCGTCGGAAAGTCCTCGCTGCTGTCCATGATTGCCCGCGGTACCGACGCCGAGGTTTCGGTGATCGCCTTGGTGGGGGAGCGCGGCCGTGAAGTCCGCGAGTTCCTGGAAGACGATCTGGGTCCCGAAGGCCTGGCCCGCTCCGTTGTAGTGGTCTCCACCTCCGACGACCCGGCCCTGATGCGCCTCCGGGCGGCTTTCCTCGCCACCCGCATCGCAGAGTCCTTCCGCGATGGCGGATCCGACGTCGTGCTCATGATGGACTCGCTGACCCGCGTGGCCATGGCCCAGCGCGAAATCGGCCTGTCCGCCGGCGAGCCGCCCGCCACCCGCGGCTATCCGCCCTCCACCTTCTCCGTCCTGGCCCAGCTGCTGGAACGCGCCGGCACCGGCGAGCACGGCTCGGTGACCGGGATCTATACCGTCCTGGTGGACGGCGACGACCACAACGAACCCATTGCCGACGCAGCCCGCTCCATCCTCGACGGCCACGTGGTCCTGGACCGGAAGCTGGCGGTGTCCGGGCATTTCCCCTCCGTCGACGCGCTGGCTTCCATTTCCCGCGTCGCCTCGCGGGTCACGGCCCGGGAGAACAGCAGTGCTGCGGCCACCCTGCGGAAGGTCATGGCCGCCCGCCGCGCCGCCCAGGATCTCCTGGACGTGGGCGCCTACCAGCGGGGAACCAACCCGCTCGTGGACGCGGCAGTAGACCATCAGGGCGCCATCGATAGCTTCCTGCAGCAGCGGATGGATGAGCAGACGCCGTCCGCCAACGCCTGGGTCCAGCTGCACCAGCTGATCCGCACCCTCGGGGTTGCCGGATGAGCCGGGCCTTCCCCCTCGCGGGGCTGCTGCGGCTGCGCCGGCTGCAGGAGGAATCTGCGGCAGGCAAACTGGCCGCGGCCAATGCCCGGGTCCGGGAAACCACTGCGGTGCAGGCCCAGGCGTACCAGGCCCTGCTGGACAGCCCGGCGGCAGTCATGGACGGCGCCACCCTTTCGGCCGTGGCTGCCGCCCGTGCCTCATCGCGGGCAATGCTGGCCGACCTGGCAGCCTTGGGCGCCTTGCGGGCAGAAGAAGCAGGTGCCGCCCGGAAGGAATTCCACGCGGCCCGCGCCGAATCGGTGGGACTGGAAAAGCTGGAAACGCGTCACGCCGGCGAGGTAGCTGCCTCAGACCTGCGCATGGAACAGACCGTACTGGACGAACTTGCAGGAACCGCCTGGCAGCGCCGGCAGAAGGAATCGAACTAATGGGCATGACCGATGCGATTGGGCGCGTGGCCGAAATCCGGACCACCCTCCAGCAGCTCTCCACCACACCGGCTGCAGCGGCGCCTGCTGCTACTTCCGGTTCTTCCGCTGCGGCCTCGGCCCTGGCCAGCGGCGGCGACTTTGCCTCCACCATGGCCGCGCTGACCGGAACCACGGCAGCGGGCGGCACAACTGCCACGGCTTCCGGAAGCGGAACAGCGGACTCCGGCAAGGTGCTGGACGCGGTCCAGAAGTACCTCGGTCTGCCCTATGTCTGGGGCGGAAACGACCCGGCGGTTGGCCTGGACTGCTCCTCCTTTGTGCAGAACGTCTACAAGGACCTGGGCTATTCACTGCCCCGTGTGACCTGGGACCAGATGAACGCCGGTACCGAAGTGGCGTCAATGGCAGCCGCCCAGGCGGGTGACCTGCTGATCAGCCACGACGGCGGGCACGTGGCCATTTACCTGGGCAACGGCAAGGCCGTGGACGCGCCGCAGCCGGGGCAAACCATCCAGATCCGCGACGCCTGGGAAACCGACGCCAACCTGACCACCATCCGCCGCATCCTGCCGACCGAAACCGCCGGTGCCGCATCGCCCTCGGCCGTAACCGACATGGTGGCTTCGGCCCGTGCGGCACAGGCCTCCCTGCTGGGAGCGTCCGCATGAACCTGACCCTGGGGTCCCCGCTTCCCGCCGCCGGCACCGGCCGCAATGAGCGCGGCCGCAGTGAGTCGGCCGGCGGATCGGCGTCCAACGCCCTGGCTTTCGACGCCGCGGTACAGGACGCTGCCACCCGCGGTGCGGCTTCACAACGGGACACGACGACGGCGGCCGGCTCCGGCGCCTCTGCCTCCGTAGGACGGGAGGGCACTGCGGCGAATGCGGCCAGCGCCGAGGACGCACCCACACTGCCCGGTGTCAGCGTTACAGAGGCCAGCGGTACAGAAGCGAGCGGTACAGAAGAGGCGCCAGCCGAGCCGGCCGCTGCTCCCGCCGGATGGGCCCTGCCCTTCCCTGTGGCTGCCACCGCAACGCCGGTCTCGGCAGGCATGCCAGCCGGCGCCGCCGATTCCGCCGCAGCCCAGGCCGCCGACCCGTCCGCCGCTGCCGGAGACGGAGAAGCACCGGCGCGGGCGGTTCCGCACGCTGCAGCAGCCACGACGGCGCCGATGGCTGACCCGGCCGGAACTGCTGCGGGCGTTGGTGCGCAGCAGCTTGGCGCCGCTGCGGCCGCCGTTACTCCCGGAGCCGTCGCAGCGTCGCCCGCACGGGGCACGTCCACCACCACAGCCACCGCCACCTCCGCGGCCGCGTCGACGACCGCCGCTTCGGCAGCGAACAGTGGACAGGCCGCACCGGCTCCCACCGCCGTCGCGCCCGTCCTGCCAGAGACAGTGGTCGCCGTTCCCGCCGCCTCCGGGCAGGTCGCAGACGGTGCAGGGGACTGGATGGCTGCCAAGTTCGCCGGCACGGTACCGGTCAGCGTGAACCTGCCGGCAACGGGGGCATCTGCTGCAGTCGGCACCGCTGCGTCTGGCGTCGCCGCCCTGCCGGCCGCCGGAGAAACCGCGGCACCGGCACCGGGACCGGCCCAGCCACTGCCGCCCGTCGCCGCCCCGGCGCCGCTGACCGTGCCGGCAACGGCCGCTGCTGCGCCAGCCGCTGCGCCTGCCGCCCCTGCCAATGCGGGCCCGCTGCTGGGGCAGGTTTCCCAACCCCTGATCAACCTCACCGCAGCCGGGCCCGGTGAACACGTGATCACCCTCAAGGTGAATCCCGAGAACCTCGGACCGGTGACGGTTCGTGCGCAGATCAGCAGCGACGGGGTGCGGGTGGAGATGTTTGCCCCCAACGACAACGGCAGGGAGGCGCTGCGCGTGATCCTGGCCGATCTTCGCCGCGACCTTGCCGGCGGGGGTGCCGGCCCTGCCGCCACCCTGACGCTGTCCAACGAGAACCATCCGGGTGACGGCTCCGGACGCGACGCCGCCGAAGCCGGTGAGCGCAATGCCCGGCAGCGGGTCACCGCGGAGGAACCTGCAGAACCTGCAGGAGCAGCCCGCGGAACGCCCGGAACCGGGCACCGCCCCGGATCACACCTAACCACCACCGCCCTGGACGTCATGGCATGAGCATGAAAAGGAGTACCACCTATGCCCGTTGAGGCAGTTACACCATCCAGCGGCGTCCAGACCGCTGCGGCCGCGCGTGAACCGAAACAGACCATGGACAGCGAGGTCTTCATGCATCTGCTGGTCACCCAGCTGCGGAACCAGGACCCCAGCTCGCCCATGGACACCAACCAGATGATTTCGCAGACCACGGAACTGGCGATGATGGAGCAGTTGACCACCATGGCCGGCCTGGACGAGGAGAACTTCTCCCTGCAGATGCGGACCTCGGCTGCCGCCCTGATCGGGCGGACCGTCTCCTACACCGGCACCGACGGCGTCTCAGTCACGGGGGTTGCCACCTCGGTTTCCTTCGTCAACGCGGTGCCCACCGTGACCGTCGGCGGCAAGGAAATCCAGCTCGACTGGATTTCCGGTGTCGTCGATACTCCGGCAGCCGTCCCCGAGCCCAATCCCGCACCCGTCATCCCGCCTGCCCCGGCGTCGGACTCTGTTGTGGAGACCACTCCCGCAGGCACCGGCTCCGCCTCGTCCACCCAACCCGTTAGCTGAAAGGCGTTTCCCATGCTCCGCTCCCTGTATTCCGGCATTTCCGGACTTCGTTCGCACCAGACCATGCTTGACGTCACCGGCAACAACATCGCCAACGTCAACACCGCCGGCTACAAAGCCTCAGCGGTCCAGTTCCAGGACACCCTGTCCCAGCTCACCCAGGGCGCCACGGCCCCGGCCGCCAACGCCGGCGGCCGCAACCCCGCCCAGGTGGGCCTCGGCGTGCAGGTCGCCGGAATCAGCACCAACTTCACGCAGGGCTCCGCCCAGGCCACCGGCCGCGGCACCGACATGATGATCAACGGCGAGGGCTTCTTCGTGACCCGCCAGGGCGCCCAGGTCCAGTACACCCGTGCCGGCGCCTTCGACATTGATGCCAGCGGCCGCCTGGTAACGTCCGACGGCGCGCTGGTCCAGGGCTGGAAGGCCACCGACGGCGTCATTGCCGACGGCGGAATCCCGATCGACCTCACCATCCCGACCGACGCCATTGTGCCCGCGGCCGCCACCAACCGTGCCACCATGGCGGGCAACCTGCCCAATGACGCAGCGACCGGCACCAAGCTGACCCGTGACCTGGAGATGTTCGACGCCGAGGGCGGGTCCACCACGGTGCCCGTCACCTTCACCAAGACGGAGGCCGGCTGGGATGTTGCCGCAAACGGCGCTGAGACCGTCCTAGCGTTCGACGGCGGGAAGATGACGCCGGCCACCGCGGCCGGCGCGGTGCTTACCGTCGGTACGGCAACCGTGGATCTCTCGGCCATCACCGGCTTCGCCGAGGTCGACACCCTGGCGGTCACCGGTCAGGACGGCCGCAGCGCCGGCACGCTCCTGTCCTGGTCCATGGGAGGCGACGGCACGCTGGTGGGATCCTTCTCCAACGGCGCCAAGCAGTCGCTGGGCCGCATTGTGCTGGCCAGCTTCACCAACCCCGGCGGCCTGGAGAAGGTCGGCGGCTCCTCCTATGTGGCAACGGCCAACTCCGGCGACGCCGTCATCGGTGGACCGGGCGTGGCGGGCAACGGCTCGGTAGTTGCCGGGTCAGTGGAAATGTCCAACGTGGACCTGTCCCAGGAATTCACCAACTTGATCGTCGCGCAGCGCGGCTTCCAGGCCAACGCTCGAATCATCACCACCTCGGATGAAGTGCTCCAGGAACTGACCAACCTCAAGCGCTAACCCCACACTCGCGCACTGCGTGAGTGACAGGCCTCACCGGGCCGCCCGCAAATGCGGTCCGGTGAGGCCTTCTTGTTGCTAACGAACCGCCGCGGGAAGCCGAAAGTAGGTGTGATGGCTCTTGGAAGCCAGCCATACAACCGGGACGGGCTCATGATTGTTCTTACGCGGCTGAATGATGCCCGGTTCGCCATCAATCCAGACCTCATTGAGCGCATCCACTCCACCCCCGACACCACGCTGGTCATGGTGGACGGCGCCAAGTACATCGTCACGGAAAGCCTGACCGAAGTCATCGAGCTGATAGCGGGTTACCGGGCCCAGGTCATTTCCATGGCACGGGACCTGCCGGCGATGGAATTCCGCCCCGGACAGCCCCTTGGGCTGGTCCCCGACGTGCCCGCCGAGCCTCCCGCCGGCGGAAGTCCGGCCGCAGGCAAAACCGTGCCACTTCGCCCAAGGAACGTCTAATGGATCTCGCAACAATCATCGGGCTGGTACTGGCCTTCGGGTCGCTTTACGCGATGATCACCCTCGAGGGATCCCACCTCTCGGCGATCCTGATCCCGGCCCCCATGATCCTGGTCTTCGGCGCCACCCTCGCGGTAGGGCTGGCCGGCGGGACGCTCAAGGACTTCATCCTGTCCATCAAGGCGCTGCCTCGGGCCTTCAAGGGCAAGACGCCGGATCCGCGGGAGACCATTGCCTCCGTGGTCCTGCTCGCCGAAAAGGCCCGCAGTGAAGGCCTCCTGGCGCTGGAAAAGGATGCCGGCGAGGCCGAAAACCCGTTCCTGCGCACCGCCCTGCAGAACATTGCCGACGGCACGGACGGCGAAGAGCTGCGGGTGTTGCTCGAGGATGAGATCGCCACCAAGACCGCAACCGACAAGGTTCCGGTCAAGTTCTTCAACGCCCTCGGCGGCTACGCGCCCACCATCGGCATCATCGGTACCGTCGTGTCCCTGACCCACGTGCTGGAGAACCTGGACACCCCATCCACCCTCGGCCCGATGATCGCCACCGCGTTCGTCGCGACCCTATGGGGACTGCTCTCGGCAAACTTCCTGTGGCTTCCGATCAGCACCCGGCTCAAGCGGCTCGCTGACCTGGAAGCGGATGAACTGGTCCTCCTGATGGAAGGCGTCCTGGCGTTGCAGGCCGGCAGCCAGCCGCGGCTTCTTGGCGAGCGGCTGCGGGCCATGGTTCCCGCCCATGCCCTCGCCGACACCAAGGAACCCAAAGAACCCAAGGCGCCGAAACAGCCCAAAGCTTCCAAAGAGGCGGCATGAGCGCACCGAGGCGCCGCCGCACCCGCAAGGAAGAAGAAGAAAGCCATCCCGACGAACGCTGGATGGCTTCCTACATGGACATGGTCACCGTGCTGATGTGCATGTTCATTGTCCTGTTCGCCATGTCCACGGTCGACCAGAAAAAGTTCGAGGAGCTGCGGGAGTCCTTGGCCACGGGCTTCGGCCAAGTGGAATCCAATACCGTGGACACCGCCGTCGGCATCATTGCCTCTCCCGACCAGGTGGATGGCACAGAAGCCCTTGAACCCGACGCCACTCTTCCCTCCCCGGGCGTAGCGGAGGTTGAGGTCCCGGACGTCGCCGATCCGGCCGCGCTGGCAGCCGCAGCCGCAGAGGTCCAGGACCTGACACTGCTCAAGGAACAGATCAGGACCGGCCTTCAGGAAAAGGGCCTGGCCGATACCGTTCGTTTTGAGATCGATGACCGCGGGCTGACCATCCGCTTGGTGAGCTCGGAGATGTTCTTCGCCCCAGACGCCGCAGACCTCACCTCCCAGGCCGTGCAGGTCCTGCAGACCATCGGCCCGATCGTCGCTCCGACCAGCTACCACGCCTCCGTGGAGGGGCATACCGCGCAGGTGCGCCAGATTACGGACAACGCCCTCGACTGGGAGCTGTCCTCCTCCCGGGCCGTGACCGTGCTGCGCTATCTGGTTGAGGAGTCCGGGATCGGCTATACCCGGGTCAAGGCCGTGGGCTTTGGCGAATCCCGGCCGCTGACGGCGGGAACTTCCCCTGCCGAGCTGGCGCAGAACCGCCGCGTGGACATTGTGGTGCTTTCCGGGCAGACCGAGGAGGTCCGGCAACTGATGCCGGGGATCGTCGCAGGTCAGCCTGCCGCCGCCTCGCACTAGCAGGGGTTAAAAGCCGTTCCGAACGGCTTACGCCGCAGTCGCCGGTGCCGATAGTGGCACTCGTGACGGTCCATGAAACAACTGCCCTTGGCGTGCCCTCGAAAAACGCCTCCCCTGAGGCCTACGATTTCCGCCGTCCCACCACCCTCGCGCGCGAGCATGCGAGGGTCCTGGAAATGGCCTTTGATACCTTTGCCCGCCAGTGGGGCACCCAGCTGACCGCCAAGGTCCGGGTGCTCTCCCAGGTCACCAGCGAGCGGGTGGAAATCCTCAGCTACGACGAGTACGCCGCCGGCCTGCCGGCCGTGACCGGAATGGTCCTGTTCAACATCCCCCAGGTCGAGGCCAAGGCAGTCATCCAGTTCCCCACCGCCGCAGCCCTGTCCTGGGTAGGGCACATGCTCGGCGGCACGGGCCAGCGGGTTTCACCGGAACGTAAATTCACCCAGATCGAACAGGCGCTGCTGGGCCGGATCATGGACGACGCGCTGGATGACCTGCACTACTCCCTCGGCACGCTGCTGCGGGCGCCGATGACGCCGTCGTCGATCCAGTACAACTCCCAGTTCGCCCAGGCAGCGGCCTCCGCGGACCCCATGATCGTGGCGACATTCGAAATGGTTGTCGGCGAGACGGTTGCGCCCGCGACTGTCGCCATTCCATCCGAGGCGCTGCTGCCCCAGCTGGATCCGGTAGGAAGTTCCCCTTCCACCACGCCCCCGGCGGAACTGATCCGCGGCCAGCTTGCCCACGTACCGGTGAAAGTCCTGCTGCAGCTGGACGACATCACGGTCAAACCCGCAATGGTCCTGAACCTTGCCGTCGGCGATGTCCTGAACCTGGGCCACGCCCGCCACCGTCCCCTGAACGTCACCGTTGGAGGCCGCAGGCTGGCCCAAGCAGCGGCAGGGTCAAGCGGTTCACGCCTGGCCGGCGTCATTGTCAGTACCGAGGAGAATAACTTATGAGCATCCCCACATCCCTGCACACAGACGCCGCATCGGCCCTGGTCCGTCTGCTTCCGACCGCGATGGTCCTGGAACCGCTGCCGTACGCCGGTCCCGGAATGCCGCTGGAGGAAACAGCGGCGTCAGTCACCGCGTCCTTTGTCGGTTCCGAATCGGCAGACCTGGCCCTGGTCCTGAACAGCAACACCCCGCTGGCTGACGTGGCCGGGTCGGACTCGCCCCTGCTTTCCGAAGCCGACATCCTGCGCCCGGCGCTCGAAGCTGCCGGCTCCACCCTCGGCGTCGGAGTCCTGGGCGACGCCCGGGTCGAGGACGCGTCAGCGCTCTTCAGCCACCCGTCCACCGTCATCTTTGAGCTGCACGCACCCGAGGGCCGCGCGGGCTGGTTCGCGATCCGGCTGCGGGACACCGCGCACGGACTGGGCAGCGACTCCGCCATGGCAGGCAAGCTCAGCCGCATCAACAACGTCGAGATGGCCCTGACAGTGGCCATCGGGCATACCCGGATGGCGGTCCGCGACGTCCTGAACCTTGAGCCGGGCCGCGTGGTGGAGCTTGACCGTTCCGCAGGTGCGCCCGCCGACATCCTGCTGAACGGCCGGTTGATCGCCAACGGCGAGGTAGTGGTCATCGACCAGGACTACGCCGTGCGCATCACGAAGATCCTGGACGTGGCCGAGGGGCTCAGCTAGGTGGAAACAGCCACACTTGCGCTGCGGGTCCTGGTTTCCCTCGGCGCCGTCCTGGCGTTGATCTGGTGGTTCCAGCGCCGGCTCACCCGGGATGCACGGAACTCCGGAGCCGAGCCGCTGGTGAAGGTAGTGACCCGGCAGGCCATCAGCCCCAAGGCGTCAGTGGTGGTGGTGGAAACCGGCGGCCAGCGCTTCCTCCTGGGTGTCACCGAGGCCTCCGTCAATGTGCTGCACACGTCCGAGGCGGAACAGCCGGCGGCGGCGTCCTTCGAGGACTACCTTGAAGCCGCCGGGGCCGGGAACAAGGACACCGGGCCCAAGGGCACCGTGGACACAACCCTGGGGGATCCTGCCAGCCTGCACGCTCCGCGGCGGCGCGCGGAAGGACCGGCGCATGCCCTGAACGGGCAGCCGGCGCATTCCGAATCGCCCCTGGCCGGGTCCGTGCTCTCACCGTCCACCTGGCGCCAGGCCGCTGCCGCAGTACGCCGGGGCAGGAACGGGTGAGCGCCGCTCTTCGGCGTCCCCTGCCGGGCCGCGCCCCGGGAAGCCCCCTGCGGCTCCTGACGCTTGCGCTGCTGGCAGCCGGCCTGTTGCTGGCGGTCCTCCTGGTCACTGCGGGACCGTCCCATGCCGTCACCTTCGACCCCACGGCACCGGCTGACCCGACGGCGCCCACCGACCCCGCCGCCCCCGGCGACGGGGAAGGCCTGACCATCGACATCAACGGAGCCGACGGCGGTCCGTCCTCCGCCGTCGTGACCCTGATCGGGATCACGCTGCTCTCGGTGGCGCCGTCGCTGCTGCTGATGATGACGTCCTTCACCAAGATCTTCGTGGTGCTGGCCATGACGCGCAACGCGCTGTCGCTGCCCTCGATTCCGCCGAACCAGGTCCTGGCCGGCCTGGCCCTGTTCCTGTCGCTGTTCATCATGGCTCCGGTGCTGACGGAGATCAACACGATCGCCGTCCAGCCCTTCCTCAACGGCGAGTTGACGTTCGACGGCGCCCTGAACACCGGAGGCGGGCCGCTGCAGCAGTTCATGCTGGCGCATACCCGCGAGGAGGACGTGGCGCTGATGACCCGCGCCGCGAACCGGGAAAATCCGGAAAACCCGGAATCGGTGCCAATGCTGACACTGATTCCCGCGTTCATGATTTCCGAGCTGCGGGCCGCCTTCATCATCGGGTTCGTTATCTTCATTCCGTTCCTGGTGATCGACCTGGTCGTCTCCGCGGCGCTGATGTCCATGGGCATGATGATGCTCCCGCCGGTGATGATCTCCCTGCCGTTCAAGATCCTGCTGTTCATCCTCGTGGACGGCTGGGGGCTGGTCATCACCTCCCTGATCAACAGTTATCAGGGCGGCACCTGATGGATACGAATTCAGTCCTGGACATTGGCCTGCAGGGATTATGGGTAGCCGCCAAGCTCTCCGCCCCGGTGCTGATCACCGCCCTGGTGGTCGGCTTTGCCGTGTCCCTGGTGCAGTCCATCACCCAGATCCAGGAAGTGACCCTCTCCTTCGTGCCCAAGGCCATCGCCGTCGGGATCGCCCTGCTGGTGTGCGGGCACTGGATGATTTCCGAGATGGTGTCCTTCACCAACGAGATGTTCGCGAGAATTCCGCAGCTGCTTGGCGGAGGCTGAGGTGGGAATCAGCGTCAACCAGGAATGGCTGGAGGCGGTGATGCTGGCAGGTGCACGGATGGTCGCGTTCCTGGTGGTCGCGCCCCCTTTTTCCTATAACGCGATTCCCGCCCGGGTGAAGGCGATGCTCGGCATCGGACTCGCCCTGGCTGTGGCGCCGGTCGCCAGCGAGGGCTACACGTCGCTGGGCACCGCAGACTACTTCACCGCTCTGGTGCTGGAACTCTTTGTGGGTTTTGTGCTGGGGTTCCTGGTGCTGGTGATCTTCTCCGCGCTGCAGTCCGCGGGCAACCTGATCGACCTCTTCGGCGGATTCAGCCTGGCCCAGGGCTTTGATCCGCAGTCCATGGTCAACGGCGCCCAGTTCACGCGGCTCTTCCAGATGACGGCGCTGGCGCTGCTGTTCGCGTCCGACGGCTACCAGCTGATCATCGGCGGGCTGATGCGCAGCTTCTCCGCGCTTCCGCTGGGCGGAGGACTGGACCTTGCCGATCCCGTGTCCACCATGGTTTCCGCCGTGACCCAGATGTTCGTGGCAGCAGTGCAGATTGCCGGACCGCTGCTGGTGGTGCTGTTCCTCGCCGACGCCGGCCTGGGCCTGCTGACCCGCGTGGCCCCTGCGCTGAACGCCTTTGCGCTCGGCTTCCCGTTGAAGATCCTGATGACGCTGACTTTGGGCTCAGTGGTCTTCGTGGCCCTGCCGCGCATTGTGGCGGCCGTGACCCAGGACATCGTCCGGGCCCTGTCGGGAGTGGGCTAGATGGCTGAGGCGGATTCCGGCGAAAAGACCGAACAGGCGACACCCAAGCGGATGAAGGAGGTCCGCGAAAAGGGCCAACTCTCCCGCTCCGAGGACCTCACCGCCTGGGTCGGCGTTGGTGCGGCCGGTGCCATGATGCCCATGACACTCAGCCGCGGCGCGCAGGCTGGATCCGAGGGGCTCCTGGGCGTGGACGTGATTGCCCAGAACCCGGACCCGCTGCTGGCGCTGACCATTCTCGACGACGGGCTGGCAGCCCTGGGCTTCATCATGGGCCCGCTGCTGGGTGTCGTGGCGGGCGCCGTGCTGCTGACCGCGGCACTCCAGGGCGGGATCCACGTCAAAAAGTTCAAGGGCAAGTACGAACAGTTCAACCTGATCTCCGGAGTGAAGCGGGTGTTCGGCACGCAGGCGCTCTGGAACGGGGTGAAGGCCCTGCTGAAAACCGCCGTGGTGGGCCTGGTCCTGTACATCGTGATCCAGGGCCTGATGCCGGTCCTCACCACCGCCGGCGGGCTTCCCGTGGCAGCTGTGCTGGAGGCTGCAGGCGGGGGCGTGGCCTCACTGCTGCAGGCAGCGGTGGCTGCCGGACTGGCCCTTGCCGTTGCGGATATCTTCGTGGTGCAGAAGCGGAACCGGAAACGGACCCGGATGACGCTCAAGGAGGTCCGGGACGAGAACAAGAACACCGAAGGTGATCCGCTCATCAAGTCCCAGCGCCGTTCGCGGCAGCTGGCGATGAGCCGCAACCGGATGATGGCCGCCGTCGGGGACGCCGACGTCGTCCTGGTGAACCCCACGCACGTGGCCGTCGCGCTGAAATACGAACCCGGGAAGTCCGCGCCGCGCGTCACTGCCAAGGGTTCGGGCACCATCGCCACCCGCATCCGCGAGGAAGCGGAAACCAAGAAGGTGCCCATGGTCCGCGACATTCCGCTGGCCCGGGCACTGCACGCATCGTGCGAGCTGGGACAGGAAATCCCACCAGACCTCTATAACGCCGTAGCGAGGATCCTGGCATTCGTGATGGCCCTCAAGACCCGCGGCTCCGCATCGGGCGTCCACACCATGGCCCCGGTCCAGGGCCTCCCCGTTACCTCAACTCCCTCCCACCGTAAGGCGGCGACGTGAAAAACATCGTCAAAATGGCAGTTCCCGTAGGCGTCATCGGCATTATCCTGCTGCTGGTCGTTCCGATCCCGGCCGTCCTCCTGGACATCCTGATCATCATCAACATCCTGCTGGCCCTGGTGATCCTGCTGACCACGATGTTTGTGCGCAAGCCGCTGGACTTCTCGGTGTTCCCGTCGCTGCTGCTGGTGGCCACCCTGTTCCGGCTGGGCCTGAACGTCGCGTCCACCCGGCTGGTGCTGGGGGAGGGCTACGCCGGGCAGGTCATCGAGGCATTCGGCCATGTCGCGGTGGGCGGCTCCCTGATCATCGGCGCCGTCATCTTCCTGATCCTGGTGGTCATCCAGTTCGTGGTGGTCACCAAGGGTGCCGAGCGTGTTGCCGAAGTGGGTGCCCGCTTCACCCTGGATGCCATGCCGGGCAAGCAGATGGCGATCGACGCGGACCTGAACGCCGGCCTGATCACCGATACCCAGGCCCGGGAACGCCGGGCCGAGGTGTCCGCCGAGGCTGACTTCTACGGTGCCATGGACGGCGCCTCGAAGTTCGTCAAGGGCGACGCGATCGCCGGGTTGATCATCATCATCATCAACCTCGTCGGCGGCATCGCGATTGGCATGCTGCAGCGGGGGATGGACATCGGCGAAGCCGTGAACACCTACAGCCTGCTGACCATCGGCGACGGCCTGGTTACCCAGATCCCGGCACTGCTGATGGCAGTTTCCACCGGCATGATCGTCACCCGGTCCAACGCCGAGGCCGACATGGGTTCCACGGCCTCGAACCAGCTCAGCCAGTCCCGCAACGCCCTGATGATCGCCGGCGGGGCCGCCATCGTGATGGCCCTGATCCCGGGGATGCCGAAGCTGCCGTTCATCGTGATCGGCGCACTGCTGATCTTCGCCTCCCAGCGGGTCAAGGCCCGGGATGCCGCCGAGGAAACAAGCAAGGAAACCGAACTGGCCCAGCTCAATGAGCCGGCGTCGGAAACCACCGAGGACCTGATCGAGCAGATGCGGGTGCATGCGCTGGAGATCATGCTGGCTCCGGACCTGGTGTCCATCGTGACCGGCGGCTCGGACGACCTGCTGGCCCGGGTCCGGTCCCTGCGCCGGAAGATCGCCATGGAGCTGGGGATCGTGGTTCCACCGGTGCGCACCCGGGACAGCGTGGACCTGCCCTCCTCCACCTACGTCATCCGCATCGCCGGCGTCGAATCGGGGCGCGGCGAAGCTCCTGCCGGGAAGGTCCTGGCGCTCGGCGACCATCTGGAGGGGCTGCCGGGGACGGCAACCGTGGAGCCGGTGTTCGGGCTGGCCGGCAAATGGGTGCCCAACGAAATGCGGCATGCCGCGGAAATGTCGGGAGCAACCGTCATTGACCGGGTCTCCGTGCTGGTCACCCATCTTTCGGCCGTGATCACGGCCAACGCCGCCCGGCTGCTCTCCCGCGAGGACGTGCGCGTGCTGACCGAGGGCGTGAAGCAGGTCAGCCCGTCCGCCGTGGACGAACTCATCCCCGCCGTCTTGTCGCTGGCCGAAGTGCAGCGGGTGCTGCAGGGGCTGCTGGCCGAACAGATTCCCATCAACGACCTGCCGCGTATCTACGAGTCCCTGCTGCTGCGTGCCAAGGTCTCGCCCGATCCCGAACAGCTGGTGGAGGCTGCCAGGCAGGCCCTCGGACCGGCGCTGGCCAGCCAGTACATCGACCGGAACGTCCTGCGCGTGATCATGATTGATCCGGCCCTGGAGCAGACCATGCTGGAGGCGCTGCGTCCCTCGGACCAGGGCAGCCAGATACTCTTGGATCCGGCGCGCATCGACGCGGTCATGGCGTCGCTGAAGAGCGCGGTTGCGGCAGCGGAAAACGCCGGCTTCGCGGCGGTGCTGGTCTGCGCGCCGGCGCTGCGGCCGGCGATCCGACGGCTCGTCGCACCGCAGACCGGTGGACTCCCTGTACTTTCATATTCAGAGGTCACGGCAGCAAACGTCAGCATTGAAACAGTAGGAGTGGTTCGTGGAACCGAGACGATTTCAGCTTGAGGGGCCGTCCATGGACGACCTCAAGGCGCGGGTACTGGCCGAACACGGCCCCCGCGCACGGATCATCGCTGCCGAAAAAGTCACTGTAGGAGGAATCGGCGGGTTCCTGGCCCGACACCACTACGAGGTCACGGTGGAGCTTCCCGCACGCGGCCGGCGCCGGGCCCCGGGGGAGCCCGATGCCCGGCGGGAAGCCGCGGGCATCGCAGCGCTGCTGGACCGCGCGGAACAGGCCGAGGGCCTGCTGCAGGTTCCGGTTTCCGCCGGCACTGCCCGCCCCGCTGCGCTCCCTGCCAGCACCGCCAGAGCCGCGCTGCCCACCGGCCAGGCTGCGGTCCCCGCCCGGGCCGCCGTCTCCACCGGGTCGCCGGCCTTCGCGGAACTAATGGACACACTGACCTTCAGCACGGAAACCCCGGACGCCCCGCTGCCGGAACCGGCGGGGTTCCTTCCTCCTCCGGAGCCGCTGCCCCGCGTTCCGGTGGCCCCGAAGCCGCTGCACGGTGCGGGAGACCTCGTGATCGTTGTCGGCCTGGGGACCGACCCGCTGGAAGTCTGCCGGTCCATGTCCCGGGCCGCCGGTGCCGGCGCCTCCGGCGTGCGGGCCGCGGGCCTGCTGGCGCCTGACGACGTCGTCCGGGCCGGCGACCGCCGCGCCGTGGCTGCGGCGCGGGCAGCAGGGGTGATGGGCGGCTATGGCATTTTCCTCGCCTACGGGCTGGGCCGGGGCGTCACGGAGCTCGCCCGGCACACCACACTGCTGGCTGCCCTGGCCGCTGATCAACTCTGGGTGGCGGTGGACGCCGGCCGCAAGGAGGAGGACACCGCAGCCTGGGTCGGTGCCGTCAGGGCCGCCGCCGTCGTCGAGGCGCTGGCCGTGGAGGGGCTGGAAGCCACCGCCACGCCGCAGACGGTTAATTCGCTGCGCCTGCCGATCGGCTGGCTCGACGGCAGCCCGGCACCTGCACCGGTGCTGGCATGACGCACGTCCAGCGGGGGTGCCCGGAGACGTGGGATAGAGTGGGAAAATGCTGGTCCTAACACGTAAATCAGGAGAACAGATCCTGATCGGAGACGACATCGTCATCACCGTCCTTGAGGGGCGGGGCGACGGCGTGCGCATCGGCATCGATGCTCCGCGCGGGGTGAAGATCCAGCGCCAGGAAGTCCTGCGAGCTGTGGAAGAGGCCAACGTTGCCGCGGCGGATGCAGCCCCGGAGGCAGAACAGCGGATCAAGGCCATGCTGGCTGCCCGCCGGCCCCCCGCGGCGCCTGTGGCACCGCCCCCCGAATCCTAAGGCTCCGGTGCCAGTGAGCCCTTGCCGCGCTAGCCTTAAGCCGTGCAGCCGGGCCTGAAACGGCAGGGAACAACCCGGGCCACCGCGCTGGCCGTGTTGGGCGCGTGTCTGGATCCGCAGTCATACCAGTGGCCCAGGTGGCCGGCTGCACTCAGCTTGCAACCCCGGGACTCTGGAACCCGGACAAAACAAAAAACCCCCGGAAATCAGCGATTTCCAGGGGTTTTTCTGTGGAGCCTCCTGCCAGAATCGAACTGGCGACCTTCTCATTACGAGTGAGACGCTCTACCAACTGAGCTAAGGAGGCGGGCTTCACCTGTCCGGTAACGGCCAGAATCCACAAGGAACTACTTTATATGCCGCGGCCCTGCTGGTCAAAACGGGCCGGCGGAGGGCCCCAGAAGCCTAGGGGCAGACAGTGTCCTCGGATGGGACCGTTCCGTTGATGAAGTACTCATCCACGGTGTCAGCGATGCACTGGTCGCCGCGGCCGTAGGCGGTGTGGCCTTCGCCTTCCCAGGTCACCAGGGTTGCCGATTCCAGCTGCCCGGCCAGGGCCACCGACCACTCGTAGGGTGTGGCAGGGTCTCCGGTGGTGCCGATGACCAGCATGTCTGCGGCACCGGAGGCGTGGATCTCGTGCGGTTCGTTGACCGGCCCCGCAGGCCAGGACTCACAGGTCACGCCGCCGTAGCCGAGGTACTTCCCGATGGTGGGGGAAGCCGCCTCGAGCTCCTTGGCATCCAGGCGCATCTGCTCGTCGTCGGCGGTCATCGGGTAGTCCAGGCAGTTGACTGCGCTGAAGGCTACCGTGCTGTTGGAGCCATAGGTGCCGTCCGGCTGGCGGTCGGCGCTAAGATCGGCGAGCTGGAGCATGTAGGACGGATTGCCCCGCAGCGCATCGCCCAGCGCCTGGGTCAGGGCAGGCCAGTTTTCGTCGTTGTACAGCGGCAGGATGAAGCCGCTGACGAAGGTGGAGACTGTGACAACCCGTCCGTCGGACGCTGTCATCGGGCTTGCCTCGATCGAGGCAAACAACGCCTGGATCGTTTCGATTGCCTGCTCGGGGGTGCCGGACAGCGGGCAGTTGCTGGCGGACAGGCAGTCCTCAACGTAGGCGCGGATGGCCTTCTCGAAGCCCTGCGCCTGGCCGAGGGTGACTTCCTCGTTGCTGGCCGCCGGGTCGATGCCGCCGTCCAGGACCATCCGGCCCACGTTCTCCGGGAACAGTTCGGCGTAGGTGGCGCCCAGGAAGGTCCCGTAGGAGAAGCCCAGATAGTTCAGCTTGGCATCGCCGGCCACGGCCCGCAGGATGTCCATGTCCCGGGCGGCACTGACGGTGTCGACGAAACCCAGCAGGTCACCGGACTTCTCGGCACACTTGGCCGCCAGTTCCCGGGCGCTGGCCCGGGCGGCTTCCAGCCCGGCCGGTGTGGAGGCGTCCAGGTACTCCGACCGCTCCGCGTCCATCTCGGCGTCGGTGAGGCACTGGACGGGAGTGGAGCGGCCCACTCCGCGGGGATCGAAGCCGAGGACGTTGAAGTCCTCGCGCAGCCGGTCTGTGGTCACGAACTCCAGCGACTCGCTCACCATGTCGTAGCCCGAACCTCCGGGTCCGCCGGGATTGAGCAGGATGGTGCCCTGCGGATCGCCCTCGGCCCCGGCCAGGATGGCGGAGAGCTCGATGGCCTTCCCATCCGGATCCGCGTAGTCCATCGGCACCTCGACGGTGGCGCAGAGGAGTCCGTCCTCGCATGGCTCCCACACGACGGCCTGGCTGTAGAAGGGCGCCAGGTCTGCCGGGACGTCGCCGATGACGTCCGGCCCGGCCGTAACAGTGCCCGCCGAGGGCTGCGCAGGCCCGGCGGCCTCCCTCCCTGAGTCCTCTCCGGTACAGGACACCAGCCCGGACAGGAGGACGACGGCGGAGGCCGCAGCCAGCGCGAGCGGGGCAAATCGGCGGCGGGCTGGGGTCATTTCTGCTCCTGGTGCGGTTGCTGGGGTGCGGGAGTGCGGAAGGTGCGAGCACCCCCGCACCGGTTATAACAGGCTAACGGCCATTGCCTCGATGGCCAGCAGCGGTGCCACGTTTGTGGATACCAGCCGTCGGCGGACCACGTTGATTTCCTCCATGCGCAGCAGGGTCTGCTCCGGTGAGCCATGCGAGGCGTACTCGGTCAGCTCCCGGCGGAGCGATTCGTTGACCAGGGTTTCTCCGCTGCCGACCTGGAGCATCAGGACGTCCCGGTAAAAGGAGAGCAGATCGGTGAGGGCCCGGTCGAAGTAATCGTTCTTGGACCGCTTGGCCCGGCGGACCTGGTCTTCCTCCAGCCGCTTTACCTGGCTGCGGATCGACGGCGGCAGCGTGCCACCGTCCCCCGCGCCAAGCGAGGCCAGCAGCGACTGCTTCTCGGCGGCGTCGCGCTGTTCAAAGGAACTGGTGGCTTCGGCCTCCGCCAGGGCCACCAAGTCGGCGGCGGCCTTCATCGCCCCGGACACATTGCGCAGCGACAGTGGCAGCTTCACGATCGCCTCGCGCCGGCTGCGGGCGCCCTCATCGGTTGCCAGCCGCTTCGCGATGCCGATGTGGCTTTGCGCGGCGCGGGCAGCATCCCGGGCGATGGCAGGGTCAATGCCGTCCCGGCGGATCAGGAGCTCGGCGACGTCCTCCACCGGAGGCAGGCGCAGGCTCACTGCACGGCAGCGCGAGCGGATGGTCACCAGGACATCGCCCGGGCTGGGGGCGCACAGCAGCCAGATGGTGCGCGGCGGCGGCTCTTCGATGGCCTTGAGCAGAACGTTGGTGCTGCGTTCCTGCATGCGGTCGGCGTCCTCGACGATGATCACGCGCCACCGGCCGGTGGAGGGCTTGTCCTGGGCCTTGCGGACCAGGTCCCGGGCCTCATCGATGCTGATCGTCACCTTCTCCGTGGTGACGGAAGTGACGTCGGCATGGGACCCGGCCAGGGCGGTGCGGCATGCCTTGCACTCGCCGCAGCCGCGCAGCGCCGGGTCCGGCTGGTCGCAGAGCAGGGCCGCGGCGAAGGCGCGGGCGGCGTTGGACCGGCCGGAGCCGGGCGGGCCGGTGAACAGCCAGGCGTGGTTGGGGGTGGCCTGGGCGGCGCCGCGGCGCAGCTGGTCGACTACCGGTGCCTGGCCCTGCAGATCATCCCAGACACTCACGGCAGCAGTTCCAGTACCCGGGCCAGGACGGCGCCGGCCAGCTCATCCACAGGGCGTGCGGCGTCGAGCACCAGATAATGTCCCGGATCCGTCGTGGCCTGTTCCAGGAAAGTCCGGCGGATGCGCAGATGGAAGGCATCCGGCTCGGACTCCATCCGGTCCTCGGGGGCGTCACCGGCGGTGCGCCGTAACCTTCCCTGTTCCGGATCCACATCCAGCAGCACGGTCAGGTCCGGGGTGAAGCCCTCGGTGGCCCAGATGTTCAGCTGCCGCACCTCCTCGGTGCCCAGGGACCGGCCCGAGCCCTGATAGGCCACTGAACTGTCGATGTAGCGGTCGCAGACCACCACCGAGCCGCGTTCCACCGCCGGCCGGATCACCTGGGCCACGTGAGCTGCCCGGGAAGCGGCGAAGATCAGGGCCTCGGTGCGGGCATCGATCTCGCCGTTGCCGTGTTCCAGCACCAGGGAGCGCAGCTGCTCGCCCACCGGGGTTCCGCCGGGCTCCCGGGTGCGGACCACGGTACGGCCGGCCTCCTGCAGGGCTGCGGTCAGGCGCTGGGCCTGCGTCGATTTGCCGGCGCCGTCGCCGCCTTCGAATGCGATGAACAGGCCTGCGGTGCCGGCGGGGGAATCAGTTGTACTCACCCTCCCTAGCCTACCTAGTCAGGCTGGGAGGCCGGTGCCAGGGAGGACTGCTCCCGGGGCGTTGCCAGGAGTCCGAGCAAATCCGCCAACGCGGCGCCGCGCCGGGCCGCCATCCGCTCAAATGCGGCAGCCACCGATGTCAGGGAGGACCCCAGGACCTTGCCCAGCTCGGACGCATTGACCCCCACATGCAGGCCCTGCCGGGTCCCGTAGCTGCCCACCGCTATCGTTTCCCCGTCAACGTCCAGGAACCGGATGTCCAGTCCGTTGATGTGGATGGTGCCGCCGTCGTACACCGTTTCCGTTTCATGGCTCCAATGGCGTTCGACGCCGTGGGGCGGCTCGAGCCCCGCCAGGGACCCGACATCCGCCAGCGCAAAGCTCCCGTACACCCCGGAATCCAGATCAGCTTCGACGGCGCCCAGATCCTGCGCGGGCTCCCCGGCTGCACCCAGCCGCACCCGTACCCGGACGCGGACCGGCGACCGGTTGGTCACCTCAATAGCAGTGTCGGTCAGCACCGCCAGCACCGTATCGGCGGCACTGAGGGCGTATGCCGGTTCCGCAGCCGGCTCCTGAACCTGTTCCGGGTACGGCACGGCTGCGGAAATGAAGAGGCAATCCGCGGCGCCGGCTTCCAACACGTCCGCTGCTTCCCCGGAGCCTGCGGAGGTGTCGGCATGCAGCGCGGCCACGGTGCTGAACGCCGCGCCCAGCGGCCCGGTCCACGACTGCGCCGCCGGCGTCAAGGCTGTCACCCCGGCCGAGCCGGTGTGCCCGGCGGCCGGAACATGGACCACCAAGCCGTTTCGCTGAATTCCGTCTGCCGCAGCAGCCAGCGCGGTGAGCCACCCCTGGGGGTCCAGCGGCGTGCCGGTCACCAGCACTGCGGCGCGGGAGGCAGCAAGTTCCGCGGCAGGGCCAATGCCCGCGTCGCCGGGGGCCTGTTCGCGCACCGGCACGCCGAAGCCGCCCAGCAGCCCGGTCAGGGCAGGCCCGCGTAGGCCGCCCACCAGATGGGCCTCGGAAGCGTAGCGGGCCACCCGCTCAAGTCCGTTCCGGGTCAGGGAACCGTCGTCGAAAACCACTACGGGCACCCGATGGGATTTGGTCCTCGCATTCATCCGTCAAAGCCTAGGTCTTTGCCACCCCACCGGCGATGCATACGATGAATTTTCTATCGCTGGGAGGCTGTTATGGCGCGAGCGAAGGACAGCGGCGGTGCCAATGCCCCGGGGAACCTGCTGGTGCTCGGCGTTGCTGCCATCCTGGCAGGTGCCGGAACCGGATTTGTCGGTGGTGCGTTCCGCTGGGTGCTGCACGAACTGGACCGGTTGCGGAGCGGTCTGTCGGGCTGGGCCCAGGACATCCCCGGGGGCATCCTTGCGCCGGTCCTCGTCTGCGCTGCTGCCGCCGCGCTCGCCGTCGCCCTCGTGCGGTTCTCGCCGCGATCGGCGGGCAGCGGGATCGGGCAGGTGGAAGCTGTCTACCGCAACCAGATGATGCCGCCGCCGCTGAGCGTGATCCCGGTGCGTTTCGCGGGCGGTTCGCTGGCCATCGGTGCCGGGCTGGTGCTGGGCCGGGAAGGGCCGACCATCCATATGGGCTCGGCGATCGGGCTGGCGGTGGCCCGTACCGCGCGGATGGGCCGGGACGACGTGGCGGCCATGCAGATCGCCCTTTCCGGTGCGGGCCTGGCGGTGGCGTTCAACGCCCCGGTGGGCGGATCCCTGTTCGTTTTCGAGGAAGTGACCAAGTCCTTCCGCTGGCGCATGGTCGTCCCCACCCTGCTGGGCGTGGCCGTGGCCGTCGGATGCGCCCGGCTGATCATTGGCGACCAGCCGGATTTTTCCGTTTCCGCGGTCAGCAATCCACCACTGTTCCTGCTGCCCCTCTTTGCTGTCTTCGGCGCACTGCTGGGGCTGCTGGGGGCCGGCTACAACGTGGTGCTAATACGCCTGCTGGCTGTCGCGGATGGGTTGCACCGCCTGCCGGGAACAGTGCGCGGGGGTGTAATCGGTGCCGCGGTCGGTGCCGTGGTCTTTGTGGATCCCCTTGCCGTTGGCGGCGGTGACGCACTGACCCAGCTGCTGCTGGCCGGACAAGCCTTCACCGTCCCGGCGCTGCTGGCCTATCTCGCCATCCGGTTCCTGGCAGGACCGCTTTCCTACGCCGCAGCGGCTCCCGGCGGACTGTTTGCACCGCTGCTGGCTCTGGGAGCCCTCGCCGGGGTGCTGTTTGGAGAAGCCTGTCGGTGGGTGTTTCCGCAGCTTGGTGATCAGTTCGGAACAGCGATGGCCATCGTCGGCATGTCGACCATGTTCGCGGCTGTGGTGCGGGCGCCATTCACCGGGATCGTGCTGATCATCGAGATGACGGCCATCACCACGGTAACTGTTCCGATGCTGGTGGCGGCCGGAGCGGCAGTATTGGCAGCGATGGCGGTGAGATCGGCTCCGGTCTATGATTCGCTGCGCGAACGGTCCCTCCGCATCAACCCGGAGTGGAAGGCGGAGCCGTTCCCGCCGTCCCCGGGGACCTAAGTCCTAGGGTTTATCCACACGCAGCCGGATCTTGACGAGTGCGGTGTAAATGCTCGCGTGCTGCTTAAGGTACGCGGAGATGGTCTCCGCGTCCTGGTCGTCCATCAGCGGCTCGGTGCCCAGGACGAAGACCACATACCGGCGCCCGATGGCATTGCCGGTCCAGTCGTCCGTGACAGGGTGGCGGGCCCAGATCTCATCACGGATGCAGAATTCCACCTGCTGGGCCCGCAGCGAGACATACATGATGTTGGTGCCCAGGGGCAGGATGTCCCGGTCTTCATCGAGGCGCCGCAGCCCAAGTTCCGCGGCCGTCTGCGCCAAGCCGGTGCCGGCGTCGGACGTATACGGATGGATGAGGGCGTAGGAAGTCGGTTCGTCAAAGGGATTGGGTGCAGTCCACATGGTCAGGCCGAAGTCTGTGCCGGGGAGGAGCCGGGAGGCAGATTCCATGTCGCGAGGGTAGCCCACGCCGGGCGGCAAGAGAACAGCTCCCACGTTTTCACTGCCGCTGCGTGCCAAAAGGACGACGCAGGTATACACCCTTTTTGGCCCGTCCTACCGTTTAAAGGTGACCCGCCGGAGCCGCGGAGACTCCGCCAGGCGGCAGCCGCATCGAGTGAAGGATCATCTCATGACGGATACCACAAGAGTCGAGCCCTCGACGGGCGCAGGAACCGACAGCGTCCAGACGGACAACCTTCCCCAGCCTTTCCGTGAGGCAGACGGGAAGGGCTGGATCGATCTGGGCCCCCGGGATATTTGGCGGGACAAGGAAAATCCCGACATGCTTGTCCCGCCGCCCCGGGACGGCGGTGTCCTTCCCAACTGTAGGTTCAGCTTTTCCGACGCCCATCAGCGCCTGCAGCCGGGCGGATGGACGCGAGAAGTGACCAACCGGGAACTGCCCATTTCCACCGATTTGGCCGGCGTGAACATGTGTCTGCAGCCTGGCGCATATCGGGAACTGCACTGGCACAAGGAAGCGGAATGGGGCTTCATGATCACGGGCAACGCCCGGGTCACCGCCATCGACGAAAAGGGGCGGTACTTCATCGACGATGTTGTTGCCGGTGACCTTTGGAATTTCGAGGCCGGCCTGCCGCACAGCATCCAGGGACTGGACCAGGGCTGTGAATTCCTCCTTGTCTTTAGCGACGGGGACTTTTCGGAGTACAACACCTTCCTGCTCAGCGACTGGTTCGCCCATGTTCCGCGGGATGTGCTGGCAGCCAACCTGAAAAGGGACGTCGCAGATATTTCGTCCTTCCCGCAGGACGAGAAATACATCTTTAAGGCCGAAGTCCCCGGGCCCATCTCGGAGGTCCAGCGGCCGACACCGGAGGGGAGGGTGCCGGACATGTTCAGCTTCCACATGGAAACCGCCACCCCCATCGTTTCGGAGGCCGGAACCGTACGGATCGTGGACGAAAACGTCTTCCCGGCGGCCAAGACCATCTCCGCGGCGTTCGTCGAGATTGAACCGGGCGGCATGCGTGAGCTGCACTGGCACCCGAGCGGTTCCGAGTGGCAGTACTGGGTGCAGGGCCGCGGGAAGATGACGATTTTCGATTCCGGCGGAATTGCCCGGACCTTCAACTACCAAGCCGGCGACGTCGGTGTGGTTCCACGGGTCGCCGGACACTATGTGCAGAACATCGGCGACGAGAGAATCGTCTACCTGGAGGTCTTCAAGAACCCGCAGTACAGCGAGGTTTCGGCGAACAAGTGGCTGGCGTCCAACCCTGCCTACATCGTTGCAGACCACCTGAATGTTTCCACGGACTTCGTTGAGTCCATGCCGATGAATGAAAAGCCGTCACCAGTCATCTGGTACGACCAGTCGAAGGTCCGGAAGGGCTGACCGGTGGCCCGTATCCTGGTTGTCTCTTCCAGCCTGTTCGGTGCCAATGCGGACCTCGCCGCACTGATCCGGCCCGTGCTTGCCGGCCTCGGGGCGGAATACCGGTTGCGGGGAGTGAAGCAGCTGGTTCTGGCAGGCCAGATGGCACCCGGGGCGAGGGCCATCATGGCCAGGGGTGACGATCTGGCCTGGGCGGACGGCTTCATCTTCAGTTCACCGGCACATACCGGGCTGTTGTCTGCCGCAATGAAAGCCTTCATTGACGAGCATCACGATGCCGCCGAGACCGGGGCTTTCATTGACAAGACCTTCACGGCGATGGCTACCGGCGCCTATCTGCACGCAGGCCAGGAGCATGTGGTGGCTGAGCTGAATGCCGTGGCGGCGATATGGGGCTGCGTGCTCGTACCGCCCTCCGGCGCCGACGCCGTCATCAACCACCTCAACGGGAACCCGTGGGGGCTCAGCTTTACGCTGCACCACGGCAGGGTGGACAACCGCGCGGCGGCCGAACAGGCGGTGCGCTCGCATCTGACCCGGTTCGTGGCCGTCACCGATGCCCTGGCTGCCACGCGCAGAGCCCATCCGCCGGGCAGGGAACCCGCCACATCCGGCGGCAAAAACCGAAAGGAGAGGAAGGCCGTGCCCAGTGCAACCCATCCGCTGCGGGCCACCGATGTCTTCGTCGGTCCGCATGAGACCCCGCGGACGCCATCGAGGTCCTCCGGCTCAGCAAGGTCCTCAGGCTCATCCGGCCCATCCAGCCCGCCGGGCGGGCATTCGCCCACCAATCCCTTGCGGGCCGCCGACGTCTTCCGGGGTCCGCAGGATTCCGGGGCCGGCTCCGGTGTATCCGGCGGCGGCAGCGGGGCAGGCGGTGGCTCCAGCCCAGGCTCGGGCCATTCGCCGACCAATCCACTGCGGGCAACAGATGTGTTCCGGGGCCCGTACCAGAGCCGGCACTAAGGTCCGGCCGCGGGCGGAGGAGCATAGCGTTGCTCCTCCGCGCGTGGCCGTGCCATCAGTCCACTGGAAGGAAGCGAGCCCATGAGTGCTCCCGCCACGCCTCCATCGGATGTGCAGTACGTTCACAAACATCCGGAAGTCATCCGTTTCCCGTTGATGGAACAGCCGTTCATCGGCTTCCTCCTGGCATTCGTCGCCGGTCTGCTCAACGCCTGGACCCTTGCCCACGCCGATACCTTCGCCACCGTCCAGTCCGGCAACGTGGTGTCCAGCGGCTTTTACCTGGTGGACGGTGACTGGGCTAAATTCACGCCCGCCATCGTGTCGGTGCTGTGCTTTGGGGTGGGCTCGGCGCTGTCCGGGGTGCTAATGACTGCCTTCCTGCGCAGCGGCAGATCATTCACGCCAGGAATGCTGTTCGCGTTGTTCGCACTGCTGGTCATCGGCACCCTGCTTGCGGCGCTAACCGACATGGACCCGCGCTACATCGCCTTCGGGGTGAGCTTTGTTGCGGGGGGCCTTGGCAATTCCTTCCACAAGAACCACGGCATGCTCTACGGGGCAGTGGCCGTGACGTTCGTAGTGCAGATGGCGTTCAATTTCCTGATGCAGTCCGCCTTCTCCAAAAAGGGAGTCAACGGCGAACCGAACATCTACTGGTCAGGGGTCTTTTTCCTCGTGCTGCTGGGGTTCGCCGGGGGAGGAGCCATCGGCTTCCTGGCGGACACCTGGTTCAACGGGGCATCCATCGCCTTCGCCGCGCTGCTTTGCGCCATCCTGGGGATTATGTCGCTCCGCCAGCCCCGCGACCCCGATCCCACCCCCGGCGGGCGCTTCGTCTAGGGAGCAGGCGCCCACTACGCTGTAGCCATGAGTCCCGCGCCTTCAGAGAGCCCAGTACCGCACGGTCATTCCAGCGGGAAGCTGTCCCCGGACACGGTGGTGGTATCCGCCGGCCGTCCGCCCCGTGAGCCGGACGCCCCGGTCAACCCGCCGATAGTGCTTTCCTCCACCTTCCACGGCACCGGCACGCCTGCGCCGGGCGAGCGCGTGTACGGCCGCTACTCCAACCCCACCTGGGACCCGTTCGAGGCTGCGCTCGCCGAACTCGAAGGGGCTGCCCTTCCGGCGTTGGTCTACTCCTCAGGTCTGGCAGCTGTGGCGGCGGCGCTCTCTCTGGTTCCCGCCGGCGGAATCCTGGTGATGCCCCGGCACAGCTATCAGGGCTCACTGCTTCTGGCCGCCGGGGAGGCAGCCAACGGGCGGTTCACCATCCGGACCGTGGACATCGCCAATACCGCCGAGGTCCTCGCCGCCCTGCACGGAACGGCCTCCGGAACAGATTCCTCAACAGGCGACGCCGCAGCGGCTGCCGCCCCGGCGGACATGCTGTGGATTGAAAGCCCAACCAACCCCATGCTCGAAGTGGCAGAGATCGAGGTCCTGGCCGCCGCAGCCCGCGACGTCGGGGCGCTGGTTGTCGCGGACAACACCTTCTCCACGCCGCTGGTGACGCGGCCCTTGGAACTGGGAGCCGACGTCGTGCTCCATTCCGTGACCAAGTACCTTGCCGGGCACTCGGATGTGGTGCTTGGTGCGCTGGCCACCTCGGACGGGGAGCTGCACGCACGCCTGCACCAGTACCGCTCGCTGCACGGCGCTGTGGGCGGCCCCTTCGAGGTGTGGCTGGCCCTGCGCGGCCTGCGGACCCTGGCCCTGCGGATCGAGCGCTCGCAGGCAAGCGCCGGTACCCTGGCGCAGCGGCTGCTGGCCCATCCGCAGGTTGAAGCGGTCCGCTATCCGGGCCTGCCCGACGACGCCGGCCATGAGCGGGCGGCCAAGCAGATGGACGGGTTCGGGTCGATTCTCTGCATTGAAGTGGCCGGCGGAGCCGCGGCAGCGCAGGCCGTGGCGGAAAAGGTGCGACTCTGGCTGCCGGCCACGTCGCTGGGTGGAGTGGAATCGCTGATCGAGCGCCGCCGGCGCCAGCCGGGGGAGCCGCTGACCGTGCCGGAGAACCTGCTGCGGCTTTCCGTCGGGATTGAAAATGTCGAAGACCTCTGGGCCGACCTGTCCCAGGCACTGGCGCGGTAGGCTGAAGCGGTGATCTACGTCTTGCTCCTCGAGCCTCTCCTGTACCGGGCCCTCGGCCTGGCCACGCTGCTGATTGCCCTCTGGGCGTTCCAGGATGCGCTGCGCCGGAAAGCTCCGGTCTTCGAAGCCGCTGACAAGCGCACCAAGGGCTTCTGGCTGGGGATGACCGGAGGCTCGGTGGCGGTGGGGCTGCTGAGCACGCTCGCCGCCGGGTCGCTGCTGCCCTTCACCCTGGTGGCGCTCGTGGCTGCCAGCGTCTATCTGGCAGATGTGAAGCCGTCCGTCAGCGGCTCCGGCCGCGGCTCGGGACCGTACGGACGCTGGTAGCGCCCGTTTCCCTGAAAGGGGCAGGCATCAGCCGGGCGCGACGGCGTCCCAGGCAACAGTGATTTCGCCCAGCCGCCAGCGGGCCGGGCCGTTCAGCAGCGGCCAGCCCGAAGCGCGCAGCGCGGTGCACATGGCCAGCCACCGCTGCCGGTTGCCGTAGGAGGCCTGCGGTGCAGCCTGGATCCATGCGGTGTCCATCGCCTGCAGCAGGGCGTGGACTTTCTCGCCCGGCACATTGCGGTGGATCAGCGCCTTCGGCAGGCGCTCGGCCACATCCGACGGCAGGGTGAACGCGCCGAACCGCAGCGAGATGCTCAGCGACAGCGGCCCATGGGGATCCAGCTCCACCCACGTGGCCCGGCGCCCGATTTCATCGCAGGTGCCGTCCACAAAAATGCCGCCAACGGCCAGCCGGGACCGGACCATGTCCCAGTGCGCCTCGTACTCGTCCTCGGAATACTGGCGCAGCACGTTGAAGGCGCGGACCATGACCGGGCGGCGGCCTTCCACCGGAAGCTCGAAGCCGCCCTGCCGGAACGACAGTCCCTCACGCTCCAGCGGCTTGGCGGAGCGCACCCTGGCCGGATCGATTTCGATACCGACGACGTCGACGTCGCGGCGTACCCGACCGAGCCTGGCATGCAGTTCGACGGCGGTTGTCGGGGCCGCGCCGTAACCCAGGTCAATGATGAGCGGATCCGCCGCCCGCCGCAGCCGCCAGCCCTGCGGCCCGGCCAACCAACGATCCACCCGCCGCAGTCTGTTCGGGTTTGTAGTGCCCCTGGTCACATTTCCTACGGGTTTCTGCGGTTTTTGCACGAAACAATGTTACGCGGCGGGGCGCGCTGCTCCTGACGGCGGCCGCGGCCGGACATCCGTGCGTAAACAGGGCCGGGAGGAGTGACTTCCCTGCCGCCGTCCGCGGGTCCTCCGTTACCATGAGTGGTATGACTTACAAACTGATCCTTCTGCGCCACGGCCAGAGCGAATGGAATGAAAAGAACCTGTTCACCGGCTGGGTGGACGTGGATCTGACGGACCTTGGCCGGGCCGAAGCCCTGCGGGGCGGCGAGCTGCTGGTGGAGAATGATCTCCTGCCGGACATCCTCTACACCTCCCGCCTGCAGCGGGCCATCAACACCGCCAACATTGCCCTGGGTGCGGCAGACCGCATCTGGATTGATGTCAAGCGCAGCTGGCGCCTGAACGAGCGCCACTACGGAGCCCTGCAGGGCAAGGACAAGGCGCAGACCCTCGCGGAATACGGCGAAGAGCAGTTCATGCTCTGGCGCCGTTCCTACGACACCCCGCCGCCGCCCCTGCCCGATGACAGTGACTTCTCGCAGGCGCACGATCCGCGGTATGCCGACCTGGCCCAGGACGAGCTGCCCCGCACGGAATGCCTCAAGGACGTCCTCGAGCGGTTCCTGCCGTACTGGGAATCGGACATCTCCGCTGACATCAAGACCGGCAAGACCGTCATGATCGCCGCTCACGGCAACTCGCTGCGCGCCCTGGTCAAGCACCTGGACGGGATCAGCGACGCCGATATCGCCGCCGTCAACATCCCCACCGGCATCCCGCTCGTGTACGAGCTGGATGAGGACCTCAAGCCCGTCAAGGCCGGCGGCACGTACCTGGATCCGGAAGCCGCTGCGGCCTCGATCAAGGCAGTGGCCAACCAGGGCAAGAAGTAGCACTGGTTCTTTCAAGTTCCGGATGAACAGGTAAGGGCGGCCCCGCGGGGCCGCCCTTACCTGTATCTAGCAGCTTTTGATCACCGGATTCTTGCTGCCGGCTACCGGCTGGATTCGGAGAGCGGCTGCCATTCGCCGGTCACCAGGTAGTTGACCTTCCGGGTCACTGACACACCGTGATCGGCGAACCGTTCGAAGTACCGGCTCGCCAGGGTCAGGTCCACCGTGCTGACGGCGGAGATATTCCAGTCCGGCGAGGCAATGGCCTTGAAGACGCTGGCGTGCAACTCGTTGATCCGGGTGTTGCAGGCGTAAATGTCGTTGCTCAGATCCAGGTTGCGGGTCTCCAGCAGCTCCGTCAGCAGCTGGGAAATCTGGAGGTCAAGGCGGGCCATTTCGCTGAAGGTGGCCACCATGGGTTCGGGGACCACATGCTCGGGGTACCGCAGCCGGGCCAGCTGGGCAATGTGCCGGGCCAGATCACCCATCCGCTCCAGCGACGCGCTCATCCGCAGGGATCCCACGATCATCCGCAGGTCGCTCGCTACCGGACCCTGCAGGGCCAGGACGTCAATCGCGCGCTCGTCGAGGTCATTCTGCAGGAAATCGATCCGGGCATCGGCGGCAATGACATCCTGCGCCAGCTCGGTGTCGGCACCTTCGAAGGCGAGGGTGGCTTTCTGCATCGCTTCGGTGACCAGCTCGGAAATCTGGGTCAGCTCTTCGCCAATCTGATGAAGCTCGGCTTGGAAAACCTTACGCACTTCGGAGTCCTTTCGGTTGGGGCGGTTCACGGCAAACAATCCGCGGCTGTTCGTTACAGCCTTGAGGACAGGATTTCAGCCGGGTGTTAACCGTTGGGCTACTTAAGATGAACGTTAGTTTAACGCTTGGACATATGCCACCGGGGGTCCTGCCGCATCGTCCGCCTCAGCCTAAGCTAGGAGAGTGAATCCTGTATTGCTGGGCCTGATAGCCGGGATCCTCGGCCTGGCCGTGGGGGTCTTCGGCGTACTCGCGTTTGCGGCGAGCCAACGCCAGCGGAAGGAAATGGCAGCCAGCGACGACCCGGCCATCCCCGACGGGGCAGCCGAAGTGCTGGCTGCAATCGGCCGGGCCTACATTGTGGTGGACGCGATCGACGGCGTCGTCCGCGCCAGTCCCGGCTCCTACGCCTTCGGCCTGGTCCGCGGCCACACGCTGGTTCCGCCCGAACTGCTGGAGATGACAGCGCGCGTCCGGCGCGACGGCGTCATCGAGGAACGGCAACTGGAACTGCAGCGCGGACCGCTGGGCCAGGGAAGCACAATCCTGCACGTCCGGGTGGCCATCGTGGGGGAGGAGTACATCCTCATCCTGGCGGACGACCGCACTGAAATCGCACGGACCGAAGAAGTGCGCAATGACTTCGTCGCCAACGTTTCGCACGAACTCAAGACGCCGGTGGGCGCCATCTCCCTGTTGTCCGAGGCGCTGGACGACGCCGCGGGAGACGAAGAGGCAGTGCGGCGGTTCGCTGCCCGGATGAGCAAGGAATCCACCCGGCTCACCGCCCTGGTGCAGGACATTATTGAACTGAGCCGCCTGCAGAGCACCGACATGGTGGACCGCGCCCGGGAAGTGGACATCAATTCCCTCGTCAACGATGCAGTCGAAGCCACCCGGCTGCCGGCAGAGACCCGGAACACCACCGTCGTGGTTGGCGGTTCGGTTCAGGGGCTGGTGTACGGGGACGCGAAAATGCTGACCACTGCCTTCCGCAACCTGATTGACAACGCGATCCGGTACTCGCCGGCGGGCAGCCGGGTGGGTGTTGGGCTGCGGTCCAGGGACGGCATGGCCCAGGTGTCCGTCACGGACCAGGGCCCGGGAATCGACGCCGAGGAGCAGGAGCGCATCTTTGAACGGTTTTACCGGATCGACAGTGCCCGGTCCCGCCATACCGGTGGAACCGGGCTGGGGCTGAGCATCGTCAAGCACGTTGTGGCCAACCACGGAGGCGAAGTCAACGTGTGGTCCCAGCCGGGCCAGGGCTCCACCTTCACTGTCCGGCTGCCCGAAATGGAAACCTCCGACACCACCGCCGGCGACGGCAACCGCGAACAAGGAGTCAGTGCTTGAGCAGGATCCTGCTGGTCGAAGACGAGGAGTCCTTCAGCGACCCCCTTTCCTATCTGCTGGGACGGGAAGGATTCGAGGTCAGCGTCGTGGACAACGGGTACGACGCCGTGACCGAGTTTGACCGGTTCGGGGCTGACCTGGTGCTGCTGGACCTGATGCTGCCGGGCCAGTCCGGCACAGAGGTCTGCCGGCAGATCCGCCAGCGCTCGGACGTTCCGGTAATCATGCTGACCGCCCGCGACGGGGAAATCGACAAGGTGGTGGGCCTGGAGATCGGGGCCGATGACTACGTCACCAAGCCCTACAGCTCCCGCGAGCTGCTGGCACGGATCCGTGCCGTGCTGCGCCGCCGGAACGACGGCGGGGAGCTGGCCGGGCCCGCGGTGGAAGCCGGTCCGGTGCGGATGGATGTGGACCGGCACGTGGTCAGCGTCAATGGGACAGCGGTCCCCATGCCCCTGAAGGAGTTTGAGCTGCTGGAACTGCTGCTGCGCAATTCCGGCCGGGTCCTGACCCGGGGGCAGCTCATTGAACGGGTCTGGGGAGCCGACTATGTGGGAGACACCAAGACCCTGGACGTGCACGTCAAACGGCTGCGCGGGAAAATCGAACCGGACCCGTCGCTGCCCCGCCATCTGGTGACCGTCCGAGGGTTGGGCTACAAGTTTGAAGCCTGACCGCGGTACGCGGTAGGGGAAGCCTTAACAGAAAAGGGACGCCGCTTCAGCGGCGTCCCTTTTCAGCAGTGCTGAGGTTTTTGTTACTGCGATTCAGCGGACTCCGTGGGAGCAACGCCGGTTTCGGTGGCCATGTCCGAGGGGACCATGGTGGCAGTATCCGAGGGTGTGGGGGACGGCGTGGGCAGGTATGCCCGGTAGTCCTCCAGCGTGCCGTCAACCACTGGCACGTTCAGGGTGGCGGTTTCCGAGCCGGTGCTGGCGTCGGCGCTGATTCCGGTGCCGGGGAGGACATCGACGCTGGCCACCGTGACCTCGGCGACGTCGGTGACGTCTTCGAAGACCACCTTGTCGCCGGAGGCGATGGTCCAGGAGAGGTTGGAGCCGCCGAGGTCCAGCGTGAAGTCCATGCTCGCATCGGAGGTGTTGATAACCGTGCCGAGCAGCCGGCCGGCTTCGCCGCCGCCGTTGCTGACTACCAGGAGGTTGCGCAGTTCCGCGTCGCCCACGTTCTCGACGATGCCGTCCGAGGGGGAGTATTCACGCACCGTTGCCTGCTCGTTCACTACGCTGCAGCTGGAGACTCCCAGTACGGCCAGCGCAATTACACCGGCGGCAGCTGCTCGCTGCGCCCGGTTCTTCGGTGTGAATCTCACAGCACAAACTCCTGGGGTATGACGGTCTTGCGACCTGTGGCTATCTTTTGTGCCTAGCCTATCGGCAAACCCCTCAAATGTTGGATTTTTACCCTTCCGCGGGGCTTGGGAAAGACGCGTTCGCGCAGGCATCGCCGCAGGTCCGGCTCGGGAAGAGGGTGCGAATACTACCTAGGCGCATCACGATCAGGTACCTGACCTGCGAAAACTCTTCTCGGCGTGTGGCACGCATGGTAAACTAGCGGTTGGGAAAGGGGATAGTCCACATGGTTTTTGAGGTTGGCGAAACAGTTGTTTACCCTCACCACGGTGCCGCGAAGATCGAAGAGATCAAGATGCGGACCATCAAAGGCGAAGAGAAGATGTATCTCAAGCTGAAGGTGGCACAGGGTGATCTGACCATAGAAGTACCGGCTGAAAACGTCGACCTCGTTGGGGTTCGGGACGTAGTAGGCAAAGAGGGACTGGAGCATGTCTTTGATGTGCTTCGTGCCGAGCTTACTGAAGAACCCACCAACTGGTCGCGGCGTTATAAGGCGAACCTGGAGAAGCTTGCGTCGGGTGACGTGGTGAAGGTTGCAGAGGTTGTTCGCGACCTCTGGCGCCGCGACCACGACCGCGGCCTTTCTGCAGGCGAAAAGCGGATGCTCGCGAAAGCCCGCCAGATTCTGATTTCAGAATTGGCACTGGCTGAAAAGACAGACGAGGACCAGGCCGCAGTTGTCTTGGACAAGGTTCTGGCGAGCTAAGCAGACAGCGTTGCAGTAAAACGGTGTTCCACTAGCTACACGTATTACGGCACGCTGCCGGTCCCGGTTGGGGCCGGCATTTTGTCTTTAAGCACCGCCCACGCGCAGCCTGCCTTCGCCCCTCGCGGCTCTGTCCGGAGGCCCGCCAGTGGTGCCCCGCCGCCGGGGCACTAGGCTGAAGGGGTGTCTTCAACAGTTTCCCGCGAACAGCGCATCGGTATCATCCTCGTAGCCGGCGGCTCCGGCCAGCGGCTGGGATACGGCATACCCAAGGCGCAGGTCCCGCTGGCCGGCGCTCCGCTGCTCTCCCACGCCCTGCGCGGGATAGCCGCTTCCGGTATTGCCTCGGCCGTCAGCGTTGCCGTTCCCGCCGGCGACACGGTGATGCGCGGCCTGTGCGGGGAAGCAGGTCTCACGGTCCCCCTTACAGTGGTCGACGGCGGCTCCACCCGGGCCGATTCCGTCCGCGCCGCGCTGGACGTCCTGCCCGCAGACCTCGACGCGATCCTGGTCCACGACGCAGCCCGGGCGTTGGCTCCGCCGCAGGTCTTCCGGCGGGTGGCTGATGCCCTGGCCGCCGGAGCCGGCGCGGTCATTCCCGCCGTCGCCGTCACGGATACAGTCAAAACCACTGCCGGGACCGAACCAGCCGAGGGCGGAATCGCAGCGCTGCGGGTCACCGGGACTCCGGACCGTTCCTCCCTGCGGGCCGTGCAGACGCCCCAGGGCTTTGACGCCGCGCTGTTGCGCCGCGCACATGAAGCAGCCCGCGGTTTTGATCCGGAGCGGGCCGCCGCAGTCACCGACGATGCCATGCTGGCCGAATCCCTCGGCGAGACCGTATATGTCGTGGATGGCTCCGAACTCTCATTGAAGATCACCACGCCGTTGGACCTGCTGCTTGCCGAAGCGGTGCTCGCCCGCGAATCCCACCTCCAGGAGAACTGACCCATGCCAGCAGTGAATCTTCCCCGTACCGGCATCGGCGTCGATGTGCACGCCTTTGCCTCCGACGACGCTCCCCGCCCGCTGTGGGTCGCCGGGATGCTGTGGGAGGGTGAACGCGGCCTGGCCGGCCACTCCGACGGTGATCCGGTGGCACACGCCGCCGCCGACGCCCTGTTCTCCGCCGCCGGCCTGGGCGACCTGGGTGCGCACTTCGGCACTGACCGGCCCGAATATGCCGGCGCCTCAGGCACCACCCTGCTGACAGAAGCGGCGAGGATCGTCCGCGCCGCCGGATTCGAGATCGGCAACGTGGCAGTACAGCTCATCGGCAACCGGCCCAAGTTCGCTCCCCGCCGCACCGAAGCCGAAGCCATCCTCAGCGGGGCCGCCGGAGCCCCGGTCAGTGTCTCGGCCACCACCACCGACGCCCTGGGCTTCACCGGCCGCGGCGAGGGAATCGCCGCGGTGGCAACCGCCGTCGTCGTGCAGGTCGAGGGCACCCTGCGTCCGTAGAAGGCCCGGCATGGTCCGGAAGGCGCGGTAGCCTAGAGCGGTGAGCTTGAGATTCTATGACACCGCAACTGCGCAGGTCCGCGATTTCGTCCCCCTCAAGGAGGGCGAGGTGAGCCTGTACTACTGCGGCGCCACCGTGCAGGGCGCACCGCACGTGGGCCATATCCGGTCCGCCATCGCCTTCGACCAGCTCACCCGCTGGCTGCAGTTCCGCGGCTTCCGCGTCACCACGGTCCGCAACGTCACCGACATCGACGACAAGATCCTGGCGAAGTCAGCTGACTCCATGGGGGCCGCAGCGTCGGTCGACGTCGTCCCGGACGAACCCTGGTGGGCACTGGCGTACCGCTTCGAGCAGGAATTCGCCAAGGCCTATGACACGCTCGGCGTCCAGCGGCCCACCTACGAACCCCGCGCTACCGGCCACATCCCGGAAATGCACGCGCTCATCGGCCGCCTGATCGACGCCGGCCATGCCTACCCCGCCCTGGACGACTCAGGCGACGTCTACTTCGACGTCCGGTCCTGGAACAAGTACGGATCGCTGACCCGGCAGAACATCGACGACATGCAGGCAGCGCCCGACGCCGGTCCCCGCGGCAAGCGCGATCCGCGCGACTTCGCGCTGTGGAAGGGCCACAAGGCCGGCGAGCCCGAAACCGCCGCCTGGGACAGCCCCTGGGGCAAGGGCCGGCCCGGCTGGCACCTGGAGTGCTCGGCCATGGTCACCAAATACCTCGGCCCGCAGTTCGACATCCACGGCGGCGGCCTGGACCTTCGCTTCCCGCACCACGAAAACGAAATGGCCCAGTCACAGGCGGCCGGAGACGGTTTCGCCAACTTCTGGATGCACAACGGCATGGTCACCTTCGAAGGCGAGAAGATGTCCAAGTCGATCGGCAACACGGTGAGCCCCGCTCAGATGCTGGCCGAGGCGTCGCCGCGGGTGGTGCGCTATTACCTGGGGCAGGCCCACTACCGCTCGGTCCTGGACTACCGCCCGACGTCGCTGCAGGAAGCGGCGGCCGCCGTCGAGCGGATCGACACGTTCATCGAGAAGGCGCAGGGGAAGCTCTACGGCAACGGCCAGCGCGGACTTGCCGTGGCGCCAACCCTGTTCATGCCCGAGGCCTTCGGCGAAGCGATGGATGATGACCTGAACGTACCGCAGGCCCTCGCGGTGCTGCATGAAACCGTCCGCGCCGGCAACACCGCGCTGGCCGCGGGCAACGAAAAGGGAGCCCGGGAGGCCTTGGAAGCTGTGCTGGCCATGACCGGTGTCCTGGGCCTCGATGCCGTGCAGCAGCCGGCACGCAGCGGCGGACCGGAACACCAGGCGCTGGACAGCCTGATTCAGGACCAACTGCAGCAGCGTCTCGACGCCCGCGCCGCCAAGGACTGGGCGCGCGCAGACGCCATCCGGGACGCCCTGGCGGCGGCCGGTATTGCCGTGGAAGACACTCCGGAGGGGGCCCGCTGGAGCCTGGTCCAGGGCTGAACCGTCCGCCGGGACGAACCAGGGGATCGTCCGGATTTTAGCTTTGGGAGTACACTCCCGGACGTGTAACGCGGTGGCCCGCGAGCCTGCGTAAACTAGAAGTAATGCTTTCTTCTAGGTTTAAGGTGTAATCGATGGCCAACAACGGACGTCCCGGCGCAATGCGTAAAGCCAAAAAGGGCCCCAGCGGGGGCACCGGTGGATTGGGCCGCAAGGCTCTTGAGGGCAAGGGACCCACGCCCAAAGCCGCAGACCGCCCCTACCACAAGGCGTATAAGAACAAGCAGCTGGCCGAGCGTTCGGCCGCCAAGCGCGGCGGCGACACCCGCGCCGCCGGCGGCCGCAGCGGTACCAACGTCCGCGGCAAGGTGGCTGAGGAAGTCGTCACCGGCCGCAACTCGGTGGTTGAGGCGCTGCGCGCCGGCATCCCCGCCAAGGCCCTGCACATCGCGGTCCGCATCGACATGGATGACCGTGTCCGTGAATCCCTGAAGATGGCTGCGGACCGCGGCCTTCCGGTCATGGAGACGCACAAGCCCGAGCTGGACCGCATGACCAACGAGGCCGTGCACCAGGGCCTGGTCCTGCAGATCCCGCCGTACGAATACGCGGACCCCATGGACCTCGCACAGGAAACCATCGAAGCCTGGAAAAAGGGCCACATCCGCAACGCCCCGCTGTTCGTGGCGCTGGATGGCATCACCGACCCCCGCAACCTGGGTGCGATCATCCGCTCCGCTTCCGCGTTCAGCGCGCACGGCGTCATCGTGCCGGAACGCCGCGCCGTCGGCATGACCGCCTCGGCCTGGAAAACCAGCGCCGGAGCAGCTGTCCGCGTGCCGGTTGCCCGCGCCGGCAACCTGAACAGTGCGTTGAAGGCCTTCAAGAAGATGGGCATCTTCGTTCTCGGCCTGGACGGCGACGGCGATGTGTCGCTGCCGGACATCGTCCTGGCCAAGGACCCGGTCTGCATCGTCGTCGGTTCCGAGGGCAAGGGCCTGTCCCGCCTCGTCCGTGAAAACTGCGACCAGATCGTCTCCATCCCGATTGACTCGGCCATGGAATCCCTGAACGCCTCCATGGCGGTAGGCATCAGCCTGTACGAGATTTCACGGCAGCGTTCCGCCTGACCCCAGGCGGAGTGATCCGAGAGGCAGCATGGCAGACCTGAATAGCATTGCGCAGGGCCAGGCCGCCGCACGGCGGGTGTCCCGGCCCTTCCCCCTGGGCGTCTGGAATTCCATTCCGGGCGTTCCTGAAGTGCCGGGAACCGCCAACGTATCGGTCGACGCCCCGGGGCTGTCCGGAGTGGAAATCCACTTCGAAACCGCCCCGGGTGTCTGGGCTTCGGAACCCCTCAGCGAGTCCGCAGCAGGGATCCACCATGGGCGGGTGTCCGGACTGGGCTACGGCAGCCGGTACGGCTTCTGGCCTCTCGGGAAGGAACTGCCGGGGGAGCCGGGCAGCTTTCAGCTGCTGCTGGATCCCTACGGGCGGGGCATCGACGAGGCGCCCGGCGCCGACGGCGGGGCGCCGCTTTTCTTCTCCGTGCACGTTGACCCGAGCTATGACTGGGGACAGTCGCGGCGGCCGCGCATCCCCTGGCGGGATACGGTCATCTACGAGGCCCACGTCCGCGGACAGACACTGCTCCACCCCGGCATCCCCGAAGAACTGCGCGGAACGTACGCCGGCATGGCTCATCCGGTCATGGTGGAGTACCTTCAGGACCTGGGCATCACCTCCGTGGAGCTGCTCCCGGTGCAGTTCCACGCCGACGAAGAGCACCTCCGGCAACTGGGCCTGACCAACTACTGGGGCTACAACACCCTCGGTTTCTTCGCCCCGCAGGTCTCCTACGCCACCAAGGAAGCGCAGGCCGCCGGGCCGAAGGCCGTTCAGGACGAGTTCAAGGACATGGTCCGCTCCCTGCACGATGCCGGCCTCGAGGTTCTCCTGGACGTGGTCTACAACCACACCGCCGAAGGCACCAAGGACCGGCCGGCGCTGTGCTGGCGGGGCCTGGGCGAGGAACAGTACTACCGCCACGACGGCGAAGGCCGCTATCTGGACACCACAGGCTGCGGCAACACCCTCGATTTCAGCCAGCCCCGGGTCATCCAGATGGCCGTGGACTCCCTGCGCTACTGGGTCTCCGAATACCACGTGGACGGTTTCAGGTTCGATCTGGCTCCGGCCCTCTGCCGCGGCGCCGACGGGCATTTCGACAGCCGGCACCCCTTCCTGATGGCAGTGGCCGGAGATCCGGTGCTGGCCGGCAGCAAACTTATCGCCGAACCATGGGACATTGGCCCCGGCGGCTGGCAGACCGGGAACTTCCCGCCGGGCTGGGCGGACTGGAATGACCGGTTCAGGGACACCGTGCGGGATTTCTGGCTGCGGGACCAGGCAGCCCTCGCGGCGGGAGGCACCGGAGGTTCCGTTGCCCGGCTCGCCGCGTCACTGGCAGGCTCCGCAGACCTCTTCGCCGGCTCCGGCCGCACGTCGCTGGCCTCCATCAACCTGGTCACGGCGCACGACGGCTTTACCCTCGCAGACCTCACGGCCTATGACCACAAGCACAACGAGGCCAACGCGGAGGACAACCGGGACGGCAGCAATGAAAACCGCAGCTACAACCACGGCGTGGAAGGCCCCACCGCAGACGAACAGGTAGCTGCCCGACGGGCACAGAGCGCCCGCAACCTGATGACTACACTGCTGATGTCGCTGGGCGTGCCAATGATCACCGCTGGAGATGAGCTGGGGCGGACCCAGCACGGAAACAACAACGCCTACTGCCAGGACACACCCCTTGCCTGGCTCGACTGGCATCTGGATGCCGACGGGCTTCGGATGCTCGAGACCACCCGGACGCTGCTGCGGCTGCGCCGCGATTTTCTCGCTTCCCAGCCGTACCGGTATCCGGCCGAGCCGCGGGAAGCGTCGCTCCTGTGGTTCGACGCCGAGGGCCAGCCCATGACCCCGGAGAAGTGGGAGGACCCGGGCTGCCGCGTATTGCAGCTGCTGGCCGGCTCCTCCTTCAGCGGCCTGAAAGGACTGCTGGTCCTTAACGGAACCCTTGAGGACACCGAGGTGAAGCTGCCTGATGCGCAGACACTGCGTGCCTCCGGCATGGATGGCGAGCACCACCAGGTGTACCAACTGATGCTGAGCACCGCCGCTGAGCCGGCTGAGCGGACCGGTAGCAGGACCCGCGGCGGGGAGAAGGACATTCTCCCCGCCAACTCGATCAGCCTGTACCGCGCCTAGGCGTTGGCCACCAGGCCGAGTTCGGCCTTGGACGCCAGCCCGGAGTGCACCGGAATGACACGCACCGTGTAGCCAAACGGCCCGGCGTTCTCTATGCCGATGGTGCCGGAGAACAGGTGCCGCCCCGACCCGAGGTCCTCCACATGGGCGAGGCCGGCCGTCCGGGGATCGCGGAGCTGGTCGTTTTCCATCGCCTTGCCGTAGGCCACTTCCACGCTGACGTCCTCGGGCCGCAGAGAGCCCAGGGATACGTAGGCCTGCACGGTGAGCTCGTCGCCGATCTGCGGATCATCCGTGATGCCGATCGAATCGACGTGTTCCACTGAAACAGCGGAGAATCCATCGCGGATCCGCGTGATCCACGCGGCCAAATCCCTCGCTGCCGCATAGCCGTCAGCGGAGGCCGCCCGGCCGGACTCGCCGGCGGGCCGGTAAAGCCGGTTCACGTACTCGCGCAGCATCCGGTTCGCGGAGACCGCCGGACCCAGGTCGGCCAGCGTGTGCTTCACCATTTCCAGCCATTCATGGGGCAGGGAATGAGCAGGCACGTCCGAGGGGCCGGCAGCACCGGCCTCGGCCGGAGGTTCCTTCCCGTAGAACAGGGGAGCGACCGACTTTTCCAACAGGTCGTACAGGGCAGCGGCTTCCAGGTCATCGCGCTGGTCGGGGTTGAAAACCTCCCGGGTGTGGGCGCCCTGGCTCGGGTTGGCGGAGGGGATGGCCCAGCCGTTGTCGCCGTCGTACATTTCATCCCACCAGCCGTCGAGGACGGACAGGTTCAGCCCGCCGTTGATAGCCGACTTCATGCCGGACGTGCCGGACGCTTCCAGCGGCCGCAGCGGGTTGTTCAGCCACACGTCGCAGCCCGGGAACAGGGTCCGGGCCATGGCGATGTCGTAGTTGGGCAGGAACACGATCCGGTGCCGCACTGCGGGGTCGTCGGTGAACCGGACCAGGTCCTGGATCAGTTTCTTGCCCTGCTCATCGGCCGGATGGGATTTTCCAGCCACCACCACCTGGATGGGATGGGTGGGGTGCAGCAGCAGGGCTTTCAACCGGGCCGGATCCCGCAGCATCAGGGTCAGCCGCTTGTAGGTAGGGACCCGGCGGGCAAAACCGATGGTCAGGATGTCCGGATCCAGCACGTTGTCGGTCCAGGCCAACTCGGGGTCCGTGGCGCCGCGCTTGCGCCAGGCAGAGCGCACCCGGCGGCGGACGTCGACAATCAGGTTCGAGCGCAGGCGGCGGCGGAGATCCCAGAGGTCCTGGTCGGCGATCTCATACGCACGGCCCCAGTCGCGGTCATGCACCGTCTCGACGCCGAACTTCTCCCTGGCCAGCTTGGTGAGTTCCGGATCCACCCAGGTCGGAACGTGCACCCCGTTGGTCACCGAGGTGATCGGAATTTCGGAGACATCGAACCCCGGCCACAGGCCCGAGAACATTTGACGCGAGACTTCGCCGTGAAGTTTGGCCACGCCGTTGGCACGCTGCGCCAGGCGCAGTCCCATCACGGCCATGTTGAACTTGCCGGGGTCGCCGCCGTCGTACGTTTCGGCGCCCAGCCCGAGGACCTTGTCCGTGGGCACGGACTGCGCGAGCCCGGCGCTTAAAAAGTGCCGGATCTGTGACTGGTCAAAGCGGTCGATGCCGGCGGGCACCGGGGTATGGGTGGTGAACACGGTGTTGGAGCGGGTGGCTGCCAGCGCTTCTTCCCACCCCATGCCGGTGTCCATCAGCTCCCGGATGCGCTCGATGCCCTGGAACCCGGCATGGCCTTCATTGGTATGGAAGACCTCGGGGCCGGCGGCACCGGTGAGCCGCTCGTACACGCGCAGTGCCTTGACCCCGCCCATGCCCAGCAGCAGCTCCTGCTGCAGACGGTGGTCTCCGCCGCCGCCATACAGCCGGTCGGTGATGCCGCGGGCGGCGTCGTCGTTACCGGTGACATCGGAGTCCAGCAGCAACAGCGGAACGCGTCCGACGTCGGCGCGCCAGATCTGCGCCAGCAGGCGCCTGTTGTTCGGCAGCGGGAGGCTGACCCGCGCCGGCGTCCCGTCCTGCTCACGCAGCAGGGTCAGCGGCAGGCCGTTGGGATCCAGGACCGGATACGTTTCCAGTTGCCAGCCGTCCCGGGAGAGGGCCTGCTTGAAGTAGCCGGCCTGGTACAGGAGCCCCACGGCCACCAGCGGGACACCCAGATCCGATGCCGCCTTGAGATGGTCGCCGGCCAGGATCCCCAGGCCGCCGGAGTACTGCGGCAGCACGGCACTGATGCCGTATTCGGGGGAGAAATAGGCCACGGACCGCGGCGCGTCCTCCCCCAGGGACTGATACCAGCGGGGGCCGGCGAGGTAGTCCTCAAGATCGGCGCCAAGCGCACCAATCCGCTCCACGAGCCCGGTGTCCTGCGCCATGCGCTCCAAACTGGCGCGGCTGACGGAGCCAAGGAACTTCACCGGGTCATGGCCGCTGGCCTGCCACGCGGCAGGATCAAGGTCTGCGAACAACCGCGTGGTTGGCTCATGCCAGGACCACCGCAGGTTGGAAGCGAGTTTGCTCAACGGGGCAATACTCTCGGGGAGGACTGTTCGGACGGTAAACCTTCGAATTGCCTTCACCCCGGTTACGCTAGCGCAAAGCCCGTCCATATTGTGCTGCATGAACCAAAGAATCCACGAAATGCCACGAACTCTTGCGCACCGTCGCCGAGCTCGCGGAAATGGACGAAAACCGGACCCGGCCTGCATAAACAAACAGGGAAAGTACGTTGCCTTAGCATTCTGCCCCGATTGTCGCTAACGTCTAGTACGTGACCAGTTCCAGTGCGACGCCATCTAATGACCTGCCCGCCGCCGGACTCCGGTTCGGCCGGATTCCCATCACCAATGTGACCCCTGTCGTGGAATGCGGCCGGATCCCGGCCAAAGCCATCCCGGGCGAAGACATCGTGGTCGGAGCCACCGTTTTCCGCGAGGGACACGACCTCGTGGGAGTCAGCGCTGTCCTCTATGACCCGGAAGGGCGTGAGGCCCAGCGGATCCGCATGCACCCCGTCGGGATCGGGCTGGACCGCTGGGGAGGGGCGCTGCGGCCCGAAAGCACCGGAAACTGGAGCTTCGCCGTCGAAGGCTGGGCTGACGTATACGGCACCTGGCACCACAACGCCGAGGTCAAGATCGGCGCCGGCGTGGACGTGGAGCTGATGCTCGCCGAAGGTGCGGCACTCTTTACCGCAGCGGCAGAGCAGCGCAGCGCGGACCAGGGACCCAATGCCGGCGACGCCGCGGTGTTCACCGCGGCGGCCAAGGTGCTCGCCGATACCGGCCTGCCCGTAGACGAGCGGCTGGCGGCGGCAGGATCCGACGCCGTCCTCGCCGCCGTCGGCCGGGAACCGCTCCGCGACCTGGTGACCAGCAGCCCGCGCTACCCGATCCATGTCGAACGCGTCCTGGCCGGACGCGGCGCCTGGTACGAATTCTTCCCACGCTCCGAAGGCGCCATCCAAGACCCCGCCACCCTCGAATGGACGTCCGGAACGTTCCGGACCGCAGCGCGCAGCCTGGAGCGGGTTGCCGGCATGGGTTTCGATGTCATCTACCTGCCGCCGGTCCATCCCATCGGCACCACGCACCGCAAGGGACCGAACAACACCCTGGTCGCCGGCCCGCAGGATCCCGGCTCGCCCTGGGCCATTGGATCCGCGGAGGGCGGACACGACGCGATCCACCCTGACCTGGGCACCTTCGAGGACTTCGATGCCTTTGTGCACGCTGCCCGCGACCTTGACCTTGAAGTAGCCATCGACCTGGCGCTGCAGGCCTCACCGGACCACCCCTGGGTGAAGAGCCACCCGGAATGGTTCACCACCCGGGTGGACGGGTCCATTGCCTACGCCGAGAACCCGCCGAAGAAATACCAGGACATCTACCCGCTGAATTTCGACAACGACTTCAAGGGACTCTCCGAAGAGGTCCTGCGGATCGTGCTGATGTGGGTGAGCCACGGGGTGAAGATCTTCCGCGTGGACAACCCGCATACCAAGCCCCTGATGTTCTGGGAATGGCTGATCCGGACGGTCAACGCCCGGCACCCCGAGGTCATCTTCCTGGCCGAGGCGTTCACCCGGCCGCCCATGATGCATGCCTTGGGGATGGCCGGCTTCCAGCAGTCCTACACCTACTTCACCTGGCGCAACACCCGGAAGGAACTGGAGGAGTACTTCACCGAGGTCTCCGCCGAGACGGCGGCCTTCTTCCGCCCGAACTTCTTCGTGAACACACCGGATATCCTCACCGAGTTCCTGCAGTACGGCGGCCCCGGAGCGTTCAAGATCCGTGCCGTGCTGGCCTCCACCGCCAGCCCGCTGTGGGGAATGTACGCCGGCTATGAGCTCTTCGAACACGTGGCCCGACCCGGTGCCGAGGAGTACATCGACAATGAGAAGTTCGAGTACAAGCAGCGGGATTTCGCCGGCGCCATAGCCGAGGGCCGCAGCCTGGTTCCCTTTATTACCCGGCTGAACGATATCCGCCGGTTCCATCCGGCGCTCGGGGAGCTGCAGAACCTGACCGTGCATTCCAGCACCGACGAGGCCACCGTGGTCTACTCCAAGCACAAGCAGGTTGATCCGGGGGACCCGTCGAGTAAGGACACGCTGATCATCGTGGTCAACACCGACCCGCACAGCGCCCGGGAATGCACTGTCTCCCTGGACCTGGCCGCCCTGCACCTGAACCCCGAGGACTTCAACGAGGACGGCACGTTCTGGGTGGATGACCTCATCAGCGGCCAGAGCTGGCGCTGGGGTGCCCACAACTACGTCCGGCTTGACGCCCATTTTGAGCCTGCCCACATTCTGTCAATCCGGAGGAACTCCTAGTGCCCAACCCGTTTCAGCTGCACGCACCCGGTCTCACCAATGACCCGCACTGGTACCGCAAGGCCGTGTTCTACGAAGTGCTGGTCCGCGGCTTTTCGGACGCCAACGGGGACGGCTCCGGCGACTTCACAGGCCTGATCGACAAGCTCGACTACCTGCAGTGGCTCGGTGTCGACTGCCTCTGGCTGCCGCCGTTCTTCAAGTCTCCGCTGCGCGACGGCGGCTACGACATCTCCGACTACTACGACGTCCTGGACGAGTTCGGCACCATCAGCGACTTCAAGCGGCTGGTGGCCGAGGCGCACGCCCGCGGGGTCCGCGTCATCATCGACCTGCCGCTGAACCACACCTCCGACAAGCACCCGTGGTTTGAGGAATCCCGCAGCGATCCGGACGGGCCCTACGGCGACTTTTACGTCTGGTCCGATACGGACCAGAAGTACGAAGACGCCCGGATCATCTTCGTGGACACCGAAGAATCCAACTGGGCCTTCGACCCGGTGCGGCGCCAGTTCTACTGGCACCGGTTCTTCAGCCACCAGCCCGACCTGAACTTCGAGAACCCCAAGGTCGTCGAGGCCATTTTCGACGTCGTCCGCTTCTGGCTGGACCAGGGCATCGACGGCTTCCGCGCCGACGCCATCCCGTACCTGTTCGAAGAAGACGGCACAAACTGCGAAAACCTGCCCTCGACGCACCGGTTCCTCAAGGACCTGCGCACCATGGTGGACGAGAACTATCCCGGCCGCGTGATCGTGGCCGAGGCGAACCAGATGCCGCATGAAGTCGTGGAGTACTTCGGCGACGAAACGGGAGCGGAATGCCATATGGCGTTCCATTTCCCGATCATGCCCCGCCTGTTCTACGCCCTGCGCGACCAGAAGGCCGCCCCCATCGTGCAGACGATGGAGGAGACACCCGCGATTCCCGCCGGCGCCCAATGGGGCACCTTCCTGCGCAACCATGACGAGCTGACGCTGGAAATGGTGACAAACGAGGAACGCCAGGCGATGCTCGGCTGGTACGCACCTGATTCGCGGATGCGGGCCAACATCGGCATCCGCCGCCGGCTGGCGCCGCTGCTGGACAATTCCCGGTCCGAGATCGAGCTCATCCACGCGCTCCTGCTCTCGCTGCCGGGCAGTCCGTTCCTGTACTACGGCGACGAACTGGGCATGGGGGACAACATCTGGCTCGAGGACCGCGATTCCTCCCGAACCCCCATGCAGTGGAACCCGGACCGCAACGCCGGCTTCTCCACCGCGGACCCGGGCAAGCTCTACCTGCCCGTCGTCCAGTCGCTGGTCTACCACTACAACCACGTGAACGTGGAGGCGCAGCTGGCCAGCTCCAGCTCGCTGCTGCACTGGATCCGGCAGATGATCATGGTCCGCCGTGCCCACCCCTCGTTTGGGTTGGGCGGGTACCGGAATGTTCCCACTGAGGCCGAATCGGTCCTGGCCTTCCTGCGGGAGCTGCCGGCGGACAACCCCGAAGGCGAGGTCGGGGAGACCATGTTCTGCATCTTCAACCTGTCCCAGCACCCGGTCTCGGCCACCGTCAGCCTGCCGGAGTTCGCTGGCCGCGGACTGCGGGACACCTTCGGCGGAACCCCCTTCCCGGCCTTCGCCGCTGACGGCACCCTAACCCTCACCCTAGGCAGCCACGACTTTTACTGGCTGCGGTTGCGGTCAGCGAAATCCAATATGGCCTCGCCCCTGACCGAGGCAATCCCTGTGATCCCGATCTCGGAGGCCGCGAAGAAATGACCCTGCTGACGCCGTCCCTGCCCGAACTCCTGACCGCCTGGCTGCCGCAGCAGCGGTGGTTCCCTGCCAAGGGCCGTGACATCACGCTGGACCGGGTGGGCGGCGTCCGGCTGTCGGACCCGTCGGGCCTGGCGGAGCTGGAGGTCCACCTCATTGCGGTGGCTTCCGGCCAGCGCACCGACATCATCAGCGTGCCGGTCAGCTACCACGGTGCTGAAGTCCCCGAACTGGGTGCGGCGCTGCTGGGCAGGGTCCAGCACGAGGAGCTGGGTGAGCGCTGGCTGTACGACGGCGCCGCGGACCCGGTGTTCGTGACGGCCTGGCTGGAGATGATGCGCACATCGTCCTCGTCCCTTGACGGCCATACCCATGGTGTCGCCGTCGGCGGTTTTGACCAGTGGCCGCCCTTCGGTGCGACAGTTCCGGCGAAGCTGATGAAGGGGGAGCAGTCCAACACCTCGGTGGTGGTGCCCGTTGAGCCCAGCCAGCTGATCGTGAAGTTCTACCGGGTCCTGGCCGCGGGGGAAAGCCCCGACGTGCAGGTCAGCGCCAGCCTTACCGCTGCCGGATCCCGCGATGTGCCCGCCACCCTCGGCTGGGTCACCGGCAGCTGGCGGGATCCGGAGGCCGACGGCGATGGCAACGGCTGGGTGTCCGGACACCTGAGCGTGCTGCGGGAATTCATCCCCAACAGTGAAGACGCCTGGCGCACCGCCTCCGCGGCGGCGCTGGAAAACCGCGACTTTGCCGGCGAGGCCGAGGAACTGGGTGCAGTCACTGGCCGGATCCACCGGCAGCTTGAACAGGCCTTCGGCAGCCAGCCGCCCACTGCGGCGGAACGCGCCGAGTTCCTTGAGACGCTGGGCAACCGGATCCGCTGGGCATGGAAGGAAGCCCGCAGCTATGTCGGGGAGTTCGACGAGCCGCTGGAATACCTGCTGCGGCAAATCAGCAACCTGCAGACGCTGCCCGCCCTTCAACGCATCCATGCCGACTACCATCTGGGCCAGGTCCTGAAATCCGGAACCCACGGCTGGATGGTGCTGGACTTTGAAGGTGAGCCGCTGCGTCCGGCCGCCGAGCGCAGCGTCCCCGACGCTCCGCTGCGCGATGTGGTAGGCATGCTCCGCTCCATTGACTACGCGGCCGGTGTTGCGCTGGTGGAAGGCGGCGGCGACGCCGGCGAAGCAGCGCGCGCCTCCAAGGAACAGCAGCGCCGCAGCCTCGATGCCGCCCGGTGGGCGGCCTCGGCCTCGGAAGCATTCCTTCGGGGCTACGAGAAGGAAACCGGAACCCAGATCAACCGGAATGATCCGTTGTACCTGGCGTTGTGGCTCGACAAGGCCCTCTATGAAGTCGTTTACGAAATCCGCAACCGTCCCGAGTGGATCCGTGTACCCGTTGCCGCCGTTCGCCAGATCCTGGAACAGGCACGCAACCAGGAACACGGGACGAGCAGCCAGGAAGAGAACCCAGTGAACAAGACCCCCAAGCCCGAAACCGACGTGTCCAAGGGCTCCTCGCCGGAGCCGGCACTGCCCGCGGAGCCCCAGGGGGCTGCCACACCGGAAGCCGCGCTCCCCGCCCAGGCCTCTGCCGCCGTCGTGCCCGACGCCGGTGATATGGCGCCGGCGCCCGCCCACCGCGATCCGCTGCCCGTGTCCACCGACGTGCTGCAGGCCGTCTCGGAGGGCCGGTACCATCAGCCGCACGCCATCCTCGGCGCGCATGTTGACGACCAAGGCCTGGTCACCATCCGCACCCTGCGCCCGCTGGCCCAATCAGTGGTTGCGGTAACCCCTGCCGGACGGGTGGAGCTGGAGCACGAGTTCAACGGGATCTGGGTGGGCACCGTGCCCGCGGAACGTCCCGGGCAGGTGCCTGACTACCGGCTTGAAGTGACCTATGACGGAGCAGAGCCGCAGCTTTTTGATGATCCGTACCGGTTCCTGCCGTCACTGGGAGAAATCGACCTGCACCTGATTGGGGAAGGCCGGCACGAAAAGCTGTGGACCGTTCTGGGCGCCAACGTGCACCATTACAAGTCCATCCTCGGCGACGTCGACGGTGTCAGCTTTGCCGTCTGGGCTCCCAACGCGCAGGCCCTGCGGGTGATGGGTGACTTCAACGGCTGGAACGGCGCGCTCAACGCAATGCGTTCCCTGGGCGGCTCCGGCGTCTGGGAATTGTTCATCCCCGATGTGCAGCCCGGCGCCCGCTACAAATACCAGATTCTCGGCCGTGACGGGATCTGGCGGGACAAGGCCGACCCGTTGGCCCAGGGCACCGAGGTGCCGCCGCTGACCGGTTCCCGCGTCGTGGAGTCCACGTATTCCTTCCAGGACTCGGAGTGGATGGAAGCCCGCGCAGCCCGCGATCCGCACAATGCACCGATGAGTGTCTATGAAGTCCATCTGGGGTCCTGGCGGCTGGGGCTGGACTACCGTCAGCTGGCCGACCAGCTGACGGAATACGTGACTTGGCAGGGATTCACCCACGTGGAATTCATGCCGGTGGCCGAGCATCCCTTCGGCGGGTCCTGGGGCTACCAGATCACCTCCTACTTTGCGCCGACCTCCCGCTTCGGGCACCCGGATGATTTCCGCTACCTGGTCGATAAGCTGCACCAGGCCGGCATCGGAGTGATCCTGGACTGGGTTCCCGGACACTTCCCGAAGGATGAGTGGGCGCTGGCCAAGTTCGACGGCGAGAGCCTCTACGAGCACGGGGACCCGCTCCGCGGCGAGCAGCCCGACTGGGGCACCCTGATTTTTGACTACGGCCGCCGGGAAGTGCGCAATTTCCTGGTCGCCAACGCCATCTACTGGCTGGAGGAGTTCCACATCGACGGGCTCCGCGTGGACGCCGTGGCATCGATGCTCTACCTGGACTATTCACGGCCCGCTGACCAGTGGCGCCCGAATGTCTACGGCGGCCGCGAAAACCTGGAGGCCATTTCCTTCCTGCAGGAAGTCAACGCAACCGCCTACCGGCGCGTGCCCGGCATCGTGATGATCGCAGAGGAATCCACTGCGTTCCCCGGGGTCACCCAACCCACCAGCAGCGGCGGCCTCGGATTCGGCCTGAAGTGGAACATGGGCTGGATGCACGACACCCTCGAGTACATGGCCGAGGACCCGATCAACCGGATGTACCACCATGCCAAGCTCACGTTCTCCTTGGTCTACGCCTATACGGAGAATTTCCTGCTTCCGATCAGCCATGACGAGGTTGTGCACGGGAAGGGCTCCCTGCTGCGCAAGATGCCCGGGGACCGCTGGAAGCAGCTGGCCAACCTGCGCGCCTATCTGGCCTTCCAATGGGCCCACCCGGGCAAGCAGCTGATCTTCATGGGCACCGAGTTCGGCCAGGAAGCGGAATGGTCCGAGCAGTATGGCCTGGACTGGTACCTGACGGACACCCCGCAGCATAAGGGAGTGCAGCTGCTGGTCCGGCAGCTCAACGAGATCTACCGGAACACCCCGGCTCTCTTCGACCGGGACAACGAGCCGGCGGGATTCCAGTGGATCAACGAGAACGACGGCGCCCACAACACCCTGTCCTTTATCCGGTACGACCATCAGGGCAACCCGCTGGTCTGCATCGCCAATTTTGCCGGGACCCCACATGAGAACTTCCGGCTCGGTCTGCCGTGGGCGGGGGAGTGGATGGAAGCACTGAACACAGACGCTGCCGAGTTTGGCGGCTCCGGGGTCGGCAACCTGGGTGTGGTGACCGCTTCCGAAGGAGCCTGCAATGGACAGCCGGCGTTCGCCACGCTGACCGTTCCGCCACTGGGCGTGCTGTACCTGACGCCGAAGACGGCGTAGGCCGGACGTCCTCCCCGGCCCGATCCTTGCGGTTCCGGGCCGGGTCGGCGCGACCCTAAAAACCGTGCTAGAGTTAATACCCGCGCTGATCGAGGCAACGAGAACAGCTGAGCGTCACGAGGCCTAGGCTTCAACCGGTTCGCCGGATGGACGAGCAGCCGTTTTGACAGTCTCTGATCGGAGCGGTAAGATTGAAAAGTTGCTCCGGAGCGACGCAGAGCGGAAGATCCCTTGGATCTGAGCCTGCCGGTGCCGGAAGCAGTCTGTTGTTTGAGAACTCAATAGTGTGCCAAGTTTATTGATACCAATTTATTTTAATTGGTTGAACTGGTTCTTCCGCCCACCCCGTGGGTGGGAAGGACTTTTTTAGCTGGTTTCGAATTTAGTGCAGGACCGTGCAGCCAATTTTCCTTGGCTCCGGTGCTGTGTCTGTAACACATTTACGGAGAGTTTGATCCTGGCTCAGGATGAACGCTGGCGGCGTGCTTAACACATGCAAGTCGAACGATGACTTTTGTGCTTGCACAAAATGATTAGTGGCGAACGGGTGAGTAACACGTGAGTAACCTGCCCTTAACTTCGGGATAAGCCTGGGAAACCGGGTCTAATACCGGATACAACGGACCACCGCATGGCGGTCCGTGGAAAGCTTTATGCGGTTTTGGATGGACTCGCGGCCTATCAGCTAGTTGGTTGGGGTAATGGCCCACCAAGGCGACGACGGGTAGCCGGCCTGAGAGGGTGACCGGCCACACTGGGACTGAGACACGGCCCAGACTCCTACGGGAGGCAGCAGTGGGGAATATTGCACAATGGGCGAAAGCCTGATGCAGCGACGCCGCGTGAGGGACGAAGGCCTTCGGGTTGTAAACCTCTTTCAGTAGGGAAGAAGCGAAAGTGACGGTACCTGCAGAAGAAGCGCCGGCTAACTACGTGCCAGCAGCCGCGGTAATACGTAGGGCGCAAGCGTTATCCGGAATTATTGGGCGTAAAGAGCTCGTAGGCGGTTTGTCGCGTCTGCTGTGAAAGCCCGGGGCTCAACCCCGGGTCTGCAGTGGGTACGGGCAGACTAGAGTGATGTAGGGGAGACTGGAATTCCTGGTGTAGCGGTGAAATGCGCAGATATCAGGAGGAACACCGATGGCGAAGGCAGGTCTCTGGGCATTAACTGACGCTGAGGAGCGAAAGCATGGGGAGCGAACAGGATTAGATACCCTGGTAGTCCATGCCGTAAACGTTGGGCACTAGGTGTGGGGGACATTCCACGTTTTCCGCGCCGTAGCTAACGCATTAAGTGCCCCGCCTGGGGAGTACGGCCGCAAGGCTAAAACTCAAAGGAATTGACGGGGGCCCGCACAAGCGGCGGAGCATGCGGATTAATTCGATGCAACGCGAAGAACCTTACCAAGACTTGACATGAACCGGAAAGGCCTGGAAACAGGTCCCCCACTTGTGGCCGGTTTACAGGTGGTGCATGGTTGTCGTCAGCTCGTGTCGTGAGATGTTGGGTTAAGTCCCGCAACGAGCGCAACCCTCGTTCTATGTTGCCAGCGCGTTATGGCGGGGACTCATAGGAGACTGCCGGGGTCAACTCGGAGGAAGGTGGGGACGACGTCAAATCATCATGCCCCTTATGTCTTGGGCTTCACGCATGCTACAATGGCCGGTACAAAGGGTTGCGATACTGTGAGGTGGAGCTAATCCCAAAAAGCCGGTCTCAGTTCGGATTGAGGTCTGCAACTCGACCTCATGAAGTTGGAGTCGCTAGTAATCGCAGATCAGCAACGCTGCGGTGAATACGTTCCCGGGCCTTGTACACACCGCCCGTCAAGTCACGAAAGTTGGTAACACCCGAAGCCGGTGGCCTAACCCCTTGTGGGAGGGAGCCGTCGAAGGTGGGACCGGCGATTGGGACTAAGTCGTAACAAGGTAGCCGTACCGGAAGGTGCGGCTGGATCACCTCCTTTCTAAGGAGCACCTCAAGGTCTGCGTCCTTCCACAGTGTTGGATGTGGTTCTTGCAGGAGATGCCCATATCGGAGAATATGTTCTCCGGTGGGTGCTCAAGGGTGGAATATCAATAAGCAGGTGCCCGGCGTTGAGCCTGGCAGCATCAGTACGTTTCATCCTTCGGGGTGGGACTGGAAAACGCTGCCGGTGTCTCGAGTACCGGGTTTTTCCGTTTGGCACACTGTTGGGTCCTGAGACAACAGGACCGAAGAATTCAAGCCTTTACAGGTCTGGAGGGACACGGTTTCGTGTTGTTTCTGATTGTTCCTGCGCAGGTCCAAGACTTCCACGGTGAATACGTGGTGGTGGCGGGGTGTGACGGGGTTGTTGTTTGAGAACTACATAGTGGACGCGAGCATCTTAAATTATTAAGTGCAATTTCAGATAAACCTGGTGACCGGTTTTACCGGTTTCCATGGTTTTCTCGATAGCGATAATATATTGATCTTTGTGGTCAAGTTTTTAAGGGCACACGGTGGATGCCTTGGCATCAGGAGCCGAAGAAGGACGTAGGAATCTGCGATAAGCCTGGGGGAGTTGATAACCGAGCGTTGATCCCAGGATGTCCGAATGGGGAAACCCCGCCCGGCGCGCGAGTGACCGGGTGACCCGCATCTGAACACATAGGGTGCGTGGAGGGAACGTGGGGAAGTGAAACATCTCAGTACCCACAGGAAGAGAAAACAACAGTGATTCCGTTAGTAGTGGCGAGCGAACGCGGAAGAGGCTAAACCAGTGGTGTGTGATAGCCGGCGGGCGTTGCATCACTGGGGTTGCGGGACTTTCCGTACCGATTCTGCCGGATTGGTGAAGTGAGTGCAGATGCATAGGTGAACTGGTTTGAAAGCCAGGCCGTAGAGGGTGTTAGCCCCGTAACCGGAATGTATGCTGCCGCTTGGAGAGGATCCCAAGTAGCACGGGGCCCGAGAAATCCCGTGCGAATCTGCCAGGACCACCTGGTAAGCCTAAATACTCCCTGATGACCGATAGCGGACAAGTACCGTGAGGGAAAGGTGAAAAGTACCCCGGGAGGGGAGTGAAACAGTACCTGAAACCGTGTGCCTACAATCCGTTGGAGCAGGGCAGTGCCACTTGTGGTGCTGTGCTTGTGACAGCGTGCCTTTTGAAGAATGAGCCTGCGAGTTAGTGTTACGTCGCGAGGTTAACCCGTGAGGGGAAGCCGTAGCGAAAGCGAGTCTGAATAGGGCGATGCAGTGGCGTGATCTAGACCCGAAGCGGAGTGATCTACCCATGGCCAGGTTGAAGCGCGTGTAAGAGCGCGTGGAGGACCGAACCCACTTCAGTTGAAAATGGAGGGGATGAGCTGTGGGTAGGGGTGAAAGGCCAATCAAACTCCGTGATAGCTGGTTCTCCCCGAAATGCATTTAGGTGCAGCGTTGCGTGTTTCTTACCGGAGGTAGAGCTACTGGATGGCTAATGGGCCCTACAAGGTTACTGACGTCAGCCAAACTCCGAATGCCGGTAAGTCAGAGCGCAGCAGTGAGACTGTGGGGGATAAGCTTCATAGTCGAGAGGGAAACAGCCCAGACCACCAACTAAGGCCCCTAAGCGTGTGCTAAGTGGGAAAGGATGTGGAGTTGCGAAGACAACCAGGAGGTTGGCTTAGAAGCAGCCATCCTTGAAAGAGTGCGTAATAGCTCACTGGTCAAGTGATTCCGCGCCGACAATGTAGCGGGGCTCAAGTACACCGCCGAAGTTGTGGCATTCAAATATTAGCCAAGCGGATGGTTTATCCATTTTCGTTCAAGCGTTTGGATGGGTAGGGGAGCGTCGTGTGGGCAGTGAAGTCGCGGTGTAAACCAGCGGTGGAGCCTACACGAGTGAGAATGCAGGCATGAGTAGCGAAAGACGGGTGAGAAACCCGTCCGCCGAATGATCAAGGGTTCCAGGGTCAAGCTAATCTGCCCTGGGTAAGTCGGGACCTAAGGCGAGGCCGACAGGCGTAGTCGATGGACAACGGGTTGATATTCCCGTACCGGCGAAAAACCGCCAATACCAAGCGGGGGATACTAACCGCCCAATACCTGACCGGCCGCCCTTGTGGCGACCCGGTTTTTGGTGGAGCGCGGGACCTGATCCTGGGAGGTAAGCGTATTAACAGGTGTGACGCAGGAAGGTAGCCGGGCCGGGCGATGGTTGTCCTGGTCTAAGGATGTAGGGTCAGCGATAGGTAAATCCGTTGCTGTGTCTTTGATGACGATACCTGAGATCTGATGGGACCCACTTTGGTGGGAATCCGGTGATCCTATGCTGCCTAGAAAAGCATCGGCGCGAGGTTTTAGCCGCCCGTACCCCAAACCGACACAGGTGATCAGGTAGAGAATACTAAGGCGATCGAGAGAATTATGGTTAAGGAACTCGGCAAAATGCCCCCGTAACTTCGGGAGAAGGGGGGCCCCAACCTTGAAGGACACAAGCTGTCCGGAGGGGATCAGGGCCGCAGAGACCAGGGGGAAGCGACTGTTTACTAAAAACACAGGTCCGTGCGAAGTCGCAAGACGATGTATACGGACTGACTCCTGCCCGGTGCTGGAAGGTTAAGAGGACCGGTTAGCCCTTACGGGCGAAGCTGGGAATTTAAGCCCCAGTAAACGGCGGTGGTAACTATAACCATCCTAAGGTAGCGAAATTCCTTGTCGGGTAAGTTCCGACCTGCACGAATGGAGTAACGACTTCCCCGCTGTCTCAACCATAAACTCGGCGAAATTGCAGTACGAGTAAAGATGCTCGTTACGCGCAGCAGGACGGAAAGACCCCGAGACCTTTACTATAGTTTGGTATTGATATTCGGTGTGGCTTGTGTAGGATAGGTGGGAGACTGTGAGACCCGGACGCCAGTTCGGGTGGAGTCATCGTTGAAATACCACTCTGGTCATACTGGATATCTAACTTCGGCCCGTAATCCGGGTCAGGGACAGTGCCTGATGGGTAGTTTAACTGGGGCGGTTGCCTCCTAAAGAGTAACGGAGGCGCCCAAAGGTTCCCTCAGCCTGGTTGGCAATCAGGTGGCGAGTGTAAGTGCACAAGGGAGCTTGACTGTGAGAGAGACATCTCAAGCAGGGACGAAAGTCGGGACTAGTGATCCGGCGGTACATTGTGGAATGGCCGTCGCTCAACGGATAAAAGGTACCTCGGGGATAACAGGCTGATCTTGCCCAAGAGTCCATATCGACGGCATGGTTTGGCACCTCGATGTCGGCTCGTCGCATCCTGGGGCTGGAGTAGGTCCCAAGGGTTGGGCTGTTCGCCCATTAAAGCGGTACGCGAGCTGGGTTTAGAACGTCGTGAGACAGTTCGGTCCCTATCCGCTGCGCGCGCAGGAAATTTGAGAAGGGCTGTCCTTAGTACGAGAGGACCGGGACGGACGAACCTCTGGTGTGTCAGTTGTACTGCCAAGTGCACCGCTGATTAGCTACGTTCGGATGGGATAACCGCTGAAAGCATCTAAGCGGGAAGCCCGCTTCGAGATGAGATTTCCATACACCTTGTGTGTGAGAGGCCCCCAGCCAGACCACTGGGTTGATAGGCCGGATGTGGAAGCGGGGACTAAAGACCCGTGAAGCTGACCGGTACTAATAGGCCGATAACTTACACCACAACCTCACCTGGACGGACACGACTTCAAACGGTCCGTCAAAGTATAAAGGGTGTTGTTAGATCATGTGCTGCTTGCGTCCACTATGTGGTTCCCGGATAACAAACCCGTGTGGTTTGTCACCGTGGAACCGGTATCAATCGTCTCTTAACCGGGACGTGCGTGCCGTATAATTACAGTTATATATTGCATCGAAACACTACGCGTGTTTTTGTTGTGACCATTGATTTCCCCTCACCCTGGGGTTTGTTTGCCGGGGTGGTGTGGGTGGAAGGGTTACGGCGGTCATAGCGTGGGGGAAACGCCCGGTCCCATTCCGAACCCGGAAGCTAAGACCCACAGCGCCGATGGTACTGCATCCGGGAGGATGTGGGAGAGTAGGTCACCGCCGGACATATTTTATGTTCAGAGGCTGAGGTCCGTACCAGTGATGGTACGGACCTCAGCTGTTTAACGGCGCAAGTCCAGTTCGCCGAGACGGCAGAAGGTGCTGTTCCCGGGGCGGGGAAGAGTCTCGCGCCGGCGGTGGGCGCTGCTCGGCGGATCTTTGTTGGTCCTGGGATCAACGCGCCGGCCGACGGAAAGACCCCGTACCAGTGTTGGTACGGGGTCTTCCTGTTTAACCAGGGAATGTCAATAGCTAATTTGGTCTCTGCCCGGCTTCTACGAATATGGAGGTTTCGCCTACCTCCGGCCTCGGATTCCACATACTGTGCCTAGAACACAGGCCGAACTTGTTTCGGCATGGTCACTCGCGAGTCATCCTTAGGGATAGAAGCAGGAAGACCCTTATGAGCCATTATTACTTTCCTTCCGGCCCTCGGCGTCGGCCGGGGCCCGAGCGCCGGCTACGAAGGTCTCTTTTAGGCATGGCGGCCGCTGCAGCGCTGCTACTGGCACCGTTCGCGGCACCCGCGAATGCCTGGTGGGCGGATACGGACGCCCAAGCGGTAGCCGGCACCAATGCGGAAGTCGTGACTACCGAGCTTGGGCCCGCTCAAAGGGTACAGGCGTTCGTGGCTGATAATCCCACCCCTCCGGATCCCTTGACTCCGTATCCGGAGGAAAACCCAGTGGGAGTGCCAGTGACCGGCCGGTTCGCGGGCATCATTCTGACTGAGGATGCCGGTGGCGGGATCGGGCAGATGTACTGCATCGACACAGCGGTGGAAACCATGGTCGGCGTCGGCTACGTTCAGGGGGCCTGGGAGGAATCCAACGTAGCCAACCTCGGCTACGTGAATTACGTCCTAAACAATTACTATCCTGCGAATCCCGCAATGCCTGCGGACCTAAGCGCTAATCAGCAGGCTGCGGCGGTGCAGGGTGCGATCTGGTACTTTACCGACGGATACCTGGTCAATACTTCGGAGACGGTCATCAGAGACGCGGTCGAGGCGATCGTCGCCGACGCACAGGCCAACGGGCCCCTGGTAGAACCGCCCCCACCGAGTATCACTGTTACCCCACCGGTTGCTGCGGGTCCGGCGGGAGGCGTGGCGGGCCCGTTCACGGTCATGGCGGAAGGAGCCGCGGAGGTTACGCTTTCGGTGCCGACCGGATACACCATGTTTGCGGATGCTGCCGGGACCGTCCCTATCACGAACGGGAGCCCAGTCCCTACGGGGACCCAGATCTGGGTGGGCAGTCCGCCGGGATCAACGGCTCCGGGAGTCCTTAGCGCCCGGGCTACCGTCCCCGTCCAAACCGGCAACGTCTACGTCTACGACGGCGGCAATCCGGGCATGGAGAATGCGCAACCCCTCATCCTCGCCGCGAGCACGGTGTTGGAAGCTACTGCCGAGGCGACCGCGGAGTTCTTCGTGCCGGGAGACCTCGTGGTGAACAAAACCTTTGCCGGCGGAGCGGTTGGTAGTCAGGGTGCCACTACCCTCGTAGTCGACTGCGGCCCGGCGGGCGCCTTTGTTATCGAGATCCCTGCGGGGACAGCAACGCAGTTCAGTCAGACCGTGACCGATTTGCCGGTAGGAACGGTGTGCTCGGTAACGGAGGAAGGCACCGGGTCGACGGCGGAGGTAACCGTAACGCCCGTCCTCCCGGCCCCGGTGACGATCACTGAAGGGGAGAACATCCTGGAAATCAGGAACACGGTGGAATTCAACCCGGGCAGCCTTCTGGTAACCAAAACCATCAGCGGCTCCGGTGCCGGCCTTCAGGAAGAAATTGCGCTGCACATCCAGTGCGGTGATGGAATCATCGATGAGATCTTCGTGATCCCCGAGGGAGCCACTGCGGATACCTTTACCCAGCGGTACGAAGGTATTCCGGCTGGAGTGCTGTGTCGGGTCTCGGAGCCTGTGTCCGGAGCCAGCGAGGACGTGACTGTGGAAACCTCAGGAACTGGTGAAGTAACCATCATGCCGGGACAATCGCAGACCGTCGAGGTGGTCAACGTGTATGCACCTGTGCCGCCGCCGGAGGAGCCGCAGCCGCAGCCGCCCGCCGATCGGCAGCCGCCCGCCGACCGGCAGCCGTCCGCTGGGCAGCTGCCGAAGACCGGTGCCGGCTCCGCCACATACGGCCTCGCTATCGCGGGCGGCGGCGCATTGCTCGCCGGCTCGTCACTGGTCCTGGGGTCAACCCGCCGACGCCATGGCTAGGGTTTGATCAGCGGCGCTATATTGCCGGAGCCGGGCCTTCAAAGAGGTCCGGCTCCGGTACTTTCGGGGCGATTTGCGGCTGGGTCCAAACCTGTGTAAAGTCTTCTAAGTCGCCGCGGCCGGGAGTTGAGAAACTCCTGAGAGCATGGCGGCCAAACCCCACCAAAAACATCCTGGTGATCCACCCTGCGCCTCACGGCCCGGGAGCGGAAAGCCGGGGATTTTGCGTGGGATTATCCGGACAAAATGAAGCAGACTTCGGGAATATCCCGAATTGCCAAATACGGTCCGGATGGAATAGAATAAAGAAACACTGCAGCGAAGAGAAAAGAAAAACAAGTAATTGTTTTCTCCGAGTATTTCGTATGCATCTGTTGTTTGAGAACTCAATAGTGTGCCAAGTTTATTGATACCAATTTATTTTAATTGGTTGAACTGGTTCTTCCGCCCACCCCGTGGGTGGGAAGGACTTTTTTAGCTGGTTTCGAATTTAGTGCAGGACCGTGCAGCCAATTTTCCTTGGCTCCGGTGCTGTGTCTGTAACACATTTACGGAGAGTTTGATCCTGGCTCAGGATGAACGCTGGCGGCGTGCTTAACACATGCAAGTCGAACGATGACTTTTGTGCTTGCACAAAATGATTAGTGGCGAACGGGTGAGTAACACGTGAGTAACCTGCCCTTAACTTCGGGATAAGCCTGGGAAACCGGGTCTAATACCGGATACAACGGACCACCGCATGGCGGTCCGTGGAAAGCTTTATGCGGTTTTGGATGGACTCGCGGCCTATCAGCTAGTTGGTTGGGGTAATGGCCCACCAAGGCGACGACGGGTAGCCGGCCTGAGAGGGTGACCGGCCACACTGGGACTGAGACACGGCCCAGACTCCTACGGGAGGCAGCAGTGGGGAATATTGCACAATGGGCGAAAGCCTGATGCAGCGACGCCGCGTGAGGGACGAAGGCCTTCGGGTTGTAAACCTCTTTCAGTAGGGAAGAAGCGAAAGTGACGGTACCTGCAGAAGAAGCGCCGGCTAACTACGTGCCAGCAGCCGCGGTAATACGTAGGGCGCAAGCGTTATCCGGAATTATTGGGCGTAAAGAGCTCGTAGGCGGTTTGTCGCGTCTGCTGTGAAAGCCCGGGGCTCAACCCCGGGTCTGCAGTGGGTACGGGCAGACTAGAGTGATGTAGGGGAGACTGGAATTCCTGGTGTAGCGGTGAAATGCGCAGATATCAGGAGGAACACCGATGGCGAAGGCAGGTCTCTGGGCATTAACTGACGCTGAGGAGCGAAAGCATGGGGAGCGAACAGGATTAGATACCCTGGTAGTCCATGCCGTAAACGTTGGGCACTAGGTGTGGGGGACATTCCACGTTTTCCGCGCCGTAGCTAACGCATTAAGTGCCCCGCCTGGGGAGTACGGCCGCAAGGCTAAAACTCAAAGGAATTGACGGGGGCCCGCACAAGCGGCGGAGCATGCGGATTAATTCGATGCAACGCGAAGAACCTTACCAAGACTTGACATGAACCGGAAAGGCCTGGAAACAGGTCCCCCACTTGTGGCCGGTTTACAGGTGGTGCATGGTTGTCGTCAGCTCGTGTCGTGAGATGTTGGGTTAAGTCCCGCAACGAGCGCAACCCTCGTTCTATGTTGCCAGCGCGTTATGGCGGGGACTCATAGGAGACTGCCGGGGTCAACTCGGAGGAAGGTGGGGACGACGTCAAATCATCATGCCCCTTATGTCTTGGGCTTCACGCATGCTACAATGGCCGGTACAAAGGGTTGCGATACTGTGAGGTGGAGCTAATCCCAAAAAGCCGGTCTCAGTTCGGATTGAGGTCTGCAACTCGACCTCATGAAGTTGGAGTCGCTAGTAATCGCAGATCAGCAACGCTGCGGTGAATACGTTCCCGGGCCTTGTACACACCGCCCGTCAAGTCACGAAAGTTGGTAACACCCGAAGCCGGTGGCCTAACCCCTTGTGGGAGGGAGCCGTCGAAGGTGGGACCGGCGATTGGGACTAAGTCGTAACAAGGTAGCCGTACCGGAAGGTGCGGCTGGATCACCTCCTTTCTAAGGAGCACCTCAAGGTCTGCGTCCTTCCACAGTGTTGGATGTGGTTCTTGCAGGAGATGCCCATATCGGAGACATATGTTCTCCGGTGGGTGCTCAAGGGTGGAATATCAATAAGCAGGTGCCCGGCGTTGAGCCTGGCAGCATCAGTACGTTTCATCCTTCGGGGTGGGACTGGAAAACGCTGCCGGTGTCTCGAGTACCGGGTTTTTCCGTTTGGCACACTGTTGGGTCCTGAGACAACAGGACCGAAGAATTCAAGCCTTTACAGGTCTGGAGGGACACGGTTTCGTGTTGTTTCTGATTGTTCCTGCGCAGGTCCAATGCTTCCACGGTGAATACGTGGTGGTGGCGGGGTGTGACGGGGTTGTTGTTTGAGAACTACATAGTGGACGCGAGCATCTTAAATTATTAAGTGCAATTTCAGATAAACCTGGTGACCGGTTTTACCGGTTTCCATGGTTTTCTCGATAGCGATAATATATTGATCTTTGTGGTCAAGTTTTTAAGGGCACACGGTGGATGCCTTGGCATCAGGAGCCGAAGAAGGACGTAGAATCTGCGATAAGCCTGGGGGAGTTGATAACCGAGCGTTGATCCCAGGATGTCCGAATGGGGAAACCCCGCCGGCGCGCGAGTGACCGGGTGACCCGCATCTGAACACATAGGGTGCGTGGAGGGAACGTGGGGAAGTGAAACATCTCAGTACCCACAGGAAGAGAAAACAACAGTGATTCCGTTAGTAGTGGCGAGCGAACGCGGAAGAGGCTAAACCAGTGGTGTGTGATAGCCGGCGGGCGTTGCATCACTGGGGTTGCGGGACTTTCCGTACCGATTCTGCCGGATTGGTGAAGTGAGTGCAGATGCATAGGTGAACTGGTTTGAAAGCCAGGCCGTAGAGGGTGTTAGCCCCGTAACCGGAATGTATGCTGCCGCTTGGAGAGGATCCCAAGTAGCACGGGGCCCGAGAAATCCCGTGCGAATCTGCCAGGACCACCTGGTAAGCCTAAATACTCCCTGATGACCGATAGCGGACAAGTACCGTGAGGGAAAGGTGAAAAGTACCCCGGGAGGGGAGTGAAACAGTACCTGAAACCGTGTGCCTACAATCCGTTGGAGCAGGGCAGTGCCACTTGTGGTGCTGTGCTTGTGACAGCGTGCCTTTTGAAGAATGAGCCTGCGAGTTAGTGTTACGTCGCGAGGTTAACCCGTGAGGGGAAGCCGTAGCGAAAGCGAGTCTGAATAGGGCGATGCAGTGGCGTGATCTAGACCCGAAGCGGAGTGATCTACCCATGGCCAGGTTGAAGCGCGTGTAAGAGCGCGTGGAGGACCGAACCCACTTCAGTTGAAAATGGAGGGGATGAGCTGTGGGTAGGGGTGAAAGGCCAATCAAACTCCGTGATAGCTGGTTCTCCCCGAAATGCATTTAGGTGCAGCGTTGCGTGTTTCTTACCGGAGGTAGAGCTACTGGATGGCTAATGGGCCCTACAAGGTTACTGACGTCAGCCAAACTCCGAATGCCGGTAAGTCAGAGCGCAGCAGTGAGACTGTGGGGGATAAGCTTCATAGTCGAGAGGGAAACAGCCCAGACCACCAACTAAGGCCCCTAAGCGTGTGCTAAGTGGGAAAGGATGTGGAGTTGCGAAGACAACCAGGAGGTTGGCTTAGAAGCAGCCATCCTTGAAAGAGTGCGTAATAGCTCACTGGTCAAGTGATTCCGCGCCGACAATGTAGCGGGGCTCAAGTACACCGCCGAAGTTGTGGCATTCAAATATTAGCCAAGCGGATGGTTTATCCATTTTCGTTCAAGCGTTTGGATGGGTAGGGGAGCGTCGTGTGGGCAGTGAAGTCGCGGTGTAAACCAGCGGTGGAGCCTACACGAGTGAGAATGCAGGCATGAGTAGCGAAAGACGGGTGAGAAACCCGTCCGCCGAATGATCAAGGGTTCCAGGGTCAAGCTAATCTGCCCTGGGTAAGTCGGGACCTAAGGCGAGGCCGACAGGCGTAGTCGATGGACAACGGGTTGATATTCCCGTACCGGCGAAAAACCGCCAATACCAAGCGGGGGATACTAACCGCCCAATACCTGACCGGCCGCCCTTGTGGCGACCCGGTTTTTGGTGGAGCGCGGGACCTGATCCTGGGAGGTAAGCGTATTAACAGGTGTGACGCAGGAAGGTAGCCGGGCCGGGCGATGGTTGTCCTGGTCTAAGGATGTAGGGTCAGCGATAGGTAAATCCGTTGCTGTGTCTTTGATGACGATACCTGAGATCTGATGGGACCCACTTTGGTGGGAATCCGGTGATCCTATGCTGCCTAGAAAAGCATCGGCGCGAGGTTTTAGCCGCCGTACCCCAAACCGACACAGGTGATCAGGTAGAGAATACTAAGGCGATCGAGAGAATTATGGTTAAGGAACTCGGCAAAATGCCCCCGTAACTTCGGGAGAAGGGGGGCCCCAACCTTGAAGGACACAAGCTGTCCGGAGGGGATCAGGGCCGCAGAGACCAGGGGGAAGCGACTGTTTACTAAAAACACAGGTCCGTGCGAAGTCGCAAGACGATGTATACGGACTGACTCCTGCCCGGTGCTGGAAGGTTAAGAGGACCGGTTAGCCCTTACGGGCGAAGCTGGGAATTTAAGCCCCAGTAAACGGCGGTGGTAACTATAACCATCCTAAGGTAGCGAAATTCCTTGTCGGGTAAGTTCCGACCTGCACGAATGGAGTAACGACTTCCCCGCTGTCTCAACCATAAACTCGGCGAAATTGCAGTACGAGTAAAGATGCTCGTTACGCGCAGCAGGACGGAAAGACCCCGAGACCTTTACTATAGTTTGGTATTGATATTCGGTGTGGCTTGTGTAGGATAGGTGGGAGACTGTGAGACCCGGACGCCAGTTCGGGTGGAGTCATCGTTGAAATACCACTCTGGTCATACTGGATATCTAACTTCGGCCCGTAATCCGGGTCAGGGACAGTGCCTGATGGGTAGTTTAACTGGGGCGGTTGCCTCCTAAAGAGTAACGGAGGCGCCCAAAGGTTCCCTCAGCCTGGTTGGCAATCAGGTGGCGAGTGTAAGTGCACAAGGGAGCTTGACTGTGAGAGAGACATCTCAAGCAGGGACGAAAGTCGGACTAGTGATCCGGCGGTACATTGTGGAATGGCCGTCGCTCAACGGATAAAAGGTACCTCGGGGATAACAGGCTGATCTTGCCCAAGAGTCCATATCGACGGCATGGTTTGGCACCTCGATGTCGGCTCGCTCGCATCCTGGGGCTGGAGTAGGTCCCAAGGGTTGGGCTGTTCGCCCATTAAAGCGGTACGCGAGCTGGGTTTAGAACGTCGTGAGACAGTTCGGTCCCTATCCGCTGCGCGCGCAGGAAATTTGAGAAGGGCTGTCCTTAGTACGAGAGGACCGGGACGGACGAACCTCTGGTGTGTCAGTTGTACTGCCAAGTGCACCGCTGATTAGCTACGTTCGGATGGGATAACCGCTGAAAGCATCTAAGCGGGAAGCCCGCTTCGAGATGAGATTTCCATACACCTTGTGTGTGAGAGGCCCCCAGCCAGACCACTGGGTTGATAGGCCGGATGTGGAAGCGGGGACTAAAGACCCGTGAAGCTGACCGGTACTAATAGGCCGATAACTTACACCACAACCTCACCTGGACGGACACGACTTCAAACGGTCCGTCAAAGTATAAAGGGTGTTGTTAGATCATGTGCTGCTTGCGTCCACTATGTGGTTCCCGGATAACAAACCCGTGTGGTTTGTCACCGTGGAACCGGCATCAACCGTCTCTTAACAGGGACGTGCGTGCCGTATAATTACAGTTATAACTTCGCTTTGAAACACGCCTGGTTTAGGCTTTGTGTGTTTTGTTGTGACCATTGATTTCCCCTCACCCAGGTTTGTTATGGGTGGTGTGGGTGGAAGGGTTACGGCGGTCATAGCGTGGGGGAAACGCCCGGTCCCATTCCGAACCCGGAAGCTAAGACCCACAGCGCCGATGGTACTGCATCCGGGAGGATGTGGGAGAGTAGGTCACCGCCGGACATATTTTATGTTCAGAGGCTGAGGTCCGTACCAGTGAGGTACGGACCTCAGCTGTTTAACCCGGTGGAGAAAGTACTGGTTGTTCAGAGGCGTGGGGCCCCGCATTCGTGTGGGGCCCCACGTGTTTAACCAGCTGTCTAACCAGATGTTGCCTCGCGGCTAGGCTTGGAAGATGAACTCCTCCCTCTTTTCCCACGCCGAGCAGCCCGAGCCGTCCCGGGAGGCTGCTACGGTCGCTGACATCGTCCTCGAGCGGGTGGTGCCCCGCGAGCTGCACGAGGCGTTCAACGGATTCATCGAGTACATCCACCTCTGGTGGCCGCAGGAGTACACGGAGTACGGGGAAGACACGCACCCGGCATTCGAGGCCGGCGCCCTTACGGAAACAGGTGCTGACGGACAGGTCTCTCTGTGGGCCACTGTCACTTCGAAGGTGCAGGACGCCGAACTGGTTTTGGATTGGGTGGCGGCCCAGAATCCGCAGACCCCAAGCGAGGTGCGCATCAGCTTTGTTCCGGTCACGGACAGTGAAACCCGTGTCAGCCTCACGCACACCGGGCTGGGCCGGGTAGCCGAACCGGTGGAGACCGCGCTCGGCTTCTCGGCCTCTTGGCCTGTGATCCTGGACCGCTACGCGCGTTTCATGGGTGCCAGATAGTTTCCACCGGGGTCGAAGCATTTCGGGAATTCGATAAGCCGCACAACGGTTCGGTAGCATCCAGTTATGACCGCCGACACGCTGCTGGACCTTGCCCGTTCCCTGCCTGACATCGAAATGGACAGTTCCGCAGCCATCCGGGCAGCCTATGGCAGCGACCAGGGTCCGGTCCTGGAGCAGATGAGTCCGCTGGCCGTCCTCTGGGCACGCTCCGTCGAGGAGGTGCAGGAAATCCTGCGGTGGGCCTCACGCACAGGCACAACGGTTGTGCCTCGTGGTGCAGGAACCGGAGTCTCTGGCGGAGCTCACGCCACCGCCGGCTGCATAGTGCTCAGCCTGGAACGGATGAACAGGATCCTCGAGATCCGCCCCGATGACGAACTGGCAGTGGTGGAGCCGGGGGTCATTAACGCTGATCTGAACAAGGCCGCCGGTGAGCATGGACTCATGTATGCGCCTGACCCGGCCAGCTACCGCATCTCCACCGTGGGTGGCAACGTGGCCACCAACGCGGGCGGCCTGCGTTGCGCCAAATATGGCGTCACCCGTGATTCGGTCCTGGCCTTGGATGTTGTCCTGGCCGACGGCACGCTGGTGAGCACCGGACACCAGACCTTCAAGGGCGTAGCAGGGTATGACCTGACTGCGTTGTTTACCGGCTCGGAGGGAACCCTCGGCATCGTTGTCGGCATCACCGTGCGGCTGCGCTACCAACCGGTGAAGACCTGCACCGTGGCCGGTTTCTTTCCGGACATCGAGAGCGCCGCCGCCGGAGTCCTTGCCGTGGGCCGGGCACGGGTGCAGCCGGCGATTATGGAACTGCTCGACGGGCCGACCATGGCCGCACTGGACGCCGTCCACGGCTCTGACCTCCGAAGCCGTGGGGGAGCGCTGCTGCTGATCCAGACCGATGGATACGGTGCCGAGGCAGAAGCCGCCGTGGTGCGCGCGGCGTTGGCTGCGCTGGGCGGAACAGTGAGCCTGGAAGACAACGAAGAAGCGCTGGCGCTGGTGGACCTGCGCCGGCACAGCCGCGGCGATGCGGTGCATACAGAGGTCCGCGTCGGCGAGGACGTGGCGGTGCCGCGCTCAGGCCTGGTGACCTACATTGCCGAGTTGAACCGGATGGCCGGCAGGCACCAGGTGCGGCTCAAGGTGGTGGCGCACGCCGGGGACGGCAATGTGCATCCCACGTTTTGGGTCGATGCGGCAGAGGGCAGCGCCGGCGTCGAGCGTCTGGACGCTGCCCTGGACGAATCCATCAGCGTGGCCCTTGCGATGGGCGGCACCATCACCGGTGAACACGGCGTGGGCCAGTTCAAACTCCGCTGGCTGGGCCAGGAGCAGCAGGCCGAGGTCCAGGAGCTGCAGCGCCAGATCAAATCGGTGTTCGATCCGGCCGGAATCCTGAACCCCGGCAAAGCCATCCTGCCTTAGCTAATCCAGCTGCAGCCAGACCGTTCTGTTGGGACGCAGCCGGGTGCCCTCAAGGGCCGACGGCGCGCTCACGGCCAGGACCGGGAGCTCCGGAAGCTGCACCGGTGCTTCACCCATGTTCATGGCGACCAAGACGTTGCCGTTGACGAACGCCACCAGCCCTTCGTCGTCGTGCTCCGGCCACCAGGCCAGGGACCCGGCGCCCAGGCCGCGCCCCCGCCGCACCGACAGGGCAGAGCGGTACATGTTCAGCGGTGAGAACGGATCCTGGCGCTCGATGTCCCGGGAATGTCGGCCCCAGAACCCAGGCTGGGGCAGCCAGCTCCTGCCAGTCGAGCTGAACCCAAAGGAGGGCTCGTTCACGCGCCACGGCAGCGGGACGCGGCTGCCGTCCCGGCCCACACGCAGACCAGCCGTGCGGTGGTATGTGGGGTCCTGCCGGAACTCGTCGGGCAGCAGGGTGTGGTCGGGCAGCCCGAGTTCTTCGCCCTGGTACAGATAGACACCTCCGGGAAGGCCGAGCATCAGCATGGTCGCGGCCCGGGCCCGGTCAGCCCCCAGCAGGTAATCCGGCTGGCTGTCGCGGGGGCCGATACCGTCGCCGCTGCGCAGGTTGTTCGCTTCCAGGCCGAAGCGGGAAACATGCCGGACGACGTCGTGGTTGGACAGCACCCAGGTGGTGGGCGCCCCCACCCGGTCAAAGGCCCGCAGCGAGGAATCAATGATCCGGCGCAGCTCCCGGGGTTCCCACGGATGGTTCAGGTACGCGAAGTTAAAGGCCTGCTGCATCTCATCGGAGCGGACCCAGTCGGTGATCCGGTCCACGGGATCGACGTTCGCTTCGGCGCACAGCACGCGGTCGCCGTCGTACTCGTCCAGGAGCTTGCGCCAGGACCGGAAAATATCGTGGATCTCCGCCTGGCCGAACATGGGGGCGGCGGAGCCGGGGAAGCCTACGGATGATGCGCCGTCGGCCGTGCCGCCCCAGTCCGGCAGGCCCGACTTCTTGATCAGGGCATGGGCGACATCCACTCGGAAGCCACCCACCCCGCGGTCGAGCCAGAAGCGGAGGATCCGTTCAAACTCCTCGCGGACCGCCGGGTTGTCCCAGTTGAAATCCGGCTGGGAGGAATCGAACAGATGCAGGTACCACTGGCCATCCGTGCCGTCCGGGTTGGGGACGCGGGTCCAGGCCGGGCCGCCGAAGTGGGACTGCCAGTTGTTCGGCGGCAGCTCCCCGTTGGCACCGCGTCCGTCCCGGAAGATGAACATGTCCCGTGCCGGAGTGCCGGGTTCGGCCGCCAGCGCCGCCTGGAAGAGGGGGTGCTGGTCGGAGCAGTGGTTGGGAACCAGGTCCACGATGACCCGGATTCCGTACTCGGCAGCGCGGGCAACCAGTGCGTCGAAATCATCGAGCGTACCGAAGATCGGATCTACGGAGCAGTAGTCGGCGACGTCGTAACCGGCATCCTTCTGCGGAGACTTATAGAACGGCGAGAGCCAGATGGCATCGATCGCCAGCTCGGCCAGCGCGGGAATCTCGGCGGTGATGCCGGGAAGGTCACCGACGCCGTCGCCGCGCAGGTCCCGGAAGGACCGCGGGTAGATCTGGTAAATAACCGAGGAACGCCACCATTCGCGGCCGGGCGGGGCTGGGTGGACCGGGATGGTGCGCAGGTCGTGTCGGACGCGGGGTACAGCTGGTGTGGACATATTGGGGTTGAAATCCTCCTGTCGAATGGTCTCTGCTGAGGGGGCCGAAAGCGCGGGCTACCCGTCCGTCATCTGGTCAGGTCCCGCGCCGGACTCGAGGATCTTCATGGTCCGGGTATCGGCGGTGAGCAGGATGGCTGCCTCGTCGCGGCGGTGCCGGAGCACGGTGTCCATATAGGACTGGACCGCTTCGGCCATGGGAACATTGCGGTTTTCCTTTTCCGACATGTACCAGCGGTGCTCGAGCACCTCGTGCACCACTTCGGCCTGCTCCAGCTTGCTGCCCAGCTCCCGCGGCACCGCCTTCACGATCGGCTCGAACACCTGGGTGACCCACAGATGGGCGCTCAATTCCTCGTCCAGGTCAGGGTTGTTGTCTGCCCGGTAGGAGTCCATGTCGTTGAGCAGGCGGCGGGCCTGGTTCTCCTGGGCATCCAGGCCGGTCAGGCCCAGGAGGCGGCGCTGGTGGTGGCCGGCGTCGACCACTTTGGGCTGCAGCTGGACCTGGCTGCCGTCCGCGGTGCTCTTGATGGTGAGCTCGTCGACGTCGAACCCGAGGTCGTTGAGGCGGCGGATGCGGGCGTTGACGCGCCAGCGCTCACCGAGTTCAAAGGACTCCTTCTCGGTGAGTTCGGCCCAGAGATTGCGGTAGCTGTCCATGATCCGTTCACTGGTCGCCAGCGGATCCACACTGTCCTCGATCAGGCCGCCCTCGGCAAGGTCCATCAACTCCCCGGCAATGTTCACGCGGGCGATTTCGAGGTCATACTCACGCTGGCCGCGGGACAACTCCGGGTAGAGTTCCCCGGTTTCAGCGTCCACGAGGTACGCGGCGAAGGCGCCGGCATCACGCCGGAACAGGGTGTTGGACAGGGAGACATCGCCCCAGTAGAACCCGGCCAGATGCAGGCGGACCAGCAGCAGTGCCTGGGCGTCAATGAGGCGGGTGAGGGTGACCTCGCGCAGGGTCTGGGAGAAGACGGCCCGGTATGGCAGCGAGAAGCGCAGGTGTTTGGTCACGAGGACCGGCTGCAGCTCGTCGCCGTTCGCGTCGTGGCGGCCGCTGATGACAGCCACCGGGGCCACCGAGGGGACATTGAGCCGGCGCAGCTTGCGCAGCATGTGGTATTCCTGCCGGGCCACGTGTTCGCTGGTTTCCTTGATGGCTATCAGCGAATCGCCCATCCGGGCAAAGCGGACCACATGGCGGGAAATGCCGCGGGGCAGGGCTGCGAGGTTGTCCTTCGGCCAGTCCTCCAGCGGCAAATCCCAGGGCAGGTCCAGTAGGGCAGGATCCATCGACGCCGCCGTGATGTTCAGGGAGGCGAGGGATTTTTCCGTTGAGGAGCTGCGGGTCCGGGGCAGCTTCCCGGGCTGGTCCCAATCCGTGGGCTCATCCAGCCATTGTGCGCCTGCAGGTTCGGTCATAAGCACGCCCTTAGTCGAACGTTAATCCGTTTAAACAGCGAATGCGGTGGCCCCTTTATTCCAGTCTAGGACAGGCGGGGGGCCACCGCATTTTCAGCGGTCGGCGTCAGGCGTGGTCGGCCAGGCGCTCACCGTCGCGGATGTCGAACAGGTGCACATGTCCCTGCTGCGGGCGGACGTACAGGGTGTCGCCCTTCAGCGGGGGGCGCCGGCCGTCCACGCGGACCACCATGTCGCGGTCGGTGCCATCGAGGGTGGTGTGTCCGTAGACGTAGGCATCGGCGCCGAGCTCCTCAACGACGTCGACCTCCACCTTCAGCCCGTCGCTGGAGGAATCCACCAGCTCCAGGTCCTCCGGCCGGACGCCGAGGGTCACGGTGTTGCCCGCAGCGGCACCGAGAATGGAACTGGCAACGGGGTAGACGGAGCCGCCGAACGCGACACCGCCGTCGACCACGGGCAGTTCCAGCAGGTTCATCGCCGGGGAACCGATGAAGCCGGCCACGAACACGTTCTTCGGGTAGTCGTAGAGGTTGCGCGGGGTGTCAACCTGCTGCAGCACACCGTCCTTGAGGACGGCCACCCGGTCGCCCATGGTCATGGCCTCGACCTGGTCGTGGGTGACATAGACGGTGGTGACACCCAGCCTGCGGGTCAGCGACGCAATCTGGGTGCGGGTCTGCACACGCAGCTTGGCATCCAGGTTGGAGAGCGGCTCATCCATCAGGAACACCTGGGGGTTGCGGACGATAGCGCGGCCCATGGCAACGCGCTGGCGCTGGCCGCCGGAGAGCGCCTTGGGCTTGCGGTCCAGATAGTCCTCGAGGTCCAGCAGCTTTGCCGCCTCGCGGACACGTTCCATCCGCTCTTCCTTGCCGATGCCGGCGATCTTCAGGGCGAAGCCCATGTTGTCGGCGACTGACATGTGCGGGTACAGGGCGTAGTTCTGGAAGACCATGGCGATGTCGCGGTCTTTGGGGGGAACGTCGGTAACGTCCCGGTCGCCGATGAGGATGCGGCCCGAATTGACGTCCTCCAGTCCGGCGAGCATCCGCAGCGAGGTGGACTTGCCGCAGCCCGAGGGGCCAACAAGGACCAGGAACTCGCCGTCGGCGATTTCCAGGCTGAGGCTGTCTACCGCCGGGCGTTCAGTGCCCGGGTACAGGCGTGTGGCCTGGTCAAACGTTACCGTTGCCATGGTGTTTCTCCTTCACGGGCAGGTACGTGCCCGACGATCCGTAGTGAAGTGCTTATGAAGTTAAAGACGCGCGTCAGCCAGTGTGGCCGATGTCACAGGGTCAGTATGCCACAGGGTTGGGGCTAGCGGGCCTGGCGCGTCCGCCGCAGTTCCAGCAGCATCTCCAGCACGGCAGTGAACTCGTCGGGGGATGCCACCCGGAAGGGTGCCCGGGTGTCACCGGGGCCGACCTTGACCCCCACATCGCCGGGCTGCAGCGCTGCGAAGCCGTGTTCGTCGGTCACATCGTCGCCGGCGAACAGGACTGCTGCGGCGCCGGTGAGTCCGCGCAGCGCACGGATCCCCTCACCCTTGTTGGTGTGGACCACGGATGTTTCCAGCACGCGCTTACCGTCGGTGACCTGCACCCCGTCCAGCTCTCCCAGGCGCCGGCGTGCCGCGTCGACGGCGGCGGCAGCTACGTCGTCGTCGGCGCTGCGCGTGTGGAGGACGACGCCGGCCGGCTTTTCTTCCAGCCACGTGCCCGGATGGATCTTCACTACGGCGTTTACCGCGTCCCGGGCGCGTGCCAGCAGATGGGCCTGCTCCGGGGTCAGCTGCAGCGGCTGGGCGTTGGGCCCGGTCCAGGCTTCGGCCCCGTGGCTGCCGATCAGCAGGGTTTCCGGATCCGGACTGGCCACCAGCCGCAGGCTGCCCAGCGCCCGCCCGGAGATCAGGGCGGTGAAGGTGCGGGGCAGGGCGGCCAGCGCCTGTACGGCGGCGGCGGACGCAGGCAGTGGCCGGGCGTCGTCGGCGTGTTCCACCAGGGGTGCGAGCACGCCGTCGAAATCCAGCGCCACGAGGAGGGGGTCGGCGGCGGCCAGGCGTTCAAGGGCCCGGGTGAGGTCCGCGGGCAGGGCGATCACCCTTCCTCCCCGGGCTCGGTCTGCTGCAGCGCATTGAGGAAGTTCTTGGACCAGCGTTCGACGTCGTTCTGCAGCACCTGGCGGCGCATCAGGCGCATCCGCCGCTGGGCCTCGCGGTCCGGCATGTTGATGGCGTCCAGTACGGCGCTCTTGAGACCGTCGATGTCGTGCGGGTTCACCAGCACGGCCTGCCGCAGCTGGTCCGCGGCGCCGGCGAATTCGCTGAGCACCAGCGCGCCGGTGTTGTTGGTCCGGGCCGCAACGTATTCCTTGGCGACCAGGTTCATGCCGTCGCGCAGTGCGGTCACCAGCATGACGTCTGCTGCCAGGTACAGGGCAACCATTTCCTCCACCGGGTAGCTGTGGTGCAGGTAGCGGATGGCGGTGCTGCCCATGGTGTCGTAGGTGCCGTTGATCCGGCCCACTGTGCCTTCAACCTCTTCGCGCAGCAGCCGGTACTGTTCCACGCGCTCGCGGCTGGGGCTGGCCACCTGGATCAGGGACGCATCCTCGACGGTGAGCGTGCCGTCCTCGAGGAGTTCGCCGTAGGCCTTGAGCCGGTGGCTGATGCCCTTGGTGTAGTCCAGCCGGTCAACGCCCAGCAGCACGGTCTTGGGGTCACCGAGCTCCCGCCGGATCTGCTTGGAGCGCTCGACGATGTCTTCCCGCTTGGCCAGTTCGGTGATCTGGTCCACGTCGATGGAGATGGGGAAGGACTCGGCCCGGGAGACATAGGAGATGCCTTCCTCCGTCTGGACCTGGACCTGCTGCTGGCGGACGGTGTGCCCGGCGAAGCGGCGGACGCAGCGCAGGAAGTTGCTGGCGTCGGAGGGGCGCTGGAAACCGATCAGGTCCGCTCCGAGCAGGCCCTCGATGATGGCGCGGCGCCAGGGCAGCTGCGCGAAGATCTCCAGCGGCGGGAAGGGAATGTGGTTGAAGAAGCCGATCTTCAGGTCCGGGCGGTCCTTGCGCAGCATCTGCGGGACCAGCTGCAGCTGATAATCCTGGACCCACACCGTGGCGCCCTTGGCCGCCATGGAGGCGGCGGCGTCGGCGAACCGGCGGTTGACGGTCCGGTAGGAGTCCCACCAGGTGCGGTGGAACTCCGGGGGTGCAATCACGTCGTGATAGAGCGGCCACAGGGTGGCGTTGGAGAAGCCCTCGTAATACAGCTCCACCTCGGAGGAACTCAGCGGCACCGGCAGCAGATGCATATTGTCGTGGTCGAACTGGTCGACTTCCTCGTCCGGAGCTCCGTGCCAGCCCACCCACGCGCCGTCGGCCTTGCCCATCACAGGGGCCAGCGCAGTGACCAGCCCGCCGGGGGAGCGGCGCCAGCTTTCCTCGCCGTCGGACTTCACCCGGTCCACGGGGAGCCGGTTGGAAACCACGATGAAATCGAAATCGCCATACCCGTCCGTGGCATTGTTGTCTGCAGGATCAGCGGCAGCAGCGTTCACGATATGCACCCCTTGGTTGGCTTTTGTGTTTATGCCACTCTATCCAAGCCCGGAAACTTTGTGTCCGGTGCGGGCGTTGGAGGTAAAGGCGGCGTGGCTCATTGGCCTAAACTGTTGCCTGCCGGCCGCGTGCCCAAACGGGTAGGCGTGAGAGAGACATGAGGAACTATGACTGAGCGGAACCCCAAGCCCAGCAAGGCCGATCGCACGGCTGCTGCGCGTGAACAGGCGCGCGCCATGCGTGAAGCCCAGAAGAAGAAGGAGCAGCGCAACAAGCTCCTGGTGCGGTGGGGCGTGGTTGCTGCCGTCGTAGCGATCATCGTGGTCGTAGCGCTCATCGTGATTAACTCCATGCGCGGCGGTAATGGTGCGGAGGCCCAGACCGGGCAGTCTCCGGCCAATGCCAATGAATTTGGCGGAATTACCCTCACCTCCACCACGGCGCTGGAACCGTCGGAGCCTTTTGCCGTGGATGTTGCCACGCTGCCGGCCGAGCCGACCGAGGCAAACGATGAAGCTCCGATTCCGCCAGGCATCGCTCCGGCTGCCGAGGGCGAGCCTGTCCCGATTGTCGTCTACGTGGATGTGAACTGCGTGCACTGCGCCGAGTTCGAGGAAACCTACAACGGACAGATCGCGTCCTGGCTGGACGCCGGCGAGGTCACCTTCGAGTACCGCACGGTCGCGTTCCTGGACCGCAGCTCGCCCACCAACTATTCCTCGCGTGGCGCCAATGCCGCCGCGTGCGTGGCGGACACCAACCCCGAGTCCTACTGGGACTTCATGACCTCCATCTTCGCCAACTACGACAACGGCGAGATCAAGAACGCGGAGCTGGCTTCCATGGCCGAGTCTGTGGGTGCCGGGAATGCTTCCGACTGCATCCAGAACGACGGCTTCCGCGCCTTCGTGAACTACGCGGACCGTCTGGCCCGCGTGGACTACGTCAGCGGAACGCCCACCGTCTACGTCAACGGTGCCGAAACCAACGCCAACGACTTCACCACCACGGTCCAGGCCGCGATCGACGCCAACAAGTAGGTTCTTCCGGCTTCGCCGGCAGCGCCCGTTCTGCGTGCAACCCGTTTGGGTTTCGCGGGAACGGGCGCTCTGGGTTAACCTTGACTAGCGCAGTTGCCGTGTTTTGTTTTTTTGGCGCACGACGACGGCGCGCAGCCGGCTTGGCCGGTACCGCCCCCTTAGCTCAGCTGGCCAGAGCACCTGTCTTGTAAACAGGGGGTCGCCGGTTCGAATCCGGCAGGGGGCTCCACGAAACCCCTCCTGCTCAGGCATAACGCCCACCAGGAGGGGTTTTTCTATGGGGGCGAGTTACATGCTTGCCCGGCCCACCTTTCCTCATCCCTCTCACAGAGCATGATCTGCTCAAACATGCATCCAGGTGTTGCACGCCGGAAACACAGGGGAAACCACCACTTCCTAATGTGTTGTCATGACCGAGCAAACAACGCCCCAGCGCCCCAGGTTCTACAAATCATTGTTCGTGCAATTGCTTGTCGCGGTGGTACTCGGAATTGTCGTGGGCTACGTCTGGCCTGAGGTAGGCGCGGCGTTCAAGGTGCTGGGCGACGGTTTTATCCGGCTCATCAAGATGATCATTGCCCCGCTGATTTTCCTTGTCATTGTGACCGGCATAGCCCATATCAGTGACGTGAACGCCGTGGGCCGGGTGGGGGTCAAAGCCCTCGCATACTTTCTTGCCGCGTCCAGTTTCGCCCTGCTGTTTGGCATGGTGGTAGGCAACGTGGTGCGTCCCGGCGCCGGGCTGAACATCGACCCCGGCACCTTGGACACCTCTGCCCTGGATTCGAAAACCTCTGCTGAGGTGGCATCGCCTACGGAATTTATCCTCAACATCATCCCGGTGAGTGTCATAGACGCGTTTGCGTCGAATTCACTGCTGCAGGTGCTTTTCTTCGCCGTATTCTTCGGCGCAGCCGCCGTGGTGATAGGGCGCGAGACGTGTGAACCGGTTCTTAAAGTGATGGAAGCGACGCTTGAAATCATTTTCAAGGTCATGTCTTGGATTATGCGGCTGGCACCGATTGGCGCCTTCGGCGCCATGGCTTTCATTATCGGCCAGTATGGTCTGGCAACTCTCGGGACCTATGCCAAACTGATCGCCGCCTGCTACGGCGCAGCACTGCTGTTCATCGGCATTCTGTTCGTGATTGCCCGAGTTTTCGCAGGCGTTCCGTTGTGGCAGTTCATCAAGTACACCCGCGAAGAGTTCCTGCTGGCGCTCGGAACTGCTTCAACCGAATCCGTGATGCCCCGAATCATGACCAAACTGACCAACGCCGGGTGTTCCCGTGCAACAACCGGCCTGGTCATTCCCACCGGATACTCGTTCAATCTGGACGGCGCAGCTATCTATTTGTCCATCTCAGTGGTCTTCCTCGCCCAAGCATTCAACATTGATCTGAGCTTCGAGCAGCAACTGGGTGCCCTGGGCATCCTGCTGCTCACGTCCAAGGGCATGGCAGGGGTTCCCGGGTCATCTTTTCTGGCTCTGTCGGCCACGGCGGCGGCCCTCGGATTGTTCCCCGTTGCCGGAGTTGCCCTCCTGCTCGGCGCTGATCGTCTGATGGATTCCATGCGGGTGGTCGTCAACCTGATGGGCAACTGTGTGGCCACCTTCGTGGTGGCCAAGTGGGAAGGCCAGTTCGACCGGCAGGCGATGCTGGATGCCTTCGCCGGGCACGCAGCGACGGCGGACGGCCCCGCGCCGGCCGTCACGCTGCTGCCGGAACCGGCCGCCGGGCCTGCGCAGGATTCCAAGGCACCCACCACCATCAGGCTCCAGGGTTAGCCACCGGAGTGCAGCCGTTGATGAGCATTCCAACCACAACGCCGTGGCCGAGCACGTGAGGCTCGACCACGGCGCGTGGTGTTCGAGGCGCCACCGGCCGGAGCGGCGGCGGCGGAGTCAGACGGTGACCGGTCGGCCCGTTCCCGGGGACCCAGGCAGGGCAGCCGGGGACTCGTCGGGGAGGTTCGCGTCGCGCACCTCCTGGTACTGAGGCAGGTAGGTGTACAGCTCGTCGCGCAGCGGGTTGCGGTGCCGGTTGAGGATGGTGAACACCTGGTAAACCGCGACGGCGATGTTGGCCGCCAGCGAGATGGCAGACACGATGAACAGTGCGGTCGGGTTGTGCGAGGACTCGACGGCGAACGGAGACGTGCTTACGAACGTCGGGACCGCCATCGTGAACATCATCCACAGCGCCAGGGTGTGGGCGCGGTGCTGCAGCCACGCACCCTTCTTGATGAAGAACGCGGGGATGGTGCAGGAGATGAGCAGTGCGGCACCGGCGTAGAACGAGTGGTCACCGACGCAGTTGTAGACGTAGGCGAAGTTCCACAGGTCGTACGCGATGATCCAGAACCACATCATGTCCGGCCAGATCATGTCCTTCGACTTGTCGCGAGAGACGATGATGCCCGTCCAGCCGCAGATGGTGAGGAGGTTCAGGATGCCAGCGATGGCGTTCATGTAGTTCCATGGACCGCCGACCATGAAAACGCCGTCGTGCATGCCCTGCAGGCCCGCCACCTCAAAGTCTCGGATGACCGCCTCGGCGATGTTGATCGCAAGGATCAGTGCAGGGAACATCAGCATCCAGCGGTTCTTCGCCAAGCGCGGGACGTACCGGATGAGCATGAAGCCCAGGCACCCGAGGAGTGCCGAGTACACCTTCACCCAGTGGAACCACGTTCCTGTGGACGATCCTTCTCCGGCCGTCGTGGGCCACACGAACACGGTCAGGAGGATGGGTAGCGCCACGAAGATGGCCAGACCGGCCCACTTCCAGCGTCGCGTCACTTCGTTAAGCGCAATGAGGGCAACCAGGACGACGCCGAACATCGCCCAGGAATACCAGGGAATCGATTCGTACAAGAACATCTCGGGACCTTTCCTTAGCAGCCCGGTGGAATTAATGCCTTCGGATTAAAGGTAAAAACGCCAGCGCCCCGGGTCATTAGACAGGTGGTGCGATGTGTCCAGTCAGGCCCGGTGTTACCTTCAGACATGACCGATGAGGTCCCTCCGGCGAAGCGTTCTACGGATGCAAGAGCGGCTCTCGCAGCCGCACTCAAGGCCCGGCTGCGCTCCCAGCCGCTCGATAAGGTGACAGTCACCGAACTGGTGCGGGACTGCGGGCTGACGCGGCAGGCGTTCTATTACCATTTCCCGGATGTGCGGCAGCTTGCCGTCTGGGTGTTCGAGACAGAGGTGGCCCGGCAGGTCCGCGCTTTCGCGGCGGAGGTGGGCTGGGCAGATGGACTGGTGCGGCTGATGCTCTACATGCGAAAGAACCGTGGATCGACGCTCGGGGTGCTCAACGGGGTGGGACAGCCCGGACTGGAGCGTTTCCTGTTCAGGCAGATGCGCCCCATCACCGAGGCCGTGGTGGACCAGGACGGCGGCCGGCCGGCGGATCCCCGGGACCGGGTGCTGGTGGTCGACTTCTACACCTCGGCCGTGCTTGCCGTGGTGCTGAGATGGGTCGAGAACGGCATGGTCGAACACCCCTACCGCGTGGTGGGCGATCTGGAGATCATGCTGCACGGCGCCGTGCGGGAGTCGGTGCGCCGGCTTGATGCACGTGCCGCGCCGCAGGGCGTGCACCGGCCGCGGTGAGCTGCGCGGGGTGAGCAAGCAGCGCGGCAGAGCGCGGTGGATGTGAAGGTACCCGAAATCGCCCTGTTATCCACCACTGATGAGGGCTGGTCATTTTCATCACACTGCCCTAGGCTCTTTATTGTCAGAGTGACAATAAATCAGGAGCGCGACATGGACGCAGTACTGGATTGGATGAACTCCCCGGCAGCAACGCTGCTCGGAGCACCGGTCAGCTGGATTGAAGTGATCGGTTTTGTTACCGGCGCAGCCTGTGTGTACGGCGTCGCCCGGCAGAAGGCCTGGAACTGGCCGGTTGGCATCGTGAACAATGTGGCGTTCATGATCCTGTTCTTCGGCGCCGGGCTGTACGGGGAGACCGTACTTCAGGCCATCTTCGCCGCCGTGTCCGTCTATGGCTGGTACAACTGGGTCCGGGGCGCCAAAACCATCGTGGGGAAGGGCGGATTGCCTATCCGCGACGGGAGCAGGATGGAAATGGCCGGCGGCCTCGGCGCCGTCGTGCTAGCCACCATTGGCGTTGCCATGATCCTCACGCACGGCACCGATTCCGTGGTCCCCTGGCCGGACGCGTTTGTCCTGGCCGCCTCGCTCCTGGCCACGTATTGGCAGGCCCGGAAGATCTTCCAGCACTGGTACGTATGGATTGTGATCGACCTGGTCAGCATCCCGCTCTATTTCTCCCGCGGCCTTAACCTCACCGCCATCCTGTATATCGGATTCACGGCCCTCTGCGTCTACGGCCTGGTGGGTTGGAGGCGGACCCGGCAGGCAACCGTGCAGGGCGCCGAAGCAGGAGTAGTGGCGGCATGAACCGCTTCGGCCAGGGGGTGGTCATCGGCAAGTTCTACCCGCCTCATGCCGGCCACCGGCACCTCATCACGCAGGCGGCGGAGCAGTCCGACCGGCTCGCAGTTGTTGTCCTGGGCAGCCGGTTCGAGAGTATCGGCCTCAACGACCGCGTGAAGTGGCTGGCCGCCGAGTTTGAGGGAACCAATGTCACCGTCATCGGAATGCCGGATGACTGCCCGGTGGACTACGCCTCCCGGGCCATCTGGAAGGCGCATAACGAGGTGCTGCGCATGGCCTTGAAGATGAAGGGCATCATGGCAGTGGACGCCGTGTTCAGTTCGGAGGACTACGGCTGGCAGCTGGCGGAGGACTTCGGGGCTGCCCACGTCATGGTCGATCGGAACCGCACGGACAACCCGGTCAGCGGCACCCTGTGCCGTGACGACCTCCGTGCGGCCTGGCCCAGCATCATTGCGCCGGCGCGGCAGGACCTGGCCGTGCGGATCATCGTGGTGGGTGCGCAGTCCACGGGAACCACTACCCTGGCCACGGCCCTGACACGGCACTACCGGCCACGCTACCCGGAGCTCGCGGATGTGCCGGAATACGGCCGCCAGTTCACCTATGACAAGTTCGCGGCGGCGCAGGCCGAAAATCCCGATGCCGTCCTGTCCGGCATGGTGTGGACTGCGGCGGATTTTGCCGTCATTGGTGAACGGCAGAACCGGTTGGAGAACGAGGCAGCGGAACGGTGTCCGCTGGTGATTGCGGATACGGACGTCGTCACCACCGCGCTCTTCGAACGGGTCTACATCGGCGAGCAGAGCTACGGCTCGTACCTGGCCGTGGACCGGATCCCGCGCCGCGACCTCTACCTGATTACCGATCATGAGGGGGTGCCGTTCGAGGACGACGGCTGGCGCGAGGCGGAACATCCGCGGGAGGAGATGACCGAATGGTTCAAGGAAGAACTCACCGCGGCGGGCGCGTCCTGGATCCTCGTTTCCGGCAACCACGCCGAGCGGCTGGCCACGGCAACTGAGATCGTTGACTTGATCATTGCCGACAGGGAGCAGTTCATCTCCCCGCCCTGGGCAACCCGAACCGTACTGGCAGGAAGCTGATGTCCGCTGAAGAAGAACGGTTCCTCAAGGACTACGTCCCCCGGGAATATCCGTCCGTTGCGCTGGCCGTTGACCTGGTGGTCTTCGCAGTCACCGGCAGCACCCTGAACGCGGCGTTCGTCCGCCGCGGGAACCACCCCTTCAAGGATGCCCTGGCGCTGCCCGGAGGGTTTGTCTTGCCGGACGAAGATGCACTGACGGCTGCCTGGCGTGAACTGGAAGAGGAGACCGGGCTGGATCTGGGCGAACACCGCGCCCACGTTGAGCAGTTGGCCACCTTCAGCTCGCCGAAGCGGGACCCCCGTATGCGGGTGGTGTCAGTTGCCCATCTGGCCCTGCTGGCCACCGACGGGCGGACCCTGCCGGACCTGGCCAGGGGGAGCGATGCCGCCGCGGCCGAGTGGCTGCCCGTATACAACGTTCTTGCCGACGGGGACCTGGCGTTCGACCATCGGGAGATCCTTGCCGCCGCGCTGGGCCGGCTGGCTGGCAAGATCGAGTACACGCTCACTGCGGCACGGCTTCTGCCGGAGGAATTCACGTTGAACCAGCTCCGCCGCGTCTATCAGGCGGTCTGGAACACCACCAGGCTCGACGCCGGGAACTTCACCCGCAAAATGACCGGGGCGCTGCAGGACAGCGGACGCAAGGTCACCCACGGCAAGGGCGCCCCGGCTGCGGTGTTCACTGTCCGGGACGAGTACCTGAGCCCGCCGCTGATCCGGCCGGCCAAGTGAGTTACACTCGTGGATCCATAACCGCAGTTGGCCGCTTTTCACGCCGTCCGGCGGACGGGCAGGCAGGCGCCTGGCGCCTGCCCTTGTTGTTGCTGCGGGTGCTGCCCTCCTCACCGGCTGCGCTGCGGATACGGCCGCAAACCTTCCGCCCGCGTCTCCCGAGCTGACCCGCCCCGCACCTACCCTCGCGGCGCCCGCCCGTGTGATCGTCGAAGAGGTGCCCTGGCCGGACGTTACTGCGGCATTTCCCAAACCTCTGCCGGCCGGGGTTGATTGGCCGGCCGAGCCCCCGGACATATCGGGAATCAATCCGGACTTGCCGCCTGTGTTGACGGTGGAAGAGGACCTTTACCAGGGGATGGCGGGCAACTACTGGCTGTGTTCGTGGATGGATGTCTATCTGGACCCCAGCGGTGCCTCGGGCCCGGAACCCCGCGCCCTCGCAATCGAGCACATTTCCGGCTACGTCCACACGCCCGCAGGGCAGTTGGCTTATCCAAATCCCGATGACTTCCTGGGCTTTTTCGTGGCCCCGGCAGCAGCCGGAAACCCGGAGGTGATGCAGCAGTACTTCGACACGTCCTGCACGCTCTACGCCTCAACCGCCCAGAGTTAGCCGGGGATCAGTGTCTGCTGGTTTCGGACCAGTCCTTTGCCGTACGGATGGTGCCCGGCGGCGAACTGTTCCTGACCCAGAGCGGTGGTACCAGTCCTTTGGGGAGGGGGTGCCCGTCCGCCTGTGGTGTGGAACCATAACAAAAAGGCACCGATGGATCGGTCAGGAATCAAGAAGCGCACGGCCCGGGAACGTCACTAGCGTGGGGGCATATCCACTAAAGACATCGGCCGCCAAAGGACGTCAAAGGCGAAGGATGCCAGAAGGACACCGGCACGAGGAGCAGCCATATGGGCGCGGCAGGAACCGCCGAGGCGGTACAGCAACCGCAGCGGCTGGATGACCTGACCCGGATGCGCCGCGTGCGCGACCGGATCGACCGCGAGTTCGCGCGTCCGCTGGATGTAGCAGCGCTGGCCCGGGGCGAGTTCATCTCTGCCGGCCATCTCAGCCGGCAGTTCCGGATGGCGTACGGGGAATCACCGTACGCCTACCTGATGACCCGGCGGATTGAACGGGCGATGACACTGCTGCGCCGCGGGGACCTCAGCGTGCTGGAGGTGTGTTTCGCCGTCGGCTGCTCGTCGTTGGGCACCTTCAGTACCCGGTTTACCGAATTGGTGGGGATGCCGCCGGCGGAGTATCGGCGGCAGGCAGCCGGTGCGCTCGCCGGGCTGCCGTCCTGCGTCGTCAAACAGGCGGCGCGGCCGATCAGGAAACATCAACGGCGGCCGCAGAAGCCGCAGTAAGGATGAAGAGCCATGGACATCACGATCAACTCCGTTTTCCTTCCACACTCCGACCCGGATGCTTCGCTGGCCTTCTACCGGGACGTGCTCGGCTTCGAGGTCCGGAACGACGTCGGCTACGGCGGCATGCGCTGGATCTCGGTGGGACCTCCGGAACAGCCGACGACGACGATCGTGCTTCAGCCGCCGGCGGCTGACCCGGGGGTCACCGATGAGGAACGCCGGACCATCGCCGAGATGATGGCCAAGGGCACCTACAGCGGCATGGTGTTCGCCACCCCGGATCTGGATGAGACCTTCGAACGGGTGGTGGGCGCCGGCGCCGAAGTGGTCCAGGAGCCGATGCAGCAGGACTGGGGGATGCGCGACTGCGCCTTCCGGGATCCGGCGGGCAACCTGCTGCGGATCCAGGAGATGCCCTGAGCCGCTGGCGCTGCCTGGCCGGGGCTAAACCGCCCGGCAGCTAAACAGGCCGGCGCAGCTCCGGAACCAGTTCCAGCATATGGTCCTCCACATAGTCCAGGGCCAGCCGCACGGCGCCGGTGGGCACCAGCATCTTGCCCATATCCGACACGGCGATCCGCGGCGGCTCGCTCACGTAGTTCGCCAGTTCCGCGGTCATCACCGGCAGGAGCGCGGTGGCGGAGGCTGCGACGGCGCCGCCGATCACGATCAGCCGCGGATCGAAGAACGACGAGACCAGGGCCAGCACACGGGCCATCCGCCGGGCAATCCGGTCCAGGATTTCCCCGGCCACCGGGTCGCCCGCCGCTGCGGCCTCAAACACCAGCCGGGCCGAGGCGCGGTCGGTGTCCGGGCCCACCAAGGCCCGGATGCCGCCGTCGTGCCCGTCCTTCAACGCCGCGCTGCCCCACAACCGGGCCAGCTTGGCAATGCCGTCCTCGTTGCCCACTCCGGCAATCAGTGCCAGGGCGTCCATGGCGCCGGCGCCGCCGGACGCGCCGTGCAGCAGGCGGCCGGATTCAATGATGCCGCTGCCCAGGCGCTCGCCGGCCAGGATCACCGCCAGGTTCTTCTCGCCGGCGCCCACGCCGCGCCACCGCTCGGCCAGGGCGGCGAGCTTGGCGTCGTTTTCCACCAGCAGCGGCCAGCCGTGTCCGTCGCCGAATTCCTTCTGCAGGCCCAGGTCAAACATCGGCGCCACCTCCTGTCCGGGGGTTATGGCGCCATCCCCGGAGACCTGGGCGGCAACGCCCATCCCCACGCACAGCACGGCGGACGCGGTGGTGCCGGCGTCGGCCAAGGCCGCGTCCACGGCTGCGGTGAGCACGCGGCGCCGCTGATCCGGTTCACCGCCGTGACGCGGGAAGGGCGCCTCGGACCCGCCGACGACGGCGCCGGAGAGGTCCGCGACCAGCACGCGGACGGTGGCGATCCCGACGTCGAGCCCCAGGACATATCCGGCGGCTGAGTTGAACTCAAAGCGGCGGGCGGGACGGCCCTTCTGCCCGCCGACCCGGGGAGATTCCCGCTCGATCGCCCAGCCGCGGGCGATTAGGTCATCGCACAGCGCGATTACGGTGGCGCGGGTCAGGCCGGTGGCAGTAATGAGGTCGGTTCCGGTAGCGGAGGGAACGGCGCGGAGCACCTCGAGCACGGCTCGCAGATTGGTGCGGCGCAGGAGCTGCGGGGTGCTGGTGGTGGCGTCCATGATTGGCCTTTTTTGACGTGTGGCGGCGATAACAGCATAATTATAGGAGGTAATAAATTTAGTCTCTAAATTTAATCTTATCGAGCCTGAGGAGGCCCTCATGACGGTACGCGTCGGTATTAACGGTTTTGGTCGCATTGGCCGCAACTTCCTGCGAGCAGCACTGGAGCACGGCGAAGGCTTCGAGGTTGTCGCAGTCAACGACCTCGGCGACCCCGCCCAGCTCGCCCACCTGCTCAAGTACGACTCCGTTGCCGGCCGCCTGGGCGAGAAGGTCTCCGTCGAAGAAGGCAACCTGGTAGTCGGCGGACGCAACATCCGCGTCCTCGCCGAGCGCGATCCGGCCAACCTGCCCTGGGCCGAAATGGACGTTGACATTGTCATCGAGTCCACCGGTTTCTTCACCAAGGCCGAGGATGCCCGCAAGCACATCACCGCCGGCGCCAAGAAGGTCCTGATCTCCGCACCGGCCAAGGGTGACGCGTTCACCGTGGTCATGGGCGTGAACGACGGCGATTACGACGCCGAGAAGCACGACGTCATCTCCAACGCTTCCTGCACCACCAACTGCCTGGGTCCGCTGGCCAAGGTCCTCAACGATGCCTTCGGCATTGAAAAGGGCCTCATGACCACGGTGCACGCCTACACGGCGGACCAGAATCTGCAGGACGGCCCGCACAGCGACCTGCGCCGTGCCCGCGCCGCCGCGGTGAACATGGTTCCCACCTCCACCGGTGCCGCCAAGGCCATCGGCCTGGTCCTGCCGGAGCTGAAGGGCAAGCTGGACGGCTTCGCCATCCGCGTCCCGGTCCCCACCGGTTCCGTGACCGACCTGACGGTGACCCTGGAAAAGGAAGCCACCATCGAGGAGATCAACGCCGCCTACGCCAAGGCTGCACAGGACCCGCGCTGGGCCGGCATCCTCACCTACACCGAGGATCCGATCGTGTCCTCGGACATCGTGGGTGACCCGTCCTCCTGCATCTTCGACTCCGGGCTGACCCGCGTCATGGGCAACCAGGTCAAGATCGTCGGCTGGTACGACAACGAGTGGGGCTACTCCAACCGCCTGGTGGACCTCACCGGCCTGGTTGCCTCCAAGCTGTAAGGCAAGGCTCCCTCCACAGAGGGGGATGAGGACAGAACAACGCACGACGGCGCCGCGCCGGACCGCTTCCACGGTCCGGGCGGCGCCGTTGTCGTTTACGGAAACCGTGGCACGATAAAGCCATGACCTCCAGCCGTACCACTGACCGACCCGGGGCCGCCCAGACGATAGCGTATTTCGTGTTGGTGGCCGCGGCGGCCCTAGGGCTCTGGTGTGCCTGGCTGGGCTGGGATACGGAGTATGACGTCGATCCCGTAACCGGGAGCCTGAGCGGACCGTACTCGTGGTGGCAGGTGGCAGGGTTTGTGCTTTCGGCGGGGATTCTGGTGGTCGCCGCGAGGCGTTTTGTGCCGGCAGCTGCCATTGTTCCGGCGGTGAGCGGTGGTATTGCCGGCGGATTCGCGCTGAGTGCCAGGGGTGATGACTCAGGGCTCGCCGTCATCGGCCTTGTGCTGATTCTGCTGGGTTCGGCCGCCGGAACAGTGTTGCTCCTGCTTCTGGCGAGGCGCTTCCGCCCCTAGGCTCAGGCCCTCGAAAAGTACACGGCCTCGAAACCGGCCGCCGCGCAGACCCACCCGACGACCAGCAGCGTCCCGCCGCCGAGCAGGCCGCACCAGAAGCTGCGCGCCACGGCGCGGTCCGGAACAACGCCGGAGACCACCGCGGCTGCGGTGAGCAGGATTCCGGTGCCCACCCGGTCCAGGCAAACGCGGCAACACCGAAGATCGCCCCGGTCATGAGCAGATCCCGCGGGAAATCAGTGAGGATCATCAGCGTCCCTTCGTTCCCGCAGGCTCTTCGTCAGTCGGTATCGTGCCGGGCAACACGGCGGATCTCGACAGGCGAGCCGGCGGCGAGCAGCGAGCATGCCTGCACCAGTCCCTCGGGATCCGCTGTCTGAACCAGGTAGAAACCGCTGAGCTGCTCGGCGGCGTCGGTCGGCGGGCCGTCGCTGACGATGGTCCGGCCGGCCACCCGCCGGACGGTCTTGGCTGTCCGGGGCGGATCCAGTTCGGCGCCCCCGGCCAGGACATGTCCGCCTTCCTCGAGACGCCGGGCGAATTCACGGTGCTGCTCGTACACCGCTTCCTGCCCGGCCGGGCCAAGGCGCTCCCAAGCCGCCTCGTCGTCGGGCAGCAGGATCACAAACTCATCCATGACGGCCTCCTTGGTTGCCAGCAGGATACCCGCCCCCAGCACTATTGGACCCCCGGGATCGTGCCGTTGCCCTACGTCGCGCCTGGATGCGCGTTGTCCGCGCTCCGCCCTTGTCTCCCGGTGCCGCCGCAGCCACAATGATCCAGGCGGCACCGTACTCGCCGCACTCCAGGAGAGGACCACACCATGGACCTGGTTCCAGGCAACTCGCTCATCTGCGGTACCCCGGAGGAGGGCCGGCGGCTGGCGATCAGCCTCGCGTTGCAGACGTCGTTCGCCATCCAGCCCGACGAGCATGTCCAAACGATTGTCCGCGACGCCTATGCCAACAGCCCGGACGGCCTGATCGCTGCCTCACAGGTGGTGGCCACGGAGTTCGCCACGGTTGCCGCTGCCAACAACTACTGGCGTTAGAACCAGTGCGCCGGGCGCCTCGACCCTCCGCAGCGCCAGGAACCAGCAGGCCCGGAGCGGGGGACACTTCGCCACACAGGAGACCGCATGTTGCGCATACTTTCCATCGACGGCGGCGGTGTCCGCGGCATCATTCCGATCATCTGGCTGATGCACCTGGAACGGCGGACAGGCCGCAGGACCGCCGAGCTCTTTGACCTGATTGTCGGTACGTCCGTCGGAGGAATGATTGCTCTGGCGCTGACCTGTCCCCGCGACGGCGGCGTGCCCTACGGCGCCCGGGACCTGCGGCACCTGAACTTTGAGAGCGCAAAGGCGATCTTCCCGCGCCGGCAGGCCATGCCCAACCTGGCGGCCATTCCGCCCGGCGGCGCAATGTACTCGGCGCACCCCCTGCAGCAGTTCCTGACCGAGGTCCTTGGTGACGCCAAGCTCTCGGAAGCCGTCCTGCCTGTGGCGGTGACGACCTGCGACATGGCCCATACCCAGGCCCTGCACTTCGCCGGCGGGGGTCTGGACCAGTCCCAGCTCGGCGATGCGCCCATGGCGCTCGCCGCCCGCGCCACGGGCTCGCTGCCGCGGTTCTTCCCCGCAGTGACCTACACCGATCCGGGCGGGCAGGTCCGCGAGCTGGTGGACGGCGGGCTGGCCGCCGACGATCCGGCCCTGGTGGCTTACACCTTGGGGCTTTCGATGCCGCGGTACGACGAGGGCGCGCTGCTGGTCTCGCTGGGAACCGGTACTTCCGGGGCGTCCATCGGCCTGCTGCTGAACGCTGAGCAGACCAAGGACACGGCCGATTTGCAGGCGCTGGAGCAGGACTTTGCCATGGTCTTCGGCGGGCCCGGCCAGCTCATGCGGGAAAACCTGCGGCAGATGCTGGACTCCAATTATGTGCGGATCCAGGCACGGCTGCTGCCCGGGACCAACCATGCCTCCAACGACGCCGGAGCCAAGAACATCCTGGGGCTCGTCGCCAGCGCAGAAAAGATGGTTCTGGACACGTCCGCGGAGATGAACCGGCTGGCGGGGCTGCTGCAGGAAAAGTAGGGACTTCTTCCCCGACGGCGGCGCGGGTCCCGAATCTTGCCTAGGTTCCTTGCCACGATGGAAAGTAACCTTTAGGCTTGCCGCTATGGAAAACGACTTTCGGGGCTTGCCCTCCGCGGACGAGGCAGCTGCTCGGCTGAGTGAAATGTCCGGTGACCGCCGCACTTTGGCCGACGGCACGCGGGTTCCGCGGGTGCTGCTGGCTGCCTACGGCGGCGTCGCCGCGTGGTGGGTGGCCGGTGCTGCGGCGGCCAGCCCGGGGGAAAACTACGAACCGCCGACCTCCGGATGGCTGGCGCTGGTGGCCGTGCTGATCATCACCCATCTCATGAACCGTGAAACCGGAATCCGTTTCCAGCGCATGGGGCCAGGGGCTGCCATGGCCATGGTGGCGATACTCGTGGTCTGTTTGACGCTGTTCTCTGTCTCACTCGGCTTGGTGTCGCTGGGCGCGGGGTGGGCCGTGGCATTCACGAGCCTGGCCGCCTTTGGCGCCGTGACCTGGCTAGCCTTGGTCGCCTACCGCTCGGCACTAGAGCGCCTGCGCCATGCCTGAGGCACAGTTCAACGACCTCATCCATGCTCCCACCAGGCTGCGGATCTGCGGCCTGCTGCGGGCCGTTAACCAGATGGATTTTGCCGTCCTCCGCGATGGGCTGGGATTATCGGATGCCACGCTATCGAAACATCTGAAGACGCTGGCCGATGCCGGCTACATCCGGCTGGACAAGGCCGCCTCGGCTGACCGGCAAGACGCCCGGCGGCTGACCTGGGTGGGGCTCACCCGAAAGGGCAGGGAAGCCTTCGACGGGCACGTCGGCGCACTGCGGGCGATAGCCGGCGCTGTCGACTGACGGCACATCTCCCCGGCCTTGGCTCCGGCAGCGATGTGTCCGTCCCACGGTGCCCTGCCACAAAGATCCCGGCACAAAGTTAAAGATCCCGGGACCGAGCTCCTGTCACAAATCCGCCCCGGCCGGTGTCTTATGTACAACCCGGCAGCCGGCCGGGAAGGCACAGACGGAACAGGAGCAGGTCATGAAGACGAATGTGGTCATTGTGGGCGGGGGATACGCCGGAGTGATGGCAGCCAACCGGCTGGCAGCGACGGGGCGGAGCGGGCTCGACGTCGTCCTCGTCAATCCAGGGGAACGGTTCGTGGAACGGATCCGGCTGCATGAGTATGCCGCCGGAACCCGGAACGATCCCACGGTCTCCTTCGCCTCCGTCCTGAATCCAGACGTGCGGCAGGTGCGGGACGCAGCGGAACGGATCGACGCCGGGACCCGGACCGTGCAGCTGGCCGGCGGCCGACGGCTGGAATACGACTACCTGGTGTATGCCGTCGGCTCCGGGCGCGGGAAGGTTCCGGAAGGCAGCTACGCCGTCGAACAGTTCGAAGGCGCTGACGAAGCCCGCCGGGCGCTGGCGGGGCTGCCTCCCGGGGGACGCGTTGCCGTGGTGGGCGGCGGACTGACCGCGATCGAAACGGCGTCCGAAACGGCCCGCCGCTACCCGGGCCTGAGCGTGGGCCTGCATGCCGCGGGCCTCCCGGCGCCGCAGGTGGGCGCGGGCGCCCGGCGGGGCCTGGAACGGAGCCTGCGCCGCATGGGCGTAGAGCTGCACGCCGGAACCCGGGTGCCGGCGTCGGGCGACCCGCGCACTCACCTTGGCGCCGACGTCGTGCTCTGGTGCGCCGGCTTCGGGGTGCCGGAACTGGCAGCTGCCAGCGGCCTGCCGGTCGACGCCGCGGGCCGGCTGCTGGTGGACCCGACCCTGCAGGTCCCCGGACAGGAGCGGATCTACGGCGCCGGAGATGCGGCCGTGATCGCGGGAGCCGACTACGCCTACCTGCGGATGAGCTGCGCAGCGGCGATGCCCATGGGTGCCGATGCGGCGACGAACATTCTCCGGTCGCTGGATGCGCTTCCCGCAGTCCGGCACGACAGCGGATTCGGCGGCCAGTGCGTTAGTCTGGGCCGCACCGATGGAATGGTCCAGTTTGTCACCGCGGATGACACCCCGGTCCGCCTGCACGTGCATGGCCGGACCGCGGCGGTCCTGAAGGAAATCATCTGCCGGATGACGCTGCGCTGGATCCGCAACGAAGCCAAACGGAGCGGAGCGTATACATGGCCCAAGGGCCCGCGCAGGACGACGGCGACGGCGCAGCAGCAGGCGCCGGCGTGGAACTGAGCCGCGACGCCGATTTCCTGGCGCACCGCGGCATGGTGTTCTCCATCGCCTACGACCTCACCGGGATCGTGGCCGACGCCGAGGACATAACGCAGGAAACCTATCTGCGCTGGCGGGCGGTGCGGGAGCCGGTGGCCAACCCGCGCGCCTATCTGGCGCGGATCGCCACCCGGCAGGCGCTGAACTCCGTCCGCTCCACCGCCCGGAGACGGGAAGAGTATCCGGGGGAGTGGCTGCCCGAGCCGCTCCCCACCGGAACCGGCCCCACGCCCGGCATCACGGTCGATCCGGAAACCGCCGCCCTGACCGCCGCCGAGGTCTCCACCGCCATGCTGGTGGTGCTGCAGGCATTGAGCGGCCCGGAACGGGCGGCCTTCATCCTGCACGAGGTGTTCGGCTTCGGCTATCCGGAAGTCGCTGAAGCGCTGGACGCCGGGCAGCCGGCCGTGCGGCAGCTGGTGCACCGGGCCCGGGAGCGGGTTCAGGCGGGAGCGCCCGGGAGTGTGCCCGACGCCGCCGAGCACCGCGCCGTCGTCGGACGCTTCCTGGAAGCCACGCTGACCGGCCGGATCCAGGCCCTGCTGGATGTGCTGGCCCCGGATGTGGTGCTGCTCTCCGATGGCGGCGGCAAGGCCCTTGCGGCCCTGCGGCCGGTCCACGGGCCCGAGAAGGTGGCCCGGCTGATGCTGGGGCTGGCATCCAAGTACTCCGCCGGAGCGGTGCCGGAATTCCTGGAACTCAACGGGCTGCCGGGGGTGGCCTTCCGGGAGGACGGAGCCATCACCACGGTCTTCCAGGTCAGCCTGGCCGGGGGCCGGGTGAGCGGGGTGTACTCGATGCGGAACCCGGACAAGCTCGTTCACCTGCAGGGGCCGCCTGTAGGCTGAACCGGGTGAATATTTCCCAGGCGCAGGACCGCCGCTGGTCAGAGGACGCCATCCGCCGGATCGAAGCGGAAAGCACCCGCTCGGCCGACACCCATTTGTTCCAGATCCCGGTTCCCGCCGGCTGGTCGGTGAAGGTGTACCTCAAGGACGAGTCCACCCACCGCACCGGCAGCCTCAAGCACCGCCTCGCCCGGTCGCTGTTCCTCTTTGGCCTGGTGAACGGCTGGATCAACCGCGGCATGACCATCGTGGAGGCCTCCTCCGGCTCCACCGCGGTGTCCGAAGCCTATTTCGCCCAGCTGCTGGACCTGCCCTTCGTTGCGGTCATGCCGCGCACAACCAGTGCGGAGAAGATCGCGCTGATCGAGCAGTACAACGGCACCTGCCACTTCGTGGACGACCCGTCGCAGGTCTATGCCGCCGCCGAGAAGATCGCCCGGGACACCGGCGGCCACTACATGGACCAGTTCACCTACGCGGAGCGGGCCACCGACTGGCGCGGCAACAACAACATTGCCGAATCCATCTACGGGCAGCTGGCGCTGGAGGAGAACCCCGTGCCGGAGTGGATTGTGGTGGGAGCCGGCACCGGCGGCACCTCCGCCACGCTTGGCCGGTACATCCGCTACCACCGGCATGCCACCCGGCTGGCCGTGGTGGACCCGGAGAACTCGGCGTTCTACCCGGCCTGGCGCACCCCCGGCGTTCCCGCTGCGGGCGGTCCGTCCCGGATCGAGGGGATTGGCCGGCCGCGGCTGGAGCCCAGCTTCGTGCCGGCCGTTATCGACCACATGATCCAGGTGCCCGACGCCGCGTCGGTCGCCGCAGCGCGGCACCTGCGCGCCATTTCCGGACTGCACGCCGGTCCGTCCACGGGCACCAACCTCTGGGGCGTGTGGCAACTGGCAGCGCAGATGGAAGCCGAAGGCCGCGCCGGAAGCATCGTGTCGCTGATGTGCGATTCGGGGGACCGCTATGCGGCCTCCTACGGCGACGATGACTGGCTGGCCGCCCGCGGACTGGACCCGGAGCCGGCGTCGGCGGCGCTCGCTGAACTGTTTGCCACAGGCCGGTGGCCGGTCTAGGTTGTATTGCCCGGGAGCCTCAGGGCGTCAGCCGGCCATGTCCTTCTGGGCCGTGCCGATCAGCTGTTCCTCGTCGTCGCGGACCTCGACCGGCCGTTTGCCGCGCAGGCTCCGGTTGGTGGCGTAGAACCACAAGGCAACCTGCTCATCCGTCCAGCCCGCCGAGCGGCCCATCCGGATCACGTCCTTGACCGCTGGAAGCAAACGCCCGCCCGGCTCGTCAAACTGGAACGCCGGATACAGGAACTTGTCGCCGCGCTTCACGGCCAGGACTTTGCCCTTGCCCGTCAGCCGGCTGGCGCGGGCATTGGGCCCGTAACCGAAGCCAAGACGCAGCGCTGCTTCGGTGATGGTGTACAGGCCGTCTTTCTCCATGGCCTGCCACAGGGCCTGGGCGGCCTTCCCGGACGGAACAGATCGGCTGGCAGCGGCTGGATGGGAACTGTGCCGCTGGTGCGTGTCGCGGTCGTTCATGCTTCAACGGTACCGCCGCCACCCGCGCCGGCGCCCCCTGTAAGCCCCAAACCAGCCCCAAATAGGTACTCTCGGCCGCAGGCTGGGATCATAGGAGCATGCAGACACTCAGCCTCCAGGAAGCCACCCGCCTTGCAGAGCAGACAGCGGCGGTCGCGGAAGGCCATATTCCCTACGCCTCCGGGCTGGGCGCCCCGGCGTCCTTCACCCTGGCCTGGCTGCTGGCCGGTGCCGGGCTGGCGGATATCCGGGTGGCCAGCGGAAGCTCCGGCATGGGCGACCACTTCTGGATTGAGACGGCCCAATGGCGGATCGACCCCACGCTGCGCCAGTTCCCGCACCTGAACCACCGGCCGCTGGTGGCACCGGTCAGCGAACCCGGGAACTTCGCAGCAGATAAATACCACCCCGTCCCCGCCTCCCGTGCGGACGCGGTGCGTGAGGTGTCCTACGGCTTCCGGAACGCGGCCGAGACCGAGGCCTTTGTCAACGAGATGACCACCGCCCTCAGCCGGGAACTGGCCTTGCCGGCGGACCGGCTGCCGACACGCTGACGCGTCACGGCGGGCGGGCATAGCGGAGGAAAACCCCGCCGCTGCCTGACGTTCCGAGCAGCACCGCTCCTTGAGCGTGCACGCCCCGGGTGGGACCATGAGTGACCGGTCCGGGACGGCGAAAGAGGTGCCGCGTGCACGACAACCGTGAACACATCGAAGCGCGGATCAACCGTTTTCTCCGCGAACGGCTCGGCGGGAACCTCTGGAAGGACCGCCGGGCGGCGCTGATCGAGGTCTGGGAGGCGCCGGGGGAACCTGTTCCTTTTGTCCAGGCCAGGGCGCAGGAATACCGCACCTTCGACACCGGCCAGCCCTGGGGAGCCCCCTGGGGGACCACCTGGTTCCGCATTTCCGGGACGGTTCCGGGGGAGTGGCCGGGTCCGGAATCCGGCCCCGGGCAGGGCGACCGGCCTGAACTGCTGCTCGACCTCGGGTTCAGCGGGGATGGACCGGGGTTTGAAGCCGAGGCGCTGGTCTACACGCCGGCCGGAGACATCGTCAAAGCCGTGGAACCCCGGAACCTGCATGTTCCGCTCGGGCAGGGCCCCGGGGAGACCTTCGAGTTCTACGTGGAAACGGCCTCCAACCCGAACCTGATCACCGGCTTCACCTATGCGCCAACTCCGATGGGCGACCCGGCGACGGCGGGGCGGGCGCCGTTGTACGTGTTTCGGACCGCCGACCTGGCCCTGCTGGACACCACGGCCTGGAACCTGGCCCAGGACTTTTGGACCTTGAACGGGCTCATGCACGAACTGCCGATGGACCAGCCGCGCCGGTACGAAATCCTCCGCGCCATGGAACGGGCCGTCACCGCCGTCGACCCCGCCGATGTCTCCGGCACGGCGGCAGCCGGACGGGAACAGCTGGCCGGGGTGCTTGCCCAGCCCGCTGCCGCCAGCGCACACCGGATCCACGCCGTGGGGCATGCCCACATCGACAGCGCCTGGCTCTGGCCGGTCCGGGAAACGGTGCGCAAGGTCGCCCGGACCTTCGCGAACGTGCTGGAGCTGATGGAGCAGGACCCCGACTTCATCTTCACTGCGTCCTCGGCCCAGCAGTACGCCTGGCTGAAGCAGTACTACCCGGAGCTCTTCGCCCGGGTGGTGCAGCGGGTGCGCGAGGGGAGGTTTGTACCCACCGGGGGAATGTGGGTGGAGGCGGACACCAACATGCCCGGCGGGGAGGCGATGGCCCGGCAGTTCGTGGCCGGCCAGCGGTTCTTTGCCGAGAACTTCGGCGTGGAACCGGAAGTGGTGTGGCTGCCGGACTCGTTTGGCTACTCCGCGGCCCTGCCGCAGATCGCCCGGGCCGCAGGCTGCCGCTGGTTCCTGACCCAGAAAATCTCCTGGAACGACACCAACGCGATGCCCCATTCCACCTTTTCCTGGGAAGGAATTGACGGCAGCAGGCTGTTCACCCACTTTCCTCCGGTGGCCACCTACAACGCCGAGCTGTCCGGGCAGGAGCTGGCCCGCGCCCAGCGGCAGTACGCCGAAAAGGGCTTCGGCAACACCTCGCTGGTGCCGTTTGGCTGGGGCGACGGCGGCGGCGGGCCTACACGGGAAATGCTGGCGGCCGCCCACCGGACGGCGTCCCTGGAAGGCTCACCGAAGGTGAAGCTCTCCACCCCGGAACAGTTCTTCGCCGCCGCCCAGGAGGAGTTGGCCGACCCGCAGGTGTGGTCGGGCGAGTTGTACCTGGAGTTCCACCGCGGCACCTACACCAGCCAGGCCAACACGAAGCAGGGCAACCGCCGCAGCGAACATCTGTTGCGCGAGGCGGAACTGTGGGCCGCGGCGGCGGCCCTCGCCGGAGGCACCGAATACCCGTACGACGCCTTGGAACAGGCCTGGTCTACTGTGCTGCTCCAGCAGTTCCACGACATCCTGCCCGGCACCTCGATTGCCTGGGTGCACCAGGAAGCTGAGCGCCGCTACGCAGAGGTGGCCGCCGGGCTGCAGATGCTGATCGAGAACTCGGCGCGGGCGCTGCTGGGGCCGGGCGGCCAGGTGGCGGCGCTGAATGCCGGGCCGTATCCGGTGGCCGGGATCGCCGCGGCCGGCGCCGGGCCGGTTCCCGCACCAACGCCCTGGCTCTGGGAACGCGAGGGCGGCGGGTGGCGGATCACCAGTGGCGAGCTGTCGCTGAGGGTGGACGACGCCGGCCTGTTCCGCTCCCTCACGGAGGTTCCCGGCGGACGGGAGGTCTTCCTGCCCGACCGGCCGGGCAACCTGTTCCAGCTTTTCCGCGATACCCCCAACCAGTGGGACGCCTGGGACCTGGATGCGCACTACCGCTACAGCTCCAAGGACCTGATGCAGCCTGACGCCATGGACCTGGAACCGGGCAGCGCTGGCCGCGTCCTGCGGATCACCCGCTCCTTCGGAAACTCCTCCCTGCTGCAGCGGATTTCGCTCAGCCCCGACGGCGGGGCGGTGGAGATCGAGGTTGACGTGGACTGGCACGAGCAGCAGAAACTGCTCAAACTGGCCTTTCCGCTGGCCGTGCACGCTGACCGTGCCGCTTCTGAAATCCAGTTCGGCCACATCTTCCGTCCCACCCACGCCAACACGTCCTGGGATGCCGCCCGCTTTGAGACAGTGGCCCACCGGTGGATCCACGTCGGTGAACCAGGCTATGGAGTGGCCATAGCCAACAACTCCACCTACGGACACGACACCTTTCGGGAAGCGGTCGACGGGCGAATCTGCACCACGGTCCGTCTGTCACTGCTGCGCGGACCGCTGTTTCCGGATCCGGAAACCGACCAGGGCACGCACAGGTTCCGGTTCTCGCTCCGGCCGGGGGCGGGAATCGCCGAGGCGGTGAGGGAGGGATACCGGTTGAACCTTCCGCTGCGGCAGGTCTCCGGCGTCTCATCAACTGCGGTGGAACCTGTCCTGCACGTGGACAACCCGGCCGTGGTGGTGGAAGCGGTCAAGCTCGCCGAAGACCGCAGCGGCGACGTGATCGTGCGGCTGTACGAGGCCCACGGCGGGCGGGCGAGGGCAGTGCTGCGGCCGGCGTTCGGGCACGACGGCGTGAGCGCCACCGACCTGCTGGAACGGCCGGTGGCCTCCGACGCCGTGGCTGACGGCACGGGAGAACCTGCGGGCGGGGTGTCGCTGGAGCTGCGGCCATTCGAAATCCTGACCCTGCGGTTCCGGCGGAGGCCTCGGTGACGGGGACCCGCCCTGCGGCGTGAAAAGCTAGAGGGATGCAACCCAGTGACACCGTCCAGCCGATCGTCCTGCTCGTCGACAAGGAAGAGCCGGCAGCCCACCTGGATGCGGTGGCCGCAGCTGCGGCCGCGAGTGTCAGCGCGTATGCCCGCCGGACCGACGACGCCGCCTGGGAGAACTGGGTCTATGGGCGGTTCACCAAGACGGTACGCCGCGCCGGCCCGAAGTCCTTCGCGAAGCTGGCCGGGCACGCGCCGTCGGGCACCGTCGCCGTCGGCCGGGCCAGGGCCATCGCGTTCGAACCGGTGAGCTACGAGGAAATGCCCAGGAAAATCCGGGCGCTGCAGGTCTCCGGTACCCAACTGCCCGACGACGACGCCGTGCCGGGCAGCCCCGGTGCGCCGGTGATCATCATCAACGCCGACCTCGAGATGTCCACCGGCAAGGCCGGCGCGCAGGCCGCTCACGCATTGCTGGCCTGGTACCTGACCCTTTCCGAGGAGAACCGGGATGCCTGGAGCGAGGCCGGCAGCCGGGTCAGTGTCCGGCCGGCTCCCGGAACGGAGTTTGCCACGCTGGCCGCTGCCGAGGGCGCCGGGCCGCTGATCGTGGACGCCGGCATGACCGAGATTGCCCCGGACACCGCCACCGCGTTCGTGGCGGCTCCGGAGGCTTAGCGGATCAGGCCAGGCGGCTGCGGACGATCTCGCTGACGGCCTTGCCATCGAAACGGCCTGCCACCTTGGCGGTGACGGGCTTCATGACGGCGCCCATCTGGCGCATGGACAGTTCCGTGCCGTCCGCCGCCAGCTCCGTGATGGTCTCGTCAACGATGGCTTCCACGTCGGCACGGGTGAGCGGCTCGGGCAGGTAGGCCTCGATGATTTCCGCCTCGGCGACCTCGGCGGCACTGCGCTCGTCCTCGCCGGCCTCACGGTAGATACCCGCCGTGTCCCGGCGCTTGGCCGCTTCCTTCTGCAGCAGCGCCACGACCTGCACGTCGTCGAGCTCCACCGGGGTCTTGCCGGACTTTTCCCGGGTCTCGATTTCGCCGAGCACATTACGGACCGTCATGAGGGCGGTGCGGTTGCCGGCCTTCATGTGGGCCTTCACATCGGCCTGGAGCTGTTCTTTGAGTGTCATGGAATCTCGTTTCCTGTTGTCGAGCCTGGGGGCGTGTTTCTTCCATGATCTCGCGGAAACACCCGATCGGTCCTACTCCGGGTCAGGCCGGCGGGTGCTGCGGCCCCGGTGTGGCGGCAAAGTGCTTACAAAAGGTTGCCGGTCTGCTGCGGGCGGTCCAGCTTTCAGGTCCTGAGCGCGGCCGCTTCACAGACCCGGCGCGTCCGTTCGGCCAAAGCCGCCAGGTCGCCGCCGGGGTTCATGGCGTCACCGAGCAGGGCACCGCCGAGCCCGACGGCGGCGGCACCGGCGGAGAGCCAATCGGCAGCTTCGCCGCAGCGCACCGACCCGGTGGGTATCAGGGGAATGTCCGGCAGCGGCTCCCTGACTGCGGCAAGGTACCTGGTGCCGAGGATCCCGCCGGGGAACAGCTTGACCGCGGTTGCTCCGGCCCGCCAGGCGAGATGGATCTCGCTGGGGGTCATGGCGCCCGGATAGCTGGCGATCCCACAACTGCGGGCGGTATGGATGACATCGGCGGCGGCATTGGGCGCCATCACGAAGCGCGCGCCGGCGTCGGCCGCGCGGTGTACCTGGTCGGGAGTCATGACCGTGCCGAGTCCCACTTCGACCCCGTCCGGCACACGGGAAGCCAGCCGTTCGACGGCTGACAGGGCGCCGGGGGTGGTCAGCGTCAGCCCAAGGCAGCGCACTCCGTTCCCGATCAGGGTGTCCACCACGGCATCCGAGCCGGATGTGTCTCCTGCCCGCAGGATGGCAATGATCCGCGTCTGCACCAGGGCGCTGCTCATGGGGACCCGGCGCCATTCGGAGGTGGCTGCTGGGATGGCCATCGTTGACTCCAATCACCGTGCCCGCAATGCTCCGGCTCCCGGACAACCCCTTCGCCGGCCAACGGCTTGGTGCCATGATGGCCACGGTGTCCGGCCTATGCAAGGGGCCGAAGAAAACCGGCGCCGGGCAGGCCAGATGAACCGACACCATGATCAGCGCTGCTGCGGCAGCTTCTCCCCGGCCTCGACGGGCTCGCCGATGATATTGCTGCCCACCGGCATCGGGCAGGTCCCGTACGGGGTGAAGGCGCTGGGATAGTTGACCGCCCGGTTGAAATCCACCGTTACTGTCGACGTCCCCGGCGCCGGAGCCGAAAAGGTGACCTTGCGCCACGCGGCGGTGCTCTGGTTGTTGGTGGCGTCGTGGAAGGCCATGGCCAGCGTCTGCGGCCCTTCGGCACTGACCTGCAGCCGGAGGTCCTTGTTGGATTCGGGAAGCCGGAAGGCCAGTTCGCCCACCGTCCGGTGGGCCCCGTCCACGGCCGGATTGGCGGTCCGGACCGGTACGTCCACCGGCTGTTCATAGGCTTCGAAGCGGGCGTCCAGGACCAGCTCCGGCCGGAAGTCGAAGACCGGGACGCCGTCGAACGCCAGGAACACCGGTGACGCCGCGTCCCGGGTGCGGACCGCGTAACGCCCACCCCGCCGGGCCAGCTCCACTACCACCTGCCCGCCGTCGTGCCCGCCGTAGCGCACCCACAGGAGGGACTCCTCATCGGCGAGGGTTGCGGTGACCGTGCCCGTCACCGGTTGCCCGGTCTCCACCAGGACGAGCCCGTCTGCGGTGGAGGCAGACAGCACGGCTCCGGTGTCGGTTCCGGACCACAGCCCCGGAACCCCGTCCAGCGCCGCGGGATCATCAAGCAGCCACTGCAGCGACGTCAGGGTCAGCCAGCCGTGCGCCTGCGCAAGGTCCTTGTTCCGTGCAGCGCGAAAGCGAAGCCACTGGTCTGCAACATCATCCGTGGGGGTGCTCATGGTTCCGTTCCTCCGATTGTTTTTCACGGGCCGCCTTGGGCAGTGTAGCGGGACGGTTTGTACGATGAGGCATGGATAACACCGGATCAGAGCCAACCCTTACCCAGCTGCGGGCCCGCCAGACCGAATTGGTGGCTGCGCTCGCCGTCGAAACCGGCACCGCCCGCCTGGCCGAGCTCAGCACCGAACTTGAGACGGTCGCGACCCGTCTCCAGGGGCACGGACAGCAGGCACCGCAGGAACCAGGCGTTCAGCAGCGCGAAGACGGCGTAGTCATTGAACCCGGTGCAACGCTGGAAGCGGAGCTGGACAAGGACCACCGCGCCCCCTAAGCGCCGTGGTTTTGGCCTCCTGGCCGGGCCGCCGAGCATGCCGCCGTTGACCGGCCGCCTGCACGGTGGCACGCTGGCCCGCGTACGCCTGCCGGGAGGAAAAGCATGCCGAAGACACCAGCCGCTGAGTCCACTGTCGACGCACCAAGCGTGGTGCCAGCGAATGAGGCGCCTTGGAAAGATCTGCAGGCGGTGTTCGGTCCCCGCGGGGAAGCGCACCGCTGCCAGTGCCAATGGTTCAAGGTTCCGTCCAGCCAATGGCGGGACGTCCCGGTGGAGGAACTAGCGGCGCGGCTGCAGGAGCAAGCCGGCTGCGGGAATCCGGACGCACGCACCAGCGGGCTGGTGGCCTACCTTGGCGGGGAGCCAGTGGGCTGGTGCGCCGTCGAGCCGCGAACCGCCTATCCGCGGCTGCTCCGCAGCCGGGTCCCGTGGAGCGGGCGGCAGGAGGGCCGAGGCGACGACGGCGTGTGGACGGTCAGCTGTTTCGTCACCCGCACCGGATACCGGCGCCGGGGCGTCAGCTACGCACTGGCATGTGCTGCCGTCGGCTTCGCCCGGGACCGGGGCGCCCGCGCGCTCGAGGGCTATCCGATGATCACCGAGCCGGGAAAGGACATCGCCTGGGGCGAGCTGTACGTGGGCAGCCGCAGCGTTTTTGAGGCAGCGGGATTCGAGCAGGTCAGCCACCCGACACCGCGCCGGGTGGTCATGCGGATCGACTTCTGAACCCGTCTCCCGGACACCGGCAGCCATCAGAGGCTCAGTCCAGATAGCGCAGCCCGGCCGCCTCCAGCGGCCCACGCATCGAGTACATGTCCAGCCCGAGTTCCCCGGCCGCCAGGCGCTCGCGCTTGGCGGCCTCGTTGTCCTCGCGCTTGCGGGAGGCCTCAGCCACCTCCGCGGCGCGCGACGCCGGAACCACGACGACGCCGTCGACGTCGGCCACCACCACGTCACCGGGCGTGACCAGCGCGTTGGCGCAGACCACCGGAACGTTGACCGACCCCAGGGTGGCCTTCACCGTGCCCTTGGAATTGATCGCCCGGGAGAACACCGGAAAGCCCATCGCCTCCAGCGCCTCGGCGTCCCGGCAGCCGCCGTCGATCACCAGGCCCACACCGCCGCGCGCCCGCACCGAGGTGGCCAGCAGCTCGCCGAAGAAACCGTCCTCGCACTCGGTGGTGCAGGCGGCGACCAGCACGTCGCCGGGCTGGAGCTGCTCGACGGCGACGTGCAGCATCCAGTTGTCGCCGGGCTGCAGCAATACGGTGACGGCGGGGCCGCAGAGTTTCGCGCCGGGGTAGACGGGGCGGATGTAGGGGCGCATCAGGCCCAGGCGGCCCATGGCTTCATGCACGGTGCTGGTGCCGTACGGGGCGAGGGCTGCGACGTCGTCGGGTGCGGCGCGGGTGATGCTGCGGTGGACCACTCCAAGCTCATGCATGGGTGCTGCTCCTTTGGGTGCCGCGGCCCTGCTGTGTGAGCAGGGCGTCGAGGCGGGGGTAGACGGCGCGGGTGTTGTGCTCCTGGATGTCGGCAAGTTCCTCGGCGGTAAGCCCGGCGGCAGCCAGGTACCGGCCGGTGTCATCGAAGTTGAACCCGGTCTGCGGGTCGATGTCGCGGACGGCGCCGATCATTTCGGAGGCGAAGAGGATGTTGGCCGTGGGCATCACCTCCAGCAGCAGGTCGATGCCGGGCTGATGGTAGACGCAGGTATCGAAGAAGACGTTCCGCAGCAGGTGTTCTTCCAGCGGCGGTTTTTTCAGCGCCATGGCCAGCCCGCGGAAGCGTCCCCAGTGGTACGGGGTGGCACCGCCGCCGTGCGGAACAACGAACTTCAGCTCCGGGAAGTCCGAGAACAGGTCACCCTGGATCAGCTGCATCACGGCGGTGGTGTCAGCGTTGAGGTAGTGCGACCCGGTGGTGTGGAAGGCAGGGTTAACGCTGGTGCTCACATGGATCATGGCCGGCAGATCGTATTCGACCATTTTTTCGTAGACCGGATACCAGGATCGGTCGGTCAGCGGCGGCGAGGTCCAGTAACCCCCGGATGGATCAGGGTTCAGATTCAGGGCCACCGCCCCGTACTCCCGGATGCAGCGCTCCAGCTCCGGAATGCAGCTGGCCGGATCAACGCCGGGGGACTGCGGCAACATGGCGGCCGGGGCGAACCGCTCAGGGAAGAGCTGGCTGACCCGGAAGCACAGTTCGTTGCAGATGGCCGCCCACTGCGCCGAGGTGGAGAAATCTCCGACATGGTGGGCCATGAACGAGGCCCGGGGCGAGAAGACGGTCAGGTCGATGCCACGCTCATCCATCAGCTTGAGTTGGTTGGACTCGATGCTCTCCCGCAGTTCGTCGTCGCTGATCCGCAGCTCTGCCGGATCCGGGGCGGAGGCGGGACCGGCCAGGGCGCTGACCTGGCGGTCCCGCCAGGCGCCCAGGGCCGGCGGCGCGGTGGTGTAGTGGCCGTGGCAGTCGATAATCATTACTGACCTTCCTGAACGCCGGAGGTCCCGGGGGACCAGAGACTGAGCGGTACATAGACTTCGCCGGCCATGATCAGCCGCGCGGTGCGCAGCAGGGCCGACTTGGTGACGTGTTGGGGATCCTGCGGATCAAGGCCGAGCTCCACGGTGAATTCGCCGGAGGGGTGTTCCACCGAGACGGTGATGCTGCCGCTGCCGCTGCCGTCGCCGGCACCTGCTCCAGCACCGGCACCAGCTGCGGCAACCCGATGGGCCACCGTGCCGTCGATAACGCAGGCAGTGCCGGCGGTGACCGCGGCCAGGACGCCGATGGACTCGTGGCAGACGTGCGGAATGAAGCTGCGGGTGCTGATGGTGCCTTCGCCGGCGGGCGGAGCCACCAGAGTCATCTTGGGGTAGTTCTTCCCGGACACATCACCCAGGCCCATCAGCTTTCCGCAGGTGAGCCGGAGGGCTTCCAGGCTTTCCTTGAGCTCGCCGTCGCGGTTGAGGTCCTGCACGGTTTCGTACCCGGTGCGGCCCAGGTCGCTGGCGCGCACAATGACCAGCGGCTGCCCGTTGTCGATGCAGGTGACCTCCACTGTGCCAACCCCGTCCACGTCCACGGTGTCGCTGGGGTTGCCGGTGGGCAGCAGCGCGGCGCAGACGGAGCCGGCGGTGTCCAGGAAGTTGACCGTGACCGCGGCGGCGGTGCCTGGGACGCCGTCGATACGGCTCTGCCCGGCGTATTCCACATAGCGGCCGTCGGGACCCTGTGGCGTCTCCACGCTGATTTCCGCCACCATGCCGGTGTTCAGTGTCAGCACCCGGACGGTGGTGGTGTCGGCGCCAGGGGTGAGCAGCCCGGATTCCACGGCAAAAGGCACGACGGCGGCGAGCATGTTGCCGCAGTTGGCGGTGGTATCCACGCTCTCACCCGTGGGTTGGAGCTGGGCGAACTGGAATTCCAGGTCCAGGCCGTCGCGGTCGCTGACCGCCACGATCCCGACCTTGCTGGTCAGCGGATTGCCGCCGCCAAGTCCGTCCACTTGGAGCGGATGGGGGGAGCCCAATGCGGCCAGCAGTACCGCGTCCCGCAGCGGTGTGCTGGCTGGCAGGTCATCCCGGCGGAAGAACGGTCCCCGGGACGTGCCGCCCCGCATGAACCAGCACGGCAATGCGGTTTGGCTTCCCTGCCGGTGAGCCCGGCCGGCGGCAGGTGGTGCGGCGATGTCCATGGCGTCCCCTCTTGTGGCCTTCAGCACAAGAACCTACCTCGTCAACCATATTGTTGACAATCACGGCGACAAAAGAGGCTGCCGGAATTCCGGAGCCGGACCGGACCGGGCTAAGCCTCGGGTTGCTGACGGGTGGGCGCGGGACTAACGGTTGACAGCCGGCCGGATCAGGATGCCGACGCCGCGGCGGACCGCCGGATGGCATCGGCAATGCTCGTCATGTGGGCTTCCATCATGCGGGCGGCCTCCGCGGCGTTGCCGGCGCAGATGGCCTCGACAATTTCCACGTGCTCGGGGAGCGAGACCGATGCCCGGCCCGGCTGCGCCGCCAGGCGGAACTGATGGCGGACATTCTGCGCCCGCAGCCGTTCGATGGTGGCGCCGGCGGTGCCCTGCCCGCTGATCTCCACGATGCGGCGGTGCAGCTCCGAATTGGTGGCGGAATAGCGGGCCAGTTCACCCGTTGCAACGGCCTGGCTCATCTCCGCTGCCAGTTTCCGCAGTTCCGTGACCTGTTCCGGGGTAATCCGTTCCGCTGCCTTCCGGGCGCACAGGGCCTCCAGCGCACCGCGGACCTCGATGATTTCCACCGCTTCCTCGACCGAGACGGAGCGGACGCGTGCACCGCGGTTCTGCACCCGCTCCACCACACCCTCCACGGCGAGCTCCGCCAGGGCCGAACGCACCGCACTGCGGCTGGCACCGAACTGCGTGCACAGGTCCGCTTCCACCAGCCGCTGGGCGGGGACCAGTTCGCCGTTCATGATGGCGGCACGGATGGCGCCGGCAACCTGGACGGCACTGGTTTTGGTTGCTGTTGGTTCTGCTGTCATTTTTCAAACTTCCCGGCACCACAGTGCCCAACCGCCCGCATTCCATTTGTCTTTGACCTCAAGTTATCACCGCCGTCACGGGTCCTGAGGCTTCCGGCCTTTGAATTGTTGACAATGGTGTGAATAATTCGCAGCAGACGCACGGAAGGAATCCTTGAATGATTGCGATAACCGTTTTGGGGCTCGGGGAAGCCGGCCGGCTGTACGCCCTGGGCCTGATGGAGGCCGGGGCTGAGATCCGCGGCTATGACCCGTTTGCCGATGTGCGCGACGCGGGAATCCGCCAGTTCGACTCGCTCGCCGAGGCGCTGGCCGGTGCGGATTTGGTGATCAGCCTCGTCGGCGCCAAGGCGGCCCGGGCCGTCGCTGCGGAAGCGGTGCCCCTGATGCCCGGGTCAGCGGTTTTTGCCGATTTCAATACGTCCGGCCCGGAGGAGAAAGCCGACCTCTCCCGACTGGCCGCGGAGCACGGTATCAATATGGTGGACGTGGCGGTCATGGCTCCGGTGCCACGCTCGGGCAGCCGGACACCGCTGGCGGTATCGGGAGAAGCAGCGGAGGCCTTTGCCTCACTGCTCGCACCGCTGGGTGCGCCGGTGGAAACCGTGCCCGGGGCACCCGGGGCTGCCGCCGGACGAAAACTGCTTCGCAGTGTCTTCATGAAGGGCCTGGCCGGGCTGGTGCTGGAATGCCAGGCAGCCGGTGAAGCGGCAGGTACTGGGCACTGGCTGCTCGAGGAGATCGCCGGGGAGCTTGGCCCGGACGGTCCGGCACTGGTTGCCCGCCTTATTGAGGGGTCCCATGCCCACGCCGTCCGGCGCACGCATGAGGTGGAAGACTCGCTGGCCTATCTGCAGTCCCTCGGTACGCCGTCATGGATGACCGAGGGGACGCTGCGCTGGCTGTCCTCGCTGGCCGCGGAGCGCGGCTGAACAGTCCTGTTCCCACTCAAACGCGTTGGTTGCAAAATTGTTGACAATCGTTGGGGTGGCTGGTTGACTCCAAACACCGCTTCCCGGGCCGACGCAGCACAGCCGGACCGCTGCTGAAGCGTCTGTTCTCCCGTTGAGCCGTAAAGGAATAGACATGGTTTCTGCATTTCGCGACGTGGCCCATCTGGGCTTCGTGGAGCTGTACACACCCGACTTCGACAAGAGCCTCTGGTTCTTCACCGAGCTGCTGGCGATGCGCGAAGTGGCGCGCGAGGGCAACTCCGCCTACCTGCATGCATGGGATGACTACGAGCATCACACCATCAAGCTGACCGCGCACGAGACCTCCGGCGCCGGCTGCCTGGGCCTGCGGGCCTCCAGCGAGGAAGCGCTGCAGCGCCGCGTGGCGGCAATCGAGGCGTCCGGGCGGGGCATCGGCTGGCACGACGGCGGCCCCGGGATGGGCAAGACGTACGCCTTCACCGACCCGGACGGGCATCCGATGGACATTTACTATGAGAGCGCCTGGCATGTGCCCACCGAGGAATTCCGTCCGGCGTTGAAGAACCAGGCGGACAGGTTTCCCGGCCGCGGCGTGAACGCGCGCCGCCTGGACCACGTCAACTTCCTGGGCGCCGACGTCGCCGAGAACGGCCGCTTCGTGGAGGAGGTCCTGGGCGGGAAACCGACCGAGCAGATCCGCCTCGACAGCGGGGACCTCGCCGGGCAGTGGTTCACCTTCTCCAACAAGTCCTACGACCTGGTCTACAGCGGCGACTGGACCGGCAGCAGCGGCCGCCTGCACCACATCTCCTTCGCCACCGACACCCGCGAGGATATCCTCAAGGCCGCCGACATCTTCCTCGAAAACGGCATCCACATCGAAACCGGCCCGCACAAGCACGCCATCCAGCAGACCTTCTTCCTCTATGTCTATGAGCCCGGCGGCAACCGGATCGAATTCTGCAACGCCGGGGCACGCCTCATCCTGGCGCCGGACTGGAAGACCATCGAATGGTCCGAGGCCGAACGCGCCAAAGGGCAGGCCTGGGGGATGAAGACCATCGACACCTTCCACACCCATGGCACTCCGCCGGTCAGCGGACCGGGGGACTAAGCCCCCGGCCGGCGCTAGGGCTGCTGCAGCGCAGCGTCGGGCCGGTGGCCCTTTTTGGCCAGCTGGATCTGCTCGTAGACGTGGTGGCGCAGCTCGGTGAAGCGCGGCATGCCGCGGGTCTCCAGCTGGTCCCGGGCCTCGGGCAGGTCGATCACGATGTCCTCCTGGATCACTGTGGGCGAGGAGGACAGGATGATGACGCGCTCGCCCAGATACACCGATTCGTCGATGTCGTGGGTGACAAACAGGATGGTCATCCCCAGGCTCTTCCAGAGCCGGCGGGTGAGGTCCTCCAGATCGGCGCGGGTCTGGGCATCGACGGCGGCGAACGGCTCGTCCATCAGCAGGACCTCCGGCTGGTAGGCAACGGCGCGGGCGATGGCCACCCGCTGCTGCATTCCGCCGGAGAGCTGCCAGGGGTAGGAGCGGGGCACATGCTCCAGCCCCACCGCTTCCAGGGCATCGGCCACCCGCTGGCGGCGTTCGGCCTTGGGCACCCCGGCGTTTTTCAAGGGCAGCTCCACGTTGTCCGCCACCCGCAGCCAGGGAAAGAGGGAGCGGCCGTATTCCTGGAACACCACCGCCATCTTTTTCGGCGGACCGGTGACCCGCTTCCCGTCCAGCAGCACCTCGCCCTCGGTGGCGCTGAGCAGCCCGGCGATGCACTTGAGCAGGGTGGTCTTGCCGGAGCCGGACGGGCCCACGAGGCAGACCAGTTCGCCGTGGCCTAAATCGAAGGTGAGGTTCCGGACCGCCTCGATGGGTCCGCCGTCGGTGGAGTAGACCTTTTTCAGGCCCCGTACCGACAGCAGCGCCTCACCCTCGGGAAGGGTCCGGCCGGCCGGAACGGCGGCCGTCGTCGTCGGCGTTTCCTTGGAGGGCATAGCGTCAGGCTGCATTTTCTACCTCTTTAAGGCCGTGGTACCAGCGCAGGATACGCCGCTCGCACCATTGGAAGATCAGGGACAGCAACAGGCCGATCAATCCGAGCACCAAAATGCCGGACCACATTTCGGGAATCGCGAATGAGCGCTGGAACTGGAGAATGGTGAAGCCCAGCCCGGAGGAGGATCCGAACATTTCGGAAATTACCATCAGGATCAGGCCGATGGACAGGCACTGCCGGATTCCTGCCATGATGATGGGCGCGGCGGAGGGCAGCACCTGGTAGCGGATCCGGTTGAATCCGGAAATGCCGTAGGAGCGGGTGGTTTCATTTTGTACCGGGTCGATGGAGCGGACCCCCTCAATGGTGTTCAGCAGCACCGGCCAGACGCAGCCCACCACAATGACTGCCACCTTCATGACGTCGTTCAGGCCCACCAGCAGGATCAGCACCGGAACCAGGACCGGCGGCGGCAGGGCGCGGAAGAACTCAAACACCGGTTCGGTGATGGCCCGAAGGGTCCGGTTCAGTCCCACCAGCAGGCCGACGACGATGCCCAGCACAATCGCGATGGCCAGCCCGGCGAGCAGGCGGGTGACGGAGGGTAGGACGTCGTCCAGGATCCGGCCCTCGAGCCAGGTGGGGCCAAAGGCTTCCACCAGCTGGGCCGGCGTGGGCACGAAGAAGTTTGGATCGCCCAGGGTGGAGGCCCACCACAGCAGCACCAGCAGGACCGGCAGGGCTATGACATACAGGAAACTCCGGAGCATTTTCACAGGACAACCTCTCCGCGCACGGACGGATGCCAGGCCAGCACGCGCCTTTCGACCAGCCGCATCACCATGTTGATGGCCACCCCCAGGAGGCCGGTGGCCAGCACCAGCGCGTACATCCCGGAGATCGCTCCGCCGGACTGGGCGTTGGCGATCTCCCGGCCAAGCCCCGGAGACCCGATGATCAGTTCCGCCGTAATGGCCAGGATCAGCGCCACGGAGGCTGCGAGCCGGATACCGGTCATCAGGTAGGGCAGCACGGTGGGAAACACGACGTCGCGGATCCGCTGCAGCCGCGAAAAGCCGTAGGACTGCGCCGTCTGGGTGGCAACGTTGTCGACGTCGGCCACCCCGTAGAGGACCTGGATCAGCACCTGCCAGAAGCAGGCGTAGATGATCAGCATCAGTGACGACTCGATCTTCACGCCGAAGAGCAGCACGGCCAGGGGGATCAGTGCCACCGAGGGGACCGGCCGCAGGAACTCGATCGTGGAATTGGTGAAGCGGCGAAGGAAGGGACTCATGCCGATGATCAGGCCCAGCACGGCGGCTGAGACGACGGCGGCGGCCAGGCCCAGTGCCCAGGCCAGCAGTGTCTCGCCCACGGCCGCCCAGAAGGCGGTGAGGCCAAAGTCGCGGATCAGGGCCATGATGACTTCGGAAGCCGGCGGCAGGAACCGCGCTTCCACCAGGCCCACGGCCGGAATCAGTTCCCAGATCAGCAGGAAGGCGAGCACGCCTGCCCCGCCCAAGACCGCCTTGGGGATGCGGCGCGCGCCGGGGCGGACCGCGCTGCGCTGCGCGGTCCGCCCGGTCCTCAGGACTTCAGTGCTCATTACGGCAGCAGCTCATCCAGTTGCGGGTCTTCAGTAATCAGTCCGTCGCTGAGGGAGAGCTCGGCGAGGGTTTCCACGCCGGAGCGGTTGATCTCCGTGACGAAGCTGGGCAGGATCAGCGCCCCGGCGGTGGCGGCGTCGATCTTTGTGTAGGTCAGGAGGACATCGCGCACGGCATCCGGATTCTCCTGGGCGTAGTCCAGGGACTTGTTCATGGCGTTGGTGAACTTCTTCACCAGCTCCGGGTCGCTGTCCGCCACGGCTCCGGTGGTGAAGTAGGCGCCGATCGTGAGGGCATCGGCGGTGTCCACGTAGTTCGATGCGACCAGCGTGGATCCGGCATTCATGCCGCCGGTGAGGAAGGGTTCGACGACCTGGATGGCGTCCACCTGTCCGCGTTCCAGCGCTGCCTGCATGTCGGGGAAGGCCAGTTCCACAAACTCGATGGTGGTGGGATCACCGCCGGCCTCGCGCACGGAGGCGCGGACCGTGGTGTCGTTGATGTTGTTCAGGGTGTTCACCGCGACCTTCTTGCCGCTCAGGTCGGCAGCCGTGGTGACACCTGCCCCGGGGGTCGTGAGGACGCCGCCGAAGTCGGCTCCATCCTCGCCGGTGGAGGCGGCGCCGGCCGTCACAACCTGGACATCGAGTCCCTTGGAGTTGGCCAGGAGCATCGAGGAGATGTTACTGAAGCCGAAGTCCATGCTGCCGCTCATGACCGCGGGAACAATGGCCGCGCCGCCCTGTGCCGGCTGCAGTTCCAGCTCCAGGCCTTCCTCCTCGAAGAAGCCTTCCTGGACCCCGAGGTAAATCGGCGCGACGTCGACAATCGGGATAACGCCCACCGTTACCGGAGTGAGCTCCCCGCCGTCGTCAGCAGAGCCGGTGTCCTCGGAGCCGCCGCTGGGCGATCCGGATCCGCACGCGGCGAGCGCAAGGACGGCCGTGGAAGCGGCCAGCACCCTGAGGAATGGCTTCATATCTTATCCCCGGTTCTTTTAAGAGTTAGCTAGGTCACACACACGCTATTTTTGGTATACAGGATTGTCAACAATTTTCCCCAAATTTCTCCATAAGGCTCTAGGACTACCCGCAATGGTGAATTCGGGCAATAGCCGGGCAGGCCTGATAACGGCAGCGGAGTTCAAGGGTGGGAGAGGGTCAAATATGAGGCACGGCACATAACGGATAGTGTTGGTTGGTCCCATCTAAGAAAGGCCCGCCATGCACGCCCGCATTCACCACGAAGGACTGCTTCAGCGCAGGATGTCCGCCGAACAGGCAGCAACTCTGATCAAGCCGGGTATGACCGTGGCGATGAGCGGGTTCACCGGCGCGGGCTACCCCAAGGCGGTGCCCCAGGCACTGGCCATGCAGATGGAGGAGGCCCACGCCCGCGGCGAGGACTTCCAGATCAAGGTCCTCACCGGTGCCTCCACGGCCCCCGAGCTTGACGGTGTGCTGGCCAAGGCCGGCGGCATGGAACTGCGCCTGCCGTACCAGTCCGATCCCACGCTGCGGAAGCGGATCAACGACGGCGAACTGGAGTACATCGACATCCACCTCGGGCACGTGGCCCAGTACACCTGGTTTGGGTTCTACGGCCACATCGACCTGGCCGTGATCGAAGTGGTGGGCATCAACGAGGACGGTTCCCTCATCCCCTCGTCCTCGGTGGGCAACAACAAGACCTGGATCGAGCAGGCCGACAAGATCATCCTGGAAGTCAACATCCAGCAGTCGGCTGACATGGACGGCATGCACGACGTCTACTACGGCACGGCACTGCCGCCGCACCGCAAGCCGATCATGCTCGTGAACCCGGACGACCGCATCGGCGAGCCCTACCTGCGGCTGGACCCGGACAAGGTGATCGCCGTCGTCGAGACCGATGCGCCCGACCGGATGACGCCCTTTGCCGCCCCGGATGAAACATCCCAGCAGATCGCGGCCCACCTGATCGACTTCTTCGGCGACGAGATCAAGGCCGGCCGCCTGACCGACAAGCTGCTGCCGCTGCAGTCCGGCGTCGGCAACATTGCCAATGCCGTCCTGGGCGGGCTGGCCACCTCCGGTTACACCGGGCTGACCGCGTACACCGAGGTGATCCAGGACGGAATGCTGCACCTGATCCGCGACGGCGTGATCAGGGTGGCCTCTGCTACTTCCTTCTCATTGAGCCCGGCCGGCATTGAAGAGTTCAACTCCAACATCGAGTTCTACCGCAAGCGCATCATCCTGCGCACCCAGGAGATCTCCAACCACCCCGAGCTGATCCGCCGCCTGGGCTGCATCGCCATGAACGGGATGATCGAGGCCGACATCTACGGCAACGTGAACTCCACCCACGTGGCCGGAACCGCCATGATGAACGGCATCGGCGGCTCCGGGGACTTCGCCCGCAACGGTTTCCTGTCCGCGTTCCTGTCCCCGAGCACGGCCAAGGGCGGCAAGATCTCCGGCATCGTGCCGATGGTCAGCCACGTGGACCACACCGAGCATGACACCATGCTGGTCGTCACCGAACGCGGCCTCGCCGACTTGCGCGGGCTCTCACCCAAGCAGCGGGCCCGGACCATCATCGACAAGTGCGCGCACCCGGACTTCCAGCCGCTGCTGCAGGACTACTTCGACCGGGCGTCCCGGGAGAGCTTCGGCAAGCACACCCCGCACCTGCTCGATGAAGCACTGTCCTGGCACCAGCGGTTTGTCGAAACCGGCGACAGCCGGATCCCGGCGGATGCCTCCGCCTGACGGGCGCTCTATGACAACCAGGTGACGTACCGGCTGGGGCGTTGCGGCCCGGCGCGTGCTACAAAGCTCAGATGAGTGAAACCAGGAAGCAGGGAGCCGGCAGGCCGGCAGCCGTTCCGCTGGCGCTCTGGGCGGCCGTAGCCGCCGTCGTCCTTGCCGGCCTCAACCTGCGGGCCGGCGCGACGTCGGTGGGCCCGGTACTGGCGGAACTGCAGGCCGGCCTGGGGATGGATTCGGCGCAGGCAGGGGTGCTGACGGCGCTGCCGGGGCTCACCTTCGCCGTCGTGGGTTCCGTGGCCGTTCTCCTGGCCCGGCGGGCGGGCTCCAACCTGACCATCACCGTGGGGCTGGCGGTGGTTGCCGCGGGACTGCTGCTGCGGTCGATGGTGGATTCCACGGTGCTGTTCCTGCTGCTCACCGTGCTGGCCTTTGCCGGGATGGCGGTGGGGAACATCCTGGTGCCGGCGTTTATCAAGCGGCACGGGGGAGCACGGATTGCGCTGCTGAACTCGGTGTACGGCACCACCCTGGCGCTGAGCGCCACCCTGCCCCTGCTGATTGTGGCGCCGCTGGCGGCCAGCGGCGAGGACGGGTGGCAGCTGAGCCTGCGGGTGTGGGGCCTGGCGGCGGCCGTGGCCGTTCTTCCCTGGGCGCTGGTTTCCTTCCAAGGCAGGCGTTCAGCGGGGCGGGCGGGCGTGGCCGACGCCGGCGCAGGGCCTGGGCGGCGCCGGCGCGGCCGGGCGCACATCAGTTCCTCCCGTACCCCCGTGGCCCTGTGTGTGTACTTCGGGGTGCAGTCCATGCACGCCTACGTCCAGTTCGGCTGGGCAGCGCAGATTTACCGTGACGCCGGGCTGACCCAGTCCCAGGCCGGCCTGGCGGTGGCGGTGCTCGCGGCGCTGGGGATCCCGGGCGGGCTGATCATGCCGTCCCTGGTGGCACGGGCGCGGGGTCTGGGCTTCTACATCACCGGCCTTGCCGCGTGTACGGCTGCCGGCTATCTGGGCCTGCTGCTGGCGCCCACCCAGGCGCCCTGGCTATGGGCGGTGCTGCTCGGGCTGGGAGGTTTCGCCTTTCCGACGGCCTTGGCCCTGCTCACCGCCCGCTCCCGCGATCCGCAGATCACCGCTGAACTGTCCGGTTTCTGCCAGCCGGTGGGTTATCTCCTTGCCGCGGCTGGACCGTTCGCCATCGGTGCGCTGCACCAGGCCACCGGCAGCTGGACGGCACCGCTGATCATCCTGATCGCTGCCTCGGCGGTGATGGCGGCTGCCGGCATTGCTGCCGCGGCCCCGCGGTTTGTTGACGACCAGCTTGCGCCGGCTCCGGCCCGGTAGCTGCCCGGGAGGTCAGTGACCGCGGCAGCCGGCCCGAAAAGCGGTGTCAGTTCCCGCCGCGCAGCCGGTCGATCTCGCGGCGGTCCTTTTTCGTGGGCCGCCCGGCGCCCCGGTCGCGCAGGGGAACACCCAGCACCGGTCCCACCGGACGCGGCGGGGTATGGTCCGTGAAGCAGTGCGAGGCGGCCTCGGCCCCCACCCGTTTAGCGATCAGCTGGCGGACCTCGAGGATCCGTTCGTAGCCGGGCTGGCGGACCCGAACGGTGTCGCCGGGCTGGACTGGCTGCGCGGCCTTGGCCGGGTTTCCGTTGAGCCGGACGTGGCCGGCACGGCAGGCAGCCGTGGCCGCGGACCTGGTCTTATAGGCCCTGACGGCCCACAGCCAGGCATCCACGCGGACGGACTTGGAGGTACTGCCGGGAATGGTCATGGAGCTACCGATTCTACTGGGTGTCCCGGTCCTGCTGCATGTTCTTCAGCCGCGCGGCGTCGTCGTGCGCGCCGGCCTCCTCGGCAGTGAACACGGAGCCGGAGATGGAATTGGCGGAGGGCAGCGGCCCGGCTGCTTCCGCGAGCATCCGCCGGAGTTCGGCCGGGGTGAAGGCATCGGGTGCGCCGCGGTGGGCCATGGCATGGCAATTGGGGCAGAGTGGCACCAGATCCGCCACCGGATCCAGGGTGTAGTCCGGGCCGATGGCAGCGGGCGGAACAATATGGTGCACCTGGATGAAGGCGGCGCCGGCGGGGCCGTAGATCTGCTCCATGGACAGTCCGCAGGCCGCGCAGCGCAGCCCGTGGAAGGCCACACATTGCCGGAGGGCATCGGCGTCGTACTCGTAGCGGCTCACCGCCACATGGCGCAGGCTGTCCTGGGGGAGCGATCCGGGCAAGGGCACGGTCGGGTCGGCGACCCCGAGGTCGTACTCGGGGGCGGGCGAGGTGTGCAGGAAAGCGGTCCAAGCTGCCCGCAGGGCCCCTTCCGCTGTGCCCGGGACCCCGGTTCCGGTGCTCCGCACCGCATTCCAGTTCACCTCCGGCACCCGGATCTCCAGCTCCTCGGCGGGCAATGCCTCGCCCGGGGGCAACAGCAGGTCAAAAACGATGCCGGCGAGCAGGCCCAACCGGGCCGGAAGGGCGGGGCCGGGCTGAGGCGCGGCCGCCACCACGCCGTGGCCCAGCAGCCCGCGGCCGTGCTGGCCCTGGGCGAAAAGCCAGACATCGGTGCCGGGATCCAGCTGCTGCCCGCGGGATACACGCCACCGGGTGCCAAACAGTCCGGTCCGGTAAACCGTCAGGGCAGCGGCACGGTAGTCGGTGCGCCCGGGTCCGGCGCCAAAGGCGGTGACCGGGTTCCAGCCCATCACAACGGCGGACATAGGTGCTCCTTTTTGGTGGGGACGTTCCTGGCGGGCGCAGGGACGGCGTCCGGTTCCGGGGCGGGCCCGGACGGGCATCAGTTGATGCGCGCTGCGCGGCCTTCCCATTCGAGGGAGCGCAACTCGTTCTTGCGGATTTTTCCAGTAGAGGTTTTGGGCAGGTCGATGATGAACTCCACTGTCCGCGGGGCCTTGTAGGAGGCTATCCGGGACTTAACGTGGGCCAGCAGTTCCGCCTCGGTGGCGTTTCGGCCCGGCGCCAGGACCACAAATGCCTTGGGCCGTTCACCCCACCGTTCATCCGGCACGCCGACTACTGCCACATCCGCCACAGCAGGATGGCTGGCCAGTGCCTGTTCCACCTCGATCGTGGAGATGTTCTCGCCGCCGGAGACCACCACGTCCTTGGAGCGGTCCAGCAGCTGGACATAGCCGTCGGCATGCATCACCCCCAGGTCGCCGGTCCGGAACCAGCCGCCGCGGAAAGCGTCGGCGGTGCCGGCGTCGTCGCGGTAGTAACCCTTCATCACCGAGTTGCCACGCATGACAATCTCGCCCATCTCCACGCCGTCATCGGCCACATCGGCCAGCTCCCCGGACGCCCCCGCAGCGTCGCGGACCACGCGCAACCGGTCCGAAGTCAGCATCCCCACGCCCTGCCGTGCCATGTTCCGGGACAGCGCCTCCCCGTCGAGGTCCGCCCAGGCCGGCTGCGTTTCACAGACGGCGTACGGACCATAGGATTCGGTGAGCCCGTAGACGTGCACCACCGTGGCCCGGAGCTGGTGGATGGCGGAGATGATGGTGGGGCTCGGCGGCGCGCCGGCGGTGACGATCGTCAGGGGGTGCGACAGCTCGTGGGCCTCGGCAGCGGTGGCAATCGCGCTCAGCACGGTGGGTGCGCCGGCCAGGTGGTCCACGCCGCAGGAGTCGATCAGCCGCCAGATATCCGGGCCGCGGACCGCCCGCAGGCAGACATGCGTCCCGGAGGCGGCGGTCAGTGCCCAGGTGGTGCACCAGCCGTTGCAGTGGAACATCGGCAGGGTCCAGAGATACACGGTGTCCGCGCCGAACCCCTGGTGATGGACTTCGCCGAGGGAATTCAGGTATGCGCCGCGGTGCGTGTACATGACCCCCTTGGGCCGGCCCGTGGTGCCGGAGGTGTAGTTCAGGGTGATGACGGTGTTTTCGTCCGCCACTTCCCACGGGAGTGCAGTGTCGGTGCCGCGGTCGAGGAAAGCCGTGTACGACGTCGTTCCCGCCAGCGCTGTTTCGCTTCCGTCCTGCAGCGGAACGGTGATGACCTCGGTGACGGAGGCCAGTTCCACGGACCCCAGGCCGCGCAGCAGGTCGGGGTCACCGAACAGCAGCGAGGCGCCGGAATGGTCGCAGATGTAGGCGATCTCCGGTGCCGACAGCCGGGTGTTCAGCGGGACCAGGACCCCGCCGGCCAGCGGCACGGCGTAGTGCGCAATCAACAGTTCGGCTGAATTCGTGCCCAGGAACGCCGCCCGGTCTCCCACGGCCAGTCCCGAGGCCCGCAGCGCTTGCGCGGTTCGCGTGACCGCAGCGGCGAATTCCCGGTAGGTCAGGCGCCGGTCACCGTCAATCACCGCTGTCTTGGCGGGGTGGACCTGCGCTGCGCGTTCCAGGAAGCGTAACGGGGTCAGGGGCGTATCCAAGCCTGGCATGGGTCTCCTTTGAGGCAGGTCAATGGCCTCCAAGGTTACAGGGTTTATGAGGCGTGGATCACAGTCACCCTTCCTGCCGGTCAGCGGGGCTGGTACGTGAGGCAGTCCGCCAGGTCCCTGCCCGGGCCCACTTTTACGTCATGGGCATCGCACATGAGGTTCTCGTTGTGCCTGCATTCGCTGCGCTGGCAGGCCCCCACTGTGGCTAGGACCTTGGGCAGGCCGCCTGATTCGGTGGTGTCGATGAACGTGGAGCAGGAAGCATGCTCGGGTGTGCCGCCCACGGTGATGGCGAAGGCAGTACAGCCGTCATGGTTGAAGTCGCAGTTGTGGACGCTGCAGTCGCTGACGGGTGCCACATGGTCAGTCATGATTCCTCCAAAAAGGTACGGAGATATATCTGCTGTTTGTGCGCTCTTTTTGAACGTACCACCGTTGAATGCAGATAATTAGGGCGAATTTATTGCACCTATTTGCCGGGCGGCTCAGCCCAGGTCTTCGACTTTGGCCTGGGCCCGTTCCACTGCCCGGCGTGCGGCCCGGGCTGTGCGGCGGGCAGTGTCGCGGGCTCGTTCGGCGGTACCGGCGCGGCGGTCGACGGCGGCCACCTCCCGTTCCAGGCCGCGGATCCTCTCACGCAGCTCGTCGATTTCATCGGTGAGTTCGTCGCGGGTATCAGCGATGGAGTTGACCTCCGCCTGGGCGCGCTGCAGTGCTTCCTCGGCCCCGGCTGCGTCCCGCTGGGCGTCCGCGAGCGTGGTGCGGGCCGCACGCAGTGCCCGGGCTGTCTCGGCCCTTTTCTTTTCCTGCCCGGCAGCGGACGCCGCCTTTTCGGATGCACCTTTTCCGGGAGGGGCTTTTCCGGGCGCCGGACCCCGCAGCTGCCCCGGTGCCAGCGGCTTTACCGAGTCAGGATCGGCCAGTGCGCCGTCCAGGGTTACCGGTTCCCAGCCGTTGGCTTCGAGGGTCCGCACCAGCTGGCCGCTGGCTGCTGCCGCCGCGGCGTCCGCGTCCGTCATTGCCGCCCACAGGGTCTGCTCCACTTCTGCGGCCACGGCAGGGCTGACCGGGCGCCCCAGGTCTTCGGCCAGGCTGCGGGCCTCACGGGCAGCGGAGCGCAGCAGGCGCTGGCGCTCACCGCTGAGCTGGCGCAGCTGCTGCTGGTCCATGTCGGCTTGGGCTTCCCGTAGGGCCGCGCCAAGCGCAAGGGCCTCGGACATCAGTTCCGGACGGTGCAGCGCCAGCATGTTGACCAGCCATGCACCGGCCGAGGGCTTTGGCAGGGAGCGGATGGACTTGCCCAGCTCCTTGTCGCCTGCCTTCGCAGCCTCGCCGGCGCGCTGGTTGCGGGCAGCGGTGAAGGCCTCGGGCAGCAGGGCGTACAGGTCCGTTACTGCCTGCGCCTTTTGGGCCATGGTGCTCCGCTCACAACATCTGGTCCAGCCGGCCCCAGACAACGGTTCCGGACATCACCAGCAGGATAGCCGGAAGGATGGCGGACTGGCGTTCACCGCGGCGCAGGTGCATGACCACCGCCAGCGCCATCAGCACCACCAGCCCGGCGCCGGCCAGCGGCGTCAGCACGGGTGCCCAGCCGAACAGTCCCGGAACCAGCAGGCATAGCCCGGCCACCAGCTCCGCTACGCCAAGGGCGCGGATGGCAGCCGGCGGATAGCCGTCGGTCCAGGGCAGCCGTTTCAGCTGTGCCTCACGCCTGACCAGGCGCTGGCCGCCGATCCCGATGAACATCAGGGCGAGCAAGATCTGCAGGATCCAGAGAAAAACGGACATGGGTGGCGGGTGTTCCTTCGGCCGGGCGGGATGACGTTCCAGTCAAGCACGGCCAACGCACCCACGACGAGCGCGGGACCCGCACACGCCACCGTCCACCTAGAATCCAGCTACCGGCCGCGGGGTGTAATGCTGTTCCAGCTCGTCCTGGTCCTCCGCGGTAAGGTCCAGATCCAGGGCCGCCACCGCGTCGTCGAGGTGATCGGTGCTGCCGGCGCCGAGCACCGGCGCGGTCACGCCCGGGTGCGCCAGGACCCAGGCCAGGGCCACCTGCGCGCGCGGCACGCCGTGACGCTGGGCGACCCGCTGCACCGCGTCGGTTGTCGCGGCATTGGGGACATCGTTGCCGGAGTACAGCGACTGGCCGACTTCGTCCTGCCGCTGCCGCCGGCTGGCCTCCCCCCAACCCCGGGCCAGGCGGCCGCGGGCCAGGGGCGAATAGGCCAGGAAGCCGATACCGGTGGCGTCGCACAGCGGGAACATCTCCCGTTCCTCCTCACGGTAAATGAGGTTGTAATGCCCCTGCATACTCACGAAGGGTGACCAGCCGTTGGCCTGCTGCAGGGACAGCGCCCGGGCAAACTGCCAGGCGTACATGGTGGATGCCCCCAGGTAGCGCACCTTTCCTGCCCTGACGAGGCCGTCCAACGTCTCCAGGATTTCGTCCACAGGGGTGGAGCCGTCCCAGCGGTGCACCTGGTACAGGTCAATGTAGTCAGTGCCCAGCCGCCTCAGGCTCTCATCGACCTGCCACAGGATGTGTTTGCGGGAGAGCCCCCAGCCGTTGGGCCCGGGGGCCATTTCGCCATGCACCTTGGTGGCCAGGACCACTTCCTCCCGCCGGGCGAAGCGCCTGATTGCGGCGCCCGTAATTTCCTCGCTGCCGCCGTCGGAATAGACATTGGCGGTATCAAAAAAATTGATGCCCAGTTCTATGGCGTGCCGGAGTACGGCCTTGGCTTCAGCCTCCCTCAGCGTCCAGGAATGGGCTCCGCGGCTGGGGTCTCCGAAGCTCATGCACCCCAGTCCCACAGCCGATACCGTCGCTCCGGAGTTTCCCAGTTTTACGTATCTCATGGCGGCCTTCGCATCACCGGTTGGCTCCGGGCCCGGCGCCAACCGTCCATCCACGGGGGCTTGAACCAGCAGCCCGTAGGGGCGATGCTACCGCCGCCATTCGTGCCGGTACAGGGCAGACGGGTCCGGGCTGGACGAACACCGCTTACCTCCTGCCGCAGCCACGTTTCACCGCCCTATACTGAGCCATGCACAGCATCCAGAAGCCGGAAATCCAGAAACCGGAGACCCAGATCCAGGAGAACCCAGGCCCGTCGGAGCGCAGCCGGAACCAGGACGCCCCGGAACTTCCTGCCGGGCCCGAGCGGCTGGCGTCCCAGGCTGCCGTGCGGGTAGCCGCGATCAAGGCGCCCGCTCCGGAACCGGACGGACCCACCGGGCTGCTGCTGCGCTCCTACCTTCGCGGGCAGTTCGTGGCGATGCTGCACGAGGACCCGCGGGTGCGGGCCAACGAGGCTGACGCAGTGCACAAAATGCGCGTCAGTACCCGGCGGATGCGTTCGGCTCTGGCGAGCTACCGGGCGGTCCTGGCCGAGGAACCGGCACGGGAGCTGCGTGGCGAGTTGAAATGGCTGGCCTCGATCCTGGGGGAGGCCCGGGATGCCCAGGTGATGCGGGCCAGACTGTCTGCGCTGCTGGCGGAGCAACCGGCCGGACTGGTGCTCGGACCGGTGCAGCAGCGCATCGACGAGGAACTGCTGGGTGACTATCGCGCCGCGCACGCCGTCATCAGGGAGGTGCTCGACGACGGCCGCTATGAGCGCCTGCTGCAGAGCCTGGAGCGGGTGGTCACCGGACCCGCGTTTACCGCCGAGGCCCGGATGCCGGCGGCCGAGAGCGCGGGTGAGATGCTCCGGCGGGACCGCAAGCGCCTGCACCGGCGGGTGCGGCAGGCGCGGGAAGCAAGCAGCGAGGATCAGCGGGCGGAAGCCCTGCACGAGGCCCGCAAAGAGGCCAAACGGCTGCGCTACGCAGCAGAAGTGGCCCAGCCGGTGCGCCCGGAGGGAGCCGGCGAGCTGATTGCCGGAGCCGAACACGTGCAGAAGATCCTCGGGGAGCACCAAGACAGCGTGGTCAGTCTCGCTTACCTGCGCCGGCTGGGCGCATCGGCCACCGACGCCGGCCAGAACGGTTTCACCTACGGGCGGCTGCATGCCCTCGAGGAACAGCACGGGAAAGTGGCACGGAAACGGTTCCGCAAAGCCTGGGCGGGTTTCCCCCGGGTGGTTTAGGGTCGGCGGAGCGGAGGTAACCCGCATGGACGCGGACTCGCCCTGGGCGCCGTTGCGGCGCAGAATGTTCCTCATCCTGTGGCTGGCTAACATCGGGTCCAACATCGGTACCTGGATGCAGACCGTGGGTGCCCAGTGGTTCCTGGTGGAAAGCGGCGCCAATGCGGCGCTGGTATCCCTGGTCCAAACGGCCAACCTCGCGCCTGCCCTGCTCCTGGGCCTCATCGCCGGGGTGCTCGCCGATGCGTTCAACCGCCGGCGGCTGATTCTGGGCTCCAACCTTTTCGCCGCCGGAGCGGCAGGCATGCTGGCCATCATCGCAGCGCTGGGGCTGCTGGACCCGGATTCGCTGCTCCTGTACACCTTCCTGATCGGATGCGGCACGGCACTGAGTGCACCGGCGTGGCAGGCCATCACCCCGGCGCTGGTTCCACGCGATCAGATCCGTGCCGCTTCGGCCCTCAGCAGCGCAGCCGTCAACGCTGCCCGCGCCGTGGGACCGGCCCTGGGCGGGGTACTCGTTTCGCTGCTGGGGCCGGCATTTGTTTTCGGGCTGAACGCGGTCTCCTTCCTTGGCACCGCAGCGGCCGTCTACCTCTGGCGGGCGCCGGCCGAACCCGAGGACCCGGAACGGATGAAGGAGGCGCTCGCCGCCGGCCTCCGGTATATCCGCGCGGCTCCACGCGTGCGCCGGATCCTGCTGCGGACCGCGCTCTTCATGGTCCCTGCCAGCGCGCTGTATGCACTGCTGCCGGTCGCCGTGAACGCTCATCTGGGCCTCGGGTCCACCGGGTATGGCCTGCTGCTGGGGGCGCTGGGCGCCGGCGCGGTTCTCGGGGTTATCCTGCTGCCCCGGGTGCAGGGGCAGGTTAATGACAGCGTGCTGCTCGGATTTGCGGCAGCGGTTTTCGGGGCCGGAACGTTTGCCGCCGGCTTCCTGCCGGCCTGGCTGCTGGGCGTGCTGCTGCTGTTCTCGGGCATGGCCTGGATTGCCACATTTTCCATCCTGAACAGTTCAATGCAGCTCACCCTGCCGGAGTGGGTGCGGGCACGCGGGCTGTCCATCTACCTCATGATCACCACCGGGGCCCAGGCCCTGGGCGCCGTCGTCTGGGGATCGCTGGCCACTGCCTACGGGTATGCCCCGGTGCTGGCGGCAGCCGGGGCGGCCCTGGCAGCGGTGGGGCTGAGCGTGGTAGTGCTGCCGCTGCTGCCGCGCACCGGCCGGCTGGACCGCAGCATTGCGGAGGCGGAGCTGGGCATCGAACCGACGCAGGAGCCGCAGCCCGATGCCGGTCCGGTGACCGTCCTGATCGCCTACGAGCTCGCTCCGGAGAAGGCAGCTGACTTCGTCAAGGTGATGCATGAGGTGCGGCTTTCCCGGATGCGCACCGGCGCCCGTGATTGGGAGCTGGTGCACTCGGTGACGGATCCCAGGCAGTTCCGCGAGATTTACGACGTCGCAACCTGGCGGGAATACCTGCGCCAGGAGCAGGAACGCACCACGGGGGAGGACCGGAAACTGATTGGAGAGGCCGCCGGCCTGGCGGAGGAGCCGCCGCTGACCCGGTGGTTCCTGCCGGCGTCGGCCTGATGCTGCGTGTGCCGCAGGCCGACGCCGGTGTTGGGCCTAGGCGAGCTGCTCGCGGACCAGCGGTGCAACCTCGGTGCCGTAGAGCCGGATGCAGTTCATCAGCAGCTCATGCGGCAGGGTGCCCAGGCTGTATTTCAGGTCAAAGCGGCTCAGCTCCAGTTCCTTCGCCACCCGGACGATCTTGGTGGCGACGGTTTCGGGAGAACCGATAAACAGGGCGCCGTCCGGGCCGGCCGAGGCGAGGTAATCGCTGTGCGTGGTGGGGCTCCAGCCGCGCTCGCGGCCGATCCGGTTCTGCATGCGTTCGAAATGCGGCCAGGCCTCCTCGAGCGCCTGCTCGTCCGTGGCGGCAACATAACCGGGGGAGTGGGCGCCTACCGGAAGCATCGGAGCCCCGAACTGTGCCAGCGCACGCTTGTACAGGTCAACGAACGGGGCGAACCGTGCCGGCTCCCCGCCGATAATCGCCAGCATCAGCGGCAGGCGGTAGTGAGCGGCACGCACCACGGACTGGGGTGTACCGCCGACGGCGATCCACGCCGGAAGACTCCCGCCGGCGGTGGGCGGATACACCCGCTGGTTCTGCAGCGGTGCCCGCGTGTTTCCGCTCCACGTCACCGGCACCTCTCGGCGCAGCTCGGTAAACAGCTCGAGTTTCTCTTCGAACAGTTCGTCGTACTGCGCCAGGTCCAGGCCGAACAGTGGAAAGGACTCGGTGAAGGAGCCGCGGCCAAGGATGATTTCGGCCCGGCCGTTGGAAAGGGCATCCAGGGTGGAAAAACGCTGGAAAACCCGGATGGGGTCATCCGAACTCAGGACCGTCACCGCCGAGCCCAGCCGGATCCGGCTGGTCTGGCCGGCAACCGCGGCGAGCACCACGTCCGGTGCCGAAACTGCAAAGTCCTCCCGGTGGTGTTCGCCGATCCCGATGAAATCCAGGCCCACCTCGTCGGCCAGCACCGCTTCGGCCACGACGTTCCGCAGCACCTGGTGCTGCGGAAGCCGTTCTCCGTCCGCGTCGGAGGTGACGTCGCCGAAGGTGTCCAGTCCGAGTTCCAGCCGCTGTGCCATGTAGCTCTTCCGCCCATCCATCAAAAGTCCATGATTTTGCATCTAGTCTAGCCGTGGTCCCGGGTCCGAACTCACAGTGCCGGGACCTGCCCGGATTTCATTCTGTGATGATCCCAGCGGATAGACTTGAGGACGGCCCCCGGCCCGTTTTGCGGAGGCTACGGCGGACCAGCCGCAGATGGTGTAAACGATCAAGCGATCAAGCGATTAGTTGAGGTATTTTGCGAGACTTTAGTGCACGCCTGGCGACCGCCGACGAAATTGAAAAATGGGACAGCCACGTGCTGTCCAACCCAGGCGGCGGCAACGTGCTGCAATCCGCCTCCTACGCCGAGGTCAAGTCCCACCACGGATGGAACCCCATCTACCTGGTGTTCACGGGACAGGGCTACACGACCTACAACCTGGCCATCGAAAAGTCCGTCCCGGGACTCGGCAGCCTCTGGTACCTCATCAAGGGCCCCGACGTCGCCGAGCCCGCCCACGTGCCACAGGTCCTGGACGCGCTGCGCCGGCTGATCAAGGAATCCAAGCGCAAGGTTTTCGCCATCAAGGTGGAACCGGACATTGTCGACAGCCCCGAGGTGCGCGCGCAGTTTGCCGGCGCCGGCCTGGTCAAGACATTCAACCTGCAGCCCAATGACTCCACCGCACTGCTGGACACCACGCCGGAGATCGATCAGGTCCTGAAGAACATCTCCTCGCGCGGACGTAATGCAGTGCGCCGGGCGATCCGCGAAGCCGCCGATGTGCGCCGGGTGGAGCCCACAGAAGAGAACATGCGGACGATGTACCAGCTGATGAGCCATATCGAGGACCGGTCCGCAGCCCGGATGCGCTCCTATGACTACTACCACCGCTTTTGGTCCAACTTCGTGGCTGCCGGCCAGGGCCGCTTCTACTTCGCCTTTGAAGACGGCGAGCCCACCGTTGGCGCCTTCGTCATCGCCTACGGGAAGAAGGGCACGTACAAGGACGGCGGCTCCAAACCGCGCCGCAACCAGTACGGCGACTCGCACCTGGTGCAGTGGACGGCCATCACGGAGCTGAAGGAAGACTTCGGCATTGAACAGTACGACTTCTGCGGAACCCCTCCCAGCGACCAGCTGAAAAACAAGGAGCATCCGCACCACGGACTCGGCCTGTTCAAGACCAGCTTCTCGAAGACGGTCACCGACTTTGTGGGCTGCTATGACCTGGTCCTGGATCCGCTGCGGTACAAGATCTGGAACACCATCGGTGAACGGGTTGCCCGGCAGATTTACTGGCGCCGGCACCAGCAGCCGTTCTACTAAACAGCAATCAGGCCTGAATGGGATTCAGGCTACAGAGGCGAAAGGGTGAGTCCTTTGGAGAACACGTCCGATGCAGACCGCCAAGAGCCTGCGCAGAACCCCGACCCCATGGTGGGCCTGATTCCGGTCATCCGGCCACCGGAAGCGCGGCAGCGCCCGGCGGCCGCAGGAAAGACCGCGCCCGCCACTGGGAAGACCGCGCCCGCCGCCGGGAAGACGGCGGCCAAAACTCCGGTGGACGGTGCCCCGGCGCGCGTGCCGGGACTGCCGCGCAAAGCACCCAAGGCGTCCAAAGCGTCCAAGGCATCCAAGGCGTCCAAGGGCACTGCCCTGCCCACCGGCCCTGCCGGTGGCGGGCTGCGGAGCACCAGGCCCAAGCCGCCGCCGCCCACCACCTCGGTGATGCAGACTCTGCCCAAGGGCACCTCCGGCGGACTGGGGTCCGGACGGGCCGCCCCGGGATCTGACGCCGGCCGCGGCAAGGTGCGGCCGGATCAATCAGCGGGGACTGCATTGCCTCCCCGGAAGCCCCGCGCCCGCAAGACCGTGCCGGCCAGCCACCAGCCCGGCAGCGCCGCGGCCCTGCGGCAGGACCGCTCTTCGGCAGCGGCCCGCCGCATGCTGCGCCGCCTGGTCCAGGGGGAAACTCCGCCCACCCAGGCCATGTCCATTGTGGAACGGCTGGCCGGATCTCCGTATGCCAACCCGTTGGTGCGCAGCGCGGGACCGGACGCTTCGGCCCGGAAAACCCTGGACCTGGCCCTGGGCCTGGCCGAGACGATGTTCCGCTACGGTGCCGGCGCCCTGGAAGTGGAGACGGCCATCATCGCCGTCACTGCAGCCTTCGGCCTGGAGAACATTGAAGTGGACATCACCAACCAGTCGGTGCTGCTCAACTACTCACCCAAGGACCAGACCCCCATCACCGTGATGCGGGTGGTGCGGTCCTGGACCAACAACTACGCCGGCCTGGGGCTGGTCCACCAGCTTGTCACCGACATCATCGACGGCGGCGTCTCCCGCGCCGAAGCCTCCAACCGGCTGAACGAGATCACCCACCAGCCCAAGCCGTTTCCACGCTGGGCCGTGACCTTTTCCGCCGGCGTGTTTGCCGCCGCCATTGTAGGGTTCATCGGCGGCGGACCGCTGGCATCCATGGTCGCGTTCATCAGTACGTTCCTGGTCAGCCTGCTGCAGCGGCTGCTCGGACGCTGGCGGGTGCCGGACTTCTTCAGCACGGCAGCCGCCGGATTCCTGGTCACCGCCGTCGCGATGCTCTTCTGGTCCTTCGATGTGCCGATTTCCCCCGGGATTGTAGTGGCCGGGGGCATTCTGCTGCTCCTGCCCACCGGACGCCTGGTCTCCGCGGTACAGGATGCGATCAACGGGTTCCCGGTAACGGCGTCGGGACGTTTCCTGTCGGCGTTCCTCACGTTCGCCGCGCTGGTAGCCGGCATCGCCGTCGCCCTGGTGGCCGGCGCGCTGCTGGGGGTGCCGCGGCTCGACGTCACCAAGGTAGACGGATCCCAATATCCGTTTGCGGTCACCATGGTGCTGCTGGCCGTGGCCCTGGCCACGATCTGCGTCGTGGAGCAGTCGCCGATGAACCTGGTCCTGCCCACGGTCCTGACCGGTGCGGCGGGTTTCCTGGTGTTCGAGCTGTCCGAGATACTGGGCATCGGACCCCGGCTGACCCCGGCCATCGCGGCCATCTTCATCGGCATGGTGGCGCGCATCGTGGCCCTGCGGATGGGCGCTCCGCAGCTGATCGTTGCGGTTCCCGCGGTGCTGTTCCTGTTCCCGGGGCTGAGCATTTTCCGCGCCATGTACGGGTTGAGTATCGGCAGCGACGACGTCACCAACGGCGCGGTGGGAATCTTCAACGCACTGACCGTGATCCTGGCGATCGCTGGCGGCGTGGTGTTCGGTGACAACTTGGCCCGGCCGATGACCCGGAACCTCTCGGGCAACGACCGCCGGAACCGCCGCCGGTAAGGACGGCACCGGCAGGGAACCAGGCGGCGCCGTCAAGCGCAGGCGACGAGGGCCCCGGAACGCAAGGACCTAGAGGATCTTGCCGACCGGGGTCCTTTTTTCTGCCTGGAAGGCGTCCTCGGTGCGGCCGGCTGCCCAGTAGCCGGAGAGGGAGACCTGCCGGCGCTCCAGCCCGCGGGTCGTGAACAGGATGTCGCGCAGGGCCTTCATGGCTTCGCGCTCACCGTGGGCAAACACCTGCACGTTGTTGTCGGGCCAGGCCGCGGCTGCCACGGCACCAGCCAGCAGCCCGGTGTTGCCCGCAGGAAGGCCGCCGCGGTAAAGCCAGGTCACGGTGACGCCCTCCGGCGCCCGCAGCGGCTGCCGGTCCTCGGGGCCGCCGACCTCCAGGAAGACCTGCCCGACGGCGTCGGCCGGCAGTGCTTCGAGGACGGCGGCGGTGGCGGGCAGGGCCGATTCATCCGCAGCGAAAAGGTACCAGCCGGCGTCCGGATCCGGATTGAAGGCGCCGCCGGGCCCGGTGAAGGCCAGCGGATCACCTGGCACCGCCCGGGCAGCCCAGGGACCGGCGAGGCCCTCGTCGCCGTGAACCACAAAGTCGATGGCCAGCTCGCGGGCGACCGGGTCGACGCTGCGGATGGTGTAGGTACGCGAGACCGGCCACTGCTCCCGCGGGAACTGCTCGCGCAGGGCCTCGAGCTCGGCCGTGCCGTCCAGCGGGGCGCCATCGGGGCTGAACCAGATCTTGCAGTACGCGTCGGCGCAGCCATTGCCGGCAAAGCGCTCGAAGTTGGGGCCGCCGGCAATGATCCGGACCATGTGGGGAGTCAGCTCCTGGCGCCGCAGCACCTCCAGGGTCAGCAGCGGGCGGGCCCGCCGGGGAACATCCTGTGCAGGCTTCACTGCGGGCACAGCGGGATCGGGCATCTGGTTCTCCTTGGTCATGGGAATCTCCTCTACCGTATCGCGTCCAACCGCCAGTCAACCGGCTCCGCTCCCTGCTGCCGCAGCAGCTCATTGGTGCGGCTGAACGGACGGGAACCGAAGAATCCGCGCGACGCCGACAACGGGCTCGGATGGGCGGATTCAATCCGCGCGGCACCGTCCAAAAGCGGAACCACCGACCGGGCATCGTTGCCCCACAGCACGGCCACCAGCGGAGCGGGACTGCCGTCCGGACGGCGGCGGCCGACGACGGCGCGGACGGCCAGTTCGGTGATCTGCTCCCAGCCGCGCCTGCGGTGCGACCCGGCGCTTGAAGCGCGTACGGTCAGCACGCGGTTCATCAGCAGGACGCCCTGGTCCGCCCAGGCGCTGAGGTCGCCGTGCGGGCTGGGAGCTATGCCCAGATCGGCGGCGAGTTCCTTGTAAATGTTGTTCAGGCTCCGCGGCAGTGGCCGCACGTCCCGGTCCACCGCGAAGGACAGCCCCACGGCATGGCCGGGGGTGGGGTACGGGTCCTGGCCGATCAGCAGGACCTTGACGTCGGCGAGGGGGCGGGCGAATGCGCGCAGGATGTTTCCCGGAGCGGGCAGGACCTGATGGCCTTCCCGGCGTTCGGCCTCCAGGCCGGCGGCGATCCGGTGCAGCTCCGGGGCAGCCGGCGCCAGCGCCTGTGCCCAGTCCGCGGCCATCACCCCGGCCAGCGGAGCCGGTGCGGCGAAGGGGAACGGTTCGGTCCGGGAGGGATCGGGCGCAGGGGCGTCGGGCAGGGTAAAGAGGGTCGGCTCATTGGAACTCACCCTTCCAGCCTAGGCCGCTGCCGTCGGGCACGCGCCCAGCGCAAATGACAAGCCTGTTATTCAGCAACTAACATGGCAGGAAGACCATCTATCAATTGGGAGCATCCTGTGGCAGAAACAACCGAAGCCTTCTCATTGGAGGGTGCGGTTGACCCCGAGAGTCCGCTCGGGGAACAGGAACAGCAGATGCTCGCCTTGGAGCGGGCCTGGTGGAAGTACGCCGGAGCCAAGGAACAGGCCATCCGCGAGCTGTTCGGCATGTCCGCCACCCGCTACTACCAGGTCCTGAACGCACTGATCGATACCGAGGAAGCCCTCGCGCATGACCCGATGCTGGTCAAGAGACTGCGTAGACTACGTACAACCCGTCAGCGCGCGCGTACCGCCCGTCGTTCAGGCTCTGACGTCTAGACCCGGCGCCACCTGAGACCAAGGACAAAACCGAACCATGAGCAAATATCCACGGGACGAGTTCGACAAGATTCCCGAAACATCGTCGCGCCAGGGCGTGCACCGGGAACGCCTGATTCCTTCCCGCACCGGCGGCCTGGCACTGATCATCACCGTCGGGGTGCTGGCACTGGTCCTTGGCCTCGCGGCGTACTTCGTCATTCCCCGCCTGGGAATCGGGCAGGACGCCGGCGCCCCGCCGCCGGCCGCCGAATCCCCGGCCGCCACGGAGAGCACCGGGGCCGAGCCGACTGAGACGGAAACGGCCGAAGTAAGCCCGTCCGCCACCCCCACCCCGAGTGCCTCGCCGAGCCCCACGCCGTCGCCCACCCCGACCGCCACGGTGGACCGTGCCCAGCCCGTGGTGGTCCTGAACGGCAGCGGCGTCGGCGGACTCGGAGCCAGCATCTCGGCCCGGATTGCCGGCGACGGCTGGACCACCGCACAGGTGGCCAACTGGGCCGGGACACCGCTGCAGTCATCAGTCATCTTCTACAACGGCGCAGACCAGCTGCCCAACGCCGAGGCGCTGGCACAGCTGCTCGGCATCCCCAGCCTCGTGGATTCCGCCGAATTCAGCATGGTGACCGTCGTCGCCGGTCCGGGCTTCCACTAAGCCCGGACCCCGGGGCGCCGCCCGTTTCGGCGGCGTCCTACCTGCTTTGAAGGCCGGTACGTAAACACTCGATAACAATCGCCACTGCCCGATTGGAAGCCCCGCCCCGCTGGCTACAGTGGGTCCAGCCGCGCGCCGCCGGTCCGGACCCAGCTCAGAAACCGAGTGACCCGGACCCTGCGCGCCGGCCCGTTCCGCCATGGGAATCGTGGCGGAATGCACGATCGATCAGGGTGGAGAAAGAGCATGGCGCAGGGGATCGTCAAATGGTTCAACGGGGAAAAAGGGTACGGGTTCATCACCGTGGATGAGGCCCAGACGGACGTTTTTGTCCACTGGTCAGCCATCCAGGCCTCCGGCTACCGCACGCTTGAAGAGGGCCAGCGGGTGGAGTTCGAAATCGGCCAGGGCCAGAAGGGTCCGCAGGCGGAAGATGTCCGGGCTGTCCAGGTAGGGGACCAGGTTTAGCCCAGAGCGCAGGACGGCGGCGTCCCGGTATGGCCGGGGCTGCCGCCGTTTGGCGTGTCCGCGCGGACCAGGCCCGGTTACAGATGCATGTGAGCTCGGTTGCGGGTGGCAGTGATCGCTTGCACTCAGTGTGCGGGAGTGCTAATTATTGACTTAGCACTCTTGCCGGATGACTGCTAACAGCGGTCGGCGTTGAGTGAAAAAGCAAGCCACTGAGGTGAGGGCCTGCGGACACGTAAAGAGATCGTGTCCTCACGGCCCGTCCGTCGCGGGCACCGCAGTCTGGAATGCAACATCCTGCAGCAAGCATGACTGTTCCGAAAGGACGAAAGCCGTTATGGCCAAGATCATTGCATTTGACGAAGAGGCCCGCCGCGGCCTTGAGCGTGGATTGAACATCCTCGCCGACGCCGTGAAGGTCACCTTGGGCCCGCGTGGCCGCAACGTTGTCCTCGAGAAGAAGTGGGGCGCCCCCACGATCACCAACGACGGCGTTTCCATCGCCAAGGAGATCGAGCTCGACGATCCCTACGAAAAGATCGGCGCCGAGCTGGTCAAGGAAGTTGCCAAGAAGACTGACGATGTTGCCGGCGACGGCACCACCACGGCAACCGTCCTGGCCCAGGCCCTGGTCAAGGAAGGCCTGCGCAACGTTGCCGCCGGCGCCGACCCGCTGAGCCTGAAGCGCGGCATCGAGAAGGCTGTCGAAGCCGTCACCGCCGAGCTGCTCGCCTCCGCCAAGGAAATCGAAACCAAGGAGCAGATTGCTGCCACGGCTTCCATCTCCGCCGGTGACCAGCAGATCGGCGACCTGATCGCCGAGGCACTGGACAAGGTCGGCAAGGAAGGCGTCATCACCGTCGAGGAGTCCAACACCTTCGGCCTTGAGCTTGAGCTCACGGAAGGTATGCGCTTCGACAAGGGCTACATCTCCGGATACTTCGTCACTGACGCCGAGCGCCAGGAAGCCGTCCTCGAGGACCCGTACATCCTGGTCGTCAACTCCAAGATCTCGAACGTCAAGGATCTCGTTGCCGTCCTGGAGAAGGTCATGCAGTCCGGCAAGCCGCTGCTGATCATCGCCGAAGACGTTGAGGGCGAAGCCCTGGCCACCCTGGTCGTCAACAAGATCCGCGGCACCTTCAAGTCCGTTGCCGTCAAGGCTCCGGGCTTCGGCGACCGCCGCAAGGCACAGCTTGCAGACATCGCCATCCTCACCGGTGGCCAGGTCATCGCCGAGGAAGTCGGCCTGAAGCTGGAAAACGCCACGCTGGACCTCCTCGGCAAGGCCCGCAAGGTTGTTGTCACCAAGGACGAGACCACCATCGTGGAAGGCGCAGGCGACCCCGATGAAATCGCCGGCCGCGTCAACCAGATCCGCGCCGAGATCGAGAACTCCGATTCCGACTACGACCGCGAGAAGCTGCAGGAACGCCTGGCCAAGCTGGCCGGCGGCGTTGCAGTCATCAAGGCCGGAGCGGCAACCGAGGTGGAGCTCAAGGAGCGCAAGCACCGCATTGAGGACGCTGTCCGCAACGCGAAGGCAGCCGTTGAAGAAGGCATCGTCGCCGGTGGCGGCGTTGCACTGATCCAGGCCGGCCTGAAGGCGTTCGCCAACCTGAACCTCGAGGGTGACGAAGCCACGGGCGCCAACATCGTGCGCGTTGCCATTGACGCCCCGCTGAAGCAGATTGCCTTCAACGCCGGCATGGAGCCGGGCGTTGTTGTCGACAAGGTCCGCGGACTGCCGGAGGGCTGGGGCCTGAACGCAGCAACCGGCGAGTACGAAGACCTGCTCGCAGCCGGCGTGAACGATCCGGTAAAGGTTACCCGTTCTGCCCTGCAGAACGCGGCTTCCATCGCCGGCCTGTTCCTCACGACCGAAGCAGTTGTCGCCGACAAGCCTGAGAAGGCAGCACCGGCTATGGGCGGCGGCGACGAAATGGGCGGCATGGGCGGTATGGGCGGCTTCTAGCAGCCCCCGGGCTGCCTCGATGCCGCCGCCGGCCAGGCAGCGGTACCGCGGGCAGCCAACCCGGTCAGCGCAGTTTGCCGGCGCAAGCCGGCAGGCAGCAAACACCAAAGGCGCAGCATCCGATCCGGATGCTGCGCCTTTGGTCTTAAGTCAGTGCCGGAACAAGGCCGTGTTTGCCGCTTCGGTTTCCGCGTACTGGGTGGAGGCGTAGGCGAGGGCCTGGTTGATGCTCGCCAGCGACTCCTCCACCCGTGCCTGGGTGCTGCGCCACTGCGCCACCAGCGACTGGAAGTTCGCCGATGCCTGCCCCTGCCAGGATTCGCTAAGCGACTGCAGCCCCGACTGCATGCTGTTGATCTCCGCCTGCAGCCGGTCGATGGTGCCGCGGAGCTCCGCGCTCTTGGCGGCCAGCGCCTCGCTGTCCACTGAAACTCTTGCCATGGTGTCTCCCCTCGCAGAAAGGCCGCTGCGGTTGCCGGCCGGGTTGTCCTTGCGCTTCCGAGGGTAGGGCTGCAGGACTGTCGGCCGCGGGCAGCCGCGGGCACTTGTGGAGAACACCGGGCGGGATACATGCAGCCCGGTTATCGGGCAGGACGAGTGGCGGCAGGCCGAGAACGGTCAGCCGGCCGGCTGCGACCCGGCCGGCTGAGACCCGGCTGGCTAGGACCTGGCCGGCCAGGCGCCGTCGTCGTCACCATGGCCGTCGCCGCCGTCGTGGTCCAGGTCCTCCGGCGCCCGGAACGGCAGGCGGATGGACATGGTGGCACCGCCGCCCTCGGTCTCGCTGAGGCGTACCGTGCCGTCGTGCTGGGCCACCAGTGCGGCCACGATCGCCAGCCCCAGCCCGGTCCCGCCGGTTTCACGGTACCGGGAGGAATCGGCGCGGTAGAAGCGTTCAAAGACGCGGGCGGCGTCCTCCTCCGAGATGCCCGGACCATGGTCCCGGATTTCCAACACCGCATCGGAACGGTTGTGGATCACCGGGGCCACGCCCACGGCCACCTCGATCGGGGACCCGTCCGGGGTGTAGCGCAGGGCATTGGTCATGAGGTTCGCGACCACCTGGCGCAGCCGCGCTTCATCGCCCATGGTCGGTGCCGGCCGGGGCTGCTGTCCGTCCAGGCCCACCACCTTGATCTCCCGTCCGGGGGCACTGGCCCGGGCGTCCATGGCGGCGTCGTTGCCCAGCAGCATCAGGTCCACGGGCTCGTATTCCAGCGGCCGCTGCTCGTCGATGCGGGCCAGCGTGAGCAGATCCTCGACCAGCTGGCCCATCCGTTTGGCCTCGCTCTCGATCCGGCCCATGGCGGCACCCACTTCTTCGGGCTTCTGGAGTGCCCCGTGGCGGTACAGCTCGGAGAAGCCGCGGATGGTGACCAGCGGCGTGCGCAGCTCGTGCGAGGCATCCTGGACGAAGCGGCGCATCTTCCGCTCCGAGGTGGTGCGGGCCGCGAACGCGGTTTCAATGTGGGCCAGCATGGCGTTCAGGGACCGTGAGAGGCGGCCGATCTCGGTGGCCGGGTTGCCGACGTCGACGCGCCGGGACAGGTCACCGGCGGCGATGGCGGCTGCGGTTTTCTCCACCTGGCTCAGCGGCCGGAACTGGCGGGATACCGCCCAGTACGCAATGCCGGTGGCGCCAAGGGTGCCCAGCAGGCCCACCGAGAAGACCAGTGAGGCTGCCTCATCCACCGTGGCTGCAACGGAGTCCAGGGGCACGGCCACCACGATGGAGCCGGGGAAGCTGTCGATCGAGAACACCTTTAGCCGCCAGCCCTTGCTGCCCGGGGCAGACCCCGGGACGCTGACGCCCTGCTGGTCCAGGCGGGCCACGTCTTCAGCGGTGTAGTTCTTCACCACCGGCGTATCGACGCGGGGATCGGAATGCGTCTCCGGGCCGTGCGATCCGTCGTCGGCCAGGTACAGGCCGTAGAACTGGAACAGGGAGGTATCGGTGGCGGGTTCGTTCGAGATCAGATAGCGCGATACGGCCGGGGCGTTGTCATCGATTTCAACGTCCAGCCGGGCCACCAGGATCTGGCGCAGCACATAGATGGTCGCCAGTCCCGTGATGGTCACCGTGATCACCATCAGCACGGCCATGATGGCCACAAGCTGGGTGCGCAGCGAGGCCGATTTCCAACGGCGGAGCAAGGCTTAGCGCTTCTCCGACGTCCGCAGCAGGTAGCCGACCCCGCGCTTGGTCTGGATCAGCGCCGGAGCGTCGGGACTGCGGTCGATCTTGCGGCGCAGGTAGGAAATGTAGGACTCCACGATGGACGCGTCGCCGTTGAAGTCGTACTCCCAGACATGGTCCAGGATCTGGGCCTTGGACAGCACTCGGTTGGGGTTGAGCATGAGGTAGCGCAGCAGCTTGAACTCGGTGGGAGAGAGGTCGATGGTGACTCCGCCGCGGCGCACCTCGTGGGCGTCGTCATCGAGCTCCAGGTCATCCACGCGCAGCACGGCGTCGTCGTCGTCCAGCGGCTGCGTGCGGCGCAGGACCGCGCGGATCCGCGCCACCACCTCGTCCAGGCTGAACGGCTTGGTGACGTAGTCGTCTCCACCGACGGTCAGGCCGGTGACCTTGTCTTCGGTGTCGTCGCGGGCGGTCAGGAAGACCACCGGGAAGTGCTGGCCGGCGGCGCGCAGGCGGCGGGTCAGCGTAAAGCCGTCCATGTCCGGAAGCATCACGTCCAGGACCGCGAGGTCCGGGCTGTGGGCGTCGACGGCGGCCAGGGCCTCGCGCCCGTTGGCTGCGGCGACGACGTCGAAACCGGCGAAGCGCAGCGACGTGGACAACAGCTCGCGAATGTTGGGCTCGTCATCCACTACGAGGAGACGAGCTTCAGGTCCGGATGATTTATTCACTTCCCCAGTTTCTTACATTTAGCTGTGCGTTGTCTGTAGGTATGCTGAACGGAATCTGGACCAAAAGGCGCCAGGACGCGCGCTAGACCGGCTTTTCGATATCCGAGGCGTCCAGGATGGAGTACGCGTAGCCCTGCTCGGCCAGGAAGCGCTGCCGTTTCGCGGCGAAGTCCTGGTCCAGGGTGTCGCGGGCCACCACGGTGTAGAAATGCGCCGACTTCCCGTCGGCCTTGGGCCGCAGCAGCCGTCCGAGGCGCTGGGCCTCTTCCTGCCGGGACCCGAAGGAACCGGAGACCTGCACCGCCACCGACGCCTCGGGCAGGTCAATGGAGAAGTTGGCGACCTTCGAGACCACCAGGGTGGTCAGCCGGCCCTCGCGGAACTCGTTGAACAGCCGCTGGCGTTCCTTCACCGGGGTATCGCCCTTGATCACGGGGGCGTCGAGCCGCTGGGCCAGTTCGTCCAGCTGGTCCAGGTACTGGCCGATCACCAGGGTCTGCTCGCCGGCATGCCGGCGCACCAGCTGCTCGACGACGGCGGATTTGGTTTCGGAGGTGGAACACAGTCGGTACTTGTCGCCGTCCTCGGCCATTGCGTACGCCACCCGCTCGTCGCGGGGCAGGTCCACCCGGACCTCGATGCACTCGGCGGGCGCGATGTAGCCCTGCGCCTCGATGTCCTTCCACGGCGCGTCGTACCGCTTGGGCCCGATCAGCGAGAACACCTCGCCTTCGCGGCCGTCCTCACGCACCAGGGTGGCGGTCAGGCCCAGCCGGCGGCGGGCCTGCAGGTCAGCGGTCATGCGGAAGATCGGTGCCGGCAGCAGATGCACCTCGTCGTAGATGATCAGGCCCCAGTCATTGGCATCCAGCAGCTCCAGGTGCGGATACAGCCCGCCGCGCTTGAGCGTCAGCACCTGGTAGGTGGCGATGGTGACCGGCCGGACTTCCTTGACCGCACCGGAGTATTCGCCGATCTCGTCCTCGGTCAGGGAGGTGCGCTTGAGCAGCTCATCCTTCCACTGCCGCGCCGAGACCGTGTTGGTGACCAGGATCAGGGTGGTGGTGCCGCTGGTGGCCATGGCCGCCGCACCCACGAGGGTCTTGCCCGCACCGCAGGGCAGGACGACGACGCCGGAGCCGCCGGCCCAGAAATTCTCCACCGCCAGCTTCTGGTACGGGCGCAGGGCCCAGCCGTCCTCATCCAGCAGGATCGGGTGCGGTGCGCCGTCGACATAGCCGGCGAGGTCTTCGGCCGGCCAGCCCAGCTTGAGCAGCAGCTGCTTGAGCTGGCCCCGCATCGATGACTGCACCACCACGGTTTCGCCGTCGATCCGCGGACCCAGCAGCGGCTGGATCTTCTTGGCGTGCAGCACTTCCTCGAGCACCGGATAGTCGGTGGTCCGCAGCACCAACCCGTGCTGCGGGTCCTTTTCCAGCCGCAGCCGGCCGTACCGGGACATCGTTTCCTCGATGTCCACCAGCAGCGAGTGCGGCACCGGGAAGCGGGAGTACATAAGCAGCGTGTTCAGCACCTGTTCCGCGTCCAGGCCGGCGGCCCTGGCGTTCCAGAGGCCCAACGGGGTCAGCCGGTAGCTGTGGATGTGCTCGGGGGCGCGTTCCAGCTCGGCAAAGGCGGCAATGGCATGCCGGGCCTCCGTGGCCTGGGGGTGGTCTACTTCCAGCAGAATGGTTTTATCACTCTGGACAATCAACGGTCCGTCAGCCATGTGCCGGGCTATCCTCCACTGTTTCTACATCCATGATGCGGTGCACTGACACCACTCGTTCCACGTCTCGGCGCGGATCGTAGACCCGCACCCTGCCCTCTCCAACTGAAAGGGGAACAAAAATCTCCTGGCGCTGATTCCCCTGGCTGTCCACGACGCCCATGCGCACGGAGCGCCGGGTGCGGATGGCCTCGCGCAGGATCTCCAGGCCCACCAGCGGTTCACTGTCGCTGCGTCCGGCCACCGGAGGCCCGCTCCCGCGCAGGGCGGCAAGCTGGTTCGCGACGTCGTCGTCGGTCAGTTCCCAGGGATTGATCCGGGTTTTCGACGGCGCCAGCGTCACTGGGGGATGGGCATGCGAGCCGGCGACCGGGCGTGCCCGGCCTTCCAGCGCGGGGGAATAGCCCAGCTCCCGAAGCGTGTAGGAGAGTTCCTGGGCGCTGGCCACGGAGCCGACGACGGTGGGGGAGAGCCGTACCAGTCCAAGTGCCGTGGTGCGGGGGTCGGCGAGGAGCCCGGTCAGCCCGTCTTCGTCGTCGCTGCGCAGATACGACGCCATGGCGCCTACCCGCAGCCGGCCATAGCGCGCAGCGGTGTCCTCCACGAGGTACGCCAGCGGCTGCGGCACTTCAGTGGCCGAGTGCCGGCGCAGGAAGTCGAGGATCCCGGCGGCGTCGAGGCCACTGTCCAAAGCCCGGCGGATGGAGTCGGCGGAGAAGCGGTAGATGGTGGCCGGTCCCTGGCCTTCGGCGACGGACACGGCGGCCAGCCGGCGGGCGACGCCGGGCTCCAGATAGCCGGGGGCCACTGCCGTGAGGTCGGCCTGGAGCAGGAAGGAGTTCAACGGCTCCGGCAGGGCTCCGCGCAGGTGCTTGATGGCCCGTTCCCAATCCCCGGCCGCCGCGGCCAAGCCGAGTTCCGTGAGAGCGCCTGAGCCAAGCAGTCCCAGCTGGGCTGCCTCCTTCAGGATGCCCGGGACCAGGCGGGCGAACCGCCGCTGCAGCCGCGGCTGGTGCCAGGTCAGGGCACTGACCAGCCCCTCGGCGTCGAGCGCTCCGCTGGCACCCTCTTCCTGCACGTCGTCGGCCGCCAGGGCAGCGAGCATCTCCAAGGCCCGCTGCCGCACCAGCGGCGCGTCCGGGCGGGATGCTTCGGCCGCGAGGGCATTGACGGTGCTGCCGCCGGGCAGCGGGCTGCCGACCAACGACGGCGCCCGGTCCGCGTCAAGCCACGCTTGGACCAGCCGGCGCCACTGGTCGTGCCGGTCCTGGGTCAGCCAGTCCTCTTCCGTGGCGCACCACCGGGACGTGGTGACATCGAGGGAGAGCAGCCCTGCCAGTGCGGCAAGCTCCAACAGCCACGCGGTGGCCGCCGGATCGATCCTCAGAGCCTCGGAGACGCGCCGGACCTCGCGCACACCGACCCCGCCGGAGCGCAGGGTACTGATGGGAGTGGCTTTGGCCAGGGCAAGGAGTTCCGTGACCAAGCGGAGGGTTTCCGCAACCGCACCGTAAGCGGCGTTGTCCCGGATACTGTCCGCCACCCGGCGGGTCTGCGGAGTCGGCGGCTGAAGCTTGAAATCGGCCACGATCACGTGCCCGCGGGACGCCTGCCCCACCGGGCGGGGCAGCTCCACGTGCAATGCATCCAGCGGAACCAGCAGGCCGCGCGCCACCAGCCACTCCACCGGAGTGGGGGAGGGGTTGTCCAGGACAGCCCGCCCCATGGCCGCCTTCTTCGGGATCGCCCCCACGGGTGAGTACTTGAAGCGCCGCAGCAGCTCCAGCGTCGCCGGCGGCGCGCCGGCCATGAGGGTTGCCCAGCCCGCCGGGTCGGAGACCAGATGGTGCAGCGAGTGGGCTGCCGTGGCAGGGGTGTCGGCCCTTTCCATGTCAATACCGGTGCGCCGCAGGCCCTCGACGATCCCGACCAAACGCTGGCCGAAATCCGGCTGCTGGACGGCAAGAGTGGAATATGGCCGGCCGAGCCCTGCCGGATACGCGCCGAGGGCTTCGCCCAGCACCGAGACCGGCAGATAGAACCGGCGGCCGGCGTCGGCGCGGGGCGCTCCCGGATGGGGGGTGGCCCGGCGCAGCAGGGCCAGGGCATGAAGATGGTTCAGGATGGCGTCCAACGCCTTGATGGTGGACCCGGCGATGGCGCTTTTCAACCACGACGCCGTGGTGCTCAGATGGGAGTCTTCGTTGGTTGTCAGGTCCACGGCCTCGAGGACCTGCAGCTGCGGCGCGGTGAGTTTCTCCAGCACCCGCTGCACGCTGATCCGGGTCGAGGCCCGTGCCGCGAGGGCCTGGAAATCGGGCACCGGCGGCAGTATCAGATCCGGTCTGGCCGCGAGCAATTCACGCAGCTGGTCGTCGCTGCGTGAGGCTAGATCTTCGGCTAATGCTCGGATCGCGGACATCGTCTCCACGTTACCCGACGGCGCATCAAAAAAGGCGGCTTAGCCGCGGCGTCGGCGCCGGATTCCGTCAATTACCAGCCCTGCCATCAGCACAAACGCCACCGGAAGGAGGTAAATCGCTCCGGCGGCAAAGCCGGGCCAGACACTTTCACCGCGCAGTGCGGAGAGCAGGACGGCGCCCAGGCTCAGCAGCCCGAGGACCGCCAACAGGGCGGCAGCGCCGGTCACGCTCCGGCGCAGCGGTGAACCTGACGGAGAGGTTCGATTCGGGGTCCTGCCCTGTGGGGGCGTGCTGGTGTCCATGGCCTTTAACGCTAACAGCGGAAAATGCCCGGGTCCAAAGGGCGGGCAGGGGAAAGGAATACCAGGGCGGGATATTCTAAAGGAAACAGGCTTCCCCGTAGTATCACTCCCGTAGTATCTCTGGGAGTGCCGGATTCCCCGGCAGGACCGGGCCGCGCGTTCACTGCGCGCGTTTGGCACCGCGGGTTGCAGACACTGCGGCAGGCATCGCTGTACGCACCCATTAGCTAAGAACGAGGTAACCGAAGTGCCCATCGGCAAGGTCAAGTGGTTCGACACTGGTAAAGGTTTTGGGTTTCTGGCCACGGACGAGGGGCAGGAAGTCTTCCTTCACGCCTCGGCCCTGCCCGCCGGGGTAACGGAGGTCAAGCCCGGAACCCGGATGGAGTTCGGCGTGGCCGACGGCCGGCGCGGACCGCAGGCCCTCTCGGCCCGGATCCTGGAGGCTCCGCCGTCCGTAGCCCGGGCCACGCGCAAGAGCGCCGATGACATGGCGGTCATCACCGAAGACCTTATTAAACTGCTGGACGCAGTCTCCAACGGCCTGCGCAAGGGCCGTTACCCGGACAAGAAGCATGCCACCAAGGTGGCGGCCGTTCTGCGTGCCGTTGCCGACGACCTGGACGTTTAAGGCGGAGTCGCTGCATGACCATGAGCGCAACATCATCTTCTGAACCTATCGGGACCGATGCGGGCACTGACGGGGCCGGGGCCGCAGACGCGACCGCTGCCACCGCACGGCGGCGCGCGGCGCGACGTCCCTCCAAGCCCGATGCCCTGCTCGCCGCTGCCGTGGACACGGCGCGGGCCGGACTGCTCGAGGTTGTTCCTGCCGCCGAGATCGGTGAATACGTCGGTGCCACCCCGGATGCCGAACGGCTGGTAACCCATCGTTTTGTGGCACACCGGCCCGGCTACAACGGCTGGCACTGGTACGCCACGGTGGCCCGCGTGCCCCGGGGCAAGGTTGTCACGGTCTGCGAAGTGGGCCTGCTCCCGTCGGAGAACGCCGTCCTGGCGCCCGAGTGGGTGCCGTGGTCCGAGCGCGTGCGGCCCGAAGACGTAGCGGCCGAGGAGGCAGCCCAGGCCGAGGAGGCTGAGCGCGCCAGCCTTCGCGCCGACGCCGAGAACGGGCGCGGCGCCGAGGGGGCTTCGGACGAACCGGAAACGGACCCCGACGCAGATGCCGGCCCCGGTGCCGACGCCACCTGGCCTGACGGGGCGGGAACGCAGGAGGACGAATAACGCTGTGCCGGGCTTGTTGGTAGTCACCGCCCTGAATCCATTCGGCCGGTGGTGAGCAGTGTTCCGTTCGCTTCGCTTCTTCAACTACCGCATCTGGTTCCTGGGGGCGCTGGTCTCCAACATCGGTACCTGGATGCAGCGGACCGCCCAGGACTGGCTGGTCTACGACATCCTGACCGAACAGGACGCCGCGGCCATGGGAATCGTCATGGCCCTGCAACTGGGTCCGCAGCTTCTGCTCGCGCCGTGGGCGGGCCTGATCGCGGACACCTACAACCGGCGGAAGGTCCTGCTGCTCACCCAGGTGTCCATGGCAGCACTGGGCCTGGGCCTGGGCGTGCTGGTGCTTTCCGGCCACGCCCAGCTCTGGCATGTGTATGCCTTCGCCCTGGCCCTGGGCATGGTCTCCGCGGTTGATGCCCCGGCCCGGCAGAGTTTCGTCTCCGAAGTGGTCGGGGAGGCCGACCTGCCCAACGCCGTCGCGCTCAACAGCGCCTCCTTTAACGGAGCGCGGATGGTCGGGCCCGCCGTCGCCGGCCTGCTTACCGTGGCAGTGGGACCGGGGTGGGTGTTCCTCATTAACACGTTCACCTTTGCGGCGATGGTCCTGGCACTGCTCAAGATGCGCAGCGGCGAGCTGCGCACCCTGCCGAAGGCCGCTCCGGGCAAGGGGCGGATCCGGGAGGGACTGCGCTACGTCAAATACCGCCCCGACCTCATCATGGTCCTGCTGGCGATTTTCATCGTGGGCACCTTCGGCCTGAACTTTGCCGTATATATAGCCGCGATGGCCCGGACCGAATTCGGCCAGGACGCCGGGGTCTTCGGGCTGCTGAATTCGGTCATGGCCATCGGATCGGTGGCCGGGGCGCTGCTCTCGGCGCGCCGCGCCAAGCCCCGGCTCCGCTTTATCTTCGGTGCTGCCGGCGCCTTCGGGCTGGCCTGCCTCCTGGCGGCTTCCGCGCCGACGCTGTTGTGGTTCGCGGTGTCCCTGGTGCCCGTGGGGCTGTTTGCCCTGACGCTGATGACCAGTGCCAACGCCTACGTCCAGACCACCACGACCCCGGTGATGCGTGGCCGGGTGATGGCGCTGTACTTCGCCATCTTCATGGGCGGAACCCCGATCGGCGCGCCGCTGGTGGGCTGGGTGTCCAACAGCTTCGGTCCGCGCTGGAGCCTGGGCGTCGCAGCGGCCTCGGGGCTGATCACCGCCGTCATCGGCTTTGTCTGGGCATGGCGGGCCTACCACCTGCGGATCCACTACGACCGCACGCTGCCGCGCAGGCTGCACCTGACCAGCCGCGAGACGGAGCAGGACCCGAACCTGTTGTAGCGTCCGGGTCCTGCTGGTGCGCCGCTGCGGGCTAGCTGTACTCAGACAGGACGTTGGTTGCACCGGGTGATGGGTGCTTTGCCTCCGAGGCTGGTGTGCGGGCGTTGGTGGTTGTAGAAGTCTAGCCACGGTCCCAGCGCGTCGGTTCGGGCCTGGTTGGAGTCGAAGACCTGCCGGTAGGCCCAGCCTTCCTGCAGGGTCCGGTTGAAGCGTTCGGCTTTGCCGTTCTGCCACGGATGGCGGGGCTTGATCAGAATGTGTTTGGCATCCAGTGCGGTGAGTACGGACTGAAAATCGTTCGAGAGGCGGTAGGCGAACGCGTTATCGGTCATCACCCGTTGCACCGGCGCCCCGTGGGCAGCCATGAACGCTGCGGCCCGTTCCAGGAACCCGGCGCAGGTGAAGCCTTTCTCATCGGGGTGGACTTCCACGAACGCGAGCCGGGAGTGGTCATCCACGGCCACGTGGACGTAGTCGAACCCGACCCGAGTATGGCCGGTGTTGTGGTTGCGGGCGGATTGCTTCGGGTCTGCCCGCCAGCCACCGCCGTCGGGTATCCGGCCAAGTTTCTTCACATCTATGTGGACCATGTCCCCGGGTGCGTCGCGTTCATACCGGCGTTCGGTCGCCCGGCCTGCACGGATCCGGGTCCCGGTCAGCGGGTCCAGATCCCAGAGCTTCGGCATCCCGGCACGGGTAAGGATCCGGGAGACCGTCCGGACGCCGACACCGGTGCGTGCCGCGATATCGGCCGGCCCCGTGCGGTGCTCGGTCCGGGACGCAAGGACCTCGGCCGTCTTCGCTGGGCTGGTGGCGTGCGGGCAGGATTTCGGCTTCGACGAACGGTCTTCCAAGCCAGGCAGTCCTTCGTCCCGGTAGCGATTCACCCACCGGTAGGCCGTGGGCCGGGAGATGCCCATTTCTTTGGCGACGTGGGCTACCGGCCGGCCGGAAGTAACGCGCTGGATCAGGATCATTCTTCCGGCCGGAGCCAGACGGGCATTACGGTGGGACATGAAGACCTCTTAGGTTCGGGTGTGTGTGGTAACCACCAAACCTAAGAGGTCTTCACCCTATTCACGTGTAACTAACGTGGTGTCTCAGTACAGCTAGGAGTGGCTGATGACGTAGTCGATGCAGTTCAGCAGCGCGCTGACGTCGTCAGGCTCAATGGCCACGAAGGTGGCGATGCGCAGCTGGTTGCGGCCGAGCTTGCGGTAGGGCTCGACGTCCACGACGCCGTTGGCGCGCAGGGTCTTGGCGATGGCTGCCGCATCAATGCTGTCGTCAAAGTCGATGGTGGCGATGACGTTGGAGCGGTCCTCGGGGCGGGCAACAAACGGTGTGGCCACGTCGGAGGCCTCGGCCCAGGCATAGATCCGGCCGGCCGAGTCTGCCGTGCGGCCCGTGGCGAAGTCCAGCCCGCCGTTGGCATTGAGCCATTGCACCTGGGCGTCCAGGGTCACGAGCGTGGACAGCGACGGCGTGTTGTACGTCTGGTTCAGCCGGGAGTTGTCGATGGCCGTCTGCAGGTTCAGGAAATCCGGAATCCAGCGGTCCGAAGCGTTGATCCGCGCTGCCCGCTCCAGCGCTGCGGGAGAGAACATCCCCAGCCACAGGCCGCCGTCGGACGCGAAGTTCTTCTGCGGCGCAAAGTAATAGACATCGGACTCGGCCAGGTCCACGTCCAGTCCACCGGCAGCAGAGGTGGCGTCAACCAGCACCAGGGAACCGGCGTCGGCTCCCTGTACCCGCTGCACCGGAGCTGCAACGCCGGTGGAGGTTTCATTCTGCGGCCAGGCGTAGACGTCGACTCCGGCCTCGGCCACCGGCTGCGGGCGGGTGCCCGGCTCGGCCTTGATGATGGAGGACGCCGCGAGGAAGGGCGCCTTGTTGGTGGCTGCGGCGAACTTGGAACCAAACTCGCCGAAGGACAGGTGCTGTGCCTTGTCCTGGACCAGGCCGAAGGAGGCCACGTCCCAGAAAGCGGTGGAGCCGCCGACGCCGAGAACAACTTCATAACCCTCGGGGGCACGGAAGAAGTCGGAGAGCCCCTGGCGGATACTGCCTACCAGGTTGCGGACCGGTGCCTGCCGGTGCGAGGTGCCCAGGAGGGTGCTGCCGGCACGGGAGAGGGCCTCCATCTGCTCCGGACGTACCTTCGAGGGGCCGGCGCCAAATCTTCCGTCCTTCGGAAGCAGGTTGGCGGGAATCTTCAGTGCGGGGGCATCGCCCATGTGTATCGCTCCAAGAGGTTGGCAGAGTGCTCTGGTGTGCCTTTCCATTCTGCCCCAATGCCCCTGCGGCCAGCCATTCGTTAAGCCGCGGGACAGGACAGACGGCTTACGGCAGGGAATTATCCGCACCCCGAAGGGATGGGCTAACGTAAGGGCAGTAATGACCTGTGGCGGCGGCGTCCGCCGTTTGTTCTCATGATCCGCACGAGTACAGAGGAGCGGCCTGCCATGACGGACCTGATCGACACCACCGAGATGTACCTGCGCACCATCCTGGAGCTCGAAGAAGAGAATATCGTCGCTCTGCGGGCACGCATCGCCGAACGGCTGCGCCATTCAGGGCCCACGGTGTCGCAGACGGTCGGGCGCATGGAACGTGACGGCCTGGTGGTGGTGTCGGGGAACCGGCACCTGGAGCTGACCGAGCTGGGCCGGCGGCGTGCCACGGAAGTGATGCGCAAGCACCGGCTGGCCGAACGCCTCCTGTCCGACGTCATCGGCCTGGACTGGGCCTACGTCCACGAAGAAGCCTGCCGCTGGGAACATGTGATGAGCGAGCGGGTGGAGCGCCGGCTCTACGAGCTGCTGGGGCATCCCACCGAGTCGCCGTACGGCAACCCCATCCCCGGACTCGAATCCCTCGGCGGGGCGCCCGCCGAGCTGTTCCACCACGGAGTCACCAACCTCGTGGCAGCCGTGGCAGCAGTGGAACCCGGAACGAAGCTGAAGCTGGTCCGCCTCGCCGAGCCGGTCCAGGTGGAGCCCGAGCTGCTGGGGCAGCTCGATGAGGCCGGGCTGCATCCCGGAGCCATCATGAGCGCGGAAGTGGTGGCCGGCTACATCTCGGTCCGGGTTCCTGGCTACGAAGGTGCCCTGGAACTGCCGCCCGAGGTGGCCGCGCACGTCTTTGTTTCCACCGTTGGGTAACGGAATGGTCTCTTTTGCACGTTTTCCCCTATAGTGTCTAACTGACGCTGAAATAACACCGTTATCCGGGCCTTACGCCGAACCCTGCCACTGGCCCGGAATTGCAAACATCAGGCAGGGGCGGAGGACCCATCATTTGGCAGCTGAGGCTGCCTTGGGGTGAAGCCTCCAGCATCATCACCGGCCGCGCCTTGTGCGTGTGGCCTGGGGTGAGTATGGGGCCGAGTTTTCTCTACTCGAATCCGACAGCTAACTTCGTAGGCATATGAGAGAGGTACAACTTGTCGAAGCATGCTGCCCCGGGCAGGCGCCGCGCGTCCGCTCCGGCCACGGCTCCACGCCCGCGGGCTTCCCAGGCCTCGGGGCGCCGCGCCGCCGTACCCGTGAAATCCCGTTCCCTCGGTGGTGCCGCGCAGAAGGTCGCCATTGGCGCCGCCACCTCGGGGCTGATCCTCACCGCCGCACTACCCACGACCGCCGCAGTCAGCGAGCCGCCCGAGGATATGCAGCCCACTGCCGTGGAGGAACCCGTTGTCACGGTGGATCCCAACGCCAGTGTCGACTTTGAGCGCGCCGCCCTCAGCAGTGCCTTTGATCCGGATGCCAAGCTGCGCCAGGTTGTCGTTGCTGCGGGATCCGAAGTGGCAGCCGGGGCAGCCAAGGGCACGCTGGCCACGCCTCTCTCCTCCGACCTGGTCCAGACCTCGGGCTTCGGCTACCGGGTCAGCCCGATCACCGGGACCGCAGGAGAACTGCACCGCGGCCAGGACTTCGCCGCCGCGTGCGGTACAGAGGTCACCGCAGCAGCTTCCGGAACCGTCACCGAAGCCGGCTGGCACAGCTTCGGCGGCGGCAACCGCATTGTCGTGGACCACGGCAACGGCGTGGAGACGACCTACAACCACTTGTCCGCGCTGGGCGTGGCTGTGGGCGCAACAGTTGAGCGCGGAGACCTGCTCGGAGCCAGCGGCAGCACCGGCGCCTCAACCGGCTGCCACCTGCACTTTGAAGTCATGGTTAACGGCGAAGTTGTGGACCCGCTCGGCTGGTTGTAACCGCACGACAACCATTCCGTGACCGGAACGTGACATATCGGCATTCTTGTTGTACGCTCATCCTCGTGCCTGATCGGCCTAAAGGTCAGACACCTTCGAACAGATCGCCGAGCTCTGCCACTGTTTGAAGTCCGTTCGCAAAATCGCATGGCAGAGGCGGGGGAACCACATTCGGGTTTCGCAAGAAGCCCTAGGGGTTAAGTTGCTTGGACCTTTTGGTCCGGCAGCCGGGTGACTCCCATCCGAATCCGACAGCTCACCTCGTAGGCATTGGGAGAGGCAAACTTGTGTCATCAGTAGCTCACGGCCGCCGTCGCGCGGCCACCGTCCAGACGAGCCCCATTTCAGCTCTATCCCGGGCCGTCACCTCCAACGTTGGAACCATGGGCCGCCAGGCCGCCGTGGTCGTCGCCGCTTCCGGCCTCGTCCTGGCAGCGGGCCTGCCCGCCCAGGCAGCCGTCAGCACCGACCGCCAGGCCCTCGACGCCACGCCGCTCAGCGCCGTGACCGCCGCCGGAACGGTTACCGTCTCCGCGCAGGCACCGTTCGAGCTCGCCACCCTTGAAGCCGTCTCCTCCGTTTCGGGTGCAGAGCAGCGCGCCCAGATCGCAGCCGAGGAAGCAGCAGCAGTCGAAGCTGAGGCCGCGGCAGTAGTCGCAGCCCAGGCCGAGCAGGCAGCTGCCGTTACGGTTGCCCAGAGCGCCCCCGCCGCAGCCACCGCCGCGCCGGCCGCCAGCACAACCGCCGCTGTTGCAGCTCCCGCCGCCGACGTATCCGCCAGCGGATACGGCGCCGCCCTTGTCGCCGCCGCCTACGGCCAGCTTGGCGTTGCCCAGGACTGCACCGCCATGGTCGAGAAGGCACTGCGCTCCATCGGCAAGTCCGTCGGAGACCTCGCCCCGGGCCAGTTCTTCGCTTACGGCTCCGTTGTCGGCTCCCCGCAGCCCGGCGACCTCGTCATCACCGGCGGTCACGTAGCCATCTACGTCGGCAACGGCCAGGTCATCAGCGGTGGCCTCAACGGCATGAACACCGGCCTGCACAGCCTCTCCGACCTGCCGGGCGCCAGCTTCGTCCGTGTCAACTAAGACAACTTGTAGATAACGGAGAAGCCCCAGCATGTCATCGACAATTGAGCGCGCCCGCCACCGGGCGCCGGTGGAACGCACCGCCCCGCTGAGCGCACTGGCCCAGGCCGTGTCCGCCAACGCAGGAACCATGGGCCGCCAGGCCGCCGTCGTCGTTGCCGCTTCAGGACTTGTCCTGAGCAGTGGCGTCGCCGCCAACGCTGCCGGCACCGACGTCGTCCGCGACGTCCAGACCAGCACGCTGGATCTGTCCAAGGCAGCACCGCTGACGGTTCCGGCCAACGTGGAACTGAACTTCGACCGCCCGGCCACAGCCGGTGTCATCGCCGGTTACGAAGCTCCGGAGCCCGAAGTTGAGCTGGCCCCCCAGGGCGAGACGGTTGCCACCCAGCAGACCCCGGACGCCCCCGCCGCAGCGCAGGCTGCCCCGGCCGGTATGGAGCGGACGTCTGCTGTGCAGGCTGCCCCGGCAGCATCGTCCGGCACGGCTGCCATCATCGCCGCAGCCGCCCTCGCCCAGCTGGGCGTCGGCCAGGACTGCACAATGCTGGTCACCAATGCGCTGGCAGCTGCAGGCATCAACTTCCACGACTGGCCTGCCGGCTACCTGTCCCTGGGCAGCACCGTGAGCGCCTCCCAGGCCGTTCCCGGCGACCTGATCTACTACGCCGACGGCGGCATGGGCCTGGCCCACATTGCCGTCTACATCGGCAACGGACAGGCTGTCCACGGCGGCTTCAACGGCGGGTCCACGGTTGTGGCACCGGCCGAGCTCGGCTCCGGCGGCGTCTACATCCGCGTCGGCTAACAGCCTCCAACGCTTCCCCGCCGGATTTCCGGCGCCAGTCAAGGGTTCCTCCTTCGGGAGGGGCCCTTGGCTGCGTTAAAACCGCGGTCATCGTGAAAAATGGCGCATACCCGCAACGGGGCATACTCTTTTCCATAGATCATCCGAAGTGTCGTCCTCCGTCGGCGGGCAGCTTCCCGCCACCGGAGGCGCAGGCGAAGAGGATTCTGCATGCGTACTCTCGTTCTGAACGCAGGCTACGAGCCGTTGGCCGTGGTGACCTTTCGCCGTGCACTGGTACTTGTCCTGGCCGGCAAGGCCAGCGTGATTGCCGAGGCCGGGGACCCGGTGGTCGGGCCCACGGAGATTCTGCCGCGGCCCTCCGTGATCCTGCTGCACCGGTACGTGAAGATTCCGTACCGGGAGGGCACCGCTGCCACCCGCCGCGGGGTCCTGCGCCGGGACGGGCACCAGTGCGCCTACTGCGGCAAGGCGGCCTCAACTGTTGACCATGTGCTGCCTAAATCCCGGGGCGGAGCCGACAGCTGGGAGAACCTGGTGGCCTGCTGCCTGCGCTGCAACAACGCCAAGGGGGACAGGACCCTGAGCCAGCTCGGCTGGCAGCTGCGGATCCTCCCGCAACCGCCGCACGGAGCGCGCTGGCAGATCCGGGAGCTGGAGCGGCCGGCGCCGCAATGGAACCAGTTCCTCGATGCCGGTACTGCAGCCTGATGCCATCTGCCAGTGATGCAGGACCCTCCTTTAATGCCGTCATCCTGGCTGGCGGACGTTCCTCCCGGCTGGGCGGCCGGCCCAAGGCACTGCTGCAGGCATCCGGCCGAACCCTGCTGGCCGGCACGCTGGCAGCCGCCTCAGGCGCCGCGGCATGCGCCGTCGCCGGGCCACCCGGGCTCGCCGGCCTGACCGCCGCCGCTGAAGCGTCCCGCTCTCGGATCCTGCTGGTGCGGGAGGACCCGCCTTTTGCCGGCCCAGCCGCGGGCGTGGCCGCCGGGCTGGCGGCGCTGAGCCGGCTGGACACTGCGGAGGGACGCATTAGCCCGGATTGGACGCTGGTCCTGGCGTGCGACATGCCCTTCATCGCCGGTGCAGTTGAAAGGCTGCTCGCCGCGGCCCGGGCGGATGAGGACGCCGCGCCGCATTCGCTCCTGGCCGTTGACGGGACGGGGCAGGCACAGCCGCTGGCGGGGCTGTACCGGACCGGGGCGCTGACCGAAGCCATCGCTGCCGCCGACGGGACCGGCGGGCTGCGGAACCTCGCGATGCGGAGGCTTCTTGCTAGGGTGCAATGGAAGGACGTTGCGGTGCCGGCTCACAGCACAGCCGACATAGACACCTGGGAAGATGCCAGCCGCTGGTCGGTAGCGGCGCCCGCTGCCGAAGACCAGCAGGGACCTGCAGCGTCCAACTGAAGGCCCGCAATCAAGGAGTGCAGAAACATGGTCAGCCAAGAGGAAGAACTTCAAGCGTGGTGCGCAAGGCTGCTCACCGCGCTGGAGCTGGACGGAACAACAGTTGATATTGGTGCCGTCCTGAAGCTGGCCGGCGTCGCGGCTCATTCCGTGGTCCGCCCCGCTGCGCCGCTGACTACGTATGTCGCCGGATTCGCTGCAGGCCTGGCGGCGGGCAGCGGGCAGGCTGACGACGCGGTGGCCATGGGAGCTGCGATGGGGGTTGCTATGCGGGAATGCGAAAAGTACGGCGAAAACGGAGGCACCGATGACAAGCGATAATTCCACACCCGTAATCCTCCCCCTTCAGCCCTCGGCGCCTTGGGACCAGGCCAGGAGCCTGGCCTTTTCGGCTGGCCGCCCGCTGCCGTTTGAGACCGTTCCCCTGCCTGAGGCGCTGGGACAGATCCTGGCTGACGACGTTGCAGCGCTGCAGCCGGTCCCGCACTACGCGTCCTCGGCAATGGACGGCTGGGCCGTTGCGGGCCCGCCTCCGTGGCAGTTGGTCAGCTACAAGGAACCCGAAACCGCGCGCTGGCAGATCCACCGGGAATCCGGCCGCCGGCCGCTGCAGCCGGGCCAGGCCGTGCCCATCCTGACCGGAGGGCTTATCCCGGCCGGGGCGCAAAGCGTGCTGCGCACCGAGTCCGGAATGCTCTCGGGCGCCGGGAAGGGTGCCGGGGACCCGGTCCTGGTCCTGCGCCCGGGCGCCGCAGAGCCTGTGCCAGGGGACCACATCCGCCCGGCCGGCGAGGAAGCCGCGGCCGGGGAAACCACCATCGAACGCGGCACCTTACTGAACCCGGCGCACATTGCGCTGGCCGCCGTCTGCGGCCACGACACACTGCCGGTGCTCCGCCCCCCGCGCGTCTCGCTGCTGCTCACAGGGGACGAAGTCATTGAGTCAGGGCTGCCGGAATCCGGTCAGGTCAGAGACACCTTTGGCCCGCAGCTGCCGCAGTTGGTGACGATGATGGGCGGACGGATCGACGTGGTCCGCCGGCTGTCGGACCGCTATGAGGACGTCAAGGCAGCGCTGAGCTCCGCAGCCACCGACGAGTCCACCATCGCGATGTCGTCCGGCGACGTCCTGATCACCACGGGCGGCACCGGCCGCTCGGAAGCGGACCACCTGCGCCAGGTGCTCGAGGATATTGACGCCGAAATGCTGATCGACGGAATCGCCATGCGCCCCGGCCATCCAACCATGCTGGCGCGGCTTCCGGACGGGCGGCTGTTGGTGGCCCTGCCCGGGAATCCGCTGGCGGCCATGATGGCCGTGTTCACCATCCTTGGACCGCTCCTGGACGCGCTCCGGGGCGCCCCGCTGCCCGCGCCGCGGCACGTCCTGGTGGGAGTGGACATCGAGCCGCTGCCCGGACGCACCCGGCTGGTTCCCTGCCGGATCAAAAACGGCCGGGCCATGCCCTCTCCGTACTACCGGTCCGGCATGCTGCGCGGCCTCGCCGATGCCGATGCCGTGATGGTGATTCCGGAAGCCGGGTGCACCATGGACGAAACGTTGACTGCCCTGCCGCTGCCGTGGACCGTGCAGCAGCCGCCGTCGCGCTGAGGACAGCGCTTCCGCTAACCTCGAAGAACGACGCAAGACGAGGGGACGGCATGGGACGGGTAACCCGGCGCGGGCAGGTCACAAAATTCCGGACCGACGGAACAACCAGTAAACGCGAAGACGTGCTGGCAGGCGAGGAGCCGCTGGAGATCCGCGTACAGGGGCGGTCCTTCACCGTCACCATGCGGACTCCGGGCGACGACTTCGACCTCGTAGCAGGGTTCCTGGTTTCCGAGGGGATTATCTGGGAGCCGGGGCAGCTGATCAGCCTGCGCTACTGCTCCGGAGTGGACGAGTCAGGCCAGCAGACCTTCAACGTGGTGGACGTGCAGCTGCGCCCGGACACCGCCCTGCCGGACACCGCGATGGAACGCCATGTCTACACCTCCAGTTCCTGCGGCATCTGCGGCACCGCCTCCATCGAGGCCGTCCGCAAGTCTTCGCACTATTCGGTAGGCGACGACGACGTCCGGGTGGCGCTGCCGGTGCTGGCGGGGCTGCCGGAGCAGCTGCGGAAGCAGCAGAAGATCTTCGACCGCACCGGAGGGGTCCATGCGGCGGGGCTGTTCGACGCCGAGGGCACCCTGCTGTGCCTGCGGGAGGACGTGGGGCGCCACAACGCCGTTGACAAGGTGGTGGGCTGGGCCCTGCGCGCCGGTCTGCTGCCGCTGCGCGGCACCGTTCTGCAGGTCTCCGGCCGGGCGTCCTTTGAACTGGTGCAGAAGGCACAGCTGGCGGGTATCCCGTTGCTGGCGGCAGTCAGCGCGCCGTCGTCGCTCTCGGTGGAACTGGCCCAGGACGCGGGGATGACCCTGGTGGGTTTCAGTCGCGGAACCTCGCTGAACTGCTACGCGTTCCCGGAACGGATATCGGCCTGACCAAGCGGGTTACAACCGGGTTCAGTGCCGCGCCGGCAGCCGCACCGTGACTGTTGTGCCGCGGCCCACGGCGGAATCCAGGTTCAGCTCCCCGCCATGCTGGAACACGATGTCCTGCACGATGGCCAGGCCCAGCCCGGTGCCCGGAATGGCCGCAGCAGTGGCATTGGACGCCCGATAGAACCGCTGGAACAGCTTGGGGATATCCGCTTCCGGGATGCCGATGCCGTTGTCCACGACCTGGATCCGGATCTGGGGACCGGTATCGGTGGCCACTGCCTCACCGAGAAGCTCCACTGTGCCGCCGGGCTGCGTGAACTTTACTGCGTTGGACACCAGGTTGGTGAACACCTGCTCCATCTGGGTCAGATCGCCGTCGGCCAGCAACGGCGACGTTACCGGGCCCATTTTGAGCGTTATGTCGTTGGCGGCGGCGGCCGGAGCCAGCGCTGCGGACACCGAAGCCAGCAGGTGTGCGAGGTCGAGCTCTTCCACATCCAGCCCGGAGGCGTGGGCGTCGCTGCGCGAGATGGTGAGCAAATCGGAAATGAGCTGGTTCAGCCGCGTGGCGTTCCGGCCCACGATCTCGAGCATCTCGCCCACTTGCGGGGGAAGGTCCCCGCCGGAACCGTCCATGATCAGTTCCAGGTAGCCGGTGATGGAGGTCAGCGGTGTGCGGAGCTCGTGGTTGACCGTGGCGACAAAGTCGGTTTTGGCCTTGTCCAGTTCCCGCAGCCGGGCCAGGACCTCCCGCTGCGCCGTGATGAGGTGTCCCTGCACCAGCCCGTGGGCCAGGTTGCCGCTGAGATGCTTGATGAGCGACAGCTCTGTCCGGCTCCAGTGGCGTGCACGGGTTGTTCCGGCAATCCAGATGTAGCCCAGTACCTGGTCACCGTGGGCCAGGGGAGCGAACACCGAGGTGCGCAGCCCTGCCTCGGCTGCCCCGGGCAGATCCGGGCCGGCCAGTTCGTCGAGGTTGCGGTGGTCTTCGATCCGTCGCACCTTTTCCCGTTCCCAGAGACTGGAGCTGAGCTCCTGCGCCGTGTGCAGGGGAAGATGGGGAATCCCAGGCGATCCGGGCTTCTTGCTCCAGGACGCCCCCATTTCGGGAACGCGGCCATCCGGAAACGTCTCGATGCGGACATGGCAGGCGTCAAATGTTTCACCCAGGCCGCGTACCACCAGGTCAAGCATCTGTTCGGGATCGTTGGTGGCGCGCAGTGCAGCTGAAATGGCCCGGCTGTCCGCCCGGAGGCGGGCGGCCGCCACCTTCCGCCGCCGCGTGGCGCGGCTGCCGGCCAGGACGAGGGCCACCCGGCTTGCCAGATCGGCGTACCGGACGGGGCCGCCGGAAAACTGCGTGATGCCCAACTCGACCATCGCGTCAATGTCCAGGTCGGAGTCGCCCGAAAGCAGGATGATGGGCAGCCCGGAGACGGAAGGTTCCTGGCGCAGCCGGCGAAGCTGGTCCGGGGAGGCTGCGGAGAGCATCTCGGCGTCCACGATGCCCAGCACGGAGTCCTTGTTCTGGAGCGCTTTGATGGCGTCGTATTCGTTGTCCACATGCAGCGGCGTCAGTCCGGCCGCGTTCAGGACCGCCTCTGCCGTTTCCCGTGTGCTGCGGGTGCTGACCGCCACCAGGGCGCACTGCACGTGGGCGCCGGAGGACGCCGCGTCCAGTGGTTGTAGCGCCGTGGTCATGGCGGCCTTTCGTATATGTGCCGAAATCTCAGTGTGGGCAGCGAATCGAAGTGTATCAGCGCATACCTGCTGTGACGTGAGCTGTAACACGCCGTCCGGCGTGCCGCTTCCGCCGCCTGTTCTGCAGAGGATTCCGCCGCCACAGGCAGGTCAACGGTGTGCCGCTTCCCGGGCTTAAGCTGGATGGTGCATACAACGGAGGCAGCATCATGAGCATGGAGAGCGCGGCCTGGGGTTCCCTTTATAAGATCTCCACCGCCAAGGGCAGCAACAACAAGATTTCCCGGGAGACGCTGAAGCGGATCATCACCTTCGCGTCCCCGTACAAGAGGCAGCTGATCGGATTCGTACTGCTGTCCACGCTGGGCGCGTTCCTGGCGGTGGCGACGCCGGTGTTGGCCGGTGAGGTTGTCAACGCGCTCGTTGCCGGGGCGGCAGTGGACCGGGTGTTCTGGCTCGCCGGGCTGATCGCCGTGGTGGCACTGGCCGACGCCGGGGTGTCCCTGGCCACCCGCTGGTTCTCCTCCCGCATCGGCGAGCAGGTCATCCTGGACCTGCGCACGGCGGTCTTTGACCACGTGCAGAAGATGCCGATCGCCTTCTTCACCCGCACCCGCACCGGCGCGCTGGTCAGCCGGCTGAACAACGACGTCATCGGCGCCCAGCAGGCGTTCAGCGGAACCCTCTCCGGCGTCGTATCCAACGTGGTCGCCCTGGTCCTGACGCTCATCGTCATGCTCAACACCTCCTGGCTGGTCACCGTCCTGGCAATGCTGCTGCTGCCGGTCTTCCTCATCCCGGCCCGCAGGATGGGCGGAAAGCTGGCGGCGCTGCGCCGCGAGGCCGCCAACCACAACGCATCGATGGGCACGCAGATGACCGAACGGTTCTCCGCCCCCGGCGCCACCCTGGTCAAGCTCTTCGGCCGGCCCGAGCAGGAGTCCGGCGAGTTCGCCGTCCGCGCCGCCCGGGTGCGGGACATCGGGGTGAAGATGGCCATGATGCAGGCGGTGTTCGTGACCGCGCTGACGCTGGTTTCGGCGCTCGCACTCGCGCTGGTTTACGGCCTGGGCGGCTACCTGGCCCTGACCGGCACCCTGGACACCGGCGACGTCGTCACCCTGGCGCTGCTGCTGACCCGCCTCTACGCACCGCTGACCTCACTGGCCAACGCGCGGGTGGAGATCATGAGCGCGGTGGTGAGCTTTGAACGCGTGTTCGAAATCCTGGACCTCAAGCCGCTGATCCGGGAAAAGGACCACCCCGTTCCGGTGCCGCAGGGTCCGCTGGGCGTGGAGTTCGACGACGTCAGGTTCGCCTATCCCACCGCCGACAAGGTCTCGCTGGCCTCACTGGAGGATGTTGCGGTGCTCGACACCCGCGGCGGCGAGGAAGTGCTGCACGGGATTTCGTTCCGGGTGGAGCCGGGGCAGACTGTCGCCCTGGTGGGAACCTCTGGCGCCGGCAAGTCCACGATCGCGCAGCTGCTGTCTCGGTTGTACGACGTCGATTCCGGTGCGGTGCGCTTCTCCGGCACCGATGTCCGCGACGTCAGCTTCGCCTCGATGCGGCAGGCGCTGGGCATGGTGACCCAGGACGGTCACCTGTTCCACGAAAGCATCCGGTCCAACCTGCTGCTGGCCAATCCGGAGGCCACCGAGGACCAGGTCTGGGATGCCCTGCGGCGTGCCCGCCTGGAAGACCTGATCCGTTCGCTGCCGGACGGGCTGGACACCATGGTGGGGGAGCGCGGTTACCGGCTTTCGGGCGGGGAACGCCAGCGCATGACCATCGCCCGGCTGCTGCTGGCCCAGCCGCGGATCGTGATCCTGGATGAGGCCACTGCGGCACTTGACTCCACCTCCGAAGCCGCGGTGCAGGCAGCACTGGGCGAGGCACTTGAGGGGCGCACCGCCGTCGTGATTGCGCACCGGCTCTCCACCATCCGGAACGCGGACAAGATCCTGGTGATTGAGGGCGGGCGCATTGCCGAGCAGGGCACCCATGCCGAGCTGCTGGCGCTGGGCGGGCGGTATGCGGAGTTGCACGGCACGCAGTTCGCCGTTGAGCCCGTCGCGGAGGAGGATGCCGTCCGCGGCTAGCGGCGCAGGGATGTACCCAGGGGGCAGCGCGGGATTTTGATCGGTGGTGCCATTTTGATCGGTGGTGCCCCCGGCCGGAATCGAACCGACGACCTGCCCTTTAGGAGAGGGCCGCTCTATCCTACTGAGCTACGAGGGCGGGCTGCCGGACTGGCCGGCAGGCGGTTATCAGCTTACCTGTTTCCCGGGCTCCGGTGCTGCACCCGTTACGGTGCGTGTTGCCCGGCCGGTGCATCCGGAGCGGCCGGGGCCGGGGATTCCAGTGCAGCCTGATGGGCGGAGTAGGCCCCGCGCATGTCTTCCATGAACCGGTGGACGGTCTGCAGCTCTTCGGTGGAGTACCGGCTCATCACCGTATCCGTCAGCGCCCCGAGCGGCCCGAAGTAGGCTCCGGCCAGCTTCATGGCCAGCGGTTCAAAGTGCAGGGTCACCTTCCGGCGGTCGGCGTGGTCCCGGTTGCGGTGGATGTGTCCGATCCGCTCCAGCCGGTCAATGACCGCCGTCGTCGCGCCCGTCGAGGTGCCGAGCATGGCGCTGAGCCGGCCGGCGGTAAGCGCCTCGTGACGGGTTTCGGCTTCCATGATCAGGGTCAGGGCACGCATATCGGTGGCGTTGAGCCCGTGCCGGTGCGCGAAAGCATCCGCCACGCGCTGCCCGTCCAGGGCCATGCCGCGGATGGCGTTCACGATGTCCCGCTTGAGATCCTTCTCTTCCACGCTCCTATAGTAACTCCACATTGAAGTATCTCTAAAAGTGAGATACTTTTTGCTGGAGATACTTTTATTGCACCGGGAGCGAGCATGAACGCAGGGATAGTGAAATCGGCCAAAGCGGCCTGGATAACGCTGCTGCTGAGCCTGGCGGTCATCATTGGCCTCTTTGCTCTGCCGGCACAGGAAAACGAGGCGTCCACGGTGGGCGGCCTCAGCGACAAGTACCAGACCACCCAGGTCAACGAACTCCTGGAGGAATTCCCGGATGCCCAGGAATCCACGGCACTGATTGTCGTTTCCCGGACTGACGGGGCGCCCATGACGGACGCCGACCAGGCCGCCATCGCCGAAATCAACGCCGCCGCCGCCGAGCTGGGTGCCGTTGGCCCCCCGCCGCAGGTGCCGCCGATCGTCTCCGAAAACAAGCTCGTGGGACTGGTTCCGGTAACCCTGAAGGCGGCAGCCGACGACGGCGATGCCGTCGCCGCCGAGGTCGAAGCCCTGCGCGGGGAAATCTCCGCCACGGCACCCGAGGGGCTCAAGGCGGAGCTCACCGGCGGAGCAGCCTTCACCGCAGACCTGGCCGGGGTGTTCTCCGGTGCCAACTTCATCCTGCTGACCGTCACCGCCGGCGTGGTGGCCCTGCTCCTGCTCGTCACCTACCGCTCACCGTGGCTCTGGCTGGTTCCGCTGGCCGTGGTGGCAACCATTGAGCAGGCCGCCCTCAAGGTGGTTGACTTGCTGGCCCCGGTGGTCGGCATCGACGTGGACCCGTCCGCGGTTGGCATCACTTCCGTACTGGTCTTCGGTGCGGCCACCAACTATGCCCTGCTGCTGATTGCCCGCTACCGCGAGGAACTGCGCATCCACGAATCCAAGTACGAGGCCATGGGCAAGGCCCTCTCCCGGACGCGCGAAGCCATCATCGCCTCCGGCGGCACCGTGATCCTGGCGCTGCTGGTGCTGCTCTTCACCGACACCATGAGCTACCGCGGGCTGGGCTTCTCGGCGGCCACCGGCATTGTCCTGGCCATCCTCAGCGCACTCTTCATCCTGCCCGCAGCCCTGGTGCTGCTGGGGCGGAAGCTGTTCTGGCCGTTCGTGCCGAAGGTCGGCGACGCCGCCCGTGAAGGCAAGTTCTGGGGCAAGCTCGGCGAGGTCACGGCCCGTGCGCCCAAGCGCATTGCCGGCGCCGCCGTCGTCGTCCTGCTCGCCGCCGGAGGACTACTGTTCAATGTGCAGATCGGCCTGAGCGAAAACGAGCAGTTCACCGAAAAGCCGCAGGCCGTCACCGCAGCCGAAACCCTGGCCGAGGGCTTCCCGGCAGGCTCGTCCTCGCCGGTGATCGTGCTGGTGAACTCCGACAGTGCCGATGCGGCAGTGGAGGAACTCGCCGCGCTGGAGAGCGTTTCGGGTGCCGAGGTGGCTTCCGAGCACAACGGCATGACGCGCATCGACGTGATCGACAGTTATGAACCGGGCACCGACGGGGCCAACGCCTTCATCGGGGACCTTCGCTCCGATCTGGCCGCCAACCCGGAGTATGAAGCCCTGGTAGGCGGGGAAGCGGCCGAGCGGGTGGACCAGCTGGCTGCGAACCAGCACGACCTCACGCTGGTCGTCACCTCGGTGATCATCCTGGTCTTCCTGGTCCTGCTGGTGCTCCTGCGCAGTATCGTCGCTCCGGTGCTGCTGGTGGCGTCCGTGCTGCTGACCTTTGTGGCCAGCACCGGCATCAGCTGGTTCCTGTTCGTCAACGTGCTCGGCTTCCCGGCGCTGGACACGCTCACGCTGCTGTACAGCTTCATCTTCCTGGTGGCGCTGGGCGTTGACTACAACATCTTCCTGACCACCCGGGCCCGGGAGAACGCCGTCACCATGGGCACCAAGGCGGGCATGCTCAGCGCGCTGCGCTCCACCGGCGGGGTCATCACCAGTGCCGGCATCCTGCTGGCCGCAGTGTTCGCCGTGCTCGGCGTGCTGCCGCTGGTCACCCTGACCCAGGTGGGCATCACCGTGGCCATCGGCGTCCTGCTCGACACCCTGGTGGTGCGGACCGTCATTGTTCCGGCCCTGGCGTTCATCCTGGGCGAGAAGTTCTGGTGGCCGTCCAAGCCGGCCCAGCACGGCGGCACCGGCGGACGCCACGAGGCACCGGCGGGCGACTCCGGGCCGCGCCGGGAGCTTGCGCCGGCGGGGGCGCACCGCGCACCCGGCCGCTAGCGAAAGCCGGACCTCTCAATGCAGAAGGCCTGCCCGGCTGTTCCGGGCAGGCCTTCTGCATTTGTGCTCTTGGTTGTTGATGCTGCCTAGGAACCGGTGCCCGGCCCGGCTGCCCGTGGGCCCTGAGCCGGTGTCCGCTTGCCGAACACTGCCACCACCGACGCCAGCAGGCTCAGCCCCAGCAGCACCCAGCGGGCGATGGTCAGGGTGCTGGCCAGCGCGGCGTCGGAAGCGGCGAGCTCCGCTGAGCCCAGGGCCTGGTCGATGACGACGTTCTCCCACAGATCGACGATGACAAAGAGGATCGGGGCCGCCCACAGCAGCCAGCGGCGGGCCCTGCCGCGGGCATTCAGGCCAATGATCAGCAGCCAGGTGAAGCCGAAAATGAGCGGGAAAATGGTGCCGGCGGTCTTGTGCACGTAGCTGAGCTGGCCCAGGGCATCGCTGTCCATGACGCCGCGCAGGTCTTCCAGATAGGCCATGCTGTAACCGCCCACCAGCGAATCCGGCATGGCCATGCCGTCGCTCAGCTGCGTCATCTGGTCCAGCACCAGGAGGTGCAGGTAGAAGAACATGAAGAGCGTGGTGGCCACCGCTGCGATGAGGATCAGGTTCGCGTTGCTCTTGGCCTGCTGCTCGGTGCGCGGTGCGGTCATTTTCGCTGCCTGCGGGGGCTGTACGGCCTTCTCGCCGTGTTTTGCTGCCCGCTGTGCCGGAGTTTTTCCCATGCTTAACAGTATGGCTGCCCGGCTTGCGGGGTGACGGACCACGGGCGGGCAGGTGGCCGGTTCCTTGGACGGGGACCAGCCGCGGGTGCCGGCACGCCCGCTGGTATCGCTTGCCCCGCCGGATAGGCTGGGCGCATGAGTGTCTGTGCAACAAAGGATGATTTCGCCCTGGCCGCCGAGCTGGTGCGCGACGCCGGGGCGCTGGCCCTGCGCATGCGCGTCCAGGGGCTGACCGCTACCGCCAAGACCACCGTGTCCGACGTCGTCACGGGCGCCGACCACGCGGCGGAAAAACTCGTGGTGGACCGGCTGCGGGCCCTGCGCCCCGAGGACGGAATCATCGGCGAAGAAGGGGCCAGCGTCACCGGCACCTCCGGCCGCTCCTGGGTCATCGATCCGGTGGACGGCACCTACAACTTCTTCTCCGGCTCCACCTACTGGTGCTCGGCCATCGCGCTGAAAGCCGACGGGCCCCACGACTCCGCCGGTGATCCCGAAGTGCTGCTCGGGGCCATCTACCAGCCGCAGGAAGACCGGCTTTGGGTTGGCGGCGAGGGGCATCCGGCCACTTTGAACGGCGCCGAAATCCCGCCCCTGCAGGATGCGCCGCTGGAACGGCTCAGCGCCGGCACGTACCTGCACCCCACCTGGCTGCGGCGTCCAGACGTCGCCGGCCCGTGGACGGCTGCCGCGTCGCGGACGGCGACCATCCGCATGCTCGGATCCGGCTCCTGCGACCTGGGCTCGGTCGCGTCCGGCCGCCTGGGCGCCTGGTTCCAGCACAGCTGTCCGGAATGGGACTGGCTACCGGGCAAGGCCATCATCCGGGCCGCCGGCGGCAGCACCGACGTCGCCGTCGTCAACGGCTTCCGCTGGCACATTGCGGGCGGCGCTGCGGCTGTCCGGGAAATCCACAAGGCCCTGACCTCGGCCTAAACCTCCGGCCCCCTCCCGGGAGGGGCCGCCGGAAAAGGTCGGTGGCAGCACCTAGACTTAAGAACACCATGGACTATCTTTTTGATCCGTACTTTTCAACGGCCAAGACCGACTCTGCCAAGGACTCCCCGGCTGCGGACGGCAACGCTGCCGGCGCGGGTAAGGACGCGGGCAAGGACGCCGGCACCGGCTCCGATACCGGGCACGCCGCCGGGCACCCGCGCCAGCAGGCCAAGCCCCGGGTGGATGAGGCCCGCGCCGCGGACCTGCTGCAGGGTCTGAACCCGCAGCAGGAGGAAGCGGTCAAGCACGGCGGCTCACCCCTGTTGATCGTGGCCGGGGCCGGGTCCGGAAAGACCCGGGTGCTCAGCCACCGGATCGCGTACCTGATGGCCACCGGACGCTCCAACCCCGGGCAGATCCTGGCGATTACCTTCACCAACAAGGCCGCTGCCGAAATGCGCGAGCGGATCGAAGCCCTGGTGGGCGGGGTCGCCAAGACCATGTGGATCTCCACCTTCCACTCCTCCTGCGTGCGGATCCTGCGCCGCGAGGCCAAATCCGTGGGCATGAACTCCAACTTCTCGATCTACGACTCTGCGGATTCGCTGCGCCTGATCACCCTGGTGGCGAAGGGCCTGGACCTGGACCCCAAGCGCTTCACGCCCAAAATGATCATGCACAAGATCTCGGCGCTGAAGAACGAACTGATCGACGATGAAACCTTCGCTGCCACAGCCAACCTGTCCGACCCGTTCGAGCAGGCCGTCGCCGACGTGTACCGGGGCTACACCGAGCGCATGCGCTCGGCCAACGCCATGGACTTCGATGACCTGATCGCGCAGACCGTGTACATGTTCCGGGCCTTCCCGGGAGTGGCCGAGTACTACCGCCGCCGGTTCCGCCACATCCTGGTGGACGAGTACCAGGACACCAACCACGCGCAGTATGCCCTGGTGCGCGAACTGGTGGGCGTGCCGGGGGAGGGCAACACCCTGGACATTCCGCCGGCCGAGCTCACCGTGGTGGGCGACTCCGACCAGTCCATCTATGCCTTCCGTGGCGCCGATGTGCGCAACATTAATGACTTCGAAAAGGATTACCCCGCCGCCCGCACCATCCTGCTGGAGCAGAACTACCGCTCCACGCAGACCATCCTGAACGCGGCTAATGCGGTCATCTCCCGCAATCCGAACCGGCCGGAGAAGCGCCTCTGGACGGCCGAGGGCAGCGGCGAAAAGATCATCGGCTATGTCGGCGAAAACGAGCACGACGAAGCGCGGTTCATCGCCGAGGAAATCGACCGCCTGCAGGACGAGGAAAACCTGCGTCCGGGCGACGTGGCGGTCTTTTACCGCACCAACGCCCAGTCGCGTTCCCTGGAAGACGTCCTGGTCCGCGTCGGGCTGCCCTACAAGGTGGTGGGCGGCACCCGGTTCTACGAACGCAAGGAAATCAAGGACGCCCTGGCGTACCTGCGGGTGCTCGTGAACGCCGACGACGTAGTGAACCTGCGCCGGATCCTGAACGAACCCAAGCGCGGCATCGGCGACCGCGCCGAATACTCGGTCGCGGCCCTGGCCGAACGGGAACGGATCTCCTTCATGGCGGCCCTGCGCCGGGCGGAGGAAGCCCCCGGCCTGGCCACCCGCTCGCTGAACGCCGTCAACGGCTTCGTCAAGCTCATCGACGACCTCGCCGAAGTGGCGGCCGGTTCCGGTGCCTCCGCGGCGCTGGAAGCGGTGCTGGAACAGACCGGCTACCTGGCGCAACTGCGGTCCTCCAACGATCCGCAGGACGAGTCCCGGGTGGAGAACCTGGCTGAACTGGTGGCAGTGGTCCGCGAATACGAAAAGGACAATCCCGAGGGCTCCCTGGGGGAGTTCCTGGAGCAGGTCTCCCTGGTCGCCGACGCAGACTCCATCCCCGATGCCCCGGAAGGCTCTGCCGAAGAGGTGGCCGCCGCCGTCGAGGAATCGCGCCAGCAGGGCGTCGTCACGCTGATGACCCTGCACACTGCCAAGGGCCTGGAATTCCCGGTGGTGTTCCTGACCGGGCTGGAGCAGGGACTGTTCCCGCACCAGCGCTCTGCCACCGATCCCGCCGAACTGGCCGAGGAGCGGCGGCTCGCCTATGTGGGCCTGACCCGGGCACGGAAGCGGCTCTACATCACCCGCTCCGAAGTGCGCAGCATGTGGGGACAGAGCCAGTACAACCCGGCCAGCCAGTTCGTGGGAGAGATCCCGCAGGAGCTGATCCAGTGGAAGCGCGAGGGGATGGACCGGCCCACCTGGGGCGGCAGCACCAGTGCCGGCTCCAGCCGGTATGGCGGTTCGCACTGGGGTGCCGGTTCCGGAACGGGTTCCGGCATGGGCGCCGGGGGCAACATTTCCGCCGCCCCGGTGGCCAAGGCCATCGGCCGGGTCCAGCCGCAGAAGGAAGTCATCTCGGTCGGCGTCGGTGACAAGGTCAACCACACCAGCTTCGGCCACGGAACCGTGCTGGCGGTGGAGGGAACCGGCGACAAGACGGTGGCAAAGGTTAAGTTCGACGTCGGCGAGAAGCGGCTGCTGCTGCGCTACGCCCCGCTGACCAAGGAAGCCTAAATATGGCCCCAGGCTGCCTAAATAGCGCAGACGCACTGATTTCTACAAACCATAGAACTGTGCGCTTCGTCACTAAAGGGGTAGTCTGGGGACGGCATTCGGCGCTTAGCGACTAAAGTTCCAGAGGGGCAGACCGGCTTGACGCATCTGCTTCTGCGATCATCTGATCGAATGTAAACCTACTTCGACGTAGAAGGACACTAGCCCGTGGACCTGTTTGAATATCAGGCGCGCGATCTGTTTGAGGCGCACGGTGTACCCGTGCTTGCCGGAATCGTGGCGCACACTCCCGAAGAAGCAAAAGCTGCAGCCGAGAAGATTGGCGGCGTTGTAGTCGTCAAGGCACAGGTCAAGGTTGGTGGCCGAGGCAAGGCCGGCGGCGTTAAGGTCGCCAAGACTGCTGACGAGGCGTTCTCGTACGCCTCCGACATTCTCGGCATGGACATCAAGGGCCATACCGTCAACACCGTGATGATCGCACAGGGTGCCGACATCGCCGAGGAGTTCTACTTCTCCGTACTGCTGGACCGCGCCAACCGCAACTACCTGGCCATGTGCTCGGTGGAAGGCGGCATGGAAATCGAGGTTCTCGCCGTAGAGCGCCCCGACGCCCTGGCCCGCGTAGCCGTTGACCCGGCCGTCGGCATCGACCAGGCCAAGGCCGAAGAGATCGTTGACGCGGCAGGTTTCGCTCCGGAACTGCGCGAAGGCGTTGTCAACGCGATCCTCAAGCTCTGGGACGTCTTCGTGAAGGAAGACGCCACCCTGGTGGAGGTCAACCCGCTGGTCAAGACCGGAGCCGGCGACATCGTTGCCCTCGACGGCAAGGTCTCCCTGGACGAAAACGCAGACTTCCGCCAGCCCGGCCACGCCGCGCTGGAAGACAAGGACGCTGCTGACCCGCTCGAGGCCAAGGCCAAGGCCAACGACCTCAACTACGTCAAGCTTGACGGCCAGGTCGGCATCATCGGCAACGGCGCCGGGCTGGTCATGTCCACGCTCGACGTCGTCGCCTACGCCGGCGAAAAGCACGGCAACGTCAAGCCTGCCAACTTCCTGGACATCGGCGGCGGAGCCTCGGCATCCGTCATGGCCGCGGGCCTGGACGTCATCCTCAACGATGAGCAGGTCAAGTCCGTGTTCGTGAACGTCTTCGGCGGCATCACCGCCTGTGACGCCGTGGCCAACGGCATCGTCAAGGCCCTGGAAATCCTGGGCGACGAAGCCAACAAGCCGCTGGTTGTCCGCCTGGACGGCAACAACGTCGAAGAAGGCCGCCGCATCCTCGCCGAGGCCAACCACCCGCTGGTCACCCTGGCCACCACCATGGACGAAGGCGCCGACAAGGCTGCCGAGCTCGCTTACGCCGCTCGCTGACCCCAGCCTGTCGAACTTCTAGAAAGAGAATCCCCTTATGTCTATCTTTTTGAACAAGGACTCCAAGGTCATCGTTCAGGGCATCACCGGCGGCGAAGGCACCAAGCACACCGCCCTGATGCTCAAGGCCGGAACCCAGGTTGTCGGCGGCGTTAACGCCCGCAAGGCCGGAACCACCGTCGTCCACGGCGACGTGGAACTCCCCGTCTTCGGCACCGTCACCGAGGCCATGGACAAGACCGACGCAGACGTCTCCATCGTCTTCGTGCCGCCGGCCTTCACCAAGGACGCCGTCATGGAAGCGATCGACGCCGGCATCGGCCTCGTCGTCGTTATCACCGAAGGTGTCCCGGTCCAGGATTCCGCCGAGTTCTGGGCCCACGCCCAGTCCAAGGTGGATGCAGACGGCAACCAGGTCACCCGCATCATCGGCCCGAACTGCCCCGGCATCATCACTCCGGGTGAAGCCCTCGTGGGTATCACCCCGAACAACATCACCACCAAGGGCCCGATCGGCTTGGTCTCCAAGTCCGGCACCCTGACCTACCAGATGATGTACGAACTGCGGGACCTGGGCTTCTCCACCGCGATCGGCATCGGCGGCGACCCCGTCATCGGCACCACGCACATCGACGCCCTGGCCGCGTTCGAAGCTGACCCCGAGACCAAGGCCATCGTCATGATCGGTGAAATCGGCGGCGACGCCGAAGAGCGCGCAGCCGAGTTCATCAAGGCCAACGTCACCAAGCCCGTTGTGGGCTATGTTGCCGGCTTCACCGCTCCCGAAGGCAAGACCATGGGCCACGCAGGCGCCATTGTCTCCGGTTCCGCAGGAACCGCACAGGCCAAGAAGGAAGCTCTTGAAGCTGCCGGCGTGAAGGTCGGCAAGACGCCGTCCGAGACCGCCACCCTGCTGCGCGAAGTTTTCGCAGCGCTCTAATACGCACGCATCTGCCCCCGTCGCCCGGAGTTCTTCCGGTCGGCGGGGGTTTTTGTGCGCTTGGTTAATCCGCAGAAAGTACATGATGTCCACAACTCTTTCCCCCGGCGACTCTGCCTACAAGGGCGCTAACCGCCACCGTGGTGCGCTGGGACGCGCCTCCTGGATTGCCACCCTCGGCGGCTTCCTTTTCGGCTATGACACCGGCGTCATCAACGGGGCGCTGCCTTTCATGCAGGTGGACCTGGGGCTCACCCCGTTCACCGAGGGCCTGATCACCTCCAGCCTGCTCTTCGGAGCGGCCTTCGGCGCCCTGGCGGCCGGACAGCTCGCCGACCGCTTCGGCCGCCGCCGGCTGCTCATGGTCCTGGCCGTGGTCTTCCTGGCCGGAGCCCTGGGCACTGCCGTCGCACCGTCCATCGCCGTGATGGTGGTGGCACGCGTGGTGCTGGGCCTGGCCGTGGGTGGCGCCTCCGCCGTCGTGCCGATGTTCCTCTCCGAACTTGCCCCCGCCGCCCGGCGCGGGCAGATGGTGACCCGCGACCAGCTGATGATCGTCACCGGCCAGCTGGCGGCGTTCACCACCAACGCCGTGATCGGCAATGTGTGGGGCGAGGAAAACCATATCTGGCGCTGGATGCTGGCCGTGGCCAGCATTCCCGCAATCGCGCTGTGGATCGGGATAAAGTTTGTGCCCGAGAGCCCGCGCTGGCTCGCGGCACAGGGCCGCTACCCGCAGATGATGGCGGTGCTGCAGAAGATCCGCAGCTCCGAGGACGCCCAGGCGGAGTACGACGACGTGCGCGCGCTGGCCAGCCACGAGACCACCCGCCGTGGTTCCTTCAAGGACTTCGCCGAACCGTGGCTGTTCCGGGTCCTGCTGATCGGCATGGGCATGTCGGTGGTCCAGCAGATCACCGGCGTGAACGCCATCGTCTACTACGGCACGCAGATCCTGGCCGACGCCGGCTTCGGCACCGAAGCCGCGCTGACCGCGAACATCGCCAACGGCATCGTTTCCGTTGCAGCCGCCATCCTGGGCATCTGGCTGCTGGGCAAGGTGGGCCGGCGGCCGATGCTGATCACCGGCCTGATCGGCACCTCCACCACGCTGGCCCTGATCGGCGTCGCCTCGCTCACGCTGGCCGAGGGCACCGCCCGCGGCTTTGTGGTGCTGTCCCTGACCGTGCTGTTCCTGGCCTTCCAGCAGGGTGCCATTTCGCCGGTGACCTGGCTGATCATCGCCGAGGTCTTCCCGCTGCGGGTCCGCGGGCTCGGGATGGGCCTTTCGGTGTTCGTGCAGTGGATGGCGAACTTCGCCGTCGGCTTCTCGTTCCCGATGCTGATGGCCGGGCTGGGCATCTCCAACACGTTCTTTATCTTCGTGGCCCTGGGCGTCTGCGCCATCCTGTTCGTGAGGCGCTTCATGCCCGAGACCCGCGGCAAGTCGCTGGAACAGCTCGAGGCCGAGCTCAAGAACGCCGGCAGCAAGTAGCCCATCAGGCGACACCGGACAAAGAGGGAACCTGCAGCGCCGTTAATGGGGCACGCAGGTTCCCTCTTTTCATTTCCCGTAAAGCCGGTGTTGTTACGGAACGGCCGGATACGCGGCCACAGTGGGCACGGCCACCGTTGCCGTGAAGCTGGCCAGCGCCGTCGCCCTGGGCAGCGCATAGACGGACGTTGCCGGCGTCACCTGCAGCACCAGCCTGGACGAGGGTGTAGCTGTGTAGGAGACCTCCTCCAGCGGGATGGTCAGCGTGTGCTCCCGGCCGTCCAGCACCAGCGGCACCGGAGTGACCTGGTTGCCCAGCACCAGCGAGGCCCGGGACTTGTCGATGAGCTGCGCATAGACGTGCGTGTTGACCTGCCGGGCCGATCCCCGGTAGGTCAGGGTCAGTTGCGGGGCGCCAAACACCGAGGTGGAGACGGCCGGTGCGGTGACCGGTACGTTCAGTGCCGACGGCGCTACCGCGGCGGCGACGACGGCGCCGCTGAGGGCGGCGGGGGAGAGCAACAGTGATCCCTTGCCGGAGCCGGTGAGGGCGCCCGCCGCCTCGGGGTAGCCCGGGGCGCCGCGCGTCACGCCGGCCTGGTCGATGAATTCGAAGGCGGCGCCGGTGTCCACGGGTGCCTTCTGCAGGTATTTCGCGAACCAGTTCAGTACCGCCGGCGTGATCCGGTCCGGTCCGGCCGTGGAGTTGCACAGGCCGTGCCCGCCGCAGAACTGCAGCATCTTGGCGGGGGTGCCGGTGCTGCTGATCAGGTTGAAGTTGCGCGTGGCCTCGTCGAGGGTGAACAGCGTGTCAGCGGTGCCCTGGATGATCAGTGTGGGAGCGGTGATGGAGGTGAACATTTCGTCCGAGGTCAGGGAGCTGAAGTAGGCCACCGACTCGGCGCTGAGCTGGTTCGGATAGGTCAGGCCCTCGCGGCAGGCCTTGCGCACCGGAGCGGACAGAGCGCCCTTGTTGCCGACGAGCGAGCCGAGCTGGCCCAAGGCGGTGCCTTCCGCGCAGAGCAGGGCGCCCCAGCCGGTCTTGAAGGAGCCGGCCTTGTACAGGCTGGACGTCAGGTCATTCCAGGCGATGGTCGGGGTAATGGCGTCCACCCGCTGGTCTTGGGCGGCCAGCACAAACTGGATGCCGCCGCCGTACGATGCACCTGCCATACCCAGGACCGGATCACCCGGCGCGTCCAGCCGTGCTTCGGGCTGGGCGGCAATGAAGTCGATGAGCGCCTCGCCATCCCGGCCCTCGTAGGCGGGGTTGTTGACGTAGGCCTCACCGCCGCTGAGGCCGAAGCCGCGCGGATCCCAGGTCACTACGTTGTAACCGGCGTTCCGCAGCGGAGCGATGCCGATGGAGCCGATCAGCGTGCTCGTGGTGCTGGTGGGGATCCTGCCGCCCGGCACGCCGAAGCCGGGGCCAACCATCACGGTGGGTGCCTGCTGGCCGGCCGCCAGGCCGGTGGCCGGGAAGAAATTGGTATGGATGGGGGTGCCGTCAAAGCTGGTAACGACGACGTCGGTCCGGGACGCCGGAGTGGGTGCAGCTGCGGGTGCCGGTGCGGCGAGGGCGGCGGGTGCTGCCGCCAGGGATGACCCCAGCAGCCCCACGGCAACCGCCACGATGCTTACATGCTTCCTCATAGTGACCTCATTGTCTTGTGCACGAAAAAGGTTACCGGGCGGTAACTTTTCGCACGCTACTGGCGAGTGGGAAGTCACACAAGGGCGGGACGTCAATCGCTTCTCCAACGAAGCAAACCCCCAGATGGCGCTGCGCACCGTGGCCTGGCTCCGGTAGGCTCCGCGGTTCCCCGCGGCTGGCCGGGTTTTCGGGCAGGAAACCCGGGTTTTCGGGCAGGAAAAAGGGATCCCCGGGCGGGCCGGGGATCCCTGCAACAGCTTTTCCGGCCGTCGGGATCCCCCTATCCGGGGATCCCGACGGCGGATCCGGTACTAGCCGCGCGGGCGGGACGTGCCGCCATCGGCATCGCTGCCGGTGTCCCGGGGTCCGGTGACGGCACGGGAGGCGGAGGCCGGGACGGGGGCCGGCGTCCCGACGTCGTGCGCCGTGGTGTCGTGCGCCGTGGTGTCGTGTTCCTGCGTGGCGAGGTCGAAGGTGGAACCGCCGTGTTCGTCCACGCCTGCTGCAATGGCACGCTCCATAACCGACTTGGTCAGCTGGCGGCGCAGCGCCATCGGGTCGCGCCCCAGGTCCTTGGCCAGGGCTATGGTCATCAGCAGCATTACGATCGCGAACGGCAGGGCTGCCACGATGGTGATGCGCTGCAGCGCTGCCAGGGCAGCTGAAGGATCGTCGTTTCCTCCGGCCAGGAGCATCACCGCTGCCACGGCGCCGGTCAGCACGCCCCAGAAGATGATGACGCCGCGCGCCGGCTTTTCCGAGCCGTTGGAGCTCAGCGAAGCCATGACCAGGGAGGCGGAGTCGGCTCCGGTGACGAAGAAGATTCCCACCAGGACCATGGCCAGGATACCGACGGCCGCGGCAATCAGGTTCGGCATGGGCAGCAGGGCAAAGAGCTCAAAGAGGGCGGCGTCCGAGCCTGCAGATGCCACCAGGGCGTCCGCCTCGCCTGGCGCGGCGGTTTGCTGCGTGCCGATGGCGGCGCCCCCGAAGATGGAGAGCCACAGCACGGTGACGACGAACGGAACCAGCAGGACTCCGGTCACGAACTGGCGAATGGTCCGGCCCCGGCTGATGCGTGCGATGAACATACCGACGAAGGGCGTCCAGGACAGCCACCAGGCCCAGTAGAAAATGGTCCAGCTGGAAAGCCATTCCCGCATCGATGCGTCACCGACGGCCTCCGTGCGGGAGGCCATCTCAGCCATGTTGCCGGCGTAGTCGGCAATCGCGGAGGGAATCACGTTGAGGATAAACAGGGTGGGTCCGGCGATGAAGACGATGACCGCCAGGAGCAGCGCGAGGCCCATGTTGATGTTGGAGAGCCACTGGATGCCCTTGGAGATGCCGGACATGGCGGAGGCCACGAAGCAGGCGGTCAGGATCGCGACGATGCCCACCAGGATGGGGGTGCCGACGGTGCCGATCCAACCGGTCGATTCCAGGCCGCTGCCGATTTGGAGCGCGCCCAGTCCCAGCGAGGCAGCGGTGCCGAACAGGGTGGCGAAGATCGAGAAGATATTCAGCACCTTCCCCAGCGGGCCGTCGACGCGTGCCCTGCCGAACAGGGAGGTGAAAGCCGAGGAGATCATCTGCTTGCGGCCCAGGCGGTAGGTGCCGTAGGCCATGGCGATGCCGACGATCGCGTACATGGCCCAGGGGTGCAGGCCCCAGTGGAAGACCGACGTGGCCATGGCGGTGCGCAGAGCTTCCGGGGTCTGGCCGTCCACGGTTCCCGGAGGCGGGGAGACGTAGTGGAAGAGCGGTTCGGCCACGCCGTAGAACATCAGGCCGATGCCCATGCCGGCGGCGAACATCATGGAAATCCAGGACAGGGTCTTGAACTCCGGTTCCTCGTCGTCCTTGCCGAGCGGAATGTTGCCGAATCGGCCCAGTGCGAGCCACAGGACGTAGACCACGAAGAAGGATGCCAGCAGGACGAACATCCAGCCGGTGTTTTCCATGATCCAGTCCAGTGCCGTCTGCGAGGACGTTGCCAGGGAATCACGGCCCAAGAGGCCCCAGAGGATGAAGGCAATGGCCAGCGCGCCGGTGATCCCGAAGATGACCTTGTCCAGCCTGGCCGGGGTTTCGGTGCTGCGGGCCACCTCGTGTGCGTGTTCGGTCTCCCGGAGCTGCTGCAGCAGTTCCTGGTCCGGGTTGGTGTCCGGTTCGGCTGCCAGTGTTGCGTCGGGATTCGGCTCCGCAGCTGCGGGACGTTCGGTCATGTTAGCCATAGGCCCTTCCTTGAATTAACGGAAAGAATGCCCGGCTCCCTGTGGGGAGCCATCGGGCGGGCTCAGATAAGGCTGCTGGGTCCCGGGTTTCGCAGGTCTGTGTACTTGTACTCTGCGGGCATGGCTCTACCGGGTACTGAAAGCGACGCTGCCCCTCTTTGCGTTTCTTCCGTACCTGCTTCGATGATGCGTAGTCATAATCAGAGTTTCCCGGCCCGGGGCTGCAGTCAAATTTAGCGCCCGCGGTGAAAGGGGCCCCAAGTGCCTACTTCCCTTTACCTGCAAGGAGTTGGTTCCCGGCGGCGTGGGGGAACACACAGGGGTTAGTGGCCGAAGACATCCGAATCGGAAATCTGCTCGTCGCCTTCCAGTCCGTCCAGGGCAGCCATGTCCGCAGGCTCGAGTTCGATATCGAAGATGTCCAGGTTCTGCGCCATCCGTGCCGGATTCCCGGACTTGGGGATGGTGACGACTCCGGATTGGATGTCCCAGCGCAGCACGATCTGGGCCGGCGTCTTGCCGTACTTGCCGGCGAGGCCCTGGATTACGGGATCGCTGAGCAGCTTCCCGCCCCTGCCCAGCGGACTCCAGGCTTCGGTCACGATGCCCAGGCCGGCGTTGGCGCGCCGCACGTCCCGGCGCGGATGATAGGGATCGAGCTGGACCTGGTTGATCTCGGGAACCAGTCCGGCCCCGCGCAGTTTCTGCAGATGGGCCGGCTTGAAATTGGACACTCCCACGGCGCGCACCAATCCGTCGTCCTGCACCGCGCGCAACCCGCGAAAAGCCTCCACATAGCGGTCCTGGCCCGGATTGGGCCAGTGAATGAGCAGCAGGTCGATGTAGTCAGTGCCCAGGCGCTGCAGGGACGCCTCCGCGGTCTGCCGGACGCCGTCGACGCTGTGCCATTCCTTGTTGAATTTCGTGGTGATGAACGCTTCGCTCCGGTCCAGGCCGCTGCGGCGCAGGCCTTCGCCGACGCCGCGTTCATTGCGGTAGTTTTCGGCGGTGTCGAAGTGCCGGTATCCCAGGGAGACCGCGGTCTCGACGGCGCTGGCGGCGCCGTCGTCGTCCAGGGGCCAGGTGCCCAGCCCCAGCTGCGGGATGAGGGTTCCGCTGCGCAGCCGCAGCAGGGGAGGTGCGATGCTCATGGCTGTCCTGACTCGGTGACCGGCTGGGTTTCCTGCCTCCGAATCTAGGCGACAGGGTTGCCTGTTGGACAGTGGTACCTAGGCGACGGTCGTTCCGAACAGCATCCCCAGCAGGTAGGTCGCTGCCGCGGCGCCCAGCCCGATGCCCAGCTGGCGCAGCCCGCGCTTGAGGGGGGAGGCTCCGGAGAGCAGGCCGACGACGCCGCCGGTCATCAGCAGCGCAAGCCCCACCAGGACGCAGGAGACGACGACGGCGGTCAGGCCGGTGAGCCCGAAAAGGTACGGCAGGATCGGGACGACGGCGCCGGAGGCGAAGAAGCAGAAGCTGGAGATGGCGGCGCCCAGGCCGGTGCCCACCGATTCATGCTCATCGACGCCCTCGACGGCGGCTTCCGGGTTCAGTGAATAGCTCGGGTCGCAGTCACACGTGAACAGTCCCATCCGTTCGGCGGCACGGTGTTCTGCCGCTTCCCGGGACATCCCGCGGGCCCGGTAGACCAGTACCAGCTCATTGGCGTCGATATCGAGGGACTTCGCGGCCGCCAGGGTGATCTGGGTGGGACGGGACGCCTCCAACAGCTCCCGCTGGGAGCGCACAGACACGTATTCCCCGGCGCCCATGGACAGTGCACCGGCGAGCAGCCCGGCCAGGCCGCTGAATAGGATGAAGCCGCTGGAAACGCCGGTGGCACCGATGCCCATGATCAGGGCCAGGTTCGAGACCAGTCCGTCGTTCGCGCCGAACACTGCGGCGCGGAAGTTCCCGGAGAGCCGATTCCTGCCCCGGGTCGCCAGTCCGCGTACAACTTCCTCATGGATCTGCTCGTCCGCAGCCATGGCATTGGTCGCATTGGGGTCCTGCGCGTAGGGGGAGCGGCCTTCGGCGCGCTGGGCCAGGGCGAGGACGAAGACGGAGCCGAAGCGCCGGGCCAGGAAGCCGAGCAGCCGGTTGCGCAGCGAGGCTTTGGTCCTGCCGATGCCCTGCTCCCCGAGCAAGGCCCGCCAGTGGGCTTCATGGCGCCCTTCCGCCTCGGCGAGGGCGAGCAGGATGTCGCGTTCCTCGCCGTCCCGGCGTTCGGCCAGGTAACGGTAGGTGTCGGCCTCCGCGCGCTCGTCGGCAAGATACTGCCGCCAGCGCTTAATGTCCGCCGAAGACGGCGGCTCCGGAACGTCGGACCGGTCGGCTGCAGGGTGGGTGTTCACAATGCTCCTGGTACGGGACCGGAGCGGGGTTGGGAGGCTCCGGTCAGATGACAAACTGACCGAAGGTCTCGCTCGCCCGTGACGCGCACCTGCGTTCAGCGCTGTGCGTGTGGGTGGAATGCCGGGCCGCGCGGCGGCGGCCAGTATGTCGACAGACCTCGGTCCTCTTCCGCAGTGCGTGGCCGCCAAGAAGCGTTCACTAATATGGATCTGCGGGAGGACCGGAGCTACTCCCCTTCGACCTATCAGTGTAGCGGAGACCATCGTGCAACCGGAGGAAGGCAGCATGCAGCCAAGAGCGGACGGGTTTGCAGTCCCTGGACCAAGCGGGGCGCGGACGGCGGGGCGCCGTTCAGCGGCTAAAGTCGAGAATGTGAGTACTAACGCACCGACAAATCCGGCCGAGCAGCCCCGCCCCTGGACGCGCCACTATGGCAAGGGAGTGCCCGCAGATCCGCGTCTTCCCGATGGTTCCCTGGTGGACCTGGTGGAGGAATCCATTGGAAAGTTCGGGTCAAAACCTGCGCTCCAGTTCTTTGGAGCTGTCACCGATTATCAAGCTCTTGGCGAACAGATCCGCCGCGCCGCCACCGGCCTGAAAAAGCTGGGCGTGAAAAAGGGCGACCGGGTCGCGCTGGTGCTGCCGAACTGCCCGCAGCACATTGTCGCCTTCTATGCGGTCCTGCGGCTGGGCGCCGTCGTCGTCGAACACAACCCGCTGTACACGGACCGGGAACTGCGCCACCAGTTTGAGGACCACGGCGCTACCGTGGCCGTGGTGTGGGACAAGGTGGCTGACACGCTGCAGGCGCTGCCGGCGGACATCCCGCTGCACACCATCATCTCGGTGAACCTGATCGATGCGATGCCGCTGGGCAACCGCCTGGCGCTGAAGCTGCCGCTGCCCGCCGTCCGCAGGACCCGTGCCTCCCTGACCGTCTCACGGTCCCCGCGCAAGGGCCTGCGCGCTGTGCTCCCCTGGAAGAAGCTGCTCGACAACCGGCCGCTGCGGCGCCGGCACCCCCGGCCTGAGGCGTCGGACCTCGCCGTGATCCAGTACACCAGCGGGACCACCGGGCTGCCCAAGGGCGTCATGCTCAGCCACGCCAACCTGGTGGCCAACGCCGCGCAGGGACGCGCGTGGGTGCCCGGACTGCGCCCGGGCAAGGAAACCTTCTATGCCGTGCTGCCGATGTTTCATGCCTATGGCCTGACGCTGTGCCTGACCTTCGCGATGAGCCTGGGCGCACGGCTGGTGTTGTTCCCGAAATTCGATCCGGACCTGGTGCTCAAGGCCGTGAAGAAGACGCCGCCGACTTTCCTGCCTGCCGTGCCGCCGATTTATGACCGGATTGTGGACGGCGCCAAGAAGCAGGGCGTCTCGCTGAAGGGCGTGCGCTTTGCCATCTCGGGCGCCATGAACCTGCCCACCGCCACGGTGAGCGCCTGGGAGGAAGCCACCGGCGGTTACCTGATCGAGGGCTACGGGCTGACCGAAACCTCGCCGGTGGCCATCGGTAATCCGATGGGTCCCACCCGCAAGCCCGGAACGGTGGGTGTTCCGTTCCCGCTGACCGACATCCGGGTGGTGGATCCGGAGAACCCGGGCATCGACCGGGCACAGGGAGAGCAGGGTGAACTGCTGATCCGCGGCCCCCAGGTGTTCCAGGGGTACTGGAACAAGCCGGCCGAGACCAAAGCGGTACTGCTCGACGGCGGCTGGTTCCGTACCGGGGACATCGTGACCGTCGACGAGGACCACTTCGTCACGATCCAGGACCGGATCAAGGAACTGATCATCACCGGCGGCTTCAACGTCTCCCCGTCCGAGGTGGAGGAAGCGCTCAAGCGCCATGAGAGTGTCGCGGAGGCCGCCGTCGTCGGCATCGGGAAGGAAGGCGGCGGCGAAGACGTGGTGGCCGCGGTGGTCCTGAAAAAGGACGCGGACTTTGATGCCGAGGACATCCGCCAGTACGTCCGGCGGGAACTGGCCGCGTACAAGGTGCCCCGCCGGATTGTGCAGATTCCGGACCTGCCGCGCTCGCTGATCGGCAAGGTCATGCGCCGGCACGTACGCGACCATATTGAAGGACCCGCTCCGGCCACGCCGGCCGAGACCGCCGGGGTCGCCGGAACGGCTGACACCGCAACACCCCACAGCAAGTCCTAGAACCCGTTCAGCCAACAGGAAGATCAGGCCATGCCCCGAACACCGACTCCCCAGCAGGGCGCGGATTCCCCACAACGCTATTGGAGCGGGACACTGGGCCACGCCGGCCAGCGCTCGGCACAGATCCTGCTGGTGCTCATCCTGGCGGCGGTAACCGTCTACGGGCTGCTGCAGATCACCCTCGTGGTGATTCCGGTGCTGCTGGCGCTGATCCTGGCGGCGGCCATTGCCCCGTTTGTGAACTGGCTTCGGCGCAAGGGCTGGCCGAGTGCGCTGGCCACCGGGGTGTCCTTCCTGCTGCTGCTGGCAGCCTTCGGCGGACTGATCACCGGCATTATCTTCGCCATCCGCAGCGAGTGGAGCTCGCTGGTGGACCAGGCAGTGGAGGGCTTCAACGAGCTGTACCGCCTGCTTAAAGACAGCCCGATCCCGATGGACAGCGACACCATAGAGAACGCCCGCGACGCCGCCATTGGCTTTGCCACCAGCTCGACGGCCGGCAGCGGAGCCCTGGCGGGTATCGGGGCTGCCACGAACTTTGTCACCGGGTTCCTGCTGATGGCTGTTGTGCTGTTCTACTTCCTCAAGGACGGCGACAAGATCTGGGCGTTCTTCCTGCGCTGGTTCCACGGCGAGCGTCTGGAAAAGGCCCGCCTGTCCGGCGCCCGAGCCATGGAGGTGCTGGGCGGCTACGTGCGCGGAACCGCGATCGTTGCGGCCGTGGACTCGATCTGCATCGGGGCTGCCCTGTTCATCCTGCAGGTGCCGCTGGCCCTGCCGCTGTCCGTGATCATCTTTGTCGGTTCCTTCATTCCCCTCGTTGGCGCCACGGCCGCCGGGGTTCTGGCGGCCCTGATCGCCCTGGTGGCAAACGGCCCGCTGGTGGCCCTGATCGTGGTGATCGTGATCATCGCCGTCAACCAGCTGGAAGGGAACTTCCTGCAGCCGGTGGTGATGGGCCGCACGCTGAGCATCCACGCCCTGGTCATCCTGCTGGCGCTGACCGCCGGCACCATCCTGGCCGGCATCGTCGGGGCCATCCTCTCGGTGCCGATTGCCGCCGTCTCGTGGGCGATCATCAAGGTCTGGACCGGTGAGGACGACGGCGACCCCGACGACGTCGCCGAGCTCCCTGAATCCGAGGACTCCGAGGCCGCTGACGCCGCCTCCGGGGCCGCCGGGACTCGCAGCGGGGACGCCGGGGCGGGCGAGGGGAAGGCCTAAGGCCTAAGGCCTGATAGGCGAGGGCCGAGGCTGCCAGCCCGTAGTAGATGGGCTCGTTGGCATACACCCCGTCGTAGGAGGCGGACTGCGCGCGTCAAAGGCTGCCCACTGTGCGGCCGGTTTGGCGGCGCTCGATATGCTCGACAAATGGCAGCCTGCGACTCCGCGACAGGGACGCCGGACACGAGAGGACACAATCCGTCATGAAGGCCTTGCCTGTAGAGCCCTCGAACTCGCCGGTTGCCATCGGCCCGAGGATCCGGCTGGCACGTCAGGCCCGCCGGATGACCATTGAGCAGGTGGCTGATGCCACCGGGCTCACCAAGGGGTTCCTCAGCCGGGTGGAGCGGGACCTGACCTCGCCCTCGGTCGCATCCCTGCTCACTCTGTGCCAGGTGCTCTCGATCTCCATTGGTGATCTGTTTACTGCCCCGGATACCCAGCTGATCCGCTGGGTCGATGCCCCCGCCATCAATCTGGGCGGCAATGGAATCACCGAGCGGCTGGCCACGCCGCGGACCGAGCGTCGCGTGCAGCAGATCCGGGCAGTGATCGCCCCGCACGGCTCGGGTGAGGCGGAGCTTTACTCAGTGGACTGCGACGTCGAGGTGCTGCATGTGGCCCAGGGCAGCTTTGTGCTGATTTTCGACGGCGAAACCATGGAACTAACCGAGGGCGACACCGTGACATTCCCCGGCCAGGAGCCGCACTCGTGGCGCAACCCCGGCGACGCCGAGGCAGTGGTGCTCTGGACGCTGGTCAGTCCCGCGGCCAGCTGACCTGGAGAGTTATACCTGGGCCGCGGCGCCGGTGTCGGACGCAACCTCTGCCGCGGCCGGCGTCGTCAGCCGGGTGAGGTAGTCGATGGCGCCGCTGAGGTCGGTTCCCTCGGAGCGGAACCCGATGTAACCGTCCGGGCGGACCAGCAGCAGCTCGGGCCGCCGGACGCTGAGCCCCAGCCGGTCGAAGGCCAGGCCGCTGACGTCCTGGATCTCGTTGGTGCTGGGTGCGGCCAGCCGGCTGCCCACATTCAACCGCCGCACGCTCAGCCACGGCGCAAGCCGGCCCAGGGCGTTGTGAAGCTGGAGCTGGGTGTCTGCGGGCCATCCCGGACCGCAGAGCAGGATTTGGAAGCCGGGGGTGGCCAGCAGCTCCTGCAGGCGGATTTCCCGCCCGTCCTCCCGGACCACCGCATCGGGCAGCCGGTCACCGGCTTTCGGTCCGGCGCTGAGGAAGGCCGGCAGCCGGCTGTCTCCGGTGGCCACCATGCCGGACTTGCGGTACTGGATGTCAAGCTGCGACACAGCGCGGAACAGGCGGGTGCGCAGGGCCTTCGATCCGGAAGCCTTGGGCGCCAGCGCCGGCAGCAGTTTGGTACGCGGGAGCTTGAACAGGCCGCTGTGGCTGGAGGCGAGCTTGAAGAGGCGGTCGGTGAAGGCCAGGACCTCGCGGCCCACCGGCCGGCGTTCGGCGTCGTAACTGTCCACCAGTTCCTCGGAGGCCAGTCCGCGGGCCCCCAGGGCCAGTTTCCAGCCCAGGTTCAGGGCGTCTTGGATGCCGGTATTCATGCCTTGGGCAGCCACGGGGGAGTGGACGTGCGCGGCATCTCCGGCCAGGAATACGGAGCCGTTCTGGAAGTACTCGGCAATCTGGTGCGAGAGCTTGAAGGAACTGGTCCACTGCGGATCGTGCAGCTTGACGGTCCCGCCGGTGAATCGGTCGGCTATGCCCTGCAGTGATTCCAGCGTCACTGCCGACTGGTCACCGCGCTCCTTCATGCCAATCATCCGCCAGGCTGCCGGGCTACCCAGCGGGAAAAGCAGAAGGAAGCCGTCATCGTTGAGGTAGGAGTGGACCACGCCCGGCTCCACGCCGTCGGCCTCCAGGTCGGCGAGCACGTAGCTGCCGGGGTAGTCGCTGCCGCGCCAGTCCATGCCCGCCTTGGAACGGACCGTGCTGTGCGCGCCGTCGGCGCCAACCACGTAGCGGGCCCTGACCCGGTCGATGCCGCGGTCCATGCGCAGGACCTTGGCCTCAACTCCGGCGAAGGGATCCTCCGGGTCCAGCCGCTCCAGCTCCTGGAGTTCGACGCCGCGCTCCACGCGGATCCCCCGACCCCCCAGATAGGAGACCAGTGCCTGTTCGGTCCGGGCCTGGGAGAGGAAAAGCAGGTGTGGAAATTCCGAGTCCTCGATGCCCGTGTCGGACAGGTCCACCGGGATGGTCTGCTCGGGCAGGTGCAGCTGGAGGGCGCGGGCCGGGCGGCCTGCGCCGGACAGCTCGGTGCTGATGCCGAACGGACGGAGCGCTTCCAGGGTCCGCGGCTGAAGAGCCAGCGCGCGGGACTCCGCCGGTCGCTGCAGCTGCCGGTCGATGATGCGGAAACTGGTGCCAAAACTGGCCAGCTGGGCCGCCAGGGCCAGCCCTGTGGGCCCTGCCCCCACGATCAGGACATCGACGTCGTAGTTACTGTCCGCACTGTGCTGTTGAGCCGCCATAGACACAGCCTAGTCTTGACGTGAACCCTACTTCCACTTTAGCCTCAAGGGAAACACTTGATGCCTATTTGTCAACGCGCTCGCTGGATCGTCCCTGTGGCGTTTCACGGCGCTTTTGCGGGCTTCGGCCGGTAACCGGCGGGGCCGGAAACTGGAGACACCAGCATGCAGAACCCGCCGCGGATCACCGCCAACGGCAACCTGGGACCCATCAACGCCGCACTGGTACCCCGGTATGCCGGCCCGGCGACCTACGCCCGGCTGCCCCGGCTGGATGAGGTGGCGCGTGCCGATGTGGCAGTGGTGGGCGTGCCCTTCGATACCGGCGTCTCGTTCCGTCCCGGCGCCCGTTTCGGCGCCAACCATGTCCGCGAGGCCTCCCGGCTGCTCCGGCCCTACAACCCGGCGCAGGACACCTCTCCGTTCGAGAACCTGCAGGTGGCCGACGCCGGCGACATGGCAGTGAACCCCTTCAACATCAACGAAGCCATCGAAACCATCCAGGCCAACGCACTGGACCTGACCGAGGGCGGCACCAAGCTGCTCACCCTCGGCGGGGACCACACCATCGCGCTGCCGCTGCTGCGTGCAGCCTCCGAGCGTGCCGGACAGCCCGTGGCCATGCTCCACTTTGATGCCCACCTGGATACCTGGGACAGCTACTTCGGCGCCGAATACACCCACGGCACCCCGTTCCGTCGGGCGGTGGAGGAAGGGATCCTGGATACCGAGGCCATCTCCCACGTCGGTACCCGCGGTCCGCTCTACGGGAAGCGCGACCTGGAGGATGACCGGCGCTTCGGCTTCGGCATCGTCACCTCCTCGGATGTCTTCCGCCAGGGCGTGGACGAGGTGGTCGCGAAGCTCCGGGACCGGATCGGCAACCGGCCGCTGTATATCTCGGTCGATATCGACGTCCTGGACCCGGCCCACGCCCCCGGAACCGGCACCCCCGAGGCCGGCGGCATGACCAGCCGCGAACTGCTGGAAATCCTGCGCGGCATGCGGGGCCTGAACCTGGTGGGGGCCGACGTCGTCGAGGTCGCCCCGGCCTACGACCACGCGGACATTACCGCCGTCGCCGCCTCCCACGTCGCCTACGATCTCATCACCCTGATGGGGTTGGGGGAGTGAGCGTCCCCGTGGAGCAGGACGGGCATGCCGCCGGAACGCCGGTACACAATGTCCGGGATGAGGAAACGGTTACGGCGGTCATGCCCGAGGCCGGAAGCGCCGTGCGCAACGGCGGGGACCTGGTGGTTGAAACGCTGTCCGCCCTCGGTGCCACCACTGTCTTCGGCATCCCCGGGCAGCATGCCCTCGGCCTCTTTGATGCCCTGACCCGCTCGGACCTGCGGTTTGTGTCCTCCCGGGTGGAAAACAACTCGGCTTTTGCCGCCGACGGCTTCTCCCGCGCCACCGGCCAGGTGGGCGTGCTCTTCCTCTCCACCGGTCCCGGCGCGCTCACCGCCCTCTCCGGGCTGCAGGAGGCCTATGCCACGGGCGTGCCGATGGTGGTGGTTGCCAGCCAGATCCCGATCGAGGGGCTCGGCGCACGCCGCCGCGGCATGCTGCACCAGCTTGATGACCAGAAGGCTTCGGCGGCGAACGTCACCAAGAGCCAGCGGCTGATCCAGCATGCCTCCGGTATTCCGTCCGCGATCCAGGACGCCTGGACCGAGGCCATCTCATCCCCCATGGGGCCGGTCTGGCTGGAAATACCGCAGAATGTCCTGCTGAATCCGGTCATGGTCCCAGCGGTCGAAGATGCGCTGGCCGAGCCGTTCGACAATCCGCCCCGTACCGAGCTGGTGAAGGAAGCCGTCCGCTGGCTCTCCGCCGCCAAGCGGCCGGCCATTATTGCCGGCGGCGGCACCCGCCGCGGCCGCGGCGAGGCCGATCTGCTGGCCCTGGCCGAAAAGCTGCGCGCTCCAGTGATCTGCACGCCCGGCGGCAACGGTGCCTTCCCCTGGAACCACGAGCTCTCCCTGCAGGCCTGGATCGAGGACCGGTACACCACCGAGGTGCTCGAGGACGCCGATGTGCTGCTGGTGATCGGATCCTCGCTCGGTGAGGTCACCTCCAATTACTTCACCCTGGCGCCGCGCGGAAAGATCATCCAGATCGACGCCGAGCCGCGGGTGCTCGAATCCAACCAGCCGGCCCTGGGCATCCGCGCCGATGCCGGGCAGGCGTTGTCCGCCCTGGACGCTGCGCTGGGGCAGGCCCTGGCTGACGCCGTGCGTGAAGGTTCCCCCCGCCAGCCTTCGGACTGGCACGGGCAGGCTCCGGAGCAGGTCGTCGCGCAGACGCTGCAGAAGGTCTCGGCGCGGCTGGACAGCCAGGACCTGGACATGGAGCGGCAGTTCATGGCCGATATCCGCGCTGCAGTCCCCGCGGGCATGCAGACGTACTGGGACATGACCATTTCCGCCTACTGGGCCTGGAGCTGCTGGGATGCAAAATCCGGGCAGTTCCATTCCGCCCAGGGCGCCGGCGGCCTTGGCTACGGCTATCCCGGCGCCATTGGCGGGGCAGTGGGCCTGGGGGAGCGGGTACTGGCGGTTTCCGGCGACGGATCAGCCATGTACTCCATCGCCGAACTGGCCACCGCCCGCCAGCATGACCTTCCGGTCACCTGGCTGATTGTCGACGACGGCGGTTACGGCATCCTCCGCGAATACATGGTGGAGGCCTTCGGCAAGGCCACTGCCACCGAGCTCGCCGGACCGGATTTCGTGAAGCTGGCCGAGTCCTTCGGCGTTCCGGCGCGCCGCACTGCGCCCGACGGCGTGCGGCAGGCCTTGGTGGAATCCCTGGCGGCCGAGGGTCCCAACGTGGTTGTGGTCGAGGCCCGGATCGGCCTGTTCGCGCCGACCCATCTGGCACCCTGAGGGTCCGTTACCACTGCCGGCTTGATTGTCCCGAAGGGGCATGACCTCCACACTGAGCGCCATCTGCGCGTCGAACGTTGAGGTCATGCCCCTTCGCTGCGTCCAGTGTCGGGGCCGTGCCGTTTCTGCGCATCCAGTGTCGGGGCCGTGCCGTTGTCGGGGCGGCCAAGCGGCGTGATCTCTACTCTCGACGGCGGCGTCGGGCGTGATCTCCACACTCGACCCGGGCATCGATCCGTCCGCACAACTTCTCCGGGACAGTTAGTTGACTGAGGCAAATAAGAGTCTTATTGTTGCCTGAGGCAAACAACCAACCGGTTTCAGACAGGTGTTCCGTGGCAGTAAACCAGCAGACCGCTGAAGAATTGATCGACCTCGTATTCCGGCTGCAGCGGGAGCTGCGCTGCGTCGCCCAGCGCAGCAGCGACCCGCGCGGGCCGGGCACGGCGCTGCAGGCAGTCATGCGCATGATCGGCGAAGAGACCGAGCTGCGCGCTACCGAACTGGCAGCCAAGCTGGGCATCGGCGCAGCCGGACTGAGCCGGCACATCTCTGAGCTGGTCGAGCTCGGTTACGTCCTGCGCCGGCCCCATCCCGATGACGGCCGCGCCTACCTGATCAGTCTCACTCCGGCCGGAGCCCAGGCCGTTGCAGAAGAAATGCAGCGCCGCTCCACGTTGCTGAAGCAGATGCTGGGGGACTGGACCGAGGACGAAGCCGCCGCCGCCAGCCACTCCCTGGGCAAGCTCACCGAAACGCTGTACCACTCAATCCGCGCTATGAAGCCGGGCACCACTCAGATGCCCATCCCGGCAGGAGACCATAACTAAGTGACAGAACTTCAACGGGCTAACAGCCCAAAGACCTCCGGAAAAAAGACGGTCGCCCGCCGGAACGGCAAGCCGGCCCGCCCGGATCACATCCCCGGCGAGATGAGCCACCGCCAGATCCTGCAGGCCCTGACCGGCCTGCTCGCCGCGCTGTTCACGGCCATGCTGAGCACCACCATCGTGGCCAACGCGCTGCCCACCATCATGGCCGACCTGCACGGCACGCAGACCGACTTCGCCTGGGTGGTGACCGCGGCACTGTTGGCCAACGCAGTCTCCACTCCCATTTGGGGCAAGCTCGCAGACCTGTTCAGCAAGAAACTCCTGGTCCAGCTGAGCATCATCGTCTTCGTGCTCGGCTCCGTGCTGGCCGGCCTGGCGGAGAACATGCCGGTGCTGCTCACCGCACGCGTGATCCAGGGCCTGGGCATGGGCGGACTGACCGCCCTGGTCCAGGCCGTCATCGGCTCCATCATTCCGCCGCGTGAACGCGGCCGGTACTCCGGCTACATGGGTGCGGTGATGGCCGTGGCCACCGCCGGCGGCCCGCTGCTGGGCGGCTTCATCGTGGACAGCCCGCTGGGCTGGCGCTGGACCTTCTTCCTCTGCGTGCCCCTGGCCGTGGTGGCGCTGTTCCTGCTCCAGGTCACCCTGCGCCTGCCGCACACCCGCCGCAAGGTCAGCATCGACTGGCTGGGCTCGATCCTGCTCACCGCCGGTGTTTCCCTGCTCCTGATCTGGGTCTCCTTTGCCGGCAAGGACGGCTACTACGACTGGCTGTCCTGGCAGACCGCCGCCATGGTCGGCACCAGCCTTGTCCTGCTGGCGCTGCTCGTCTTCGTGGAATCCAAAGTCAGCGAGCCCATCATTCCGCTGAAGATCATCCGCGAACGCACCACCGCCCTCTCCATCGTGGCCTCGGTAGCCGTTGGCATCGCCATGTTCGGGTCCACCACCTTCCTGGGCCAGTACTTCCAGATCGCCCGCGGATTCAGCCCCACCGAGGCCGGACTGCTGATGCTCCCGATGATCGCCGGGAACCTGATGGGATCCGTCGGCTCGGGACAGCTGATCAGCCGGTTCGGCAAATGGAAGCGGTTCCTCATCGCCGGCACCATCATGGTGATAGCCGGCACCGGCCTGGCGGGCAGCATGGACCACGAAACGGACATGCTCCTGGTCAGCCTCTACATCTTCGTGCTCGGCCTGGGCATGGGCCTGCTCATGCAGAACCTCGTCCTGGCGGTCCAGAACACGGTGAAGGTTTCCCAGGTCGGCTCGGCCAGCGCCTCGATCGCCTTCTTCCGCACCGTTGGCGGTGCCGTGGGCGTGTCGGTCCTGGGTGCCGTGATGTCCAGTTCCGTCAGCAGCCGTGCCGCCGACGGCCTGCGGGCCGCCAACATTCCGGTGTCCGACGGCGGAGCCGGGGATTCGCTGGACATCGGCAGCCTGCCGCCCGCCATCCAGGGAATTTTCCGGGCGGCCTACGGCGACGCGACGGCCACGATCTTCCAGATCTCGGCCGTGGTCTCCGTAGTAGCGCTGATCGCGGTGCTCTTTATCAAGGAGCAGGTGCTGCGCCGCACGCTCGATATCCAGCCCACGCCCCCAGCCCCAACCCCGGCGCAACCGGGCATGACCGGCGCATCCGAGCTGATGCACTCCGGCGCCGGGCCGACCGTTCCGGGCGAATCCCGGTCCGCGCCGGAGTCCGCAGGCAATGCCGGACCCACGAGCTCCGGCCGCACAGCCGACGGCGGGCCAACCGCCTAGTTCCTCACCGGCTAGTTCCGGCTCCGGCCAACCGGCTAGCTCCTGCACCGGCAGTCACTGCATGGTGAAGCGGCGCGCCACCAGATGCCCTGCGGCAGGGAGTCGGAACACCCGGGCCAGACCGGCGTTGCGCGCCGCCAGCACCGGTCCGGGCAGCGGCCGCCCCAGCGCCATGTTCAGCTGCGCCTGCCGGGACGCGACGACGGCGGCCCGGCGCCGGTCGCGGCCGAAGCCCGCCAAGAGCGCACCGACGTCGTTCCCGCGCAGCGACGCGGAGATGATCGGAGCCAGTGCAGCGGCATCGAGCCAGCCAAGGTTCATCCCCTGCCCGCCGATCGGACTCACCTCATGGGCGGCGTCGCCAATCAGCACCGTCCGCCCGTGCACGAGCTTCCGGGCCAGCCCGGTCCGCACCGAAAAAGCGCTGAGCATGGTGTTGGATTCGGGGTCGGGCCGGATACCGGTGCGGCTGGCGACGATCCGGGACAGGTCCGCGGCCGTGGCCCCGGCTTCCAGGGTGTCGGTATGCGCCACCCAGCGCCGGATGCCTCTCGGGAGGGGGAAGGACTCCACGATCCCGCCGGATTCCAGATAGAGCACTGCCACGGGACCGTCTCCGGTCTGATCCGCGAAGTCGCCCATGAGATAGGTATCGGGGAGGGTGCGGGTCCGGCAGGGCACGCCCAGCGCCGCCCGGAGTCCGGAGCGGGCGCCGTCCGCCGCCACGAGGATGCGGGCGGACACCGAAAAGTCCTGCGATTCGGGACCTGCCGTGCCACGGGTGCCGTCGGTGCCCGGAAGGAAGCTGCCGCGCAGGCGAACCCGGCCGGCGTCGTCGTGCACGCCCGTAACCTGGGCCCCGCGGACCAGGGCGTGCGGATCCAGGGCCCGCAGCCGGGTCTCGAGCAGCGCCTCGGTCCGTAGCTGCGGCAGCGTCAGCACGTAGGGGAAACGGGCGGAGGCAGCGGCGAAGTCGACGGCGGCCACCGGAGAGCCGCCGCTGCGGGCCTCGCCGCGGCGGATCTGCACCCCTTCACGGCTCATTGTCCCGGCCACTCCCGCGGCGGCAAGCGCTTCCAGTGCCGGCGGATGGATTCCGATCGCCCGGGAATGCTCCGACCGCGTCAGCCGCTGTTCCAAGACCTGCACGCTGATCCCGGCCTGCGCCAGCAGGACCGCCAGATAGATTCCCACCGGCCCGCCCCCCACAACCGCTACGTCGGTGGCAGGCCGGGGGACGACGGCGGTGCCGGCCTGGGGCTGCGCCGTCACGGCGGTGTCCCGTCGGGGACGTGCAGCAGCAGGTTCTGCCACGGCCGGTGCCGTAGACACTGCCACCCCGGCGGTGCCGCCGCTGCCAGTTCATCAGCCGTGTAGCTGCGCCGGATCGAGGTCAGGCCGTCCTGCCGGATGTAGCTGCCCGGGAAAAACGGCAGGGTACCGGCGGAAAACAGGCCATATCCCCACCGGCTGCGCTCAATATCGCTGTGCAGGCTCAGCCGGCCCGCCAACTGCTCGGAGTCCGCCAGCAGGGACCGGAACTGAGCATCGTCCAGGTGGTGCAGGACGTGGTTGGAGATCACCACGTCGTAGGTGCGGCCTTCGGTTACCAGCTCGCTGCTGAAAGCTCGGCGGAATTCCAGGCCGGGTACTGCCGGGCGCGAGGAGGCAAACGCGTGCGCCCGGTCATCCGGATCGATCCCCGTGACCTCGAGCCGAACACCGTCCCGGCGGGCCCAACGGGCCAGCATCCGGGGGACATCGCCGCCGCCGGAGCCGATGTCCAGCAGTGTGTTGATCCGTTCAGGCTCTAAGCGGGGACGCAGATAGCGGACGTAGTTGCGGCGCCATCCGGAGACCACCGTATTGATGAGCCAAAACTGCGCGTAGGTGCGGCGCAACTTTGCCGGGTCGCAGTCCGGCCGGTCCATTTCCTCCACGGCGTCCGGGTCGCGCTCCGCCAGGGACCGCAGCACGGGTGGGGTCAGCCGCCGGGCCAGCGGGCCCTGGCGCAGGGTGCCCACGGAGGAGCCGGTACTCACACGCCGGCCGGAGCGGGAGCCGGCTGGCGTCCAGCGTCCGCCTGCTCACCCGAGGCCTGCGCCGCATCGGCCTGGTTCGCCGCACCGGCTGCCGGGACGGCGTCAACCGGCCCGCCGACGCGGGTAAACAAGCCGGTCTCCACCGTCAGGCCGGGCCCAAATGCCATGGAGCAGATACGTTCGTTGCCGCCGCGGAACGGCTGGTCCAGGATGTGCTTGAGCACAAACAGCACCGTGGCGCTGGACATGTTGCCCCAGTTCCGCAGGGTGTCGCGGGCCGGAACCAGCTGCTCGGGTGTCAGCTCCAGCTTGGCCTCGACTTTGTCCAGGATGCTGCGCCCGCCCGGATGGATGGCCCAGTGCTCGATGTCGCGGTACGGCTGGCTGGCGACGGCGGGCTCGTTGGCGAGCAACGGTTCCAGGGCGCCCACAATGTGCTCGTCGATGATGTGGGGAACGTAGGTCCCCAGCACCATTTCGAACCCCTCGTCGCCAATATTCCAGGCCATTGATTCCTCGCCAACCGGGGTCAGGATGGTTTCGAAATGATCCAGCTGGATGCCGGGGGAGTTGCCCGGCAGGTCTCGTGCGGTGATGACGGCCGCAGCGGCGCCGTCGGCGAACAGCGAGGAACCCATGATGGTGTCCGGGTTGTTGGAGGTGCGCACGTGCAGGGAGCACAGTTCGGCGCTGACCACGAGTACCACTGCCTCCGGGTCGGCCTCGCAGAAGGACTTCGCAGCCCGCATCGCCGGGAACGCCGCGTAACAGCCCATGAAGCCAAGGTGGAACCGCTGCACCGATGGGTTCAGGCCGAGGGCGCGGACCACTTTGTAGTCCGGTCCGGGATTGAAAAAACCGGTGCAGGACACCGTGATCACGTGCGTGATGTCGGAGGGGCTGATTCCCTCGCAGGCATCAACCGCCTTTTGGGCTGATTCGATAAAGAGTTTGGTGGCTTCCACGGCGAAGATGTCGTTGCGGACCTTGGTACTGGGGCTGAGCAGGTTGCCGGATGTGGGGTCGAAGAATAGGGGGTTGTCGGTCCGGTAGGAGAGGGAGAGCTCTGCCAGGGCAGTTCGCCGGGTATCAATGGCTGCCGAGTCAAAACAAGTCCGGACGAGCCGTTGTCCCAGCCTGGTGAGGCCGGGTTGGGCGGAGAAGACCTCGCGTGCCTCGGTTTGTACCAGCACGGTAGGCGGGACAGAGATTTCCAGGGATCTGAGGGTAACCGTCATGGTTCATTCTTAGGGGAATGTTCTGCCGGGCACAACGGTGGTGGTTGGAGGATGCCAGACGGTCTGCCGGACCGCACGCGGGGCCGGGTCGAGGAATACCACCGCTGGCAAAGCAGGAACACCAGCACCAGCTCCACTGCGCCGCCCGCGTAGTACAGCACCATGGCTCCGGCCTCGCCCGAGGACGCCGGCACGCCGTGCGGCGGGGCGGCGTAGAGCGACTTGGCCAGGATGTTGTGGGCCGCGCCCGCCGCAACCAGCACTGCCGCCCGGAACCGGAATCCGGCCCGGTGCGGCATCGGATCACGCCCCACCAGCACTGCCATGTAGAGGTAGCCGGCCGCCGCCAGATGGAACGTGACCAGCCAGTGCGCGGGCGCCGATTCCTGCATGGCGCCGAACACCCCGGTCCGGAACATCACGAACATGCCTCCCACATTGAGCACTGCCGCGGTGACCGGGAACGCCGCCAGGCGCAGCAGCCGGCTGCGCAGCACACCGGACAGCCGCCTGGCCGGCACCACGTCCAGCGTGCGCAGCGCCAGGGACACCGGCCGCGAGAGCACCAGCAGCAGCGGGCCCAGCATCCCGGCCAAGACGTGGCTGACGCCCAGCGCCGTGAAGTTCTCGTGGCTGAGGGCCGCCAGCGGATTCAGGACGGTGGCCAGGATCGCCGCGACGCCGGCGGTGAACAGCAGCGCCCGGTGCGGCGGCCAGTTCCGGGAGCGGGCGGACAGGGCGCCGGCCCAATAGGCCACGACGGCGGCTGTGGCGGGTATCAGGAACAGCAGTTCCGCACTGAACCCGGCGTGCTGCTGGCCGTGCACGGCTAGACCCCGGCTGATCCGGCTGATCCGGCCGTTGCGTGCCGGGTCCGGTACAGCAGGGCCGCGCCGGCAAGGATCATCAGGGCAGCGCTCGCATTCCAGATCAGGTCATAGGGCAGCAGCGGAACGTTGTAGCGGATCTGGTGCAGGCCCATCAGCTTGTGCTGCACCGTGCCGTCGTACAGCTGGAACGCGCCGGTGCCCAGCAGTACGGCGCCGGCCCAGCGGGCGGGCAGCAGGGCAGCCCGGCGTCGCAGGTCGGCGAAGAGAAAAAGTCCGGCCACCACGGCGAACCAGCCAAAGGCGTGGAACAACCCGTCGGAAAAGAGCCCGACGGCGGTGGTGGACTTGTCGTAAAAGTGGTGCCACTGCAGCAACTGGTGGAAAACCACTTCATCCACGAAGGAGGCAATCCCGATTCCGACAAGGATTCCGGAGAGGACGTTGCGGCGCCTCGGACGGACTGGGGCTCTGCTGGACGTGCTCATCCAGCGAAGATAGCACCGCCGCTACCGCCTGCGCACGGCGAGGGCGGTGGCGGGCACCGGGGCGGGTGGGCCACGATGGGTGCCATGTGGATGGGAATCATCGAGTTCGACCTGCTGCTCGGCGACGTGCACTCCCTCAAGGGCAAGCGGTCGGTGGTCCGCCCGATCGTGGCGGAGGTGCGCCGCAAGTTCGAGGTGTCAGCGGCCGAAACGGGGCAACTGGATCTTCACCGGCGGGCGGAGATCGGCGTCGGCCTGGTATCTGCGACAGGCGGGCATATTACCGAGGTGCTCGACGCCGTCGAACGTCTGGTGGCGGCCCGGCCGGAAGTGGAACTGCTCAGCGCCCGCCGCCGCATCTTCAACGCCGACGACTGGTGAGCTGGCCCGGGGCGTCCGCCGTCGACGTCGTCCCGGCCGCTGGAAGCCGCAGGAGCAGGAGGCCGGCGGCCAGGCTCCACAGGGTGAGGGTGTCAAAGGCGAGGCGCTCGGCAGCGCCCAGGCCAAGTCCCAGCGTCGGGCCCCCGGCTACGCCGCTGAGGAAGAGCGTAAAGCCGGCCACGGAAACCGCTACGCCTGCGAGGGAAACCACGGCGATCCCGGAGAAGCGGGCGCTGCCCCGGACCGCAAGCAGCAAAAGGATCATTCCGGCCCACTGGAAGAAGGGCTGTACCAGGGCAACCACTTCATGGGCAGCCGGGTAGAGATCCCAGGGGAGCAGGCCGACGAGCGCCACCAGGACTCCGCCAACCACCAGCAGGGCCATCGCCCACTGCCCCTGGCGGAGTTTCGGCCAGACCGAGAACAGCAAGACCGCTCCGGCTCCGGTCAGCAGGCCGTTGGCGACGGTCGAGGCGTTCGCAGCCAGGTGCCACGGCGAACAGATGGCCCGTTCCACGTCGGTCCCGACGTTATAGGTTCCGCAGGCGGTGACCCCGAGATCACTGATCAGGTTCGCGGACCAGGAATAGGTCTGCGGCCATTGCAGGGCTGCCAGGATCTGCGGCACGATCGTCACGGCACACAGAACCCAGCACAGGGCCCCCCACCTGGTTCTTGTCATCCGCCGAGTTTACAAGCGGCAGGCCGAATCGCCGGGATGCCACGGACCCCGCAGACCGGGAACTTAACGGTCAACGGTGCGGATGTCCCGGGAACGCAGGACACCCTGCACGATCAGCAGCGCCGTGGCGGACGTGAGACCCACCGTCAGGAGTGATTGAGCGATGTAGCCGAGATTCCGCAGCTGCGTTGTCAGCGGCGGTAGGTCAGGGCCCAGATACTCACCGGTGGGCGAGTAGTTAGAGCCCGAGTAGGACGTCTGGGTTGCGGCCTCAAAAGCGCCCCCGATCCACAGCAGGCCGATCCCGATCATCAAGGCACTGAGCACCCAGGCAGCCCGGAACGACTTGTTCAGCTTCGGTCTGGAGGCGGCAGGACCGGTGGCGACGTCGTCCTCCTCCAGGATGCGGTCAGGTCCATGACTGGCCGTGCCGACTTCACGGATCTGCACATGCTCGTTCCAACGGTCACGGGGCGCACTTCGATTGGTATCCATGACGGGCAGACTAGCCTGCGGCCGGACATCCGGCATGGGTGACGCGCCGACTGATAAGAGCCCGGCCGCAGCACGGGTGGCCCGGAGGCTCCTGGTCGGTTACTGTCTGCCGCATGCCCCGCATCATCAGTACGGAGGCTCGTTCCGTTCAATGGAGAACAGGAGAAAATACGTGGCTGAATACGATGTCATCGTGGTGGGGTCAGGAGCTTCCGGCGGTCCGCTTGCCGCCCGGCTGTCCGAGGATCCGGCCCTGCGGGTGTTGCTCGTGGAAGCGGGCCCTGCGCCGGCCACCCAGGATGGCTTCCCCGAAGACCTGCTGGACGCGGCACTCATGACCGGATCGATGCCGGGGCACCCCAACAACTGGGGGTTCACCGCGCACCTCACCCCTCAGCTGCCCTATTCGGTGGCCCGCGGCAAAATCCTCGGAGGGTCGACGGCGCTCAACGGCACCTATTACATCCGCGGCCGGAAACAGGACTTCGATACCTATGCGGAGCTGGGCAATGCCGAATGGTCCTACGAAAAGGTCCTTCCGTACTTTGAACGCCTCGAACATGACCTCACCTTCGAAGGCCAGCAGGGCCATATGGGCAAGGGACCGGTGCCGATCTCCCGCGTTTCCCCGGCCGAGCAGACCACCTACACGAAGGCCTTCAACGCCGCCTGCCAGGAGCTGGGGTTCTCCTGGGAGGAGGACAAAAACGGCACCGAACCCCCCGGCGTCGGGCTGCTGCCGATGAACGCCGTCAACGGGGTTCGCATGAACACCGGCCTCACCTACATCAACCCTGCGCGCGGGCGCAGCAACTTCGATGTCTGGGGTGACACCCTGGCCCTGCGGGTTGTCCTGGACGGCACCTCGGTGACCGGCCTGGAGGTGAGCCGGAACGGTGCCGTGGAGACGGTTGGTGCGAAGGAGATCGTCATTTCCGCCGGCGCCTTCAAATCGCCGCATCTGCTGGCCCTCTCCGGGATTGGACCGCGGGCCGAGCTGACAGCGGCAGGCATTCCCGTCGTCGTCGATCTGCCGGGCGTGGGCAAGGAATTCAGCGACCATCCGGACATTTCCTTCAACTGGGTGCCGAAGCGCCGGCTGGATGACGCCAATTCGCGTTACGCCTTCCAAACCGTGCTGAACTTCAACTCGCAGGGATCGAAGTACGACGGCGATCTCGAGATCCTGCCGATGATGCGGACCATGATGGCGATGATGGGCATGGAACAGGGCAGCCGCGCCAAGTCCGTGTGGGACATCGCCCGCCGTCCGGTCGCGTTCCTGAAATCGATGAAGGGCGTCTCGATCAAGCGCTTCGCACAACAGCTGCAGCGCAGCAATGACCTGGCCATGGCCATCGCCGTCCAGCAGGCCGAATCGCGGGGAAACGTGACCACCGTATCGGCCGATCCGTTGGTGCAGCCGGTCATCGAGTACAACTATCTCAGCGACGAGCGCGACGTCGTGCGCATGCGCGAGGTTGTCCGGATGACGGTGAAGCTGCTGCACAGCCAGGCGTTTAAGCCGTACTTCAAGAAGACCACCGAAATTGACGAGGCTACGCTCAACGACAACGCGAAACTGGACGCCTGGATGAAGTCGCACCTCGCCACTGCCATCCATGCCGCCGGCACCTGCAAGATGGGCAACAACCCGGCTGCCGGACACGTTGTAGACCAGTTTGGCTGCGTCCACGGCGTGACCGGCCTGCGGGTCGCCGATACGTCCATCCTGCCGTTCGCTCCGTCCCGCGGGCCGGCAGCCACCGCGATGCTGATCGGGGAACGGATTGCCGGGTTCATGACAAAGGACAACCTGTGATCCTGGATCCGGCGCCCGGGCTGAAGAGCTACGCCGAGGGCAGCACGGTTTCCAAGCGCTAGGCTGAGCCGGAGATCAGCTGCGCGGCGCGGCCACCGGTCGGAGGCTGCGCCCGCTTCGTCAATGGGGGAACCATGAGCCACAGTGCCGCGCGTCCGGGAATTACACCACCGGCAGCAACACCGCCGAACGAAAAGCCCCGCGACGGGCGGCAGGCCGCCGTGTCCGGGCCGAAACAAGCCCTGCGGGGGGTGGGTCTTGGAATCCTTGCCGGCATCATTGGGCTGGGTCCGTGGGTGGTGACCGGGATGCAGTTGCCGCTGCAGAACCTGTGGGCGGACATGACGCTGCCGGAGGACATGCCACGGGCCGCCCTGCCGCTGAGTCAGTATCTGGGGATCACCCTGGTGGCCTTGCTGGTGACAGGCGGGCTTATCGCCGGGCTGGCCGTGCGGTGGTGGGCGCCGGCCCGGCAGGGCCATGCGCTGCTCTGCGCGGCGGCAGGCCTGCTGCTGGTCCAGATGGCGGCCACGGTGCAGTCCTTCGGCGTGTTGGAGACCGGGCTGGGCGCAGGAAGCCTGAGCCAGCTCTATCTGGGTGGGCTGTTGGCCGGGGTGCTGGCCTCCATCGCCGTCGCCCTGTTGGTGGTGGTCTTGGTCGGTTCTCGGAAACCGGCGCTGGTCACCCTGGGTATTTCCGGGGCAGCAGTCCCGGCGGGAATCTGGCTGCTGGAGTGGGCGAATGCACCCTTCAGCATCAACGGTCTGCCCCCGGCGCTGTACCTCATCGATAACTGGTTTCCAGCCCTCCTGATTGGCGCGGCCCTGGCCTGGTGCGGGGCAGGCACGGCCGGCCGTGCCGCGGTGTGGGTGGCCAGCCTCGGAATCCTCTGGCTGCTGCCGCCCCTGTTTGACGGTGTCTCCTATGCGCTGGGCAGCCGTGTGTTGCGTGGCGACCTGGCCCAGATGCTGCAGGCCGCATCGGACGCCTTCGCGCTCAGCATCGGCGGGCGCGAGGTCTGGCTCCCGGTGCTGGCGGCCGTCGTGATCGGCGTCGTGGGCGCGCTTGTCCTGCAGCGTGCACCGGGCAGGGGAGCCGCCGAGGCGAACCACAGCCAGGACCGGAAAGGCCTTGCCTGAGCTGTCGATAATCGATAGATTGTCACTGTTGTTCAATGGATCGCGGTTTCATCCATACCTCGTTGTTCTCATCCAGGTGTTCCCATCAAGGAGAGTGTCATGGGCAAGCTGACGATCCTGGCCCTGCGCATCGTGCTGGCCGTGGTGTTCGCGGGCACGCTGTTCCTTGAGGCCGTTATGGTCCCGCTGCTGGCCGCGGACCTGACCGAAGCCGGCCCCGGCGGTGACGCCGTCCTCGTCCCGGTCATCGTCCTGGTGGTCCTGGGCATCATCGCGGCGCAGGTGATCCTGGTCTGCGTGTGGCGCCTGGTCACCATGGCGCGGCGGGGGACGGTGTTTTCGACGGCGGCCTTCCGGTATGTGGACATCGTGATCGGCGCGGTGGCTGCCGGAGCCGTGCTCCTGTTCGCCCTCGGCGCCGTCCTTGCCCCGGGTGAAGGCGTTGCCCCGGGAATCGTCCTGCTGATCGGCGGCCTTGGCGTGGCCATCGCTGGAGTGGCCCTGATCGTGCTGGTGCTGAGGGCGCTGCTGGTGCAGGCCGTTGCCCGCGACGCCGAGGCTGCCCATCTGCGCACCGAACTGGACGAGGTGATCTGATGCCGATCATCGTGGACATCGACGTCATGCTGGCCAAGCGGAAGATCCCGGTGGGGGTGCTGGCCGAGCGCGTCGGCATTACCCCCGCCAACCTGGCCGTCCTCAAGAACGGCCGGGCCAAGGCCGTCCGCTTCACCACCCTCGCCGCGCTCTGCGAAGCCCTGGACTGCCAGCCCGGTGACCTGCTGCGCTGGGAGCCCGGCGAGGAAGCCGCGGACGGGATTGCCGACGACGGCGACCGCTCGCTGCGGCGCTGAATGGGTCGGGGCTGCGTGTCATGAGCCGGCACTGAACGGGTCGAAGCTGAGGGAGCCGGCATTGAACGGGGCGAAGCACCCCGGCGGGATTTGACCGTTTCCACCCGGCGTAGGGAACAATTGCCCGGGTGACTCCTTCCCCGTCCCAGCCCGTGAAATCCCAGCCCGCGAAATCCCAGCCCGCGTCCCCGGCCCCGAAGTCCTCGCCCGGCCAGGCCACCGACCGCATCTGTGCCCAGATTGCCGCCGAACTCGGCGTGGCCCCCTGGCAGGTGCGCGCCGCCGTCGACCTGTTGGATGGCGGGTCCACCGTGCCGTTCATTGCCCGGTACCGCAAGGAAGCAACCGGCACCCTGGATGACACCCAGCTGCGCGAACTCGATGAGAGGCTGCGTTACCTGCGCGAACTCGAAGACCGTCGCCAAACGGTTCGTGACGGGATTGACGCCCAGGGCAAGCTGACCCCTGAGCTGCGGGCTGCCATCGAGGCAGCGGAGACCAAGTCCCGGCTCGAGGACATCTACCTGCCGTACAAGAGCAAGCGGCGCACCAAGGCCCAGATTGCCCGCGAGGCCGGCCTGGAGCCGCTCGCCGAATCGCTGCTGGCCAACCCCACACTGGATCCGGAACGGACAGCGGGCGGTTACCTGAACGACGCCGTTCCCGACGCCGTCGAGGCGCTCGCCGGTGCGCGGGCCATCCTGATCGAACGCGCTGGCCAGGATGCTGACCTGCTCACCGCACAGCGCGAACGGCTGTGGAAGCAGGGCCGGATGCGCTCGCAGGTCAAGAAGGGAAAGGAAGCCGAAGGGCAGAAGTTCGCCGACTACTTCGCCTTCGCCCAGTCGCCCTCGGGCCTGCCCTCGCACCGGGTCCTGGCGCTGCTGCGCGGCGAAAAGGAAGGCATCCTGGACCTGGATCTGGCCGAAGCCGATCCGGCGGACGCCGATGCCCTGGCCCAAGCGCGGCAGAAGTACGAGCGGGCGGTGGCGGCCAGCCTGGGCATCGCCGACCGCGGACGGCCGGCCGATGCCTGGCTGCTGCAGACCGCGCAGCTGGCCTGGCGCCGGATCCTGGCCAAGCTCTCCCTTGACCTGCGGGTGCGCCTGTTCACGCAGGCGGAAACCGAAGCGGTGCGGGTCTTTGCCGCGAACCTGCGCGATGTCCTGCTCGCCGCGCCGGCCGGCAACCGCCCCACGCTCGGCCTGGACCCGGGACTGCGCACCGGGGTCAAGGTGGCGGTGGTGGACGGCACCGGACAATCGGTGGCCACGGACACCATCTATCCGCATGCCCCGGCCCGCAAGTGGGACGAGGCCCTCTCCCGGCTGGCCGCCCTGGTGCAACGCCACGGCGTGGAACTGATTGCCATCGGCAACGGCACCGCCTCACGGGAAACCGACAAGCTGGCCACGGAACTGATCCGGCTGCTGCCGCAGGCCAACCTGCAGAAACTGGTGGTCTCCGAAGCCGGGGCCTCGGTGTACTCCGCCTCAGCCCTGGCCTCGGCGGAACTCCCGGGCATGGACGTTTCACTGCGCGGAGCCGTCTCCATCGCCCGCCGGCTGCAGGATCCGCTGGCCGAACTGGTGAAGATCGATCCCAAATCGATCGGGGTGGGGCAATACCAGCACGACGTCGGTGCAGCCAAGCTGGAACGCTCACTGAATGCGGTGATCGAGGACTGCGTGACCGCGGTTGGCGTGGACGTAAACACCGCCTCTCCGGCGCTGCTGACCCGGGTTGCCGGCGTCGGGCCGCTGCTGAGCGAGAACATTGTGGCCTACCGCAACGAAAACGGGCCCTTCGCCCGCCGCGCGGACCTGAAGAAGGTCCCCAGGCTCGGGGCCAAGGCCTTTGAACAGTGCGCGGGTTTCCTGCGGGTCACCGCAGGGTCCGAGCCGTTGGACGCTTCAAGCGTGCACCCGGAGTCCTACGGTCTGGCCCGCCGCATCCTGACGGCAGCCGGCGCCCGGATGAGCCCAGCCGGCGCGGATCTGGACAACCTGGACCCGTCAGCCTTCGTGGATGAATCGGTGGGCCTGCCCACGATCCTGGACGTGGTGGCCGAAATGCGCAAACCCGGCCGCGACCCCCGTCCGGCCTTCCGTACCGCTACCTTTTCCGACGGCGTCGAAAAGATCAGCGACCTGCGCCCGGGTATGGTCCTGGACGGCGTCGTCACCAACGTGGCGGCATTCGGAGCCTTCGTGGATGTGGGCGTCCACCAGGACGGGCTGGTCCACATCTCGGCAATGTCCAATACCTTCGTCGCCGACCCGCACGACGTCGTGAAGTCCGGACAGGTGGTCAAGGTCAAGGTCATCGACGCGGATCCGGAGCGCAAACGCATCTCGCTGACGCTTCGCTTGGACGATGACGCCGCCCCCGGGGCGGAAAAGGCCCGCCCCGCCCGCCCATCCGGCACCGCGGGCTCATCCGGCTCGGCCACCCGGGGCGGGCAGCGCCCGCAACAGGACCGCGCCAGGGACAACCGGGAGCGCGGGAAAGCCGGTTCGCCTGCTCCGGCCGCCAACCGTCGTCGTGCGTCTGCTCCGGTTCCGGCCAAGAGGCCGGCTGAGGGACCGATGGCCGAAGCCCTGCGCCGGGCGGGACTGGCTTAGCGTTTAGGCACTAGCCGTCGGCTGACTCCGGCGCATCGAGGGCATCCTTGTCGTCGTCGCCGGCGGGAACCGTTCCGCCGGGCGAAGTGCCCTGGGCTTCGCGGATGTTGCCGGGCTTGCCTGCTGCATCCCCCGGCCGGCCGGGAGTACGCGGTTCGCCGGTGGGTTCGGGCGCAGGAGCGCTGGGGCCCAGTGGATCGTCCTCGGGATTGGCGGGGCCGGTGGGTTCAGTTGTCATGGAATGTCCCTTTCTGGTCGGGGGCTGGGTCTGGGGTTTGGTGGGATCTGGGGTGTGGGGCCTGGGATTGGGGTCTAGAGTCTGTCGGTTGCTGTTCCGCTACTGTTCGGCCTGCGGGGCCGGGCGGCTGGCCAATCGCCCGATGAGCGATTGGTCCAGCTTGTCCAGCAGGTCGCGGGGACCATCGAAAATCTCCTCTGCACCGGCGTCGCGCAGCTCCGCTTCGCTGGTACCGCCGCAGAGCAGGCCGATGGTCGGGATGCCCAGCTCGGCAGCGGCCTTGACGTCCCACACCGAATCGCCGACAAAAACCGTGTCCTCTGCCGTCAGGGAGGAGGAATCCAGGGCCGAGGCCAAAATGTCGGGGGAGGGCTTGGACTCCTCGGCGTCAGCGGAACTGGTTGCCGCGGCAATGGCGGAGTCGGCGTCGATTACGCCGCGCATCACCTTCAGTTCCGATTCCGAGGCGGAGGAAGCCAGCACTACGGTCAGGTCCTTGTCGGCGCAGGCCAGCAACAGGTCCCGGGCGCCGTCGAAGGACCTCAGCGACGGCCACCAGGCGGAGAAGATCGCTCCATGGGTGTCGTCGAGTTCTGCGTCCTGGTCCTTGTCCCGGTCCTCTCCCAGCAAATGCCCCACCAGCTTGTCGCCGCCCATCCCGATGGCCCGGTGCACCTCGGACATCGGCACGTCGTGGTCCATCCGCCGGAACGCCTGCCACCAGGCAACGGTGTGCAGGTAGTTGGAGTCCACCAGCGTCCCGTCCACGTCAAAAAGGATGCCCCGCGCGCCGGTGCTGTTTCCTGTCATGTGAGTGCCTCCGTCGAGTGCCTGGTGCCTGATTCTGCTGAGGGTTCCGAGTCTACTTCGCCGGCCCCGGAGGCCCCAGGAACGAGGTGAGCTGGTCTTCCAACACGGACCGGTCCTTGAGTTCACACTCCCAAACCGTCAGGGCCTCCCACCCGGCGGAGGCAAGGGCCTGCAGGGCTGCGGCATCACGGACGGTGGTGCGTCGGCGCTTCTCGGCCCAGAACTCGCTGTTGGTGGCCGGCGCACGCTGGCCGGCGCGGCAGCTGTGCGCGTGCCAGAAGCAGCCGTTCACAAAGATCACCTTGCGCCGGCCGGCAAAGACCAGGTCCGGTTTCCCCGGCAGACGGGTGCCGCGGGCTGCGCCGTGCAGCCGGAAACGGTACCCCGCGGCATGGAGAAGCCGGCGGATCAACAGCTCCGGCTTGGTGTTCTTTCCCCGGATCCGGGCCATATTGGCGCTGCGCTGTGCAGCGGAAATGGTATCGGCCATGATGCCAGTCTAGGCAGCAATCCCTGGCCGCCGGCGGCTGGCGAAGGGCCCGGAAACGCCGCCCACCCCTAGCCAGGACAAGCGGCAACGGCCTACGTTGGCTAACAGAGACGAACGCGCTAAGGGGTTGCCGCATGGCTTCGATTCGAATTCTCGGTACCGGCGGAACCATCGCGTCCCACACCGCCGGTGCCGGGGGACTGGTGGCCACCGAGCATGTCGCAGATCTGATCGCAGCCCTCTCCCGGCGGCACACGGTCACGGTCCAGGACCTCATGATCACCGGCAGCTACCGGCTGCAGCTCTCCGACCTGCGGATGATCGCCCAAGCAGCACGGAATGCGGTTCTGGATCCCACAGTGGACGCCGTCGTCATTACGCACGGCACCGACACCATGGAAGAGACAGCCTTCCTGCTTGACCTGGTGCATGCCTCGCCCAAGCCGGTGGTATTCACCGGGGCCCAGCAGCCGGCGGACAGCCCGGCGGCGGATGGGCCAGGGAACCTCGCGGACGCCGTCGCCGCTGCCGCTTCCCCCGAGCTGCAGGGCAGCGGCGTGCTGGTGTCCTTTGCCGGCAAGGTCCGCTCTGCCCGCGGCCTGCACCGTTTCAGCACCACCGCCGCGGACCCTTTTGCCGGCGGCACGGAGGTGGCGCACTTTATCGGCAACAACCTGCACGTGACGGCCCTGCCTATTCGTCCGGCACCGCTGGCGATGCCCACCGAAGAGTTTGACAGCATGCGGGTGGAGATTATTGTCTGCGCTGCCGGCACCGACACCGCACTTTTCTCCCATGCCGTCCATGCCGGGGCCGACGCCGTGATCCTGGCCGGCACGGGCGTGGGCAACGCCGGGCCGGGTTTCACCGAAGTTATCCAGGACGCCGTGCGGGCCGGATGCCCGGTGGTGTTGTGCACCCGGGTCCCGGAGGGTCCGGTGATACCCACCCATGGCAGCGGCGGCGGCCGTGACCTGGTCCAGGCCGGCGCCATCCCCGCCGGTGACTTGAAGCCGCCCCAGGCCCGGATTCTCGCAGCCCTGCTCACATCCCAACCGGCCACACCCGAGCAGCTCCTGCAGGCGCTGACTGCCGCATCGAGCCACAACGCCGGTACGCCGTGAGCGGTGGGTGGCGGGCAGCAATTCTTCAACAGGGCGGGTTCGGCAACCCCTAAGTGGGCTTACTATTAAGGGCACAGATATACCCCTTACAAGGAGGTAAGAGATGTCGGGCTACTTTAAGCTGGTCGACGCCCACGACGGCGCGTTCCGGATCAAGCTCATTTCCGGCGACGGAGCGCTCATGGCGGTATCGGCCATGTTTCCCACAAAGCAGGCTGCAGTAGCGGGCATTGAGCAGTTGCGGGAAATTGCCGGCACCGGCCCGGTGGTCGACCAAAGCCACGACGTCGATCTGCTGGGCGACGCCAGCAGGACACCGGCCGGTGCGAGCGGGACACCGGCCAGCGGCGACGGCGGCAGGGCACGGGCGTCCTGACCGGACCAGTCAACCGGGCAATCCAGGCGATCCAGCCAAAAAGGCCTTAGGTTCCAGACGGAACCTAAGGCCTTTTGGTCATTCCGGCGCCGACTCCGGCGCCGGGCTGGCGGCGCCAACTACTTCCCGGGCTCGTCACCTTCCGCAGCCTCCTGGGTGTGCTGGCGGTCCGTCGCCGGACTTTCCTCAGTATCTCCTTCGGACGGAGCCTCATTGTGGGTGCGGTTTTGGTCCTCGCCGGAAGCGGGGTTTTCCTTGTCACTCATGGTTTTCTCCAGTCGGTCGGGGCGGTCACCAGCTCTGTGGGGGAGAGCAACCCTTATCTCCCTAAGTCTAGGAAGGCGGGCCCGCCACAGAAAGAGGCAGGGACAGGGAGTGCTAGCCAGCGGCCAAGGGCACCGGTAGCGTGAGCCGGATGCAGCCAACCACAGACGCAGACGTCATTGTTGTAGGGGCCGGACTCGCAGGGTTGGTGGCCACCGCCGAACTCCTCGACGCCGGCCGTTCGGTCATTTTGGTGGAGCAGGAAGGCGAAGCCAGTCTTGGCGGGCAGGCCTGGTGGTCCTTTGGCGGGCTGTTCATGGTGAACACGCCCGAGCAGCGGCGCCTGCGGATCAAGGATTCAGTGGACCTGGCCTGGCAGGACTGGCAGGGCACGGCCGGCTTCGACCGGCCGGAGGACTTTTGGCCGCGCCGCTGGGCCGAGGCCTATGTGAACTTCGCTGCCGGGGAAAAGCGTGCCTGGCTGCACGGGATGGGGCACCGCATCTTTCCCGTGGTGGGCTGGGCCGAGCGCGGCGGCTACGGCGCCACCGGCCCCGGCAATTCCGTGCCGCGGTTCCACATCACCTGGGGCACAGGTCCCGGTGTCACGGCGCCCTTTGAAGCCAAGGTGCGCGACGGAGTCGCCCGCGGCCTGGTACGGCTGGCTTTCCGGCACCGGATGGAGGATCTGTTGGTCACCAACGGCGTGGTGACCGGGGTCCGCGGCAGCGTCCTGGAGCCGACGACGGCGGCCCGCGGCACCGTGACGACCCGCACCCCGGTGCGGGACTTCCAATTCTCGGCCGGCGCCGTCGTCGTCACCACCGGCGGGATCGGCGGCGACCACGCGCTGGTGCGGGCCGCCTGGCCGGAGCGGCTGGGCACTGCTCCGGAGAAAATGCTCAGCGGCGTGCCCGAACACGTGGACGGTTCCGGGATCGCTGCCAGCGCGGTGGCCGGCGGGCGGATCATCAATCCTGACCGTATGTGGCACTACGTGGAGGGAATCAAGAACTGGAATCCGGTGTGGGCCAACCACGGCATCCGGATCCTGCCCGGCCCGTCCTCCTTGTGGCTGGACGCCACCGGAAACCGGCTCCCGGTACCGCTGTTTCCCGGATTCGACACCCTGGGAACGCTCGAACACCTGCGCACCACCGGCCACGACTACAGCTGGTTTGTCCTGAACACGGCAATCATCCGCAAGGAGTTTGCGCTTTCGGGCTCCGAACAGAACCCCGACCTGACCGGCAAATCCGTGCGGGATGTACTGGGCCGGGCAACCTCCGGAGTTCCCGGCCCGGTGCAGGCCTTCCTGGACCATGGGGAGGACTTCATCTCCGCCGGAACCCTGGAGGAACTGGTGGCGGGGATGAACGAACTGGCCAAGACATCCAGCGAGGGCGCGGCGCCGGTCCTGTCCGCCGAGGCGGTGCGCCGCGAGGTCGAAGCGCGGGACCGCGAGATCGCCAACCCGTTCAGCAAGGACAGCCAGGTCACAGCCATCCGTGGGGCGCGCAGCTATCTGGGGGACCGGCTCATCCGGACCGCAGCGCCGCGCCCGATCCTGGCACCCAAGGACGGCCCGCTGATCGCCGTCCGGCTTTCCGTGCTCACCCGCAAGACTCTCGGCGGACTGGAAACCGACCTGGACTCGCGGGTCCTGGGGGCCGGCGGCGAGCCGGTTCCGGGTCTGTTTGCCGCCGGAGAGGCGGCAGGGTTCGGCGGCGGCGGCATGCATGGCTACCGGTCCCTGGAAGGCACCTTCCTGGGCGGCTGCCTGTTCAGCGGCCGGTCAGCCGGGCGGGCTGCCGGGCGGTAGCCATCATGCTCGCGGCAGCGGGACATAGCTGGCCCCGCCCTGGCCGACCCAGCCAAAGCTGTAACCCGTGCTGACCCCGGGATGGGGTTCCTGCCCGTGCGGCAGCCCGGGATCGTCAGAATCGCCGCCGCCGCCGGTGCCCAGCAGGCTGCGGGTCAGCGCCTCACCCTGGCCCATCAGCTCCTGCACTGCAGCGGCCAGATGCTCATCGGCCGGAGCCTGCCCGGCATCCACGGCACGCAGCACCGCACGCCGGACCAGTTCCCGGGCAAAGGACGCAGTGGCACCCACGGACTGCTCGGCGGCGGAGCCAAGCGCCGCAGCGGAGAACACCCCGGCCGGGGCATAGAGTTCCAGCAGCCGCAGCCGGTTCCCGGCGTCGGGCAGCGGGATTTCGACGGCGAGATCCACCCGGCCGGGCCGCTGCACCAGCGCCCGCTCCAGTGCCTCGGCCCGGTTGGTGGTCATCAGGAAGACGACGTCGGCGTCGGCATCCAGCCCGTCGAGGGCGTCGAGGACTTCGAACAGCAGCGGCTGCGGGCCGTGCCCCATGTTCCGGTCCTCAGCGACCAGATCGATATCCTCCAGGATCACCATGGAGGGCGCCATGGCACGCGCCAGCCGAGCTGCTTCCCCCACAGCATGCAGCGAGTTCCCGGCCAGGAGCACTGCCGTGGTGCCTTCGCTGGCGCTGAGCAGGTGCCGCACGGTGTGGGTCTTGCCGGTGCCGGGCGGGCCGTAGAGTAGGACGCCGCGCTTGAGGTGCTGTCCGTGCGAGAGCAGCACGTCCCGGTTCGCCGCAATGCCCAGGACGTGCCGGCCCACCCGGTCCAGCACTCCGTCCGGAAGGATCACCTCGCCGGCAGGCAATGAAGGGCGGGCCAGGAACGTGACACCGGCGCCCTGCTGGCCGTAGGGATCGAAGGCGAAGGACACCACCTGGCCACGCAGGATGCTGTTGGTGCGCAGATCCTCCTGAATCTCGGCAAGGAACCGCACGGCGGCCTCCCGCTCCCGGGCCAGGACGGCCACGTCCGGTCCCGAGCGTCCGTACTGAGGGTTGGCGGCGCGTTGCAGGACAGCCAGCGGGATGCCCTCATAGGTAAACAGCCGCAGTCCCAGAGCCACCACATCACGGCTGCGCTCGGGGCCGATCGCGAGGTTCAGGAAATCCGGCTGCCCGATACCCACCGGGCCGAATCCTTCCTGGACCAGGTCGGACAGGGACTGGTGCTGGCGCTGCTGTCCGCCGCCCACCCCGATAAGCCTGGCCCCGGGATCCCGTGCGGCGATGGTCTCCATCGCAATGTCCAGATCCGCAAAGCGGTGGACCGGGATGTCCTGCGACACGATCGGCACATCGGCTGCGGCCACACCAACGTGGGCAGTCAGTACATCAACGAGATGCTCGCGGCCGTCGTTTTCGGCCGTGTGCGTCCGAGCGAGTTCGATGGCGCGGTTGAAGTTGGCCAGGAATTCGCCCAGTTTTTCGTCCATGCGGCCAGAGCCTAGCAGCAGGCGGAAAGTGCAGGAATACAAAAAGGCGGGGCCTCCCTGTCCGGGAGGCACCGCCTTCAGATCAAACAGGATCAGCAGCTCGCGCTACTGGACCTGGCTGAACTTCCTGCTCAGCCGGTACTGCTTCATCTCGCTGAAGTACGCCGGTGCCGGCTTCAGGAACAGCGGCACGGTGGCGGCAACCATCAACAGGATTCCCCACCAACCCAGCAGGTTTGTTCCCGTTAGCAGGGTCAGCACGCTAAGCCCGGCGTAGACGGCGAGGACGATCCGGGCCCAGTTGTGGCCCTTCCGGATGAAGATCGCAACCAGCAGGGTGATGGCAAAGCAGATGATGCCCATAACCACCAGCACCATGGCGCCTGCTGCGATGGCGACGTCCAGATCGAGAGTGAAGCCGGCAGCTGCTGCATCAGCCTGCATGGCTGCCTTGTTCTCGTCTGAGGCCAGGAATGCGATCCCCGCCGGAACACTGATCACCGTCAGGACCAGGGTGATCATCAGCAGAACAAAAGACGAGTCCACCTGCTTCGGCCGCTTCGGCGGGACCGGAGCCGCGGCGGGTGCGCCCGGCATCTGGCCTCCGGCGTAGGAGTTGTAACTGTAGTTGTTGTCCTGCGGCGCTGGTGGCACCTGCGGTACTTGCTCGGACATGCTTCCCCCATAGAGCTCGTTGAGCCTGCGGCGTTTTCGCCGCCGTAGAAGACACCCTAACCGGTCCCGGTCCAGGAAGACTCTCCCCCCGCGGGGCGGGTGAGCAGCACTCTGTGGCGGGTGGGCAATGGAAAAGCGGTGCCTCTCCAAAGAAAGGCACCGCTTTTCGCGCAAAACAGCCAGCCGTTTAGCCCGCCAGGTCCAGCAGCGCCGAGTAGGAGGACTGCGCACCCGGAAGCGTGGCGGCCAGGGCACCGGCCCGGGCCGCAAAGGCAGCAGCTTCGGGCAACGAGGCACCCGCAGCCAGCCGGGCAGCCGTGGCTGCCGTGAAGGCATCCCCGCAGCCGGTGGTGTCCACTGCGGTGACCCGGGTGGGTGCCGCGGCAACCACCCGGTCGCTGCCGGAAGCAGTTCCATCCAGCACCACGGCGCCGTCACCGCCCAGGGTGATGATTGCCTTGGAGATCCCGAGGCCGGTGAGGGCGCTGAGGACCGCCTCCCAATCAGCAGCCGGGTCGGCCAGGCCGGTCACCTGCGCGGCTTCATGGGCATTGACCAGCAGGACGTCGGTCACGGCCAGCAGCGAGGCAGGAACCTCCCGGTACGGTGAGAGATTCAGCAGCACTGTCGCACCGGCGTCGTGCCCTGCCTGCGCAGCGGCGGACACCGCTTCCAGCGGGACCTCCAGACTCAGGCAGAGCACAGCGGCGTCGTCGAACAGATCGGCCGGGAGCTCTGCGCCGGTGACCGTGCCGTTGGCTCCGGGGGAGACGATGATCGTGTTCTCCCCGGCAGCATCGACCACGATCATGGCCGTTCCGGTCGCCGTGGCCGGCCGGCGCAGCACCCGGGAGGCGTCAACACCGGCCTCTGCCGCTGCCTTCAGCAGCAGATCTCCGTGGCCGTCAGCTCCAACGGCCCCGAACAGGCGCACATCCGCTCCGAGGATGGCTGCGGCGGCGGCCTGATTGGCGCTTTTCCCGCCCGGGACGATAACCAGTTCCGAGCCGTTGAGGGTCTCCCCGGGAGAGGGGAAACGATCGGTGCGGACGGTCAGGTCCGCATTGAGCGACCCTACAACTACGACTTTTCCGGCGGTCATGCTGGAGATTCTCCTTGGGATGGCGGGGGTTAGCGGTTGCCTGCGTCGGCGTGGACTTCAGCTTCAACCGGCTTGGGGATCAGGAAGGAAACGGCCAGGGCCAAAACCAGAATGATCAGACCGGCAATAATACCGGCGTAGTAGCCTTCGGTGCCCGTGCCGTCCGCCGGGGTGGCAGCCGTCTTGACGGCGTAGATCACCGCGAAGCTGAGCCCGGCGCCCAGGTTGAAGGCGCCGGCGTTCAGGCCCGGCAGGAAGCCGGGGTTCTCCTTGGGGGAAAGCACGATTCCCAGGCCGTTGAGCATGATGTTGCCAATGCCGGCGTAGGTGATGCCGACCAGCACCGAAATGCCCAGCAGGCTCAGCTTGGAATCGCTGCCCACCACCAGCAGCATCAGCGCCAGGGCGATGACGGAGCCGATCGTTCCGATCCGCAGCACCTTGCCATAGCCCCAGCTGGCGGCGAGGCGTCCGGCGAACGGACCGACAACCAGGCCGGCGATGGCGTAGGGCGTCAGCGTCCACCAAGCTGATTCTTCGGCACCCAGCCCGAGGCCCACGGCGCCGTCCTGGGCGAGGGCGGGAATGATGCCATTCATGACGGCAAAAACGCCGGTCATGGTCAGTAGTGTGGTCAGCAGCAGTGCCCAGGTGGAACGCTGCTTGAGCAGGTGCGTAGCCACGAGGGGTTGGGCGGTGCGGTTCTCCACCTTCCAGAAGATGGCGAACGCGATGACGGCAATGACGATGAGCCCGGCCACCAGCGGCCAGTTGGCGGCTGCCAGCTTGCCGGCCTCGTTGAACGCGGTCAGCAGGGTGCCCACCGAGATGACCAGGGGAACCACGCCCACCCAGTCCATCTTTTCCTTCTTCTCCGCCGTGGACTCCGGCGCCAGGAAGATCAGCAGGGCCGCGGCAACAGCGCCCACAACAGCCATGGCCCAGAACACGGACGCGAAGCCGTGGTTCTGTGCCAGGTAGCCGCCGGCAACGGCGTCGACACCGGCAATGCCGCCGTTGACAGCGGTGATCACACCCATCAGGGTGCCGTAGAGCTTCGGTTCACGGATTTCCACCCGCAGCATGATCAGGGCCAGCGGAACCACAGGTCCGGAGACGCCCTGGATCAGGCGGGCAACGAACAGCACTTCAATGCTCGGTGCCAGTGCGGCAACCACGGAGCCGATGGTGAGAACCACCAGCATGCCGCCGAGGACCTTCTTGCGGCCGATTATGTCCCCGAGGCGGGGCAGGAACAGGGAGAACAGGGCGGCGGAAGTGAAGAACGCCGTCTGGGTCAGGCCCACCGCCGCCGAGGTGGTGTTCAGTTCCTCTTCGATGGTGACCAGGGCGGGGGACAGCATGGAGGCGTTCAGCTGGAACGCCACACAGGCGGCCAGCAGTGCCGTCATCAGCACTGCCACGTTTACGCGGCGCTGGGATGTTTCAGTCACAGGTTTACCTCGCCAATTCGCTCCAGGGCGTCCACAACCAGGTCCCAGAACTTCTGGTGATCCAGGTCAACGGCCACGGACGTGTTGCAGTCAGCGGGCGCCGGCGCGCGGAAGTCCGCCACCGTCATGCCCAGGGTCAGGGTGCCGGTCAGCTCGACGTCCAGCGGAACGCGCCGGGTGGTCATGACCGAAGGGTCGATCACGTACGCGACGGCGCACGGGTCATGGACGGGCGGGAAGTCGAAGCCCTGCGCGTCCTTGTAGGTCTTGCCGAAGAATTCCAGCAGTTCACCAACAAACTTGGCCGGCTTGGTGCCCACAGCGGCGATGCGTGCGGCAACCTCGTCGGTAGCCAGCGCCTGATGGGTCAGGTCCAGGCCAACCATGGTCAGCGGCCACTTTTCATTGAAGACAATGTGCGCGGCTTCGGGATCGATCTTGATGTTGAACTCGGCCACCGCGGACCAGTTGCCCACGTGATAGCCGCCGCCCATGAGGACAACTTCCTTGACCCGCTCGGCAAGGCGCGGTTCCTTGCGCACGGCCAGGGCGATGTTGGTCAGCCCGCCGGTCGGCACCAGGGTGACGGTGCCCGGGTCATGGGCCATGACCGTGTCGATGATCAGGTCCACGGCGTGCCGGCGGTCCAGTTCGATGCTCGGCTCGGGCAGTTCGGGGCCGTCCATGCCGGACTCGCCGTGAATATCTGGAGCGTTTTCGATGGTCCGTACGAGCGGGCGCGGACTGCCTGCAGCGAAGGGAACGTTTGTGATATTTGCAACACGGGCAATTGCCAGCGCGTTGCGGGTCACCTTTTCCAGGGTCTGGTTTCCGACGACGGTGGTCACCGCCAGAAGGTCGATCTCCGGGCTGCCGTGGGCCAGCAGCAGGGCGACCGCATCATCATGACCGGGATCGCAGTCGAGGATGATCTTGGTGGGCATAACTTCTCCGCTTCGTTGAGGTTCTAGCTAAGGGACCGCGAAGTCCCGGTGGTGCGGTGCCCCGTTGTGGCGGTCCGAGCCGTGGTGCGCAGCGGTGCGGATACGGGCCGGGCCACGGCGGAGTGCAGCGGACAGCGGAGCGGGTTCGGGGCTGGCCCCAAGACGGTTCGAAGCGCGGCACAGGCCCCGGTAGGGGCGGGCACTGCATTAAAGATAGCGACGATTTTCACCCCGCATTTCCCTCGGGGGGCGGCCGGCCCATTGGCCTCTGCCGCTGATTTGCATACGGCAGGAACGCCACTTAACCTGTGCGCTGCGGCTGCAGCTGCGGCCGTCCGGGCATCTCCTGACAGGTCCCCTCCTGTCAGGATCCCCTAGGAGCGGCGCAGCTTGCCAGCGAGTTTGCTGGAGAGGGCAAGACGGACCGTGGGCCATTCGGACTCAATGATCGAGAAGACGACGACGTCGCGCAGCGTGCCGTCCGTCCAGAGATCCTGGTTGCGCAGGACGCCGTCCTGCTTGGCCCCCAGCCGGGCGATGGCGGCGCGTGAGGGGTGGTTGTGCCAGTGGGTGCGGAATTCCACCGCAATACAGTCCAGGTCCTCGAAGGCGCGGGTGAGCAGCAGCAGCTTCGCTTCGGTGTTGATCATTGTGCGCTGGGCGCTGGCAGCCAGCCATGTGGAGCCGATCTCCAGCCGTCGGTGCTCAGTCCTGATGTTCATGTAAGTGGTCATGCCGCAGACCGCGCCGGTATCGGTGCGTCGGAGCGCAAACGGCACCATGGTCCCGGCGGTGTGCCGCGCCAGCCGTGCCTCGACCTCTGCTGCCATGCCCGACGGCGTCGGAATCCTGGTGTACCAGGTGTTCCACAGTTCGCCGTCATGCACGGCCTCGACCAGCCCGGGGATGTGGCCCGTGGAGAGCGGCTCCAGGATCACGTGCCTCCCGGCAAGGGTGACAGGTGCCAGGAACGACGCCGGTGCGGAGGCGGGCTGCTCACTCATGGGAACAGCGTAAGCCGTGCACCGGCGTCGGGCCGCTGACGAGGGCCTTTTATGACGGCAGGCGGGCCGGGAGCGTGCGGCACCCGGCCCGGGCTGGTGCTATCGGGCGGAGGTGCCCGCGCCGACGGGTTCGCTGCCGGTCCGGTCTCCGGCGTCGGCAGCCTTGGGCTCGATGACGGTTTCGGCCTGCACCGGCTTGGGAATCAGGAACGAGACGGCCAGGGCCAGGGCCAGGATAACCACTCCGGCGATGATGCCGCCGTAGTAGCCCTCCGTGCCGGATCCGTCCGCGGCAGTGGTTGCGGTTTTGGCCGCGTAGATCACGGCGAAGCTGAGCCCGGCGCCGAGGTTGAAGGCTCCGGCGTTCAGGCCCGGCAGGAAGCCGGGGTTCTCCTTGGGGGAGAGCATCACGCCCAAGCCGCTGAGCATGACATTGCCAATACCGGCATAGGTGATGCCGACCAGGATGGACACAGCCAGCAGGCCCAGCCGCGAATCGCTGCCAACGACCGGGAGCATCAGCGCCAGCGCAATGACGGAGCCGATGGTGCCGATCCGCAGCACCTTGGCGTAGCCCCAGCTTCCCGCAAGGCGGCCGGCGAAGGGGCCAATGACCAGGCCCGCGAGGGCGTACGGGGTGATGGTCCACCACGCGGATGCCTCGGCACCCATCCCGAAGCCCACGACGCCGTCCTGCGCCAGGGCGGGAAGGATGCCGTTCATGACCGCAAAGACACCGGTCATGGTCAGCAGCGTGGTCAGCAGCAGCGCCCACGTGGAGCGCTGCTTGAGCAGGTAGGTGGCGATCAAGGGGTGGTCGGTCCGGTTTTCCACCTTCCAGAAGACGGTGAAGGCAACGACGGCGACGACGATGAGCCCGGCCACCAGGAGCCAGTTGGCTGCTGCCAGCTTGCCGGCCTCGTTGAAGGCGGTGAGCAGGGTGCCCACGGAGATGACCAGGGGAACAACGCCCACCCAGTCCATCTTGTCCTTCTTGGCCGCGCTGGATTCGGGCACCGCAAAGATGACCAATGCGGCCGCGATGGCACCCACGACGGCCATGGTCCAGAAGACCGAGGCGAAGCCGTGGTTCTGTGCCAGGTAGCCGCCCGCGATGGCGTCGACCCCGGCGATGCCGCCGTTGACTGCGGCGATAATACCCATCAGGGTTCCGTAACGCTTCGGCTCAGTGACCACCACGCGCAGCATGATCATGGACAGCGCAACTGTGGGCCCTGAAACGCCCTGGATCAGGCGGGCCAGGAACAGCACCTCGACGCTGGGGGCCAGCGCGGCCACCACGGAGCCAACGGTCAGGACCGCCAGCATGCCGCCAAGGACCTTCTTGCGCCCGATGATGTCACCCAGCCGCGGCAGGAACAGGGAGAACAGGGCTGCGGAGGTGAAGAACGCCGTCTGGGTCAGCGCAACCGCTGCAGCGGTGGTGTTCAGCTCCTGCTCGATGGTCACCAGTGCGGGGGAGAGCATGGAAGCGTTCAGCTGGAACGCCATGCAGGCGGCCAGCAGCGCCGTCATCAGTGCGGTCACACTGACGCGGCGTTGGGTTGTTTCACTCACGGGTCTATCACCAATTCGTTGGAAGGCATCCATGGCCAGGGTCTGTGCAAAGTCAGAAACGGCCTCGGAAGGAATGGACGCGTACTAACGATATCGGCGTTTAGGCAGGCGGTTTTCTCCATAGATGGCCTGGCTGCGGTTACCTCCCGCGGCGATTTGGCTGCAGGCGGCGGCAGCTTTATCCTTGTCCGTGCCGCTGGGGGATAGCGGACGCGCGGCGGGAATAACCCGAGGTGCGCCTGCGGTTGAAGTAGATGCAAATGCATGAAACAACCGAGGAGGCCGCCGAGATGGCGCAGCGCAGGATCGTAGTCATTACAGCAGGGCTGGGCGTCCCCTCGTCAAGCCGGATGCTGGCCGACCAGCTCGGCGAGGCAGCCCGGGCGGCATTCGCCGCGGCGGGCAGCGATGCCTCGGTGCGCACATTCGAACTCCGGGAATACGCCGTCGACATCGCCAACAACATGGTGGCCGGCTACGCCCCGCCCAAGCTGGAAGCCCTGATCAACGAGGTGGTCGACGCCGATGCACTGGTAGCAGTGACCCCGGTCTTCACGGCATCAATGAGCGGGCTGTTCAAGTCCTTCTTCGACGTGATCGACAACAGGGCCCTGGACGGCAAGCCAGTGATCCTCGGAGCCACCGGCGGCAGCGCCCGGCACTCCATGGTCCTGGACTTCGCGATGCGGCCCATGTTCAGCTATCTGCGCGCCAGGACAACCCCCACCGCCGTCTATGCGGCCCCCGGCGACTGGGGTTCCGGCGACGCCGGAGCAGCCACCCTGGATTCCCGCGTACGCCGGGCAGCCGCCGAACTGGTGGCACTGCTCGGCGCACAGCCCGTTCAGCCCTCTCAGCCCCCTCAGCTCTCCGGGGACCGGCAGCTGCCGGCCCGGCCCGATCCCTTGGCATCGCTGCCGTTCGAGGAGCTGCTGGCCCAAACCCAGCGGAGATAGGCGAGGGACAGGGGGATAGGTGCTCGGGGATAGGGGCGCGCCGGGTCGGGCGCCCGTCCCGAGCGCCGCCGCTTCCTGCCTTTCCTGGCGGCGCATGCGGAATTAGACTCGCAGGAACCGGCCCGATACCGCCCCGCCCGGTGGCACTGGGAACCCCTCCAGCCGCAGGAGCCGTCCATGGCCAAGCATGCTGACCCCTTCAATCCGACCCCGGCATCTGCCTCGGGTCCTGTGGTGCCCGCCCCTTCCATTGCCATTCTTCCCGCGCCCACCGCCGAGCTTGCCGCCGCCGTCACGGGCGGGGGCGGCGTCGTCGAGCCTCTTTCCGACACCACGGTTGGGGTGGTGCTGGCCGATGCTGTGGGCGCCGCTGAGCTGGAAAAGGTCCTTGACGAGCACCCCGGCATTCGCTGGATCCAGCTTTATCTCGCCGGGGTGGACCAGTATGAGCACCTCATGCGGGCCAACCGCGCCCGCGAGTGGACCAGCGGCAAGGGCGCCTTCGGCCAGCCGGTGGGGGAGTTCGCGCTCACCCTGACACTGGCGATCATGCGCGGTATTCCCGTATTCCCGTCTTCGCGCGGGCGGAGCGCTGGGGGCCGCCGCGGGGAACGTCCCTGCACAGCCGAAATGTGGTCCTGGTCGGCGCCGGGGGTGTCGGCTCCGAAATCCTGCGGTTGCTGCAGGCATTCACCGACCACGTCACTGTGGTCCGGGCGCACAACCGGCCGGTGCCCGGAGCGGACGGTGACTGATGACGGGCTGGACGAGGCCCTGGCGGGCGCCGACGTCGTGATCCTTGCCGCGGCGATGACGGGCGGCACCGAGCACCTCATCGACGCCAGACGGCTCGCGCTGCTGCGGCCCGAAGCGTTCCTGGTCAACATCAGCCGCGGACCCATGGTGGACACGGAGGCACTGGTTACGGCACTTGCCGGCGGGAAACTGGCCGGTGCAGCGCTGGACGTCACGGATCCGCAGCCGTTGCCCGAAGGGCACCCGCTCTGGGCCGAACCGCGGGCCCTGATCACGCCGCACACCGCCGAAACCCCCGACATGGTGGCTCCGCTGCTGGCCGCCCGGGTCCAGGAGAACGTGCGCCGGTTCTCCGCCGGGCAGCCGCTGGACGGCAAGGTGGACGTGGACGAAGGCTACTGACCATCGTGCCTGACAGCGGCGCCGGTCTGCGGGCTGGGGCCTACTGGGCCAGGACCTGGCGGATGAACTGCTCGGTCCGGGACTGCAAGCCGTCGATCCGCTCCTTGATGACCACTTCGGGATCGGGATGGATGGGGGAGGGCTCAACCTCGGCGCGCACGCTCTGGGTGCAGATGAAATCGGCGTGGATCAGGGTGCCTACCGAATTGCCGTTGCGGCCCGATGCTCCTGCCCTCCGCGCCACATAAAGGAACACTTCGTCCTTGGATTTCACGTCCTGGCACAGGGCGCACATGACCCGCCGGTTTTTGGGGGCGGCGATATCGGGAGCGCGCAGCAGCACGCCGACAACCGACCCTTCAAAGGGCGCCAGCAGGTAGCCGCGCTTGGGCATTTTGTGATCCCGCCAGCCCAGCTGTTCCAGGTTCTCCCAGTCCAGGGATTCCAAGTCCTGGGGAAGGTTCAGTGCGGCAGTTTCCGAGCGGCTGGCATTAATGAAGGAGCGGCGGATCTCTGATTCGGTGAGCGGCTGCATCAAACTCCAGTGGGCGGGTGCTGCTAGGCGATGGGCGCACCAAGTCTAGCAACCCGGCCTCCACCCCGGGTGGAACCGCCTGACCATCGGCAAGCACAAAAGCGATAGTGCATAGACCCGGGTTAGTCCCGGAATTCCTCGCGAACCGGCTTTAGATGGAATGGGACGTCGTCGCCGGTGACCGCGGGGAAGTCGCAGGTGAATTCTCCGCGGTAGCCGAAGAGGAAACCGAACAGTGGATTCCTCACCTGCAGCTGGATGGTGAAGACCTGGCGGGCGTCGTCAAACGCCTCGTACAGATCCGCGCTGCCGGTCAGGAACCCCGGCACGGTGAAGCTGAGGGGACCCTCATGGAACCGCAGCGCTGTCGAGCGCAGATGCAGCGACCCGTCCTCACGCACCGCCAGCTGCAGATCGGTGGCCAAGTGCTGGTGCGTGCCCAGATAGTCGACGACGGCGCCGCGGCCGGGGCTGTAGATCATCGTGGCGTCGAACCGCCGGCGCCTGCCGGGACGGATGTCCAGGGTCCGGATGAACGTGACCGTGGGGCGGCCAAACCTGTCGATGTAGGGGTAGTTCTCGATGGTGAACGGCACATTGGTGCCCTGATCGGGGAAGAGGATGTTGCGGAACGCGCCGAACTTCAGGAATGGCACAGTCCACCACGCGCCACGGCGGACCTCGGCAAAAACACCGTTGCCTACGCAGGCATAACCGGCGCCGGGATCCACTCCAAAGCGGCGCTGCAGCATCGGGTGCAATCGGTCAAAGTCGTCGCCGAGAGCCTGCCGGAAGACGGACTCCGATGTGGTGGCCGGCTGCGCCGGTTGTGCCGGTGCGCCGGTTTGGTTGCGCGCTGCGCTCGCGGTACTCATGCCGGCTCCGGCAGCGTGGCCAGGTGCGAGGGCGCTTGGGAATTCCGCCGGTCCGTTGGGGAGCGGAGGCATCTGCCGGCCCGCGGCACACGGGGGCCGGCAGGAGCGCGCAGTACGGCGGCGAGCAGGGCGACGGCGGCCGGCAGGGCCGCTAGGACAGTGGTGACGCTTCGGTTGCGGGCGGCGGCTGTGAGCAGGGCAGCGGCGGCACCCATCCCGGCGGTGCGCGTGGCCGCATCGACGAGCCACGCATTGCGGGCGGTTGCCGGATCAAGATCCTGTTCCGCCCATAGCCGCAGCCGGTCAAAGCTCAGGGCTGTGGCCCAGCCCAAGGCCGGTCGGATGAGGCGGGCATCGAGGACCGTTCCCAACAGGCCCCAACCCGGCTGGTAGGTGTAACCGGTGCTGAACCGGACACCGCCGTCGTACGGCTGGTACCGCCAGTATCCGGAACCGGGCCCAATCGGTGAGAGAGCGTCGGCGGTGGTGAATTTCAGGACGGACGTGGCATGGCCGTCCGTGCCGGTCCGGGTGCCCAGCGAGGTCCCGGTGCCGGTGATGGTGTGGAACGGAAGCCGGAATTCGTAGCTGAACCGCTGCGTGCCGTCAGCCTCCGACCGGGTAGGACGAATGGCGGTGAATCGCAGGTCCCAGCGGGGGTGCAGCCCGGTGTCCTGGCTGAGCTGCCAGAGCCGGTCCATGTCAGCTGCAATTGGTATTTCAACGTAGATCTGCCCCGCGGCCCTTTTCCCCATGGCGGGAGCCTAACCCATCAACTGCGCCGGGAAGTGCAGCCGGCCCCCGGGTCTAAGTGACCGGCGGCTTGTCCTTTGATTCGTCCCAGCCGAGGTTGGTGGCCATCCGCTGCAGCACTGTCACCAGGGCCGTGTATTCCTCCTCGGAAATGTTTTCCGTGAGCTGTTCGCGGATGCGCTCGACGGCGCCGCGCAGGTTTTCGAGGCTGCGGCGGCCCAGATCCGTGAGCTGGTACTGGCCATCGTCCAACGCAACCCATTCGCTTTCGCGCAGTTCCTCGATGAGTTCCACTGAGGTGCCGGTTTCGACGACGGGAAAGAACGGTTTCAAGCCGTCGGTGAGCTGCTTTTCCGTGGCCGGACCGTCGGTCAGCAGGTTCATCATCTGCCACTGCCGCCGGGTAACGCCGTGTTCTTCGAAACTGGAGCCGAATTCGTCATCTACCAGTTGGTCTACAAGCTTGAGCCAGAATCCGATGGGACGTTCGTCAGTAGCCATTCCCCCACTGTACAAATCAAACGGGGTGCTGGGAATGGCCCGCTGGCGGCGTCTGAGGGGACCGCCATTCTCCAGGGAGGAGGGCGTCGTTCCCCCGGGGAGTGAAGTCAGAGCAGGGCACGGGTGCCGCAGCGGGAGCAGGGGCCGGACCGCGCCAGATCCAGGCACACCACGCAAACCGGGAGCTGGCCGTTGTCATCACGCAGTGGACGGTTGGGCATCGGCTTGCCGCAAAACGGGACGGGCCGCCGGGCATGGTGCATGGCACGGCGCTTGCAGGGCGTGCAGAAGATATGCACCAGGTCATCTTCATCCTTCGGCCGGACATTCAAAGGGCGTATAAGAGTGGATTCCTGAGTGCTCATGTTCCTTTCCTGATGACAGCACGGAAAAACACGCAGCCAGCCAGACAAACTGACTGTTTTCCAGATTAATCGTGCCGCTGAGGGGCTCCGATCCGGGGCAGCCCTGCGGTCCCTTGCAATTCCTTGCAGCTAAGCGGATTGCGCAGGTTCCGCCGCACAGGAAGGTGCCCAAATTCATACGGTGACGCCGGCATGAAACCCGGCTGTGCCCTGTGGATCCGGAACCAGCCGGACGACCTGCCGTCTGACCTGATACCTGCCGCGTGGGAGCTGCTGCGTCAGTCGAGCAGGGCCCGGATATCGTCGGCGGTGAGCGCGGAACTGAACACGGCGTCGTCGTCCATCACTGAACTGAACAGCTTGGCCTTCTGCTCCTTGAGGGCCATGACCTTTTCCTCGATGGTGCCGCGGGCGACCATCCGGTAGACCATCACATTGCGGGTCTGCCCGATCCGGTGGGTGCGGTCCACTGCCTGCGATTCCGCGGCGGGGTTCCACCACGGGTCAAGCAGGAACACGTAGTCGGCCTCGGTCAGGTTCAGGCCGAAGCCGCCGGCCTTGAGGCTGATCAGGAAGACCGGCGCCTTGCCGTCCTTGAACGAGTTGATGACGTCGCCACGGTTGCGGGTGGAGCCGTCCAGATAGGCATACGGAATGCCTGCCGCGTCCAGCCGCTCGGCGGCCTTCTTGAGGAAGGAGGTGAACTGGCTGAAGATAAGCGCCCGGTGCCCCTCGGCGGTGACGTCTTCGAGCTGTTCGAAGAGCGCGTCGAGTTTGGCTGAGGGGACGCCGGCGTAGTCCTCGTCCACCAGCGAGGCATCCAGGCTCAGCATCCGGAGCAGGGTCAGGGAGCGGAAGACGATCATCCGGTTGCGGTCCAGATCTTTGATCAGGCCCATCAGCTTCTGCCGCTCGCGCTGCAGATGCATCTCGTAGATCTTGCGGTGCTTGGGGCTCAGCTCCACTTCGAGGACCTGTTCCTGCTTCTCGGGCAGGTCCTTGGCCACGGCTTCCTTGGTGCGCCGCATCAGCAGCGGGCGGATCCGGCGCCGCATCCGGGCGAGCAGCTTGGCATCTTCGCCGCGCTCGATGGGCCGCTGGTATTCCTCGATGAATTTGCGGGCCGACGGGAACAGCCCCGGTGCCACGATGGCGAACAGGCTCCACAGTTCGAGCAGGTTGTTTTCCATGGGCGTACCGGTGATCGCCAGCTTGAACGGCGCTTGCAGGTCCCTGGCGCACTGGTGGGCTCGGGTGGTCCTGTTCTTGACGAACTGCGCCTCGTCCAGGATCAGCCCGTCCCATTCCAGATTGCGGTAGGAGGCAAAGTCCAGCCGGAAGACCGCATAGGAGGTGATGACGATGTCGGCGTCAGCGGTCAGGTCGGCCAGCGGGACCTTGGATTTGGCGGTGGTGTCGGGGATGGCCACCGCACGCAGGCCCGGCGTGAAGCGGGCCGCTTCGGAGAGCCAGTTGGGCACCACCGAGGTGGGCGCGACGACAAGGAAGGGGCGGCGCGGGGCCGAGACTCCTTCCAGAGCGGGGGCGGCGCCGTCGTCGGCAGCCTCACCCGGAGCGGAAGCGGCACCGAGAAGCGCGGCGCCGTCGTCGGCCTGTTGGCGGGCGTGCGCCAGCAGCGCCAGGGTCTGCAGGGTTTTGCCCAGTCCCATATCGTCGGCCAGGATGCCGCCCAGCCCGTGCTGCCAGAGGAAGGCGAGCCAGTTGAATCCTTCGGCCTGATAGGGGCGCAGTTCGGCCTTGAGCCCGCTGGGCAGCGGCACCGGTGCCACTGATTCCAGCTCCAGCAGCCCGGTCACCGAAGCCCGCCAGGCGGCGGCCTGCTCGGTTTCTTCGGCCAGTTCCTCCAGCTCGGACCACAATCCGGCCTGGTACCGGCTGATGGTCATTTCGCCGGTTTCCCATTCCTGCAGGCCTTCGGCTTCCTCGAGCAGGGCATGCAATTGGGCGAATTCCGGCCGGTCCAGGGCCAGGTAGGTGCGGTCGGGCAGGAGCAGTTTGGTCTTGCCCTGGGACAGGGCCTTGAACACATCGGCGAAGGGCACGAGGCGGCCGTCCACCGTGATCATGATGCCCAGATCGAACCAGTCCCGCCGCTCGGTTTCCACCGTGGTGATGCGAAGCTCAGGGACGCTGGTGAGCTCGCGGTAATTGTGCCGCTCACCGATGACGTCCACCCGGACGCCGTCGACCTTTTCGATCTTGGGCAGCAGATACTCGGTGAACTCGGCGGTATCGATGCCCGAGTAGGAGCGGCTGCGCGGCACTGATCCGAGGGCCTTGCCCACGTTGGTCAGCAGTTCCGCTTCAGCAGCCACATCACGGTAGTCCGCGGCCGGATCTGGACGGGTGCCGAGCGGGAAGCGCGTGATGTCACCGCCCTGCCGGTACTCCCATTCCCAGTCCAGGAACAGCTCGTCCTCCGGCTGGAAGGACGCCGTGAGCACCAGCAGCGGCGGGGAGATTTCGGGGAATTCCACCGAATTGTCGCTGCTGGTCACCGGCAGGACCTGGCGGAGCTTGGGGTAGAACTTCTCCAGGAAGAGGGGTGCATCGCCTTCCGGGATCATGACGGGGGCGCCCTTCAACAGCAGCCCCTTGTCCTGGTCGGTGAGCGGCCGGGCGGTGGGAGCCAGGGCGATGACGTTCTCGGGGCTCCGCACATAGATTCCGTGCCCGGCGACCAATCCGGCCGCGTCGGTGGGATAGGGGTGGCCGTCGATTTCCAGCACCGGCAGCAGCTGCAGGGGGCCGGGGCCGTCGGCTTCGGCGGCGCGGATGTCCAGGGACAGGGTGGCCCGCTTTCCGAGCTGCACCGTGGTGTCCTTTTTGGTGCCGACGAACTCAACACCGATGCGCCGGGCCTCTTCCAGGAGCTGCCACAGCAGGGGGTTGGAGAAGTCGTCCAGGTAGAGCCAGGAATCGTTCTGGCCGAAGTAGCTCACACCGTTGGAGCGGTGCAGGGCAGGGAACTGGGAGAACCAGCGGTGCTGTTCAGGATTCAGTTTCAGCCCGTAGGTCTGGTACGCGATGTTGCTCCAGGCCAGGTTGTTCTTGACCCAGTTGCCCTTGGTATTGCGGACCACGGGACGGACCCCCAGCCGGAAGGCGGTGGCCCGGTGCGCGCTGCGCGGTGCGGGAGTTCCCCAGCGGGTGCCGATTCCGGCGTCGGACGGGCGTAGTTCGAATTGCAGGGCCAACGGGGTTGCCGCCGCAGGAGTGCCGGTCAGTGCACCCAGGTCTGCGTCGATCAGGGTCTGCAGTGATTCCTGCCAGGCAGGAACTGCCGTTTTGCCGGGGATGCCCGGGCGGATGAACTCCTGCCGCGCGATCAGGTGGTCGGTGTTGCTCTGCAGCGCGACGGCGGCGACGTGCTTGCAGTCAAACCCCACCGGGCAGCTGCAGTGGTTGTCCAGGAGCCGGTAGTCGCCCTGCCGTTTTTCACCCAGCTGCAGCATGGTGCGGTACGGAACGGAGGAATGCCCCCGGACCTTGGCCCGCAGCACTTCGGCTTGCGGATCCCACTCCATCGTGTCCACCGCGCCGCCTTTGGCGTAGGTCTGGCCGCGTTGAAAGGCGGCGCCGCCCACGACGCGGATGATGTCGGTGACATCGATCAGAGGCGGTGAGGAAGGCATGTTTTTATCGTCTCACGCACTCCCGACACTTCCGCGACTGATGTCTGGGACTGCGGATCCATGACACCCCAGCTTGGTTCCTGCAAACCTCGGGTAGAACCGCTAGCATCTGAGGAGCGCAGATCACAATGGAGTGGTCTGCGTCTTTCCTGTCACTTCCTGCGGTCCGCCGATTCGGTTGATCCGGCCTTGGCACAGGCGGCGGTGACGAAAGCGTAGACCGAACGGGTGAACTCCTCGTCGGGTTTCAGCAGCAGCTGCCCCGACCACTCTCCTGCCGTGATATCCACCGGCAGCCTGGTGCCTGCCTTGTCTTCCGCGATGGCGTGGGGATCGCAGCGCGCCGGCAGGACAGACACCTCCACCACTGAGGCAGAGCCCGTGCCCGCAATGGATAGATTCCGGGGCCAGGGCTGCTCCGGGTCCTCCGTCAGCAAGGTTGTTCCGCGGATGCCGTTTAGCTCCATGTCCCCGCTGTTTCCGGTCGGGACTACGGAAAGGCGGACGACGGCGGTCCTCTGGTCCGGGGCGACGTCCAATTCGCCAGGGAGGCTTAGCTCCGCCACCTCGCGTGCCGCTTGCCCCAGACAATCCTGGTGTTGCAGCGAGGAAAGAACTTCATGGGGATCCGTTGCCGGAAACTGATGCTCCGCTCCGTCCAGCGTTAGGAACACTATTGGCTGCGGGGACGGGGACGGGGACGGGGACGGGGACGGGGACGGGGACGGACGTGGCGGTGGAGTTGGGGCCGGGGCAGGGGAGGGTGCCGGGACCGGGGAGGGCGCCCGGGGTGCGGACGGCGCCGTGGTTGGGGATTTACGCGGCGATGCTCCCGGGTCTGCTGCTGCCTGGCCGCAGTTGGCTGCCGTTAGCGGAACAGGCAGGGCCACAGTTGCGCCGGAACGCAGGACGCTTGATCCCGAAGGACCGGGAGTCCAGAAGGGCATGCCGTCAAAAAGCGGCGTGGCGAGCTTGGCCGCCGTAATGGAAACCGGTGCTGCAGTCCCGTTGAAAACACGAATGCTGATGATGCGCTCGCCGATGTTCAGCCTCATGGCGTTGAGGCTGACGGTGATGCCACCGTCTGGTGAGGGCGAGGCTGACGGCCTGGATGAGGGCGGCAAGGACGGCGAGGACGACGGCGGCGATGAGTCCGACGGCCAGGGCTCGGGCGTGGGGGACGGCGCAGGCAGCGACTGCGTGACTGTCCCGGGCGCAGGCTCCGAAGGTTCCCCTTGCGTGCATGCTGCCATCGCCAGGGCCAAGCAGCCGGCAATCAGCAGCCCGCTCAACCGGCTCGCGGGGCGCCGTTGTTTTCCCGTAGAGCGGGTCTTACGTGCTCTGACTTGATCTTTGCATTGATCGCTGCCGGGACATGGCATGGGTGCATAGTAGATCCAAGGCCGCATCCGGAACAGCAGAATCTATGGAATTGCTCCGGGCCCCAAACATTTGATCGTCAGAATGGTGGAGGATCCGACTCGTACCCCTCGGGAACGGGAGAGCCCACTGGTGCTGGAGCAGAGCCTGGTGCAGTGGCGGGCGGTTTCGGAATTCCTGGCGGTTTCGAAACCAAGGCGAGGTGCGGATCGGTGCGGTAGGTCCGCCCACCCGGTGAGGTCCACTCGATAATCCCCGCTTCCGGTTGGCAGGCCTTCCAGAACCCTTCGGTTTTGAACATGTGGTGCCGCCGGCAGAGGTGCTCGAGATTGTCGTGATCGGTTTTCCCGCCCTGCGCCCAGGGTCGGGTGTGGTCGATCTCGGAGATCACGGCGTTCGACCGGCACCCCGGGAACCGGCAGGTTCCGTCCCGTGCGCGCAGCCAGCGCTGAAGTCCGGCCGGGATCTTTCGTCGTCGGCCCACCCTCAGGATTTCCTCAGTCTCGGGATCCCGTTCGACCGGTGTCCATTTCGCTGCTTCCCGGGCCATCCGGCGGGCGGTTTCCGGGCTGATGGGTCCGTAACCATGCAACTCTGCCGGCTGTTCGTCCGCGCCGAAGAGGGTTTCGGCGTTGATCAGCACCAGGATCTCGCCCCGTGCCCGGTTGCTGTTGGTCTTTCCGCCGCCGCTGGGGGTTTTGCCGCACGAGGTATCCCGGTCGTCATGGTCCAGCAGCAGGTCCTCGAGAATGTCTGCCCGCAACTGATCCACCATCCGCGGGTCCCCGGCGGACTGCTCACCCCGGGCGGCCTTCGAAAGCTGAGTGAAGATCGCTTGCGCCTTCTCCGCGGGCAGGAACGCCGAGAGCCAGGACATTCCGTCACAGCCCGGGTCCAGCACCACGCGGCGCTTCTCAAACGCCGTGCGTTGCCGTTTCTGAATCGTCTCCGGATATTTGTTCTCCCGCAGCCGCCGGGCCTTGACCCGGAACTGGGAACCCGTCTGCCCCGCAACCGCCACCGCCAACAGTTCCGCTTCGAAGCCCGGCAGTTCACCGGCGGGAATGTTCTGGGACTGATCCAACACCGCCTGAACATGTCCGTAGCTCAGCGCCCCGGACTCGAGTTTCGCGAGCGTGGCGGAGTGCGTGTCACAGAGGGTTCCGGCTTCGTTCATCCGCATGGCAGCGGTGCCCGTGGGGACCCCGAGGATGGTCGCGGCTTCCTCGGCGGCGAGACTGAACGCCAAACCCGGCTCGAGTTTCCCTGATGCGAAGAACATTTCGTCCCGGAAGATGCCCTCGATCCGGTGCAGGACTTTGGCCTGCTGCGCCTGCACCCACCTGCCCAGCTGATCCAGCCGGGTCAACACCACCCCTGCCTGGTCCTGATCCAGAATTTCGACGCCCTGCAGGACCAAGGATCCGGTGAAGGAATCCAGGCCGGCGTCGAAAACCGACCGGCTGCGCTGCGCCGCGGTCGCGCCCGCCCCGCCACAACCGCCGTCGGCCCCACCGCCGCCGTCGTCGCCGCCGGCCTCGTTGCCGGGAAAAGTCCTGTCCTGATCCATGTCTTCAGGCTTTCATCTGCCTCTGACATTTCCGGGTCAAAATCAGCCCAAAAGACCCCGAAAAGGGGCCTTTTCCGGGTCTTGAAATACCTGTCTTTTTGGACAGGACTACCTACCCGGGGCGTTCCCTTACCTACGAGGATCGCCGGTGCGCGACACCTACGAGGATCGCCGGTGCGCGACACCTACGAGGATCGCCGGTGCGCGACACCTACGAGGATCGCCGGTGCGCGACACCTACGAGGATCGCCGGGGCGTTCCCTTACCTATGAGGATCGCCGGTGCGCGACGCAGCCGGATCAGCCCTTGGGCTTGACCACGGGGAAACGGCCGCTGGGCTCCTCGTCTTCCTCGAAGTGGCTTGCAGCCGGCCCCACGATCAGGGGATCGGGCGCATGCACCAGTGAGGTGTCCTTGTTGGGGTAGTCCACGGAATGGAGGACCTGGCGCATGGCCTCAAGCCGCGCGCGCTTCTTGTCGTTGGACTTCACCACCGTCCACGGCGCATCACCGGTATCGGTGTAGAAGAACATGGCTTCCTTGGCTTCGGTGTAGTCATCCCACTTGTCCAGGCTGGCCAGGTCGGTGGGGGAGAGCTTCCACTGTTTCACCGGATCTGTTTCGCGGGCAGCAAACCGGGCCACCTGCTCGGCTCGGCCCACGGAAAACCAGAGTTTCGTGAGCAGCACACCCGAGTTCACCAACATGCGCTCCAACTCGGGCACTTCGCGCATGAACTCCAAATACTGCGCCGGCGTGCAGTACCCCATCACGCGTTCCACCCCTGCCCTGTTGTACCAGGACCGGTCCATCATGACGATCTCACCACCGCTGGGAAGTCTGGCGATATACCGCTGGAAGTACCATTGCGTCCGCTCACTGTCGGTGGGCTTCTCCAGCGCCACGATCCGCGCACCGCGGGGATTGAGGTGTTCATTGAAACGCTTAATGGAACCGCCTTTGCCGGCGGCGTCACGGCCCTCGAAGATGAGGAGCATTTTCTGCCCGGTGTCCTTCACCCAGAGCTGCATTTTCAAGAGCTCGATCTGCAGTGCCCGCTTCTGCCGTTCGTAGCTGCGCCGCGACATTTTTTTGTCATACGGATAGTTGTGCCGCCAGGCGTCATCGTCGGCGTTTTCCTTCATTTTCTTGGTCTTGATTTTGAGCTCGCGCAGTTCGTCCAGCTCGCTGGTGTAGTCCTCGGTCAGAGCTGACGGCTGGCCATTCCCGTCGGGTGATATCCCGTCAGCTGCTGCATCACGGTCGGCCGGCTTGCTGCCGTTCCCTGTGGCCGCGGCCTTTGCCTTGTTCGTAGCCTCGGTAGCCTCGGTAGCCGTGGTCTTGTTCGTAGCCATAACATCTCCCTGCGCTGACGGTACTAACGAATCTACGTCCCAGTGTTGGGGGAAGGAAGGGGCGCCGGCTAGGGAAAACGGCGGACGACGGCGGGAGCATAGCGATAGTTTCCTCCTGCGGCGGGGTGCCACTCACCGGAGTTTCGGGAGAACAGCGGCAGGAGCAGACCGAAATCCGGCACAGAACCGGCAGCGACCCGAGAGTCGCGGAATTTCCGCACCGGAAAATCACCCATAATAAATACCGATGACTTCTCTACATTCCAAGGTTCTGTCCCTTATAGCGCTGCCCGTCATTCTGTTCGGTTCCGCCGCCTGCACGCCGCTGGCCGAAACCGAAACCGGAAACGCCTCCTCTTCGATCTCCGCCACGGCCGAGGCCCCAGCCCCAGCTGAAGCGGCCGGGCCGGCCGAAGCCCCGGAGCCGGCCGGACCGGCAGCAGCGGGAACCGCACTGGAACAACTCGCAACCCTGCCGATCAAGGGCCGCGCCCCCAAGACCGGTTATGACCGGGATCAGTTCGGACCGGCCTGGGCCGACATCGACCACAACGGGTGCGATACCCGCAACGACATCCTGGCCCGCGATCTCACCGCCGTCGTCTATAAGGACGGAACCAAGGAGTGCGTGGTGGCCTCGGGCAGCTTCGCCGACCCCTACACCGGGACCACCATCAGTTTTGTGCGCGGCAACGAGACCAGCACCGCCGTCCAGATCGACCACGTCGTGGCGCTCTCCGATGCCTGGCAGAAGGGTGCCCAGCAGCTCTCTGCCGAGGACCGCCGCCAGCTTGCCAACGACCCGCTGAACCTGATGGCCGCCGACGGTCCTGCCAATGGTGCCAAGTCGGATTCCGACGCCGCCAGCTGGCTGCCGCCAAACAAGGCCTTCCGCTGCGGCTACGTTGCGACGCAGACAGCCGTCAAGGCCAAGTACAGCCTGTGGATGACCCAGGCCGAGCACGACGCGATCGCCTCCGTCCTGTCCACCTGTCCGGACCAGCCGGTGCCCGACGGCGCCGGGTTGCCTCCGGCGGTTGCCGTTGCCGGCGCGGATGCAGGGGCAGAGGATGTTGCGGCTGATCCCGCAGCCGGTGTCGGCAGCGCACCGGTGTATGCGAACTGCACTGCGGTGAAGGCCGCCGGGGCAGCTCCGATCCGGCCCGGCGACCCGGGCTGGGATCCGAAGTTCGACGGCGACGGCGACGGCGAGGGCTGCACCTCCTAGCTACACCTGTCCACAATTGCAGGACCGCATTCTTCCCACCGTCAAACTCGGGACGGCCGGCAAGCGTTGAGGTCCTGCCGGGCGCGTAATCGGAAACATTTGTTCTTTCTTTCGCAATGTCACGGTGTCAGGATCGGGGCATGACTTCTTCCCTCACCATCGGTTATGCGGCAATGCTGGAGCAGTTTCATCCCACGGAGGCGGTGGCACTGGCTGAATACGCCGAGAGCAAGGGCTTTTCGGGCGTGATGGCGGCGGACCATTTCCAGCCGTGGGTGCCGGCCCAGGGCCAGAGCTCATTTGTCTGGAACGTCCTGGCTGCATTGGGGGAGCGCACCAAAGGGGATATCGGCCCCGGCGTCACCGCGCCGACTTTCCGCTGGCATCCGGCCATGGTGGCGCAGGCCTCGGCCACGCTCGCGGCCATGTATCCCGGCCGGCACTGGCTCGGGCTGGGATCCGGCGAGGCCCTGAACGAACACATCACCGCGCAGTACTGGCCCGAACCGCCCGAACGCATCAACCGGATGTTCGAGGCCATCGAGATCATCACCAAGCTTTTCACCGCGTCGCTGGCCGGCAAGGATGTGCGGCACAAGGGTGAGTTCTACACGATGGAATCCACCCGGCTGTGGACTATGCCCGAAACGCCGCCGGAAATCCTGGTGGCCACGGCCGGACCGGTCACGGCAAAACGGGCCGGCCGGCACGCCGACGGCCTGATCACGGTGGGCGCGCCGCTCGAGAAGATCGGGATGCTCTTTGACCGGTTCCACGCCGGTGCGCGCGAGGCGGGCAAGGTCCCGGACACCATGCCCAAGGTCCTGCAGCTGCACATGAGCTGGGCCGAGACGGATGAGGAAGCGCTCACCAACGCCATGGTGGAGTGGCCCAACGGCGGCATGAAGTTCCCCAAGGCGGATATCCGTTCTCCCTTCGAGCTGGAGCAGATGGCCAAGCTGGTCCGGCCGGAGGACTTTGAGGGACGGATGGTGATTTCCAGTGACCCCGATATCCACCGCGCCTACATCCAGAAGTTCGTGGACCTGGGATTCGACCGGATCTACCTGCACAACGTGGGACGGAACCAGCGGGACTGGATCGACGTGTTCTCCCGCAGCGTGCTCCCGGCCCTGAAGCGCTGACCCCATGCGCGCCGTGACACTGTTTGTGCTGCCGGGGATCGGCGAGATCACGCCGGGCACGGATGTGGCGGCGGTGATCCTGGCAGCGGCAGGCTCAGCGCCCGACGCCGCGCTGCAGCCCGGCGATATCCTCGCCGTCACCTCCAAGATCGTGTCCAAGGCCGAGGGCCGGCAGGTCCTGGCAGCGGACCGGGAGCAGGCGATCACCGACGAAACGGTGCGTGTGGTGGCCAGCCGGAAACATGCCGGCGGGGTGACCCGGATCGTGGAGAACAAGCTGGGGATCGTGGCCGCGGCCGCCGGGGTGGACAACAGCAACACCCCGGCCGATACCGTGCTGCTGCTGCCCGTGGATCCCGACGCCTCCGCCCGCGCCCTGTGTGCCCGGTTGCGCCGGGAACTGGGGTTCGACGTCGGCGTCATCATCACCGACACCCTCGGCCGGGCCTGGCGCGAGGGGCAGACCGACGCCGCCATCGGCGCCGCCGGGATAGAGGTGCTGACGGACCTGCGCGGCACGCCGGACAGCTTCGGCCAGGAGATGAGAGCGACCATGACCGCAGTGGCTGACGAAATCGCAGCCGCCGCGGACCTCGTCAAGGGCAAGACCAGCCAGTGCCCGGTGGCGGTACTGCGCGGCCTGCCGGAGCTGGTGCTTCCCGGGGGGACCGGTGCCGAACCTGTTCCGGGCCGGGCTGAACGGGCCGAACCTGTTCCGGGCCGGGCTGATGCAGGCGCCAGGTCGCTGATCCGACCGGCAGCGCAGGATCTGTTCCGGCAAGGCAGCGCCGAAGCCTGGCGCGATGGCTACGCGGCGGCCTGCCGGGATGCGGGCCTGCCGGTGCCGGTTTTTCAGGAGGATGAGCCCTCGTAGCTGAGCCCGGCCCGGTCTGTCGCCTCGCTGGCCGGATCCCGGCCTGCTTGCGGAAGAGACAGTGCGATCAGCGGCCGGCCGGTGGCCGGATGCACCAGCACGTCCGCCTGCACCCCATAGACCTGCCGGATCAGAGCGGGGCTTAACACGGTGCGCGGTTCCCCGGCCGCCACCACCGTGCCCCGGTGCAGGACAATCACATGGTCACAGTGTGCTGCGGCGTGCGTCAGGTCATGCAGGGCGGCGACGACGGCGATGCCCCGTCCGGCGAGCTGCCGCATCAGCTGCAGGGTGGCCAGCTGGGCAAACGGATCCAAATGGTTGGTGGGTTCGTCCAGCAGCAGCAGTTGCGGCTGCTGCGCCAGGGCCCGGGCCAGCTGGACACGCTGCCGCTGACCGCCGGACAGCTCGCCGTAGAGACGGTCCCTCAGTTCGGGCACTCCGGCGGATTCCAGCGCGGCCAGCACCGCGTCGTCGTCCCCGCTGTTCCCAAAGCCCAGCAGCGGCCGGTGCGGCATCGTCCCCAGCGACACCACTTCGCGGACGGTCAGGGGAACCCCGGTCCCGGATTCCTGATCGACCAGCGCCGCAATGCGCGCCCGTTCCCGGCGCGGCCGGCGCAGCAGGTCGCTGCCCTGCCACTGAATGGTGCCCCGGCGCGCGGGCACCACCCCGGCCAGTGCCCGCAGCAGCGTGGACTTCCCGGCGCCGTTGGGGCCCACCAGGGCGGACAGGGCGCCGGCCGGAACCGTACAGTCCACGCCGTCGACCACCAGTGTGCCGCCCAGGCTCACCGCCAGGTCGGAAGCCCGCAAGCCGTCGTCGGGCCCACCGCCCGTCCCCGCGCTCATGCCCCGCCCTTCCGCCGCGCCAACACCCAGGCAAAGACCGGGGCGCCGATCACCGCGGTCACCACGCCCACGGGCAGTTCCCGGGGTTCAAACACAAACCGGGCGGCCGTATCCGCCCAGATCAGGAAGACCGCGCCCAACAGGGCCGACAACGGCAGCAGCGCCCGGTGCCCGGGTCCGGCCACCAGCCGGACCAGGTGCGGAAACACCAGGCCGATAAAACCGATCGCCCCGCTGACCGACACCATGGCACCGGTCAGCAGGGCCGTTGCCGCCAGCAGTGTCCACCGCGCCGCCGGAACATGGATGCCCAGGGCGGAAGCGGCGTCGTCCCCGAACGCGAAACCGTCCAGGAGGCGGGCGGCCGCGAGCAGCGGAATGCCCACGGCCAGCAGTGCGCCGGCGGCGATCCCGGCACTGGACCACTGGGTGCCGCTGAGCGAGCCGAGCAGCCAGCCCAGGATGTTCCGGTAGGAATCTCCGGTGGCCGTCCAAAAAATCACCAGGCTGGTCAGGGAGCTGCCCAGGGAGGAGACCGCCACACCGGCCAGGACGGTCCGCGACGGCGTCAGCCCTCCGGCCAGCCGTGCCAGCAGCAGGGTGGCGGCGAGCGCGGCCAGCGCACCGATGAATGCCGCGAGCGGCAGCAGCAGCTGCAACCCCAGCAGCAGCACGCAGACCGCACCCAAGGAGGCCCCCGAGGACAGGCCCAGCAGATACGGATCAGCCAGCGCGTTACGGGTCAGTGCCTGCATCACCGCGCCGCTGACCGCCAGCCCGGCACCTACCGCGGCGGCCGTCAGCACGCGGGGCAGGCGCAGCTCCCAGATGATGCCGTCCTGCAGCGCCGACAGCGGGCTGGTGCCGATGCCGAGGTGGGACAGCATGCTGCCAAATGCGTCGGCCACGCTGATATCTGCCGGACCCACCGCCGCTGCCGCTGTTATGGACAGGACCAGTACCGCGGCCAGCACCGCCGTCGCCGGTCCCGTTCGGATCGAACGCCGCGGCGCCGGTCGCACGACGGCGCCCTGACGGGAGGCCACAGCGGCGCTCACGGCAGCACCGCCAGCTGTTCGGCGAGGTCCGCCACCGCTTCGGCATTGCGAACCCCGGCCTCGGCGGCGGCAAAGGGCAGGACCAGATAGCGGTTATTGACCACTGCATCCATGCCCGCCGTCGCCGGATGTGAGGCGAGCAGCTCCTTCTTGGATTCGGCTGTGTTCCGGTCTGCGTCCACCAGGATGATGACGTCGGGATTGGCAGCCACCACGGTTTCCCAGCTCAGCGAGGCCCAGGAATCCTGCACGTCTGCGGTTATGTTCTGCAGCCCGAGGGTGTCCATCATCATCTGCGGGGCACCCAGCCCGGCCCCTGCATACGGAGTGTCCCGGCCGGACGAGAACCAGAAGGCAGTCCTTCCGCCGCCGGCCGGTTCAATGCCCTCCACGGTTGCGCGCTGCTGGGCGACCAGCTTGGCGGCGGCCTCGGAAGCGCCAAAAACGGCACCGGCCTCGGTGATGCCGGCAAAAACGTCTTCGAAGTCCAGCTTCTGCACCGGCTTGCCCGTCTCCCGGCAGGCATGCGGGGAGACATAGCTGCCGATGCCGAGCGAAGCCAGAAAATCCCGTTCACCGGCGGTATCGGCACTGAGGTTCGATTCCCAGCCGGCATAGATGAAGTCCGGTTCCAGGTCCAGGACCGGCTCCTGGGACGGCGCGGAGTCGGAGAGGATGTTCAGCGGCGGCGCATCGGCGGCCAGCGCTGCGGGGAGCGGGCCGTCCAGGAATGCCGCACCGGCCACCTTGCTGCCCAGGCCCAGGGCCAGCAGGGTTTCGACCGCCGTGGACTTGATCGCCACAATCCGTTCCGGCGGCGCCGACAGGGTCACCTCGGTGCCGCAGTTCATCACGGTCAGCGGGTATCCCGTCGAACCGGCACCACCGGAACCACTGGAACCACCGGCGGTAGCGGAAGCCGGCGGCGTCGTCGTCGAACCCGAACCGGCAGGGGAGCCCGGTGCCGCCGGGGCGGAGGCCGCAGAGCAGCCGGCGAGCCCGGCCGCCATGGCGGCCAAGAGCAGCGAAACGGCAGGAAAAAGGGATCGGTTCATGATTCCTCGCAGCTGGTAGGGACATCGGAGGGATCCATGGCCCAAATCCAGACCAGCTGTACCGGCCATACCCGGCCGGTGATCTATTCGAGGAAGGCTAGCACTGCATTGTTTCCGATGCTGGCGTTTGCCCTGGAACGGCTACCCCGGCGGCGAATTAAATAACCGGTCGCCAAATACCCTTGCGGGCACCGGCGGTACTGGTTGAAGGTAAAGGGGCCGCGGCATGCCGATCCTGCTTTACCCTCCAGCTTTTACGCCGCGGAAATGCCGGGGAAATCTCTAGCCCAAAGACTGGGAACGGCCCTTCAACCGGCCGATCGGAACCGCGGCCGGGTAAGCCGCTTAGAGGAGGCACAATGACAATCATCCGTACCGCCCTGACCCAGACCACCTGGACCGGGGATGAGGAATCCATGGTCGCCAAGCACGAGGACTTTGTCCGCAAAGCCGCGGCCGAGGGCGCGCAGATCATTTGTTTCCAGGAGCTTTTCCACGGACCGTATTTCGGAATCGTGCAGGACAACAAGTATTACGACTACGCGCAGAAGGTGCCGGGGCCGCTGACCGAACGGTTCTCGAAACTCGCCGCGGAGCATCACATGGTGATCATCCTGCCCGTGTATGAGGAGGAACAACCCGGGGTCCTCTACAACACGGCCGCCGTGATCGACGCCGACGGAACCTACCTGGGGAAGTACCGCAAAAACCACATTCCGCACGTCGAGAAGTTCTGGGAGAAGTTCTACTTCCGGCCGGGGAACCTGGGCTGGCCGGTTTTCGACACCGCTGTCGGGGCCGTGGGTGTGACCATCTGCTATGACCGGCACTTCCCCGAGGGCTGGCGGGTCCTGGGCCTGAACGGCGCCCAGCTCGTCTTCAATCCCAATGCCTCCAAACCCGGCCTGTCCAACCGGCTGTGGGAACTGGAACAGCCCACCGCCGCCGCGGCCAACGGCTACTACGTGGTGGTCCCGAACCGGGTGGGCGCCGAAACCAACGAATTCGGCGACGAAGCCGTGGATTTCTACGGGACGTCCTATATTGCCGATCCGCAGGGCAACTACGTCGGCAATCTCGGTGCCCGCGACAGCGAGGAACTGATGATCCGGGACCTGGACATGGACCTGGTGCGCACCGCCCGGAACAGCTGGCAGTTCTACCGCGACCGCCGCCCGGACGCCTACACGCCCATCACCAACCCGTAGCCACTGCCGGCTGGACGGAAACACACCAGGGACAAGGGAGTCGTTTTGAGCACAACACTGATCACCGGGGGAACAGTCGTGACCTCCACCGGCCGCAGCGAAGCGGACGTCCTTATCGACGGGGAGAGGATCGCCGCGGTGCTGGCGCCGGGATCCACCCTCCTGGGCCACGACCTTGCCGGCTCAGTGGACACCGTCCTGGATGCCGCCGGCAAATACGTGGTGCCCGGCGGCATCGACGCCCATACCCACATGCAGATGCCCTTCGGCGGCACCGAAGCCTCCGACACCTTCGAAACCGGCACCCGTGCCGCAGCCTGGGGCGGCACGACGACGATTGTGGACTTCGCGATCCAGCGTTACGGGGAGCGGGTGATGGACGGCCTGGCCCAGTGGCACGAAAAGGCGGCAGGGGAGTGCGCCGTCGACTACGGGTTCCACCAGATCGTGGGCGATGTCAACGACGACTCGCTCAAGGCCATGGCCGGACTCATTGATGAAGGCGTGTCCAGCTACAAGCTGTTCATGGCCTATCCCGGGGTCTTCTACAGTGACGACGCCCAGATCTACAAGGCCATGCGGGTGGGCGCGGACACCGGGCTGATGACCATGATGCACGCGGAGAACGGGCCGGCCATCGACGCCATGGTCAGCGAACTGCTGGCCCAGGGCAAAACCGATCCCTACTATCACGGGGTGGCGCGCGCCTGGCAGATGGAGGAGGAAGCCACGCACCGGGCGATCATGCTGGCCAACCTCACCAACGCACCCCTCTACGTTGTGCATGTCTCCGCCAAACAGGCTGTCGAGCAGCTCGCGGCTGCCCGGGACAACGGGCAGAACGTCTTCGGGGAGACCTGCCCGCAGTACCTGTACCTGAACCTGGAGGACCAGCTCGGCGCCGAGGGCTTCGAAGGGGCCAAATGGGTCTGCTCCACGCCGCTCCGCTCCAAGCACGAACACCACCAGGACCACATGTGGCAGTCGCTGCGCACCAACGACATCCAGATGGTCGCCACCGACCACTGCCCGTTCTGCATGAAAGGCCAAAAGGACATGGGTGTGGGCGACTTCTCCAAGATCCCCAACGGCATCGGCTCGGTGGAGCACCGCATGGACCTGATGTACCAGGGCGTGGTGGACGGGAAAATCAGCCTGGAACGCTGGGTGGAGATCACCAGCACGACGCCGGCACGCATGTTCGGCATGTATGGCACCAAGGGCCTGATCGCCCCGGGAGCCGACGCCGACGTCGTCATTTACGACCCGGCGGGCCACACCTCGATCGGCCTGGAAAAAACCCACCACATGAACATGGACTACTCCGCCTGGGAAGGCTACGAGATCGACGGGCACGTGGACACCGTGCTCTCCCGCGGCCGGATCCTGATCAACGACAACGAATACCTCGGCGCCAAGGGCCACGGCCGGTATGTGCGCCGGGCTCCCAGCCAGTACCTGATCTGAGCAGCGGTTGACCTTGGAGCGAACCCAGCCAGTCTCTATATAGAGGAGCGGAACAGTATGGAATTTGGAGCAGTCCTGCAGTGCAATCCGCCCGCGGCGCGGACGGTGGCACTGGCCAAGCTGGCAGAGGAGCACGGGTTCGAGTACGTGTGGACCTTCGACTCCCACATCCTGTGGCAGGAACCGTACGTTCTCCACAGCCGCATCCTCGCGGAAACCCGAACCATCACGGTGGGTCCCATGGTCACCAATCCGGCGACCAGGGACTGGACCGTCACCGCATCGACGTTCGCCACCCTGAACCAGATGTACGGGAACCGGACGGTGTGCGGAATCGGCCGGGGCGACTCGGCGCTGCGGGTGAGCGGCGGATCCCCGACCACGCTGAAGACGCTGCGCGAGTCGATCCATGTGATCCGGGAGCTGGCCAACTCCCGTGCGGTGGAATACAACGGCACCACCCTGCAGCTGCCGTGGAGCACCGGATCGACGCTGGAGATGTGGGTGGCGGCCTACGGCCCGCTGGCGCTGAAGCTGGCTGGTGAGGTGGGGGATGGGTTCATCCTGCAGCTGGCGGACCTCGACATCGCGGAATGGATGATCGCTACCGTCCGCTCCGCTGCTGCCGCAGCCGGACGCGACCCGATGTCGATCAAGTTCTGCGTGGCCGCTCCTATGTATATAGGGGAGGACTGGGAGCATATGCGCCAGCAGTGCCGCTGGTTCGGCGGCATGGTGGGCAACCACGTTGCGGACATCGTGGCCAAGTATGGGGCCGACGCCGCGGTGCCGCAGGCGCTGACCGATTACATCGCCGGCCGGGAAGGCTACGACTACAACGAGCACGGCCGGGCCGGCAACACCCACACCGCCTTTGTGCCCGACGAGATCGTGGACCGGTTCTGCCTGCTGGGCACCGCGGAAGCGCACATTGAAAAGCTGGAAAAGCTCAAGGCACTGGGGGTCACCCAGTTCGCCGGGTACCTGCAGCATGACAACAAGGAAGAGACACTGCGGGTCTACGGCGAAACGGTCATCCCGGCCCTGCGCGAGCAGGTCAGTGCGAGGGGATAGCAGCGCTTGGCAAGGGCCCCAGGGCCGGGCGCCGGCAGGGGTCTAACGCTGCGGGTCTGAAGCGCTTCTCCCTGCGGGAATCAGGCCTCCGGGAGGGCCGTCGGAGCCGAGTTGCGGCCGGGCCCAAACCTGTGTAAAGTCTTCTAAGTCGCCGCGGCCGGGAGTTGAGAAACTTCTGAGAGCATGGCGGCCAAACCCCACCAAAAACATCCTGGTGATCCACCCTGCGCCTCACGGCCCGGGAGCGGAAAGCCGGGGATTTTGCGTGGGATTATCCGGACAAAATGAAGCAGACCGCGGAATATCCCGAATTGCCAAATACGGTCCGGATGGAATAGAATAAAGAAACACTGCAGCGAAGAGAAAAGAAAAACAAGTAATTGTTTTCTCCGAGTATTTCGTATGCATCTGTTGTTTGAGAACTCAATAGTGTGCCAAGTTTATTGATACCAATTTATTTTAATTGGTTGAACTGGTTCTTCCGCCCACCCCGTGGGTGGGAAGGACTTTTTTAGCTGGTTTCGAATTTAGTGCAGGACCGTGCAGCCAATTTTCCTTGGCTCCGGTGCTGTGTCTGTAACACATTTACGGAGAGTTTGATCCTGGCTCAGGATGAACGCTGGCGGCGTGCTTAACACATGCAAGTCGAACGATGACTTTTGTGCTTGCACAAAATGATTAGTGGCGAACGGGTGAGTAACACGTGAGTAACCTGCCCTTAACTTCGGGATAAGCCTGGGAAACCGGGTCTAATACCGGATACAACGGACCACCGCATGGCGGTCCGTGGAAAGCTTTATGCGGTTTTGGATGGACTCGCGGCCTATCAGCTAGTTGGTTGGGGTAATGGCCCACCAAGGCGACGACGGGTAGCCGGCCTGAGAGGGTGACCGGCCACACTGGGACTGAGACACGGCCCAGACTCCTACGGGAGGCAGCAGTGGGGAATATTGCACAATGGGCGAAAGCCTGATGCAGCGACGCCGCGTGAGGGACGAAGGCCTTCGGGTTGTAAACCTCTTTCAGTAGGGAAGAAGCGAAAGTGACGGTACCTGCAGAAGAAGCGCCGGCTAACTACGTGCCAGCAGCCGCGGTAATACGTAGGGCGCAAGCGTTATCCGGAATTATTGGGCGTAAAGAGCTCGTAGGCGGTTTGTCGCGTCTGCTGTGAAAGCCCGGGGCTCAACCCCGGGTCTGCAGTGGGTACGGGCAGACTAGAGTGATGTAGGGGAGACTGGAATTCCTGGTGTAGCGGTGAAATGCGCAGATATCAGGAGGAACACCGATGGCGAAGGCAGGTCTCTGGGCATTAACTGACGCTGAGGAGCGAAAGCATGGGGAGCGAACAGGATTAGATACCCTGGTAGTCCATGCCGTAAACGTTGGGCACTAGGTGTGGGGGACATTCCACGTTTTCCGCGCCGTAGCTAACGCATTAAGTGCCCCGCCTGGGGAGTACGGCCGCAAGGCTAAAACTCAAAGGAATTGACGGGGGCCCGCACAAGCGGCGGAGCATGCGGATTAATTCGATGCAACGCGAAGAACCTTACCAAGACTTGACATGAACCGGAAAGGCCTGGAAACAGGTCCCCCACTTGTGGCCGGTTTACAGGTGGTGCATGGTTGTCGTCAGCTCGTGTCGTGAGATGTTGGGTTAAGTCCCGCAACGAGCGCAACCCTCGTTCTATGTTGCCAGCGCGTTATGGCGGGGACTCATAGGAGACTGCCGGGGTCAACTCGGAGGAAGGTGGGGACGACGTCAAATCATCATGCCCCTTATGTCTTGGGCTTCACGCATGCTACAATGGCCGGTACAAAGGGTTGCGATACTGTGAGGTGGAGCTAATCCCAAAAAGCCGGTCTCAGTTCGGATTGAGGTCTGCAACTCGACCTCATGAAGTTGGAGTCGCTAGTAATCGCAGATCAGCAACGCTGCGGTGAATACGTTCCCGGGCCTTGTACACACCGCCCGTCAAGTCACGAAAGTTGGTAACACCCGAAGCCGGTGGCCTAACCCCTTGTGGGAGGGAGCCGTCGAAGGTGGGACCGGCGATTGGGACTAAGTCGTAACAAGGTAGCCGTACCGGAAGGTGCGGCTGGATCACCTCCTTTCTAAGGAGCACCTCAAGGTCTGCGTCCTTCCACAGTGTTGGATGTGGTTCTTGCAGGAGATGCCCATATCGGAGACATATGTTCTCCGGTGGGTGCTCAAGGGTGGAATATCAATAAGCAGGTGCCCGGCGTTGAGCCTGGCAGCATCAGTACGTTTCATCCTTCGGGGTGGGACTGGAAAACGCTGCCGGTGTCTCGAGTACCGGGTTTTTCCGTTTGGCACACTGTTGGGTCCTGAGACAACAGGACCGAAGAATTTCAAGCCTTTACAGGTCTGGAGGGACACGGTTTCGTGTTGTTTCTGGTTGTTCCTGCGCAGGTCCAAGACTTCCACGGTGAATACGTGGTGGTGGCGGGGTGTGACGGGGTTGTTGTTTGAGAACTACATAGTGGACGCGAGCATCTTAAATTATTAAGTGCAATTTCAGATAAACCTGGTGACCGGTTTTACCGGTTTCCATGGTTTTCTCGATAGCGATAATATATTGATCTTTGTGGTCAAGTTTTTAAGGGCACACGGTGGATGCCTTGGCATCAGGAGCCGAAGAAGGACGTAGGAATCTGCGATAAGCCTGGGGGAGTTGATAACCGAGCGTTGATCCCAGGATGTCCGAATGGGGAAACCCCGCCCGGCGCGCGAGTGACCGGGTGACCCGCATCTGAACACATAGGGTGCGTGGAGGGAACGTGGGGAAGTGAAACATCTCAGTACCCACAGGAAGAGAAAACAACAGTGATTCCGTTAGTAGTGGCGAGCGAACGCGGAAGAGGCTAAACCAGTGGTGTGTGATAGCCGGCGGGCGTTGCATCACTGGGGTTGCGGGACTTTCCGTACCGATTCTGCCGGATTGGTGAAGTGAGTGCAGATGCATAGGTGAACTGGTTTGAAAGCCAGGCCGTAGAGGGTGTTAGCCCCGTAACCGGAATGTATGCTGCCGCTTGGAGAGGATCCCAAGTAGCACGGGGCCCGAGAAATCCCGTGCGAATCTGCCAGGACCACCTGGTAAGCCTAAATACTCCCTGATGACCGATAGCGGACAAGTACCGTGAGGGAAAGGTGAAAAGTACCCCGGGAGGGGAGTGAAACAGTACCTGAAACCGTGTGCCTACAATCCGTTGGAGCAGGGCAGTGCCACTTGTGGTGCTGTGCTTGTGACAGCGTGCCTTTTGAAGAATGAGCCTGCGAGTTAGTGTTACGTCGCGAGGTTAACCCGTGAGGGGAAGCCGTAGCGAAAGCGAGTCTGAATAGGGCGATGCAGTGGCGTGATCTAGACCCGAAGCGGAGTGATCTACCCATGGCCAGGTTGAAGCGCGTGTAAGAGCGCGTGGAGGACCGAACCCACTTCAGTTGAAAATGGAGGGGATGAGCTGTGGGTAGGGGTGAAAGGCCAATCAAACTCCGTGATAGCTGGTTCTCCCCGAAATGCATTTAGGTGCAGCGTTGCGTGTTTCTTACCGGAGGTAGAGCTACTGGATGGCTAATGGGCCCTACAAGGTTACTGACGTCAGCCAAACTCCGAATGCCGGTAAGTCAGAGCGCAGCAGTGAGACTGTGGGGGATAAGCTTCATAGTCGAGAGGGAAACAGCCCAGACCACCAACTAAGGCCCCTAAGCGTGTGCTAAGTGGGAAAGGATGTGGAGTTGCGAAGACAACCAGGAGGTTGGCTTAGAAGCAGCCATCCTTGAAAGAGTGCGTAATAGCTCACTGGTCAAGTGATTCCGCGCCGACAATGTAGCGGGGCTCAAGTACACCGCCGAAGTTGTGGCATTCAAATATTAGCCAAGCGGATGGTTTATCCATTTTCGTTCAAGCGTTTGGATGGGTAGGGGAGCGCGTCGTGTGGGCAGTGAAGTCGCGGTGTAAACCAGCGGTGGAGCCTACACGAGTGAGAATGCAGGCATGAGTAGCGAAAGACGGGTGAGAAACCCGTCCGCCGAATGATCAAGGGTTCCAGGGTCAAGCTAATCTGCCCTGGGTAAGTCGGGACCTAAGGCGAGGCCGACAGGCGTAGTCGATGGACAACGGGTTGATATTCCCGTACCGGCGAAAAACCGCCAATACCAAGCGGGGGATACTAACCGCCCAATACCTGACCGGCCGCCCTTGTGGCGACCCGGTTTTTGGTGGAGCGCGGGACCTGATCCTGGGAGGTAAGCGTATTAACAGGTGTGACGCAGGAAGGTAGCCGGGCCGGGCGATGGTTGTCCTGGTCTAAGGATGTAGGGTCAGCGATAGGTAAATCCGTTGCTGTGTCTTTGATGACGATACCTGAGAGATCTGATGGGACCCACTTTGGTGGGAATCCGGTGATCCTATGCTGCCTAGAAAAGCATCGGCGCGAGGTTTTAGCCGCCCGTACCCCAAACCGACACAGGTGATCAGGTAGAGAATACTAAGGCGATCGAGAGAATTATGGTTAAGGAACTCGGCAAAATGCCCCCGTAACTTCGGGAGAAGGGGGGCCCCAACCTTGAAGGACACAAGCTGTCCGGAGGGGATCAGGGCCGCAGAGACCAGGGGGAAGCGACTGTTTACTAAAAACACAGGTCCGTGCGAAGTCGCAAGACGATGTATACGGACTGACTCCTGCCCGGTGCTGGAAGGTTAAGAGGACCGGTTAGCCCTTACGGGCGAAGCTGGGAATTTAAGCCCCAGTAAACGGCGGTGGTAACTATAACCATCCTAAGGTAGCGAAATTCCTTGTCGGGTAAGTTCCGACCTGCACGAATGGAGTAACGACTTCCCCGCTGTCTCAACCATAAACTCGGCGAAATTGCAGTACGAGTAAAGATGCTCGTTACGCGCAGCAGGACGGAAAGACCCCGAGACCTTTACTATAGTTTGGTATTGATATTCGGTGTGGCTTGTGTAGGATAGGTGGGAGACTGTGAGACCCGGACGCCAGTTCGGGTGGAGTCATCGTTGAAATACCACTCTGGTCATACTGGATATCTAACTTCGGCCCGTAATCCGGGTCAGGGACAGTGCCTGATGGGTAGTTTAACTGGGGCGGTTGCCTCCTAAAGAGTAACGGAGGCGCCCAAAGGTTCCCTCAGCCTGGTTGGCAATCAGGTGGCGAGTGTAAGTGCACAAGGGAGCTTGACTGTGAGAGAGACATCTCAAGCAGGGACGAAAGTCGGGACTAGTGATCCGGCGGTACATTGTGGAATGGCCGTCGCTCAACGGATAAAAGGTACCTCGGGGATAACAGGCTGATCTTGCCCAAGAGTCCATATCGACGGCATGGTTTGGCACCTCGATGTCGGCTCGTCGCATCCTGGGGCTGGAGTAGGTCCCAAGGGTTGGGCTGTTCGCCCATTAAAGCGGTACGCGAGCTGGGTTTAGAACGTCGTGAGACAGTTCGGTCCCTATCCGCTGCGCGCGCAGGAAATTTGAGAAGGGCTGTCCTTAGTACGAGAGGACCGGGACGGACGAACCTCTGGTGTGTCAGTTGTACTGCCAAGTGCACCGCTGATTAGCTACGTTCGGATGGGATAACCGCTGAAAGCATCTAAGCGGGAAGCCCGCTTCGAGATGAGATTTCCATACACCTTGTGTGTGAGAGGCCCCCAGCCAGACCACTGGGTTGATAGGCCGGATGTGGAAGCGGGGACTAAAGACCCGTGAAGCTGACCGGTACTAATAGGCCGATAACTTACACCACAACCTCACCTGGACGGACACGACTTCAAACGGTCCGTCAAAGTATAAAGGGTGTTGTTAGATCATGTGCTGCTTGCGTCCACTATGTGGTTCCCGGATAACAAACCCGTGTGGTTTGTCACCGTGGAACCGGCACCAACGTACCCTTGCGGGTGTGTTTGTGCCGTATAATTACAACTGTTGTTTGTTGTGATGAGTATATTGCATCGAAACACTACGCGTGTTTTTGTTGTGACCATTGATTTCCCCTCACCCTGGGGTTTGTTTGCCGGGGTGGTGTGGGTGGAAGGGTTACGGCGGTCATAGCGTGGGGGAAACGCCCGGTCCCATTCCGAACCCGGAAGCTAAGACCCACAGCGCCGATGGTACTGCATCCGGGAGGATGTGGGAGAGTAGGTCACCGCCGGACAATATTTACGGTTGAAATACACCGGTTGTTCAGAGAGTAAGGCCCCGCATTCGTGCGGGGCCTTACTTGTTTAACCAGGGGAACGATACCGGTTGTTCAGAGGCGTGGGGCCCTGCATTCGTGCGGGGCCCCACGTGTTTAACCACCATATTCACCTTCCGCGAAGGTGCTACTCCGCGGGCGCGCCAACAGGCAGGAGCGAGTCGGCGAGCCAGGAGATGCCCTCGCTCAACAGTTCGCGGTACTGAGGCTGTTGAAATGCCCCGGCATCGTGTCCGCCTGTGGCAAAGACCGTGCGCCCGCCGTCGGGCCGCTCATAGGTCCAGCCCAGAGGGTGGGGGTACTCGGCGGCTGGATCCGGGTCGGGGACTATCCGGAGCGTGCCGGCAAGACCGCCGGTCTCATCGCCCGTCGGGCCTTGTCCGAGCGCATCACTCCACTCGGACACGTCGGTAAAGCTTGTTGCGCTGGTGTGGATGGCAAGCAACGGCCGGCCACTGCCCAGCCAGGAGCGCAGGCCCGAGGCGGCAGCTTCTGCCGGGACAGGCTGCCCGTCGCGGGGGAGGCCCACATTGACAGCCAGGAGGTCGGGCCAGTTCCACGGGCTGGAAAGCCACGTCAGGGCGGCCTCCAGATCGGAGGCGATGACGACGTCGAACCCGGCCTCCTCCAATACGCCGGCGAGTCCCTCCGACGTCGCGTCGTAGTCGTGCTGCGGGTCCGAATACCGGCCGGTGCCGCTGAGCAGCAGGGCGCGGGGATTGTTCTCTCTGTCCAGCAATGTGTCCACCCGTTTCTCGTTGTTCCGGGCCGCCTGAGGGCGTCCGGAAAGCTCAACCGCGGATCCAGACGGCGCCGCGGGGTGTCAGGAGCGACGTTACCATCGCGCCGGGACCGGCCCTGGCAGCGACCCGGGGCTCCTGCCGGCTACAGGTAGTGCCCTGTCGATGAGGCCGGCTCCGGTGTTCAGTTCTTGATCTCAGCCCCGGTCTCCAGCCACGCCACCACTACATCCCCGAGCATGCTTCGGAGATGGTCGCTGAGCGGCGGCTCCTGCAGGTCACGCCCAAACAGGTAACCGAACGTGTACTGGTTGGCCACCTGGAACACGCAGTAGGAACTGATGACCAGGTGGACGTCAAAGGCATCAGCGTCGTGCCGGAAGACGCCCTCGGCACGGCCGCGTTTCAGGATCTCCTCCAATAATCCGACGGCGGGCTGCACCAGGTCGCGGATCGATTCCACCTGCCGGATAAAGACTCCGCGGTGGATGTTTTCGATCATGACCAGCCGAATGAAATCGCTGTGCTGCGCATGGTGGTCGTAGGTCAGCTCAGCAAGCCGGCGAACGGCATCACGGGGATTCAGGGACCCAACCTGGATTTCACGCTCAGCGGCCCGGATTCCGCCGTAGGCATCCTTCAGCACCTCAAGGTAAAGCTGTTCCTTGCTGCCGAAATAGTAGTAGATCATCCGCTTTGTGGTGCGGGTCAGTGCCGCGATCTCATCCACGCGGGCGCCCGAGTAGCCCTGGGCGGCGAAAACCCCGGTGGAGACTTTCAGGATCTCGGCCCGGGTGCGCTCAGGATCCCGCTTCCGGCCGGTTGATTGCCCGCGGGCGTTTCCGTCGCCCTGCCCCGCAGGGGCAGCCGCAGCGCGTCGCGTTCCGCGGACAACGGCAGTATCCAGATCCTCAGTCACTCAGTAAGCCTTCCCATTTGCCAATAGACGCCGGGGATTCCCGATCATCAGCTCCTGAAGCACCAACTCGTCGAAACCGGCCATTCGCAGCTGCGGCAGAACGCGCAGATGCACATTTTCCATATGCCAGTGCGGCACGACCCGGGAACGCCATGACGGCGGCGTGATCCGGCTGAAAAAGGCGGCGTCATGCGAGAGGAGTATCCGGTCGGCGTAACCCCTGCCCAGGAGTTCGCACAGCATTCTGAACCGCTGCGCGTCGGGGACCACATGCTCCATTCCAAAGCGGTCAAAGCCAAGGAAGGAGCCGGCGTCTGCCAGGGACATCAGATAGTCCAGGTCATCCGAATCCCCGGCATGACCGATCACCACCCGGTCCAGGGGTACGCCCAGGCGTGTGAGCAGCTGCTGTTGTGCGGTGCCGCCGCGGGACTTGGAATCCGAATGGGTGGTGATCGGAACGCCGGTCTCCAAATGGGCGTGCGCCGCTGCGGTGAAGACCCGTTCGGTATCCGGTGTGATGCCGCCGGCGTCGGAGAAGACCTTAAGGATGCCGGCCCGGACCGTGGTTCCGGCGATCCCCTCCCGGATATCGCGCAGGAACAGTTCGATGAGCGGGTCCGGACCGTCAACCAGACGGCCGGGTCCGTGGGTCCGGAAGAACTGCGGGAGCCCGTCTGCGGTGTAGTAGCCCGTGGAGGCGATCAGCCGTACCGGGCTGCGTTCGGCCACGCGCTGGATGCGGGTGACGTTGCGGCCCAGGCCCGGGACCGTGAGGTCGACGACGGTGCGCACCCCGAGCGCGTAGAGCCGCTCGAGACCTGCCACGGCCCGGTCCTGGGCCTGGTCCTCATCCCATTCAGGATGGGGGAGGTTCAGGTCCAGTTCCGGGTGGCCCACGAAGACATGCTCATGGACCAACGTGGTGCCCAGCTCATCGGGCGTCACGTCTCCGGTGAAGGTCGGAATGGCGCGCGCCGTCGTCGTGCCCATGCTAGTTAGTTGCTGTTGCCTGGATTGATTCAAAGACGGCGAGCGAATCGCCGCTGTACTCACCCTCCAGGTATTCGAGGGCGGCGCTGCGGAAGGCCTCGGTGTCCACATCCTCGACGATTTCCCAATCGCCTGCTTCCTTCCATTCAGCCAGGGTGGCTTCCTCGTCGGCAGCGATGCATTCGGTCACTTCCCCGACTGCCTTGTCCACCGCTGCGTTCAGGGCGGTCTGCTGCTCTTCGGAAAGCTCGTTCCAGACGGGGCCGGCAATGACGAGGTTGGTGTTCAGCTGGTGGTTGGTCATGCTCAGGTAGTCCTGCACCTCGGCGAGGTTCTGGGACTTGATATTCGTGATGGGGTTTTCCTGGCCGTCGACCGTACCCTGCTGCAGGGCAAGGTACAGCTCCTCATAGGCCACCTCGGTGGCTGAGGCACCCATGGCCTTGGCATTCATCAGGAACTGCGGCGAACCGGGGAAGCGGATCCGCAGTCCTTCCAGATCCGCCGGTTCGGTGATGGGCTTGTTGGCGGTGAACTGGCGGGCTCCCGCGGACCAGGCCCCGAGGGTCTGTACGCCGGCTGCCTCAGCGAAGCCGTCAACCACGGTCTGTGATTCCTCACTTTCCATGAACGCAGCCAGATGATCGGCGTCTTCAAAGACATAGGCAGCGTCAAGCACGCTGATGGGTTCATACACCGCGCCCAGCGCGGATGCCCCCTGGATGTCGATGTCGATGTCGCCCGCAGCGACGGAGGAGATCCGGTCTGCATCGCCGCCGAGCTGGCTGGATGCGAAAATTTCGACCGTCAGGCCGACATCCGCAGCAGCAACCTCATCAGCGATGACCTGGGCGCCGCAGCGGTGCTGCGGCTGCTCCTCGTTGTAGCTGTGGGCGAGCGTAAGCTCTCGGGTTTCCCCGCCGGCTTCTGTCCCTGATCCGCCGCCGGAGCAGCCCACCAGCATCAGTGCCGGCACAGCGGCCAAGGCAGTCCAGGCTGCGCGCTTTGTTCGTCGTGCATTCATTGTCTTGTTCCTCTCCATCGTGGAACCTCCCGGCGTCGGTGCCGAACGGGTGTTTCGGGGTGCGGGGATTGGTCCCGCAGGCTCTTTGCGGTCAGTCATCGACCTTGTTTCACGGCGCGTTTCACGGTCTTGTTTCACGGCCTCACAGCCCCAGCATGTTCGGCAGCAGCTGCACTGCGTCAGGGAAGAAGACGATGAGGACAACGATCACCAGGAACGGGATGGTGAACGGCAGCGAGCCGCGGAACACCTCGCCGATCCGGGTCTTGGACACGGCGGAGACCACAAAGAGCACTGTTCCCACCGGTGGTGTCAGCAGGCCGATCATCAGGGAGATGATCAGCAGCACGCCGAACGAAATCGGATTCACGCCGTACTGGATGGCGATCGGCATGAGGATGGGCACGACCAGCACGAGGATGGCGGTGGCGTCGATAACGGTGCCCAGCACCAGGGCCAGCAGGACGACCAGGGCCAGGAACACGGTGGGGTTATCGGTGAACCCGAACATGGCCTCTGTGAGTGTCTGCGGCAGCCGCTCCCGCGCCAGGATGTAGCCCAACAGGGATGCGCTCGCGACGATAAGCATGATGCCGCAGGTGGTCAGGACGGTTTCCTTGATGGCTGCGACCAGTCCGCTCCAGGTGAGGGTCCGCTGGATGAGGCCCAGCAGCAGCATGTACATCACGCCGACGGCGGCGGCCTCGGTGGGGGTGAAGATTCCGCCCAGGATGCCGCCCAGGATGATGATCGGTGCCAGCAGCGGCAGCACGACGCCTTTCAGGGACGCCATGAACTCCTCACGGTCAAACTTTCCGCGCACGATGTTCGGCTGGCGCCGTACCAGGAAGAAGACGACGATGCCCAGGCCGAGCGTCATCAGCAGGGCCGGGATGACGGAAGCAGCGAACAGGGCGCCGGTGGAGACCGCCGCGAGGCCGGAGAAGATCACGGCCGGGATGCTCGGCGGCATCACCGGCGCAATCAGCGATGAGGAGGCGACGACGCCGGTTGCGAACCGGCGGCTGTAGCCGTTGCGCAGCATGGCGGGGATTTCGACCTTGCCCAGGGCTGCGGCATCGGCAACGGCCGATCCGCTCATCCAGGAGAAGCCGAGGCTGACGCCCACGCTCACGTAACCGAGGTTGCCGCGGACCGAGGCGAAGGCGGCCATGGCGAAGCGGAACAACCGGTCGGCGATCCCGGCATGGTTGGCCAGGGCCCCGAGCAGGATGAAGAGTGGCACGGCAAGCAGCGGGAAGCTGTCGGCAGCGTTCGCGACTTCGCGCAGGGCGCTGCCGGGGGAGTGGTTGTTGGCCATCATGTACACCAGGGACGGGCCGAGGAACGCGATGGCCACGGGTACCCGCAGGACGAGCAGCACCGCGATGGCGAGGCCGAGCAGGGCGAGCATCATGCGAGCACCTCCGGGCCTTCATCGCTGTCGTATTCGGTGAGCATGGGCCCGTTCTTGGCGACCAGCACGGCAGCGATTACGGCGCGGATGGACATGCTGATGACGCCGATAAGCACCGGAATATAGACGAAGGACATCGGGACGCGGAGGACCGGGGACTTGATGATCTGCTGTGAATCGATCAGGTTGACGGCCTCGACCGCCAGACCGACGCCGGTGGCTGCCACGACGGTGAGGGCGAAGACCTGGACCCAGCGGACGACGTTCTGGTTGCGGACGGAGTCCATGATCTCCAGGGCGATGTGGCCGTTGTTGGACACCAGCACTCCGGCTGCGGCGAAGGTGAGCCAGATCAGCGCAAAGCGGGCCAGCTCGCCGGTCCAGGCGAATCCGTCGCCGGGGAAATACCGCTGGAGGGCCTGCAGGAACACCATGGTGAGGATGATCAGAAGCGACACCGCGCCGATGGCCATCTCAATGCGGGTTATCCAAACGTTGAAACTCTGCCATCGGCCGCGCGATGCGCGCGGCCGGGGTGGGTGATCCGTCACGTGACTCCTTTGTCGACTACTGCCTACTGCGGAGTAACGTACTAGTTATTACATAGTGGGACAAATCACATTTCGATCAAGGCGCACTATGTCGTTTTGTTGGAGGGTCCGGCGGGCGGTCCGGCGGACGAGCTACCCCTCGGAAATCCAGACGCCGTGGCGCATGACCGCGGTGGCCTGCAAGCCGGCATCCAGGAGCAATACATCGGCGGTGGCGCCGGCAGCGAGCGTGCCGATCTTCCCTGAAGCACCCAGCACCCGGGCCGGAACTTCGGTGGCCGAACGCAGGGCGGCTTCCAGCGGCACCCCGGCCGTTACGGCGTTCCGGACCAGGTCCAGCATGCTGGCCGTGCCGCCGGCGATGGCCCCGGACTCCAAACGGGCCACGCCGTTCTGCACCAGGACTTCGGCCGGGCCAAGCCGGTAGGTTCCGTCGCCCAGGCCGGCGGCGGCCATGGCATCAGTGACCAGGACGATGTTGCCTGCGCCCAGCAGCTCGAACATGGTGGCGACCAGATAGGGGTCCAGATGGACGTTGTCGGCGATCAGTTCCACCACTGCCTTCCCGGCCCGGGCAGCCCGCAGCGCGGCGGCGACGGCCCCGGGGGAGCGGTGGTGAAGGGGGTCCATGCCGTTAAAAAGATGGGTGACAGTGGGGACCGCCGGGCCGGATGCGACCGACCCGGACATTGCCAGATCCGGGTCCCCGGATGCCCGGGCCGACGCCAGTCCGGCAGCAGCCCGCGCCAGGGAGGCGCCGGCGTCGTGCGCGGCGGCAGCGGTATGTCCCAGGGACGGAACCACACCGTGGGCGGTGAGCAGGTCCACCAGCTCGTGGGCACCGGGCAGCTCGGGTGCATACGTCATGGTGCGCAGCTGGCCGCGGCCGGCCGCCAGCAGTGCGCCGGCAAAATCGGGGTCGAAGGCGCGCAGCCAACGGGGATCCTGCGCCCCGCAGCGGGCTGTGGAGAGGAAGGGGCCTTCCAGATGGACTCCGGCTACGTCGCCGGCCTCGGCCAGCCCGGCGAACACTTCCAGCCCCGACAACAGGTCGTCCGGCGCAGCCGTGACCAGGCTTGCCAGCACCGTGGTGGTGCCAGCGGCATGCATCCGGCGCAGGGCGGTCCGGGCGGAAGCGGCATCGGCAGACGGGAAATCGGTGCCGTAGCCGCCGTGGCAGTGCAGATCCACCAGCCCGGGAACGGCCAGCTGCCCGGGCGCCAGCTGCACCTCGTTCAGGGTGCCGGCACCCGCGCCGGGCAGCTCGGCGGCGAGACCGGAGGCCAGCCCGGCCTCCGGCCCGGCATAGAGGATGCCGGCCCCGGCAACGGCAACCGCGCTGTCCGAAACGATCCGGGATCCAAGCAGCGCCCGGCCGCGGATGACAGTGACGGGCGGGCCGGAAGGCTGGGTCACGACGTCGGCCCGGGAGTGCCTTGCGTACCGGGAGTGCCGAATCCGTGTCCCGCCAGCCCTGCGGCGGCGGCGCGGTCCAGCACTACGGTCACCCGGGGGTGCAGCTGCAGCGCGGAGGCGGGACAGTCCGTATCGACCGGGCCCTGCAGTGCGCGGGCGATGATGTCCGCCTTGTCTGCTCCATGGGCAATGAGTAGTAGGTGTCCGGCCTCCAGGATAGTGCCGAGGCCCTGGGTGATGCACAGCGTGGGAACCTGGTCCGGGGAATCGAAAAAGCGGGCATTGGCACGCCGGGTGCGCTCGGCCAGCTCTTCCACCCGGGTACGCGAATCCAGTGCGGCCCCGGGTTCGTTGAAGGCGAGGTGGCCGTTGTGGCCGATGCCCAGGATCTGCAGGTCCACGCCGCCTGCGTCGCGGATCGCCTGCTCATAGTCCCGGGCTGCGGCTTCCAGATCGGCGGCGGCAACATCGGGCAGGCGCACGGCGCCGGGCTGCAGCCCCAGCCGCTGCACCACCTCGGACTCGATCACCGCCGCGTAACTGCGGGAATCACCCGGGTCAAGTCCCACATACTCATCCAGCGCGAAGCCGCGGATGCGGGAGAAATCCACGCCGGAACCGGTCAGGGCGTCATAGAGCGGCAACGGTGAAGAGCCCGTCGCGAAGCCCAGGACAGCGTCGGGCTTGGCCTGCACGCACTCCTGCACGACGGCGGCGGCTGCTGCCCCGGCTGCCTGCGGAGTGTCGAGAACCGCGAGGCTCATGCGGTCTTCCTGCACCCCGATCACCGGCTGACCAGATCGGCGATGGCTTCACGGATGCCGTCGAAATGCCTGTCGAGGCGCACGGAGGCCAGCGCCTGGTCACCGGCCCGGACCGCATCGAAAATCTCGCGGTGCACCCGCGCGGTGGCGTGCAGGCTGGTGACCTTGACGCGTGCTTCGGCGTGGATCCGGCTGTAGACATCCCAGAACACGGACATGAGATGGGTGAGCAGTTCGTTGCCCAGCGGTTCGAACAGTTGGCGGTGGAACTCGGAGTCCACCGCGGCCAGGGCCTGGCCCTGGTCTGCCAGCGATTCCATCTCCTGCACGGTGGCCTCGATCCGGGCCAGATGCTCGGGGGTCATCAGGGTCATGGCCGCTCCGATCAGACCGGATTCCAGCGTCTGCCGGACATCCACCAGCTCGAGCGCCTCCTTGCCCTGCTGCCGCAGCGAGAGCCGCCCGCGGAAGCTCAGCCCGGCGGTCAGCGCGTCAAAATTGGTGGGGGCCACGAACATGCCGTAGCCGTGCCGGATCTCCACCACGCCCAGTGCCTGCAGGACCTTCAGGGATTCACGCAGGGTGTTCCGGCCCACGCCGAGGGCGGCGCAGAGCTCTGCTTCGGTCGGCAGCGGGCTGCCGGCTGCCAGGTTGCTGTCCAGGATCAGGTCCATGATGTCGCTCTGCAGGGCGGCGAGCCGGGCCTGCGCGCTGAACCGCGGCGCGGCCGCCGGGCGGGCCGGGGCGGGGGCAGGTGCAGCATCGCCGGAAATCTTCGGCGCGGTGTCGTTCACCAAAATCGGAGCTCCTTCGGAAGCGGTGTATCGTCGAGCGGCGAATCACAGGAGAGGGCGCAGGTGCCTCGCCACTGCGTCTTGGATAGTCACGGAAAACCACTGCTTGACCCGGTCCTGTGATACAGCTTACAGTCTAATCACCCCGCATGGGATGTCCTACGTCCGATGATCCGCACACCCGAATGGTGAGGCACCTTGATGAGCACAACCTCAGAGGGCACCGGTTTTATCCGGAGCTCAAGCCGCCGTGATTTCCTCCGCATCGCCGGCGTCCTCGGCACTGCTGCCGCGTTTGCCAGTTCCGTGGCAGCCTGCAGCCCCGGGGGCGCCCCCGCAGCAACCGGCACCGGAGCCGCTGCCGCTGATTCCATCGAAGCCGGCATCTCGTATTCACTCTCCACCGGCTTTGACCCCATGACGGCCAGCGGAGCCACACCGGTAGCCGCCAACCTCCATATCTTCGAAGGCCTGACGGAACTGCACCCGGCCACCCGGAAGCCGTACCTGGCCCTCGCCGCAGCTGAACCGGAAAAGGTCGACGACACCACCTACCGCGTCACGCTCCGGAAGGGTGCAACCTTCCACAATGGCGATCCCGTCACCGCCGACGACGTCGTCTACTCCTTCCAGCGCGTACTGGACCCGGCCAACAAGTCCCTGATGGCCGGCTTTGTCCCCTTCATCGCCTCGGTCACGGCCCAGGGCGACGCAGTGGAGTTCAAGCTGAAGTACCCCTTCGCTGAATTCGGCCCGCGCATCTCCGTGGTCAAGGTGGTTCCCAAGGCCCTGGCCTCCAACCAGGCCGCCTTCGACCTGGCCCCGGTGGGCAGCGGACCGTACAAGTTTGTTTCAGCGGTCAAGGAAGACCGGATTGTCTTCAAGAAGTTCGAGGAATACAACGGCTCCTACCCGGCCCGGGTCACCGACATGACCTGGCTGCTGCTGGCCGACCCCGCGGCCCGCGTGGCCTCGGTACCGTCCCGCACGCAGGCCATCGAGGACATCCCGTACCTCGACGTGGACCAGCTCAAGGCCAAGCTCGACGTCAATTCCGTGCAGTCCTTCGGCCTGCTCTTCATGATGTTCAACTGCGTCTCGGAGAAGTTCGCCGACAAGCGGGTCCGCCAGGCGCTGCACTACGCGACCAACACCGAGGACATCATCAAGAAGGCGCTGCTGGGCAACGCCGCCGCAGCCACCTCGTACTTCCAGAAGGGGCACCCCTCCTACAGCGAGGCGTCCACGGTCTACGGCTACGATCCGGAAAAGGCCAAGGCGCTGCTCAAGGAAGCCGGCGTCGAGAACCTGACCATCACGCTGACCTCCACCGACACCGGCTGGGTCACCCGGGTGACGCCGCTGATCAAGGAAAACTGGGACGCGATCGGCATCACCACCACCCTGGAGCCGCTGCAGTCCGCAGCCGTGTACGCCCCGGAAAAGGTGGGCGGCCAGAACTTCGACGTCCTGGTGGCTCCGGGTGATCCCTCGGTCTTCGGCAACGACGGCGACCTGCTGCTGAGCTGGTTCTACCGCGGCGACACCTGGGCCAAGAACCGCATGGCCTGGGCCGGAACCCCGGAATACGCCGATGTCCAGGCGAAGCTGGATAAGGCAGTGCAGCTGGGCCCGGACGAGGCCAAGAAGGTGCATGCCGAGGTGGTCAACATCGTGGCCGAAGAGGCCCCGCTGTACCCGCTGTTCCACCGGCAGCTGCCCACGGCCTGGGACGGCGGCACGCTGGACGGCTTCGAGCCGCTCCCGACCACCGGACTCTCGTTCGTCGGGGTTGGCCGGAAGTAAGCACGATCCGCCGGAGGCGGGGGAGATCCCCCTCGACAGCCCCGCCTCCGGCAGGGCCGGACCCGCACCACTTGGAGAAATGAAACATGGCTACACTAATGCGCCTGCTGGGCCGCAGGCTCGCAGCCCTGCCGTTCATGCTGCTGGGCGTGACCATCATGGTCTTTATCGTCCTGTCCGTGATCCCGGCGGACCGGGCCACCGCAGTGTTGGGCGAAAACGCCAGCGAAGAGGCCAAGGAAGCCTTCCGCGAGGACCGGGGCCTGAACGACCCGCTCCTGGTGCAGTTCCTGCGCTACCTGGGCGGCGTGGTGCGGCTGGACTTCGGGTTCACCAACCCGCCCGAGGAATCGGTGGCGTCCAAGATCGCCACTGCCTTCCCCGTCACGCTGCAGCTGACCCTGCTTGGCATCCTGCTGGCCGTGTTCCTGGCCCTTGTCCTGGGCGTTACCAGTGCCCTGTACCGGGACCGCTGGCCGGACCAGGCCATCCGCATCTTCTCCATCGCCGCGATTGCCACGCCGTCCTTCTGGCTGGCCATCCTGCTCATCCAGTGGCTGGCACTGCCCGCCGGCTCGATCTTCCCCACCGGCGGCCTGGCCTGGGCCGACCAGTACGGCTTTGTCGGCTGGCTCTATTCCATGGCCCTTCCGGCCCTGGCCCTGGGCCTGCCGGTTTCCGCGTCCCTGATCCGCGTGGTGCGCACCTCGATGGTTGAGGAACTGGACCGCGACTACGTCCGCACGGCCATCGGCAACGGCGTTCCCTACCGCACAGTGGTGGCCCGGAACGTACTGCGCAACGCGCTGGTCACCCCGGTGACCGTGCTGGGCCTGCGGATCGGCTACCTGATGGGCGGCGCCGTCGTGATCGAAAAGATCTTCAGCCTCAACGGCATGGGAGACCTGATCATCGTGGGGCTGAACACCTCGGACACCAACCTGGTCCAGGGCGCGGTGCTGACCATCGCCGTCGCCTTCGTCATCGTCAACATCCTGGTGGATGTCCTCTACGTACTCATCAATCCCCGGATCCGGACGGTATAACCCATGCGCAACGGACTCGCTGAGCGGCTCGCCACCTCGGGCGCCCGCTTCACCTCCCTTAATTTCAGCTCCAAGCTCGCCGTGGCCTTCCTGCTCCTGGTGGCCTTTGTCGCCGTCGCCGGTCCGGGGCTCGCCCCGTTCGGCGAAAACGAATCCAGCGCCCCGGTGCTGCCGCCCGGCGGCGAGCACCTGATGGGCACCGACGGGTCCAGCTACGACGTGTTCTCCCGGCTGCTCTACGGCGCCCGGGTCTCGGCCGCCATTGGCCTGGGGTCGGTGATTGTGGCCGTCATCCTCGGCGCGGTCCTCGGCGCCCTGGCCGCGACCTCCCGCAAATGGGTCAACGAAGGCATCATGCGGGTCCTGGACATCATGATGGCCTTCCCCGGCATCGCCCTGGCCGCCGCCCTGCTCTTCGCGCTCAAGGATCACTCGGTGGCCCTCTTCGGCTCGACGGTTCCGGTGATCATCTTCGCGATCGCCATTGTCTACACCCCGCAGCTGGCCCGCGTGGTCCGCGCCAATGTGCTGGCCCAGTACGGCGAGGACTACGTCCGGGCCGAGCGGGTCATCGGCGCCGGCCGGCTGTTCATCCTCACCAAGCATGTGGTCCGCAATACCGCAGCTCCGGTGCTGGTCTTCGCCACGGTCATGGTGGCCGATGCGATCATCCTCGAAGCCTCGCTGTCCTTCCTCGGCGCGGGTGTGCAGCCGCCGTCCGCCTCCTGGGGAAACCTGATGGCCGACGGCCGGAACGTGGTCTTCAGCGGAGCCTGGTGGCCGACGACGTTCGGTGGCATCTCCATCCTGCTCACCGTCCTGGCGCTGAACATCCTCGCCGAAGGCCTCACCGACGCCATGGTGAACCCGCGGCCGCGCCGCGGTGCACCGGTGAAGGAGGCCCTGACGAAGGAAGCTCCCGCCGCAAAGGAAGCCGCCGCCGCAGTGGCCGTTCCCGCCCCGGCCGGCGCCGCCGTCGTACCCGCCCCGCCGGCCGCTGACGAAGGCACAGTGGTGGATGAGGCCGACGGCGCCGCCGGTACCCTCATCAACCGGCCCGGTTCCCTGGCCGCCCTGGCCGAGGAACTGCAGCTGCTCGCCGCCGTCGAGAACCGCCGCACCGACCGGCTGGCTCCCGTCGCAGACGACGCCCCGGTGATCCTGGAGGTCCGCGACCTGTCCATCCGGTTCCCGGGCCGCTACGGTGACACCGCCATTGTGGACCGGGTCAGCTTCACCGTCCGCGAGGGCGAAACCATGGGCCTGGTGGGGGAGTCCGGCTGCGGAAAGTCGATCACCTCGCTGGCCATCATGGGCCTGCTGCCGCCCACCGCCGTGCTGTCCGGATCCATCACCTTCAACGGCAAGGAACTGCTGACCAACGACAAGCGTGACCGCGACCAGCGGTACCGCGGCCTGCGCGGCGAGCAGATCGCCATGGTCTACCAGGACGCGCTGAGCTCGCTGAACCCGTCCATGCTGATCAAGGACCAGCTGCTGCAGCTCACCCGCCGCAACGGCCGGAAGTCCCCGCGCGAACTGCTGGAACTGGTGAAGCTGGATCCGGAACGCACGCTGAAGAGCTACCCGCATGAGCTCTCCGGCGGACAGCGCCAGCGCGTGCTCGTGGCCATGGCGCTCTCCCGTTCGCCGAAGATCGTGGTGGCCGACGAACCCACCACCGCCCTGGACGTCACCGTCCAGAAACAGGTGGTGGACCTGCTCAACGAACTGCGCGAGGAACTGGGCTTTGCCATGGTGTTCGTCAGCCACGACCTGGCCCTGGTCGCCTCCCTGGCGCACCGCATCACGGTGATGTACGCCGGGCAGGTGGTGGAATCGGCCGGTGCCTCCGAGCTGATGCGCAACCCGCACCACGAGTACACCCGTGGCCTGCTCGGCGCCGTGCTCTCGATCGAGTCCGACGCCGACCGGCTGCACCAGATCCAGGGCACCGTCCCCTCGCCGCGCGAGTTCGCTGCCGGGGACCGCTTCGCCGAGCGGTCGCTGCGTCCCGACGCCGATCCGGACCAGGTGCTGTCCTTCGTCCGAGTGGGTGAGGGCGAGCACTACTGGGCCAGCCACCTCGAGGATTCCATTCCCGACGGGCGTGCCACCCTGTCATCTGCCGGCACGAGTGCCCCCGTTCCCGCCAGTACAGGAGGACAAGCATGAGCACCGAAGCGTCCACCGAGACCATCCCCGCGGCCACCCCCGTCCTGGAGCTGCGCGGCCTCAAGGTCCACCACCGCACCCGCACGGGCTCCATCTTCCGGCCCAACATCGTCAAGGCGGTGGACGGTGTGGACTTCACCGTCCGCCGCGGCGAGACCGTGGGCGTGGTGGGGGAGTCCGGCTGCGGCAAGTCGACGCTGGCCTCCGTGCTGGTCGGGCTGCAGGAACCGACCGCCGGGGAGGTCCTGTTCCATGGCAAACCCGTCAACGTGCGGCGCGCGGCGGATCGGAAACGCTTCGGCCAGGACGTCGCCGTCGTCTTCCAGGACCCGTCCACCGCCCTGAACCCGCGGATGACCATCCAGGACATCCTCACCGACCCGCTGCAGGTCCATGGGATCGGCGACGCACGTTCCCGGGCCGCGAAGGTAAAGGACCTGCTGGCGCTGGTGGGCCTGCCCTACACCGCCGCAGAGGTCACTCCGCACCAGGTCTCCGGCGGACAGCGGCAGCGCGTGGCCATTGCCCGGGCCCTGGCCCTGGACCCGGCCGTCATTGTCGCCGATGAACCCACCTCCGCCCTGGACGTTTCCGTCCGCGCGCAGGTGCTGAACCTGCTGTCCGACCTGAAGCGGGAACTGAACCTGGGCATGGTCTTCATCTCGCATGACATCCAGACCGTCCGCTATGTTTCGGACCGGATCTGCGTCATGTACTACGGCGGGATCGTCGAAGAAGGCGACGCCGAGCAGATCTTCACCCACCCGAAGGACGACTACACCCGCAAGCTGCTGGGCGCCGCGCCCAGCCTGCTGCACCCCTGATCCTTCCCCTGATTTTCACCCTGCAACACCGCACAGCTACAACGCACCAACCATTACCAGCACTTTGGAGATATCTGTGGCCTCTCAGCCCACCCCCCAGTTCCACGGCGTCATTCCGCCGGTCGTCACGCCCCGCACCGCCGACGGCAGGATCGACACGGCGTCCCTGACCCGGCTGACCAAGCACCTGATCGAAGGCGGCGTCCACGGACTGTTTGTCCTGGGTTCCTCCGCCGAGGTGCCGTACCTGACCAACGACGAGCGCGAACTGGTAGTCACCACCATCGCCGGGGTCAACGCCGGCCAGGTGCCCCTGATCGTGGGCGCCTGCGAGCAGACCACCGCCCGCGTGATCGAGGAAGGGGCCAGGATGGTCCGCCTCGGCGCGGACGCGCTGGTGGTCACCTCGCAGTTCTACGCGATCTCCGATGCACGGGAAACCGACACCCATTTCCGCAGCATCCACGCCGCGCTGGACGTTCCGCTTTTCGCCTATGACGTGCCGGTCCGTACCCACTTCAAGCTGCCCCTGGACCTGCTGCTCCAGCTCGGCCGCGACGGCGTGATCGCCGGCGTCAAGGACTCCTCCGGCGACGACGTCTCCTTCCGGCAGCTCAGCCTGGGCGCCCGCGGCATCGACAACTTCTCGATCTTCACGGGCCATGAAGTTGTGGTTGACGGCGCGCTGCTGGGCGGTGCCGACGGCGTGGTCCCGGGCCTGGGCAACGTGGATCCGGCCGGCTACCGGCGGCTGTACGACGCCGCGAAGAGCGGGGATTTCCTGCAGGCCGCGGCCGAGCAGGACCGCCTCGCCGACGTCTTCAACATTGTCTACACCCCGACACCGGGCCGCGTCTCCGGCGGCGCCGGCGGCCTGGGCGCGTTCAAGACCGCGCTGATGCTCATGGGCGTCATCGATACCAATGTCATGTCCGCACCGATGGTGGCGCTGAACGAACCGGAAACCGCAGCCATCGCCACCATCCTTGAGCGCAACGGCCTGATCTAGGCATGCCGGCCAGAGGAGTGGATTCGGCCACGCGCTGCGTGATCGGGGTGGACCTCGGCGGCACGAAGACCGCTGCCGGCATCGTGGACGCGGCCGGTACGCTGCACGCGACCGACTCCCGCCCCACCCCGGCCACCGCCGGTGCGGCAGCGATCCTGGCCACCGCCGTCGGGCTCATCGCGTCCCTGCTGGCGCAGGCGCGGGACGCCGGTCTGGAACCGGTGGCCGTGGGGATCGGTGCAGCCGGCGTGATTGATGCGCGGGACGGGTCGGTGGTTTCGGCCACCGATTCCCTCACCGGTTGGGCCGGCACACCGCTGGCGGCATATCTGGCCGCGCAGTCCGGGCTGCCCGCGTTCGCCGTCAACGACGTGCACGCCCACAACCTGGGCGAGCACTGGCAGGGCGCCTCCGCCGGAGCAGCGTCCAGTCTGTTGGTGGCGGTGGGCACCGGCGTCGGCGGGTCGCTGATCGTCGGCGGCGAACCGCAGTTGGGGGCGCGGGCGGTGGCCGGGCATGTCGGGCACATTGCCTCGCCTTATGCGTACGACGACGGCGGGGTGGCGCTGCCGTGCAGCTGCGGCCGGGCGGGACATCTGGAAGCTGTGGCGTCCGGCCCTGCCATCCTGGATTTGTACCGGCGGCAAAGTGGCGGCGACGCTGTTTCGGCACGTGACGTCGCGTCCCGGGCCGGTGCCGGCGAGCCCGCGGCTCTCCGGGCGTTCAGCCTGGGTGCAGCGGCCGCCGGGCAGGCGGTCGGCGGACTGGCAAACGTGCTGGATCCGGCCATGGTGGTTATCGGCGGCGGCGTGACCGCGGCCGGGGACCTGTGGTGGAACCCGTTCGAGGCAGCGCTGCGGGCCGAACTCATGGATCCGCTGGCCGGTCTGGCCGTGGTTCCGGCTGTCCTTGGCGGCAATGCCGCCGTGGTCGGTGCCGCGAAACTGGCGTTCGACCGCCTTGCCCCTGACCGCGGCGCACCCGCCACTGACGCACCATCCGCCGGCGACACCTCATCTGCCACCGACACACCATTCGTCCAGGAGAATTCCCATGCTTGACCTGTCCATGCTGGAGTCCCGGCTGATTGTTTCCTGCCAGGCCTATCCGGGGGAGCCGCTGCGCGATCCCCGGACCATGGCGCGGATGGCCCAGGCCGCCGTCGCCGGCGGGGCAGTGGCGGTCCGGATCCAGGGGATAACCGACCTGGAACAAACCAGGGTTGCGGTGGAGGTTCCCATGATCGGGCTCTGGAAGGACGGCGCCGACGGCGTCTTCATTACCCCCACGCTGGAGCACGCGCTGGCCTGCGTGGCTGCCGGGTCCGACATCGTGGCCATCGACGGCACCCGCCGTCCGCGGCCGGACGGCCGAACCCTCGAGGAGACGATCACTGCCCTGCACGCGCAGACCGATGCCCTGGTGATGGCGGACTGCGGCTCTGCCCTGGACGCCAAGGCCGCGGCCGACGCCGGAGCGGACCTGATCGGGACGACGCTGGCCGGATACACCGGCGAGCGGACCAAAACTGATGGCCCGGACCTGGACCTGATTACCGAAATCGCCGCCCTGGACCTGGGCCTGCCGCTGATTGCCGAGGGCCGCATCCACACCCCGGCGCAGGCCAGGGCCTGCCTGGACGCGGGGGCGTTCGCCGTCGTCGTCGGGACCGCGATCACGCACCCCACCACGATCACCGGCTGGTTTGCCGGCGCCTTGGCCGGTTAGGTCCGGGGGTTAGCCAGGGTAGCTCCACGCGGTCAGGCCGCGATCTGCTCCGTCGAGATCGTCGAGTGTTGACGTGGTGCCCTTTGGTTTCGTCCAGTGTCGGGCTGGTGCCGTTTGGTTTCGTCCAGTGTCGGGCTGATGCCGTCTTGGCGCGATCTTTTCGGCATGATCCCGACAGTCGACGCCAGCTGGGGGCGTGATCCCGACAGTCGACGCCGGCTGGGGGCATGATCTCGACAGCCGGGCGTGAGAACGGTTCCTCGGCGTGACCCGGGGACCATCCCAGAGGACCGGACCGGCTTGGCCGGTCCGGTCCTGTTTACCTCCGGGACTCGCGGCAGGGGAGGGTCAGTTCGCCGGGGTGCTGTGCGGAATCAGCGGCTGCTCGGCACGGACTTTCATTTCCTGCACCGCCCAGCTGTTGCCGTCCGGATCCGTGAAGCCGAAGAACGTGCCGCCGTCGCGCGGGTCGATAACGTTGACCTCACTGGCCTCCACACCCCGTGCGACCAGTTCCTCGCGCGCGGCCCGGGCATCGGATACCACCAGCTGCATGCCGTGCATCGACCCGGGCGACATTTGCTGCTGGGACGGCAGAGTCCCGATCACGATCGAGCAACCGGAACCGGGCGGCGTGAGCTGGGCGAACTCCATCTGGTCGGTGACGGTGTGGTGGTCCAGATCGAAGCCGACCTGGTCGCGGTAAAAGGAGATCGACCGGTCCAGGTCGCTGACCGGCAGGACAACAACTTCCAAGGTCCAATCCATGGTGCACCTGCTTTCACTTTCACTGTTGCTGGATCGCTCCGCGGCTAGGCCGAGGGGAGGCGGGCCAGCAGCTCGTCGAGCTGGTCGTACCCCTCGGTCATGCCGGTTTCCATGCCGGTCGCCGCCATGCCGTCGCGGGCCTCCAAAGACGGAAAGACGGAACGGCCGGTCAGTTTGCTCCGACCACCGGGCAGTTCAGTGAACGTAGCGTATTCCAGCGTCACGGAGTCCGGATACCCCTCGTACTCGAAGGTCTGGAGCATGAAGTCGTCCTCGCGCACGGTGTGGAAAACACCGCGGAAGGCGTATTCGTCGTCGTCCCGGGACTGCACAAAGCGGTAGGCGCCGCCGGGCCGCGCGTCGAACACATCGATCCGGGTGCTCAAATCCCGCGGTCCGATCCACTGGCCGTAAAGCTCCGGGTCGACGTGGGCGCGGAAGACCCCGTGCACGGGAAAATCGAACTCGCGTTCATACTGCACGTAGGGCTCACCTTCGGGCATCGTGACCGTCAACGGATTGTTCACGGCGCACCTTCTCCCTGCAGAGAGCCTTCCTGTAGCTGGGCGAGCAGCTCGTCGAGGCGTTCGAAGCCCTCTGCCACGCCGCCCTCCATTCCGGACGCGGCCATGCCGTCACGGGCCTCCATGGAGGGGTAGACGGCATGGACGCTGATCCGGGTGCGGTCGCCGTCGAGCTGTTCCACCGTCATGAACTCGATGCTCACGACGTCGGGATAACCGGAGAATTCGAAGGTCTGGATCGCAGATTCATCCTCCTTCACGCTGTGGAAGATGCCGCTGAACGCGTACGGCACGCCGTCCGGGCCGGTGTGGATGTAGCGGTAGGAACCTCCGGTGTGGAAATCGTAGTGGTCCACTTCCATCTGCATCCCCCGCGGGCCGAGCCATTGGACGATGAGCTCCGGATCGGCGTAGGCGTGGAAGACCTGGGAAACCGGGAAATCCAGTTCCCGGGAGAAATTGATGAAGGGAACGCCCTCGGGGACGTTCAGTTCCAGGGCATTGGTCATGATGGGTCCTTAGCCTGCCGGCCGCGGTCTGCGGCCTGTGCTCTGAGCACGGCATCAAGGCTGCGGAACTGCTCCTCGCGGACCAGCCGGTATTGGCCGATCCAAGCGGTGAGCGCCTCCAACCGTGCGGGGTTCAGATGGACGGGCCGGCGCTGGGCGTCACGGGTACGCGTGACAAGCTGCGCCTGCTCGAGGACCTGGATGTGCTTCGAGATGGCCTGCTTCGATATCTCGAAGGGTTCCGCCAGTTCGTTGACCGTGGCAGGGCCCCGGGAGAGCCGGGCAATGATCTGGCGGCGGGCCGGATCGGCCAGGGCCAGGAAGGCTCTGTCCAGAAGGGGGTCGTCGCCGGTTGAATCCATGCGTTCGGTCAGCTTCTTCGTCGGTGAAATCAATGAGCTGGTTGTTCAACCTTGCGGTTGATTACGAAGCTACGCCCGGCTCCGGACAGCGTCAAGGGGCGCAGACAAACCAAGGCCGCGGCTGCTGCGGGTTAGGGTTATGGCGCGGGCCCGATGCCCGAAGAGCACGCCTGAAAAGTTACAGGTCAACCTTGGGGGGACCGTGGAACAGCAGCAACCGCACGATCTGGAAGTGCCATCACCGCCCGCCGCCGACGCACCGCCCGCCAACGCGGCGCAGCCGGACCAACTGAACGGCGGCAGGACAGGCGGCATGGGTGCCCTGGGGATAACGCTGCTGGTGCTGGGAAATCTTCTTTATTGCCTGACAGCCATTCCTGCCTATGTGATTTATGCCCTTGCTACCCGGTTGAGCGACGAATCACAGCTTCACCCAATGACCTTTTGGATGAGTATCGGCTGGATAATCTCGTTCGTTGCCGGGTGGGCTGCGTTCTACTGGCTTCATCGCAATGGTGCTGCACGGACAGGTGCGGCCGTTTTCTTCGGGATCTGCGTGTTTTGGTTCGGCACATCGCTGCTGCCCTTGGTCATCGCCTGGTAAACACACCCGTGACTGGCCCCGCTATTCACAGCCCCGTCCCTCCGCCGGACAATAGGGAGGGCAAGCTCCGCGCTCCTCACAGGCGCCGCTGCCGGGCACCGTTCGGTGACCGGCATGACGAACGGGAAAACGATGACCAGTTCGGTTTCACCAACACATCCCCGCGGGGAACCCGCCTTCCACTGGGGAAGCTTTGTCGTCGGGCTCATCATGCTGTTGCTGGTGATCGCGCAGGGGATAGCATCCGGGCTGCCGGGCTACGTCGGAATGGCGGGCCTGATCCTGCTGCTCACGGGCGTGTATTCGTTCTTCACCCACCGGCCTTCCTGGCTGTGGCTGCACCACCGGCGCGACGCCGCGATTGTCGGAGTCATCGGGCTCGCGGCCTTCCTCACCGCGCTGGTCATCCGCCTCAACGGAGGCTGAGCGGCTCACCCGGCGGTGCCGCGAAAACCCACGGTTCGGCCGGCAGCCGCTCCAGGGAAAACTCCGGCAGAGCCTCCTCCAGCGGCCCGGGCGGCAGGCCCAGGGAGGCCAGGATGAGGTCCCGAACCTGATCCGGCCCCGCGCCTGTGCTCTCCAGCGCGCCGAGGGTGATGGCGCCGTCGCGCTTGGCCAGCCGGCGTCCGGCCGGATTCAGGACCAGCGGGACATGGGCGTATTGAACCGGCGGCAGTCCGAGCAGCGACGCCAGATAAGCCTGCCTCGGCGCCGACGTGAGCAGGTCACCGCCGCGCACCACCTGGTCGATGCCCTGCGCGGCGTCGTCCACCACCACCGCGAGGTTGTAGGGCGGAACGCCGTCATTGCGCAGCAGCACCAGGTCATCCACCGGCCCGGTGAATTCGCCGTGCAGCAGGTCCGTCACGGTGTACGCCTCCACTCCGCTGCGCAGCCGCAGCGCCGCGGGCCGCTGGCGCCGCCGCTGTGCCCGGGCGGTGTCACCCAGATCCCGGCAGGTACCCGGGTAGGCCCCGGGCGGCGCATGGGGAGCGCGGGGCGCATCGGCAATTTCGCTGCGCGTGCAGAAACACTCATAAACCATGCCGGCCTCAGCCAGCCGGTCAACGGCGGCCAGATACAGCCCGGTGCGCTCGGACTGCCGGACGGGTACGGCATCCCAGGAGAGCCCGACGGCGGTGAGGTCGCGCAGCTGGCCGGTCCCGGTCGTGGAGCGTTCGGGATCAAGGTCCTCGACCCGCAGCAGGAAGCGGCGACCCGTGGCACGGGCAAACAGCCAGGCCAGGATGGCTGTGCGCAGGTTGCCGACATGCAGGTCACCGGTGGGGCTCGGCGCGAAGCGGCCGGCTCCGGCGGTCGCGGCGGCGGGGGAGACGGGCACCGACCCAGCTTACAAAAGAGTTGGCGCGGGCGGGGCCAGGCGCGAGCGGGGTTGGCCCGGACGGGGTCAGGCCCGGTTTGCCAAGTGCCGGGCCCTCCCCAATGCCGGGCCCTTCGACCCTTAGTCCAGTTCCTCGAAGAGGGTCAGCTGCAGGCCGGCCGGGGCGTTGAGCCGTGAGTTCAGCGACCGCCACGGCGTTTCCCGGGGCTCGGCCACCAACTGGGCACCGCCGTCGACCGCCGCCGCCGTGGCCTTCCGCGCGTCGTCGACCTCAAGCGCCACGCGCAGCGTCAGGCTGGGCTTTCCATCCGCCTCGATCCTGTCGATCATGCGCACCTGGGCGGGGTTGGAGAGCTCGAGCGTGGCGCGGCCGGCGTCCAAAATGGTGACCAGGGCGCCGTCGCTGCCGGAATAGGACTCCTGCTCGGGCATGCCCAGGGTGTCGCGGTAAAACGCCAGCGCCGCCTCGTAGTCTTCGGCCGTGACGACCAGGCGGAGCTGGCGGACTGACGGTGACGGTATGCGTGCGGAAGTATCCATGCCGACACAACCCGGCCTGCCGCGTTCAAATTCCCGGTGCAGGTACAGTAGAGGGCCGCCATTCGCGGTTACCGCTGCCGGGCTGCGTTCGGTTAGAGATTCCAAGGACTTGCACACAACATGACATTGAACTTCACCGCGATCGACTTTGAAACAGCCAACGGATCGCGGGCCTCGGCCTGCGCCCTGGGCATGGTGAAGGTTCGAAACGGAGAGATTGTCGAGCGGGGTCACTGGTTCCTGCGGCCCACCGACGGCGGTGGCTTTTGGCCGAACAACGTCAGGATCCACGGCATCACCGAGGCGATGGTGGCTACCGCGCCCACCTGGTCACAGGTCCACGCTGAGATCGCGGCGTTCATCGGCGACGACGCCATCATGGCCCACAACGCCGGCTTCGACCTGGACGTGTTCCGCAAGACCAGCGAGACTGCCGGCATTGCGTCCCAGCCGTTCCGCTACGGCTGCTCGGTGAAAATGGCGCAGGCGCTGCTGCCATTGGAGAACCACAAACTGCCCACCGTCCACGCCGCGCTGGGCTTCGGCACCTTCGCCCACCACGACGGGCTCGCCGACGCCGAGGCATGCGCCAACATCACCATCAGCCTGGCGCAGCGGGAAGGGATGGCCCATATCGACGCCGTCCTGAAGTCCTGGGGCTCCACCGCTCCGGCGGGTGTCGCCGGTGTTCCGGCTGCGGCCGGGGTGGCGCGGCCGGGCGCGGCGGCAGGGTCCCGGGGCCAGCGGTTTGCTCCGCGTCCCAGCCTGGACCTGACCGAGCCGGTGGCAGCAATCTCCGCGAAAATGGGCGGGCACATGGTCTCCTTCACCGGCGACTTTTCCGTGGAACGCCCGGTCCTGCAGCAGCTGGTGCTCGAACACGGCGGAGCGCTGAACAACCATGCCCCGACCCGCGCCACCACCCTGCTGGTGGTGGGCGACTGGGACGCTCAAATGCTGCGGCCCGGCGCCGTCGTCAGCCGCTCTGTCCAAAAGGCCCAGGACCTGCGGGCCAAGGGCCAGAGCCTGGAGATCATCGGAGAAGCTTCATTCTGGCAGCTGGTGGACGCAGATCCCGAGGCAGCCGTGGCCGCCGCCGCTGCGGCCGCGCTGCTGCCCTCGGCCCACGAGCCGCTGTCCCTGGCAGACACCCCTCCGGCGCTGCCCAAACGCCGCGACGTCAAGGGCATGGGCGGGGTCCTGGCCGGGATGGGACCGGCGGACCTCGCCGCCGCCACCTTCAAGAGCGAGCACTACGGGGTGTTCCGGGTCGCCGGCACCGCGTTCAAATCCCCGGTGCTCGGCGTGCGGATGCTCGGCCACCGCAGCATCGAAAACAACGCCAAGCCCGAGCGCGACATCCACTCCCTGGCACTCCTGCAGGGCGAGGACGCAGCCTTTGTCACCGTCCTGACCGCCCACACCCCGGACACCGAATTCATGGATGTCCTGCTCGGCAGCGTCCGGCACGGAGACCTGGTGACCGCGGTGTTTGATGCCTTGGGCGGCCCGTTCGTGGTCCAGGCCGTGGCGGTCTATGCTCCCGTCGCGGACATGTTCATGCTCGGCTCGATGATCCTGGCCCGCCACGGACGTCCCGGCACCAAGCTCAGCTGGCTGCAGTCCGTGATCCCGCGCGCCGAGCACGCGCTGGCGGTGCCCGAGCAGATCACCGCCTGGGACTTCTACGAATCCTCGACCGACTAAGAACCCCGTTGCGGCCCGCCGGGAGGCGGGATATACCTCTGTACAGGAGGTGGCGGGCATGCCTAGTGGACACGATGGACACCGAAAGCAGGGCTATTCGCTGACAGAACCGGCGCCGGACATCTTGTTCGCGGAGGGGCCGGCATCAAACTGGATCATCCTGCGCCGCGGGGAGGCCTTCACCCTGATCGACGGCGGCTATCCGGGGGACCTGCCGCTGGTGCTGGACTCGATTGCCGAAGCCGGCCTGGATCCGGCAGCGGCAGCCGCGGTGCTGGTGACGCATGCCCATGTGGACCATGCCGGAACGGCAGGATACTTCGCCGCAGCCTTTGACATACCGGTGCTGTGCCGGGCGCCGGAGCTGCCGTATCTGCGCGGAGAGGACCGGGAACAGGTATCGGTGGCACGCATCCTGGGCCGGGCCTGGCAGCCCTCCGTGCTGCACTGGGGCTGGCACGCGCTGCTGGCCGGCGGCGCCGGACGGGTGGCGGTCCCCACCGCCAGGGCCTGGCACGACGACGCCGAGCTGGCCGCGCTGCCAGGGTCACCGGTGGCGGTGCCTACCTCGGGCCATACCCCCGGCCACACGTCCTTTTACCTCCAGGCCGCCGCAGCAGTGGCCACCGGCGATGCCCTGGTTACCGGCCACGCAATCAGCCGGCAGCGCGGCCCGCAACTACTCGATGCCATGTTCCATTCCGACGCCGGCGGGGCGCGGCGCTCGCTGGGCGCCCTCGGCAAGCTGGACGCCGCGCTGCTGCTGCCCGGGCACGGACCCGCGGTGCGCACCGGGCTCCGGCAGGCCGTGGGAACCGCACGGCTGCGGCCAACCCGCGCCCGGAAACGGCGGCTGGTGGCACCTGGACCGATCGGCGGCTTCGCGGAGCCGACCTATGGGCGGCAGGTACCGGAGGGCAGCGAGGGGTAACCTGCGGAACCAACCCCGGCCGGGAGCGGACGCTTCACGTGAGTGGTGTGCGCCCGTAAACTGACGGCGACCAAAAGGGCACTCTCCGCACGGAACGGAGCACCGGATGGACCAGCAGCCAGCTTCCGAAGACAGCTCCGGGGAGAGCCCGGGAGGGGTGCCCGGCGACAGCCCGGGCCAGGGCACCGGAGGAAGCCCGGCCCGGAAACCCCGCCGCAAACCCGATCCGAAGCGTTCGGCCATTCTCGGTGCCATGTTCCTGATGGCCACCAGTGCCATCGGCCCGGGCTTCATCACGCAGACCACCGTCTTCACCGTCCAACTGGGCGCGGCCTTTGCCTTCGCCATCCTGGTCTCAATCCTGGTGGACATTGCGGTGCAGCTGAATGTCTGGCGGATCATCGGCGTCTCCGGCCTGCGGGCCCAGATACTAGGCAACAAGGTGCTCCCCGGCGCGGGGTGGGTGCTCGCGGTCCTGGTGTTTGTCGGGGGACTGGTTTTCAACGTCGGAAACGTCGCCGGCACCGGCCTCGGGCTGAACGCGATGCTGGGGCTGGATCCGAAGATCGGCGGCGCCATATCGGCGGTCCTGGCCATCCTCATCTTCCTCTCCAAACGCGCCGGCCTGGCCCTGGACCGGGTGGTGGTGTTCCTGGGCGCCCTGATGATCCTGCTGATGCTGTACGTGGCCATCGTGGCCGGGCCGCCGGTGGGCAGCGCCCTCAAAAACACCGTGCTGCCGGACCAGATCGATGTCCTGGCGATCACCACACTGATCGGCGGCACGGTGGGCGGGTACATCACCTACGCCGGGGCCCACCGCATGGTGGATTCGGGAAACTCCGGAGTGGAGAACATCCGGCCGATCAGCCGGGCAGCGCTGCTGGGCGTCCTGGTCACCGGGGTGATGCGGGTGCTGCTGTTCCTGGCGGTCCTTGGAGTGGTGGCCGGAGGTGCGGTGCTGACCAGCGGAAACCTCGCCGCCGAAGCGTTTGGCATCGCCGCCGGTGAAATCGGAATCCGGCTGTTCGGCATCGTGTTCTGGGCTGCCGCGCTGACCTCTGTGATCGGGGCGTCCTACACCTCGGTCTCCTTCGTTACGAACCTCACCACCCGCGACCGCACCCGGAACCTGCTGACCGTGGCGTTCATCGCCGTCTGCACAGCCGGCTACCTGTTCCTGGGGCAGCCGCCGCAGACGCTGCTTGTTTTCGCCGGGGCCTTCAACGGCCTGATCCTGCCCCTGGGCTTCGCCGTGCTGCTGTGGGTGGCGTGGCGGCGGCGGGACCTGCTGGCCGGCTATGCGTACCCGAAGTGGCTGCTCATTGTCGGGGTGCTGGCCTGGCTGCTGACGCTGTATCTGGGCTGGAATTCCCTCGCCGGACTGGCAGCGCTCTGGACCTGACCGCCCGCCGGTACCCGCCGTCGTCGTACTTTCCTTCCAGCTCCGGATGCCGGGGGAAATCCGTGGCTGGTGTTAACAGCGTGTAAAAACTCCCGAATTGTTCAACACAAAGGCGAAGCGATTGTTCAACAACCCATAGACTGCTGGGATGCCATGTGGCCTCGGCCACTATCACCCCCAGTGAACGGAACCAGTATGGACACCTTGCCCCCGGAGGAAACTACTTCACCGCCGAAAGTAAGCCTCAAGCCCAACGCCAAGCGCACGGCGCTGCTCGGGGCGATGTTCCTGATGGCCACCAGTGCGATCGGCCCGGGCTTCATCACCCAGACCACCGTGTTCACCGTCCAGTTGGGTGCCGCGTTTGCCTTCGCGATCCTGGTCTCGATCCTGGTGGACATCGCGGTGCAGCTGAATGTCTGGCGGATCATCGGCGTCTCCGGCCTGCGGGCCCAGGTGCTGGGCAACAAGGTGCTCCCCGGCGCCGGCTGGGTGCTCGCCGGCCTGGTGTTCATCGGAGGACTGGTCTTCAACATCGGCAACATTGCCGGTACCGGGCTGGGCATGAATGCCATGTTTGGCCTGGATCCGAAGATCGGCGGGATCATTTCCGCCGCCGTCGCGATCCTGGTGTTCCTGTCCAAGAAGGCCGGACTGGCCCTGGACCGGATTGTGGTGCTGCTCGGCGCCGTCATGATCCTGCTGATGCTCTATGTAGCCGTCGTCGCGGCCCCGCCGGTGGGCGAGGCACTGAAAAACACCGTGCTGCCCGCGAAAGTGGACTTCCTGACCATCACCACGCTGATTGGCGGAACCGTGGGCGGGTACATCACCTACGCCGGTGCACACCGCCTGCTCGACTCCGGCACCACCGGACCCGGCCACGTCAAGGACATCACCAAGGTCTCCCTGCTGGGCATCATCGTCACCGGCGTCATGCGGGTGCTGCTGTTCCTGGCGATCCTGGGCGTGGTGTCCTCCGGCGTGGCGCTGGCCGGCGACAACATGGCCGCCGACGCGTTCCTGGCCGCCGCGGGCCAAATCGGCCTGCGCATGTTCGGCATCGTTTTCTGGGCCGCAGCCCTGACCTCGGTCATCGGCGCCGCCTACACCTCGGTGTCCTTCGTGACCACGCCGGCCACCAAGGACCGCACCCGCAGCCTGATCACTGTCGCGTTCATTGCGTTCTGCGCCGCCGTCTACCTGTTGCTCGGCCAGGCGCCGCAGACACTGCTCGTGTTCGCCGGCGCGTTCAACGGACTGATCCTACCGCTGGGGTTCGGCATCCTGCTGTACGCGGCATGGCGGCGCCGGGACCTGCTGAATGGGTACGATTATCCGAAGTGGCTGCTGGGCGTCGGTGTCCTGGCCTGGCTGTTGACCCTGTTCCTGGGCTGGAAGTCGCTCTCCGGCCTGGCCGCTCTGTGGCAGTAGGAGGAGCCGTGTCCCTGGAAGCCGTTTCCCGCGCTGAAATCACTCCTGCCGAGGCCCGCCGCCTCTTCCGCGACGGCCTGGTCACGCCCACCGCCGGCTGGTCCGCCGGTTACGCGCAGGCGAATCTGATCATTGTGCCCAAGGCGCAGGCCTTCGACATTCTGCTCTTCGCCCAGCGCAACCCGAAGTCCTGTCCGATCCTGGGTGTGCTCGACGCCGGCGAAACCTCCGGCCCGCTGTTGGCCGGCGGCGACATCCGCACCGACCTGCCGCGGTACACGGTCTATGTGGACGGCGAGAAGGTGGCCGATCCGACCGACATCACCGAGTACTGGCGCGATGACCTGGTGACCTTCATCGTCGGCTGCAGCTTCACCTTCGAGGCTGCGCTGCAGGAAGGCGGCATCCGGATCGCGCACATCGACCAGGGCACCAACGTGCCGATGTACCGCACCTCGGTCCGCTGCGAGCCCGCCGGTGAGATCAGCGGACCGCTGGTGGTCTCGATGCGGCCGGTGCCGGCGTCCCAGATACCCGACGCCGTCCGGATCACCGCCCGCTATCCGGCCGTGCACGGGGCGCCCGTGCACATCGGCAACCCGGAGGAGCTGGGTATTTCGGACCTGTCCCGGCCCGATTTCGGGGATCCCGTGGAGATTCCGGAGGGGTATGTGCCGGTGTTCTGGGCCTGTGGCGTCACGCCGCAGGCGGCGGTCATGGAGTCGAAGCCGTCGCTGGCGATCGGCCACGCGCCCGGGCACATGCTCATCACCGACGCCCGGGACAGCTCCTACCTGGTCTGACCGGGCGCTTGAATCGCTTCGTGCCGGCGGCCACCGGCCGGCGCTGGCTCCTGTCGCCGCCGAGTGTCGGGATAATGCTGCTTCTCCCCGCCGAGGGTCGGGATAATGCCGCTTTCAGCGCTCCGAGTGAGCGTTATCCCGACAATGGACGACGGGAGTGGGCGTTATCCCGACACCGGATGATGCCGAGGGAATGCTACAAAGGCGGCTACGCGCCCAGATGGCCCAGCAGCTCGGCCTCGGCGGCATCAAGGTAGCCCCGCAGCGCGTCGGAGGCCTCGGCCCGGCGGTCGGCCCGGAGCAGCTCCACCAGCGCGGCGTTTTCCTCGACATAGCGGGAATGGAAGTCCGGCTGCGAGCTCATGGCGTGGAACACCAGCCGCATCTCGGCCAGCACCCGGGCCATCATCTGCTGCAGCTGGGCGCTGCCGGACATAGCGACCAGCGCCTCGTGGAAGGCCTGGTTGGCGGCGGCCATCGCCGGCACATCGGCGTCGGCCTTCGCGGCGCGGGCCACGGAGACCACGGCGTCGAGCCGCTCCAGATCCAGTGCCGGGCCCCACAACACGGCGGCGGGCTCCAGCATTCGGCGGACCCGGTAGATTTCCCGGACGGAATCGGCGTCGGGAGCCGCCACAAACACGCCGCGGTGCGGAAAACGGGTCACCACGGACTCGAGGCTGAGCATGGTGAAGGCCTCGCGCAGGGTGTTGCGGGAGACCTGCATGGACGCGGCGAGCTGCTGCTCGGAGAGTTTCGCGCCCGGCGGCAGTTCACCGGCGGCGATCCGGCTGCGCAGCACGTCCGCCACCCAGACCGTGGTGTTGGCATGGTCGGAGCGTTCGGACGTGATGTCCCCCAGGTTCACAAGCATCTCCCTAATCTACTGGGCAGGAAGGTCCCTGCTGGGCAGGAAGAGAATCCTTCAGCGCCGGCCATAGGGGGACGGCCGGCACTGAAGGAAGATTTTAGGAGCCGATCCGGCCCAGGGAGTCCCCGCGGCCGACGGCGGTACCGGCTTCCAGCGCGGCGCGGACAAAGGTGCCGGCACGGTCGGCACGGACGGTGGTTTCCATTTTCATCGCCTCGAGCACGGCAACCGGGTCGCCCTCGGCCAGCTCTGCGCCGTCGTCGGCCAGCCATTTGACCAGGTTCCCGGCCATCGGCGAGGCCAGGGACCCGTCGTCGTCGGCCGCTGCCACAGGAGCCGTACCTTCACCGGCAGCGCCGCCGGCGCGCAGCGCGTTCAGCAGCGCGGCAGGCACCCCGAGCGCGACGGCGCGGCCGTCGACATCGATCGTGATCGTCTCGCGCTCGGCACCGGGCATGGCCGCGGCGATCTCCGGGGAGGCGGCCAGCGGCTCGGCGAATTCGGACTCGATCCACGTCGTGTAGACGCCCAGTTCATCGCCCCGGTTGAAGGCCTCGGAACGGACCACGGCGCGGTGGAAGGGCAGGACCGTCGGCAGGCCGCGGATCACGATCTCATCCAGGGCCGCCCGGGCCCGGCGCAGCGCCTGCGGCCGGTCCTCGCCCCAGACAATCAGCTTGGCCATCAGCGAGTCGTACTCGGCGGGCACCACCGAGCCGGAGCGGACGCCGGAATCCACCCGGATCCCGGGACCGGTGGGCGGCTCGAAGGCCTCCACCGGGCCGGGCGCGGGCAGGAACCCGCGGGCGGCATCCTCGGCGTTGAGCCGGAACTCGAAGGCATGTCCGTGCGGCACCGGATCCTCGGTGATGGACAGGGGCAGGCCGTCGGCGATGCGGAACTGCTCCCGGACCAGGTCCACGCCGGTGGTTTCCTCGGTCACCGGATGCTCGACCTGGAGGCGGGTGTTGACCTCAAGGAAGCTGATCAGACCGTCGGGGGAGACCAGATATTCCACCGTTCCGGCGCCGGTGTAGCCGGCCTCGCGGCAGATGGCCTTGGCCGAGGCGTGAATGGTGGCGCGCTGCTCGTCGGTCAGGAACGGTGCCGGGGCTTCCTCCACCAGTTTCTGGTTCCGGCGCTGCAGGGAGCAGTCGCGGGTGCCGACGACGACGACGTTGCCGTGCGTATCGGCCAGCACCTGGGCCTCCACATGCCGGGGCTTATCCAGGAACCGCTCGGCAAAGCACTCGCCGCGGCCGAACGCGGAGACGGCTTCGCGGACGGCGGATTCAAAGGCGTCCTCCACGTCTTCGAGCCGGCGGGCGATCTTCATGCCGCGTCCGCCGCCGCCGAAGGCCGCCTTGATTGCCACCGGCAGTCCGTGCTCTTCGGCGAACGCGCGGACCTGTTCGGCGCTTTCCGCCGGTCCGGGGGTGCCGGGCACCAGCGGGGCTCCGGCGCGGACGGCGATGTCGCGGGCGGTGACCTTGTTGCCCAGGTCGCGGATCGCCTGCGGGGTGGGGCCGATCCAGGTCAGTCCGGCGTCGAGCACGGCCTGCGCAAAGTCGGCGTTCTCGGACAGGAACCCGTAGCCGGGATGCACGCCGTCGGCCCCGGCCAGCTGCGCGGCCTCGATCAGCTTGGGAATGTTCAGGTAGGTGTCGGCGCCGGCGGCTCCGTGCAGCGGAACGGCCTCGTCGGCCAGGCGCACGTGGAGGGCGTCGGCGTCGGGATCCGAATACACGGCCACGGAGCCGATGCCGGCGTCGGCGCAGGCGCGGGCCACGCGCACGGCAATTTCACCGCGGTTGGCGATCAGGACCTTCTTCATGGGGTTCCTTCCGGAAACAGTGCGGCGGCCGCGTCGGGGGAGAGCGGAGCCAGGGTATCGGGGTTCACGAAAACAAAACGGACGGGATAGCCCGGCGGCAGCTGCGCGGCGAGCGGCAGGTCCTGCGGCACGACGGCGGCAATCACCGGATAGCCGCCGGTCACCGGATGGTCGGCCAGGAACAGGACGGGAAGGCCCGACGGCGGGACCTGCAGCGAACCGGCCACCACGCCTTCGCTGGGCAGTTCACCGTCCCGGACCCGGCTCAGCGGGTGTGCTTCCGGGTCCTCGGGGTCGGTTTCCAGCCGGACACCGATCCGGTTGGACTCGTTGGTGGTGCGCCAGGTGTGGTCGGTCAGGGCCTGCGCCGCGTCCGGGCCGAACCAGTCCTGCCGGGGACCGGCGGTGATGCGCAGCTCGGTGGGGGTCCGGCCGTCGCCGAGGGCATCCAAGGCGCCGGGCTCGGGTGCGCCCACCGGCGATGTGCCGGCCACCGGGCCGACCGGCAACCGGGCGCCGGCTTCCAGCGGTGCCGGACCGATGCCGCTCATGGAATCGGTGCTGCGGCTGCCCAGGACCGGTTCGACCGCGAAACCCCCGCGGGCCGCCAGATAGGAGCGGACTCCGCGGAACGGGGTGCCGAGCGTCAGGGTTTCGCCGTCGAGCAGGGCGAACGGGGTGTTCAGGGGTGCCGGCCGGTCGCGGGAGCCGTCGGGGGAGACGACGGCGGCGGGAACCTCGGCACCGGCCAGGGCCAGGACCGTGTCGCCGTCGGCAACGACTTCGAGGCCGCCGAACAGGTTCTCAATCACCGCGGCCGTCGCCGGATTGCCCACCAGACGGTTGGCCTGCCGGGCGGAACGGAGATCGGCGGCGCCGGCGGCTGAAACGCCCAGGTCCGCAAAGCCGGGGCGGCCCAGATCCTGAACCAGGGACTGCAGGCCGGGAGCTTTGATCTCCAGCCAGCTCTGGTCACCTTGGTTGGGATGAGAAGTCTCATCGTCCCTTAGCGCTGCGGATCCTCCCTCCGCCTCGCGAGCTCGGTGAGGGGACCCTGATCCTTCGCTGCTCGCTCGTTCCTCCCTCGGCGATGCGGGACTCACGAGACTCCCCATCCCCTCGGCACCTGTCGTTGCGGGTAGGTCAGAGGCAGCCCGATCCTGCGTTTCTTGGGTGGTTAGGTGAACCAGTTCGCGGACGGGATTGAAGATGACGTGATCGCCGGGGCGGATCAGGGCGGGGTCGGGGCGGTCGAGGTCCCACATCACGGCGTTGGTGCGGCCGATCAGCTGCCAGCCGCCGGGGGATTCGCGCGGATAGACCGCTGAGTACTCGCCGGCCAGGGCCACTGAGCCGGCAGGCACGGCAGTGCGCGGGCTGTTGCGCCGGGGCACGTTCAGGACCGGATCGCCGCCGGTGAGGTAGGTGAAGCCGGGCGCGAATCCGCCGAAGCCGCCCATCCAGGAACTGCCCGTATGGGCCTTGATCACGGCGTCCTCGGACAGGCCGGTGAGGCGCGCCACCTCGGCGAGGTCACCGCCGTCGTACACGGTATCGATGGTGACGGTACGGGCCTCGGGCAGCTCGGCATGGGTCAGGTCCAGGGCCCGGATCTGCGCGGCAGCCGACACGGTTTCGCGGCGCCCGGCGAAGCGGACCAGGACGGTGGCAGCGGCGGCGAGGACATCGACCTGACCGGGCAACGGGTGCGCCTTGAGCTGGGCATGCAGGGCGGTGACGTCGGCCAGGGACGCGAGTTCAACCAGCAGGGCCCGGGTTCCGGCGGGGCGGATGCCGGTGACCGCCGACCCGGTCATACGAAGCTCTGGATGGTGACGCCGGCGTTTTCCAGTCCGGTGCGGACCGCCCGGGCCATGGTGACGGCGCCGGGAGTGTCGCCGTGCACGCAGATCGACGCGGCATCGATGCGGATGTCGGTGCCGTCCACCGCGGTGATGGTGCCCTCGGTCGCGAGCCGGACCATGTTGGCGGTGACCTGATCGGCGTCGTGCAGCACGGCGTTGGGCTCGCGGCGGGACACCAGGGTGCCGTCGGGATTGTAGTTGCGGTCGGCGAAGGCTTCGGCGACGCCGCGCAGTCCGGCGTCGGCGGCCTTGTCCAGGGCCACCGCGCCCGGCAGCAGCAGTACCGGCAGGTCCTTGTCGAAGGCGCGGATGGCATCGATGACGGCGGAGGCGTGGACCTCGTGGCGGACGATCGTGTTGTACAGCGCGCCGTGCGGCTTCACGTATTTGATCTCGGCGCCGGCGGCCCGGGCCATGGCCTGCAGGGCGCCGAGCTGGTAGAGGACGTCGTCGTGCAGCTCGGTGTAGGAGCAGTCCAGGAAGCGCCGGCCGAAGCCGGCCAGGTCGCGGTAGGCCACGTGGGCGCCGATGGTGACCCCGGCGGCGACGGCGTCGCGGCAGGTCTGCGCGATGGTGGACGGGTCGCCGGCGTGGAAGCCGCAGGCCACGTTTGCGCTGGAGACGGATTCAAAGATGGCGGCGTCGTCGCCCATGGTCCAGTTGCCGAAGGATTCTCCGACATCGCTGTTCAGATCGATTACCGGCATGGCGGCCTCCCGTGCCTCAAATAGGAATTGGTATCCCTACAGTGTGCGCGATCACGTTGGATTGTTCAACAATCTCTCCGGATGTTGCGGCAGGAGGCCGGCCAGGCCGTCGAGAATGATGGCCAGGCCCACGTCGAACTCGGCACTGAACCTGTAGTCCGGCTGCAGGGCGCGGTCCATGGCCATCTCCGCCAGGTAGGGCAGCTCATCCGCCGGGATGGAGCGGGCCATGGCCTGAACAACCTGGGGATCCGAGTCGGGCTTGCCGACCGGCAGGCCGGCTTCCTGCAGTGCGAAACCGTAGATGTAGCTGTCCATCAGGGCATAGGCGTGTCCGGCGGCGTCCAGCGAGAAGCCGGACCGGCGCAGGACGCCGAGGGTGGCGTTGTGGTGGCGCAGGTTGGCGGCGCCCGGGGTGGTGCGCGTTTCCATCAGGCCCACCGCCCAGGGGTGGCGGGCCAGTGCCGCCCGCATGCCGTGGGCGCGTGCTTCCATGGCCGCACGCCATCCGTCCGGCGCTTCCGAGGGCACCTCCACCTCGGAAAAGACGAGGTCAACCAGCGCGTCCAGGATCTCGTCCTTGTTGGCCACGTGGTGGTACAGCGACATGGGTTTCGCGCCTAGGGCGTGGGCCAGGGAGCGCATGGTGAGGGCGCCGATGCCGCTGCCGTCGGCGATCTCCGCCGCTCCGGCCAGCACACGCTCACGGGTCAGGGGAACGCGGGCGACGACGCCGGGCTGGGAAGTTTTCATTCCCGCCACCCTATCGCGTTCGTACTTAGTACGGGTAGCGTTCGTACTAAGTACGGTCCGACGGGCCGCCACGTTTGAAAGGACCACGACCATGTCTGCTCCGATCCAACCCGCAGGTGCCACCGCCGCTGGAGCCGCGCCCCGCACCGCGGCTCCACGCCAACCCCAGGAACGCCAACCCCAGGAACGCCAACCCCAAGAGCAGGCGGCCCCGGACCTCATGGCCGCCGTCGTGCAGCGGGGCTACGGCACCTCGGAAGTCCTGCACCTGGCCCGCATTCCCCGGCCGGAGATCTCGGCCAGGGAAGTCCTCGTCCGGGTGCATGCCGCCGGACTGGCCAAAGGCGCCTGGCACATCATGACCGGCAAGCCCTACCTGCTGCGCGCCGTCTTCGGGCTGCGCAGCCCGCGGCAGAACGTCCTGGGCAACAACCTCGCCGGCACGGTGGTTGCCGTTGGCGGCGACGTCACCCGGTTCCAAGTGGGGGACGAGGTGTACGGCATCGGCCGCGGCACCTTCGCGGAATACTCGGCGGCACCGGAGGACAAGCTCGCGCCCAAGCCGAAGTCGCTGACCTTCGAGCAGGCCGCCGTGGCGCCGGTGTCCGGGCTGACCGCGCTGCAGGCGGTGTCCGACATCGGCCGCGTCACCGCCGGGCAGAAGGCGCTGGTGCTCGGTGCCGCCGGTGGCGTGGGCAGTTTTGCGGTGCAGATAGCCAAAGCGGCAGGGGCGGAGGTGACCGGGGCATGCCGCGGATCGAAGGCCGGCTTCGTGCGCTCGCTGGGCGCTGACCACATCCTGGACTACACCCGGGACGATTTCGCCGCCGGGCCGCAGCGCTATGACGTGATCATCAGCATTGCCGGCAACCCCGCGCTGCGCCGGCTCCGCCGCGCCCTCACACCAAGGGGCACCGCAGTGCTGGTGGGCGGCGAAGAGGGCGGTGTGTTGACCGGCGGCATGATCGAAACGCAAATCGGTGGCCGGATCCTGTCCCTGTTCACGGGCCAGCGGCTGATCGGCGCCCTTTGCAAGGAACGGGCAGCCGACCTGGAGCGGCTCACCGCGTTGATCGACGCCGGGCAGGTCATGCCCCTGGTTGATGGCAGCTTTGCTTTGGCCGACGTCGCCGCCGCCATGCAGCGGCTGGAATCCGGCACGGTACAGGGAAGCGTGATGCTCACCGTCTGACGCGCCGTCTATGCAACTGATTCAAGACTGTGCCTGGGATTTCCCTCCGGCGGGCCGTAGGATTTCGATTCTCCCTGTAAATCAGCCCGGCGCTCCCGGTCAGCAGGAGTGGCCAAGATCGGACCTGATTTTGGTGGAGTAGATGACACGCGCTGAGCATACGGAATCCTAATCCACCAGCATATTTTGAAACCAAAGCTCTAATTTTTGAGCGATGCTCGATGAATAGTCCAAGCTTAAGCTAGCTTGACCCGGAAGGTTTTCTCGTCAAGAATCATGTTATGGCAGCAGCGACAGGAAACTACTTTCCACAGCATCCAGGCGACCCGACATCATTTAGTTTCCTGCGAACCGAGGCCTGGCGGCAATTCAATCCTATTGAGCTTGACCTACGATCACAGTTGACCATAATTACCGGTTCCAACGGGACAGGAAAGACTACGCTGTTGTCCCTCGTGGGCGTCCACTTCAATTGGAATATGGAGCTGATTGGGACACCGGTTCTCGGAGCGGACGGGCATGTAACCTTCAAGCTCGGCACAGATGTTCCGATTGAGCTAGCAGGCCGTGACCCTAGCGCGTTCCCTGGCCCTCCTGGGTATACTGCGCCTCCGACTTCCAAAGTTGGCAGTCTGGAATATGAGAACGGCGTGGTAACGCAACTGCTTGTCCCTGAGTTTCAAAGTCCACAAATCAGTATGCAATACGATCAGCAGCAGAACGTCGAAGGTGTTTTCCTTAGTTCTCATCGAAGTATAAGTGCTTATCAGCAGGCTGCATGGATACCGGCTCGCTTTTCGCCCGCAAGGGAATTGCTCGAGAATTTCCTTAGTGAAATTAGATCCCGACACTTTGGGTTGGCATCCGAGAAATCAAGTATGCTCGTAATGAAGGAATCGCTGCTTGCGGCTGCCGTTTATAGTGAGGGCAACTCCTCCGTTGTGGCGGATGACGATGCACGCGCTGTGTGGAACGGATTTCAAGAAACACTTCGGGGATTATTGCCAGTAGAATTGGGGTTTGATCGCCTCAAAGCGTCTCCGCCAGAGGTAATCCTTGTGACAAAAACTGGCGACTTTACCATTGACGCCCTTTCGGGCGGACTTAGGGCAATTTTTGAACTAGCCTGGCAGATTTTCCTTAGATCACGGAAATTAGAAGTGTTTACTGTTTGCATAGATGAACCAGAGAACCATCTTCATCCCGCACTTCAGCGGTCCCTAATGCCAAGTCTCATGAAGGCTTTTCCGAAGGTTAAGTTCCTCGTTGCGACGCATAGTCCGTTTGTCGTTCGGTCGGCTAATGAAGCGAATATTTATGCCCTCACCTACGATGAATCGAATCATGTAAGTGCGACACTCCTAGACTTGAAAGGTGCGGGGCTTTCAGCCGAAGATACTTTACGCGATGTGTTGGGTCTGGACAGCACTTTGCCGATGTGGGCAGAGTCAACTTTCAACGACATCCTGTCGCGATTCACTTCTGCAAGCCCTGACGCCGATACGATTAGCGAGCTGCGTGAGGCCTTGGTTTCGGCAGGGTTGTCTTCTGAGATGCCATTGGCTGTTGAGGCAGTGGTCAACAGCCAGGATGAACATTTGTAATGAGATCGCTTCAGAAGTCTCAAGAACCTGAGGTCTTGGCGAGGAATAGAACTTCTTGGACCGAAAGCTATGTGGAAGCCGCTAGATCAAAGCGCACTCCAATTGCATACTGGCGAAGGCGCCCCATTCCTGAGGTCCTTCTGGCGGAAACGGATAGACGCTGTGCCTATTGTGACAGTCACGTCATCCATGTCGCCCAGCCTCACATCGAGCATTATCGGCCACGAAAATCTTATCCCGAACTAGTTGTGGCATGGGACAACTTGACCGTTGCATGCCCTCGATGCAATGCTCTTAAATTAGACAATTTTAGTGAAAAGCTGCCCTTGGTTAACCCATTTATTGATGACCCAATGGATCACTTTATATTTTACGGTGACATGGTCTTTGCTCCAGAGAGTCTACGGGGTGAATACACAATTCAGATTCTGGGCCTGAATAGGGAAGATATTGTCTCGATGAGGAAGCAGAGAATGCTCAACATGGAGCGATTGGTGGCTTCCTGGCGTAAAGCGCCACCTGTTCTACGTAATGGTATTCTTTCTGAGATCCATGTTCAGTTTGAATCAGGTGAATATGAAGCCTCGGTACGGACAATGCTTCAGGCCTTTGGTGTTCCGCTGCCGAATAAAAAGCAATCTCAGTCGAAGTGACTAATCTATTGACATGCTACTCAAATTCCGTTTCAGCCTGAATAACGGGTCGGAGGTCACCAACGCATCGTCGATTGACTATGACGCAGCCGCATCGATGAACAATCGTGGCATTCTGGGCTAGTCTCGGTAGAGTTTGAGTTGGCAGCCTACGGTGGAACTCAGTCCATCCGTTCCAGGACGAACACCGGGATGTCCCGCTTGGTCCGTTTCTGATACGTCGCATAGGGCGGATAGGCCTGCACCGCGCGGTCCCACCAGAGCGCCTTTTCCTCGCCGGTGACCTCGCGGGCCCGCATGTCCCATTTCTGCGGCCCGTCCTGCAGTTCCACATGCGGATTGGCCCGCACGTTGTAATACCAGACCGGGTTCCTGGCCGCACCGCCCATGGAGGCAATGACGGCGTAGTCGCCGTCGTGCTCCACCCGCATCAGCGGCGTCTTGCGCAGCTTGCCCGACTTCGCTCCGACGGTGGTCAGCAGGATGACCGGGCGCCCGCCGAGGGTGGTGCCCTCCGTGCCGCCGGAGCTTTCGATGAGCTCGGCCTGGTCGCGGGAGCGCTTGCTGGTACTGGGGGCATATTCACCGGTAAGGGGCATGCGGACCAGTCAACCCCCTGCCCGCGCCGGGGTCCAGAGCCACAGAAATCCTGGGCACCACGCCTTTCTTCAGGCAAACACCCTGCCCCGCGGCGGGCCGCCGTTCGCCTGATGCGCATCGGCCACAAGGAATCGGACCGCGCCGAACCGAACATGCCCTGCTTCGGTTGACGCTCCCGGAGCGCGCCCATACCGTCCCTCCTACACTCGCGCCGCCGTCGTGCACGGTTCAGTACCACCGACACATTTGCAGCTAACGGCAGCACCGAGACGGAACCACCGGCCGCATGCACTGGCGATGCGGCACATCCAGCGGTAGCCGCCGCGCCCAGGGGGTGAACGCGGCCCGTATGAGGGAACCACCCATGGCACGAGGACCCTAACGAGCAGAAGCGAGTCCGCTTCGGCAGCAGTCACATTCCCGGCATCGGCTCCGGTGCCGCACACCCAGCACTCTCATCACCCCCTAATGAGGAGCGTCATGTCCCTATCCCAACGCGGCCGAAATCGTTCCGGCCCCACCCACCGCAGCACCCCCAGCAGAGCTCCGCTGGGCAGAACCCGGCGCCTCGGAATCCTGATCCTTCCGGCACTGCTGGCCGCGGCCGGCCTGTTTCCGGCCGGCGCCGCAGCGGCCGTAGACCCCGCGGCCCGGGTCACCCTTCCGGCGCAGCAGGTTCCGCCGGGCATGCCCTGGATGGACCCCACGCTTCCTCCCGAGGAACGCGCGGACCTGGTGGTCGCCGCCATGACCTTGGAACAGAAGGTGAATTACCTGGTCCAGAGCGGCGGCACCGGCGTACCCGAGCTGGGGCTGCCGCCGCTGCGCAGCAAGGACGGCTGCTGCGGGCTGGCGCTGGAAAGCACGCCGACGACGGCGCTGCCCGTGGGCGTCGGCCTGGCCTCCACCTACGATGACGAACTGGCGCAGGCGTATGGCGCCGTGGCCGGCGAGGAAGCCAGGGCCGCCGGCTACAACACCATTGCCGGGCCCACCATGGACCTGGTCCGCACACCCTTCAACGGCCGCATGTGGGAGGACCTCGGCGAGGATCCCCTGCTCTCCGGTGCCACCTCAGCCAACCAGGTCGAGGGCGAACAGAGTGCCGAGGTGTCGGCCCTGGTCAAGCACTACAACCTGAACAACTTCGAGACCCGGCGCGGGCACGTGGACGTCCAGGTCGATGAGCGGACCCTGCAGGAGACCTACACCCGACCCTGGGAGAAGCTGATCAGCGAGGCCGACCCCGGGTCCGTGATGTGCTCCTTTAACAAGGTCAACGGGGAGTTCGCCTGCGGCAACGACACCCTGCTGAACCAGATCCTCAAGGGCCAGCTCGGGTTGGAAGGGTTCGTCTCCTCGGACTTCAACGCGGCACACAGCTTCGCTGACTATGAGGCGGGCCTGGACATTGCCGGTCCCGGCCTGGAGTTTGCCGGACCCGCCCTGCTTGCTGCGGTCCAGGCCGGCACCGTCTCCGAGGAGCGCATTACCGACGCCGCCCGCCGGCTGGCGCTGACCATGTTCAAGTACGGGATTGTGGACAACCCGCCGGTGGGCTCGTTCGTGAACCCGCAGCCCGCGGAACCGCCGATTCCGGCGGCCATGCTCGATGAGCACGCCGAGGTGGCAGCCCAGGTTGCCGGCGAAGCCGCGGTGCTGCTGAAGAACGAGGAGTCGGCGCTGCCGCTGGCCGCTGATACCGATTCCGTGGCAGTGATTGGCTCCGACGCCGACTGGTACATCGACGGCGGCGGCAGCGGGGCCATTCCCAATCCGGCCCGGCTGACCACCATTCTGGACGGGATCACCGCCCGGGCGGAGGGGGCCACCGTGGCCTACTCGCCGGGGACCGATCCGGTGGGCCTGGGCGACACCCTGCCCGGCCCGTTCCCGGTTCCCAGTGGCGTGCTGACCAACGTCAACGCGGAATACCGGCTCGGCATCAACAACTTCGCGGGAGAGCCGGAGCTGGCCCGGACCGAGCTGCAGGTCAATCTGCGCACCGGTATTTCCGCGGACACCATCAACACCTCGCAGGTTCCCGGCATCGGTGCCCAGCTGGCGGCCCAGCCGATCTCCGCGCGCTGGACCGGCACCCTGGTGCCGCCGTCCACCGGTGCGTACACGCTGTCGCTGACCCACCTGGGCACGGCGCGGCTGTTCCTGAACGACGCCGAGGTCATCACCGGGCCGACGGCCCCGTTCGGCACCCAGGAGGCGGTGGTGAACCTGACCGCCGGCCAGAACGTGGCGGTCCGGATTGAATACACCACCGATGCGCCGAACCAGTTCAACGGCGGCCTGAACGACCAGCCGGGCGCCATGATGCGCTTTGGCTGGACACCGCCGGCGGATGTCCTGCCGCCCAAGATGCAGGCAGCGGTGGAGGCGGCCGCTGACGCGGCCGTCGCCGTCGTCGTCGTCCGCGACTACACCGGTGAGGCAGCGGACCGCGGGACGCTCACGCTCCCGCAGGATCAGGACCGGCTGATCCAGGAGGTGGCGGCGGTCAACCCGAACACCGTCGTCGTCCTGGCCACCAGCGGCCCGGTCACCATGCCCTGGATCGATGACGTGCCGTCGGTGATGGAGGTCTGGTATCCGGGACAGGCGCAGGGGCTTGCCGTGGCGGGCCTGCTGTACGGGGACATCAACCCGTCCGGCAAGCTGCCGGTCACGTTCCCGGTCAGCGATGCCCAGGCGGTGCAGGTGGCGTCGCCGAGTCCCTTCAGCCTGATTGAAGTGGTGGACCCGGTGGTGCCGTACACCGAGGGCGTGTTCGTTGGCTACCGCGGCTACCTGGAGCAGGGGCTGACGCCGCTGTTCCCGTTTGGCCATGGCCTGTCCTACACCGAGTTCGACTACGAGAAGCTGCGGATCGGCGACAAGGGGAAGTCCTGGCACGAGAAGCACTCCGAAAAGTCCGGCGGCGGGCACATGGGGGATGAAGCGCCGACAGTCACGGTGCGGGTGCGGAACACCGGCGACACGGCGGGCCAGGAAACGGTGCAGGTGTACGTGGGGAACCTGCCCACGGATGTGCCGACGCCGGACCTGGCACTCGCCGGCTACGGCGGCATCACGCTGGAGCCGGGGGAGTCGGGCACCGTCGAGATTGAGCTGGATGCGCGCTCGCTGCAGTACTGGGACGAGGCCACCGGATACTGGGTCACGCCCACCGGCGAAGTTCCCATTTACGTGGGCAGCTCGGTGGAGGATCTGCGGCTCGAAGGCAGCCTCAGCCTCGGCGGCGAGGAATACGACGGCCACGGCCACGGCGGCGGCAAGCACGGCGGCGGTCACGGCCACGGCGGCAAGCACGACGGCGGCGGCAACAGCGGCGAGGGTGTCGGCTGGAACCGCGGCGGCGGCTGGCACGGCGGTCACGGTGGCTGGAACGGCGGTCACCGGCGCTGAGCACCGCCGAGCGCAGGACCCGAATCCGCTTTGGTTGTGGGACCTTGGTTGACACTTTCGGGCCGGGGCAATAGCGTTCTCCCTGCACTCGCACCGACTGAAGCCCGGGACCACAGCGGTCCCGGGCTTCAGCCATGCAACGGAGTTATGCCCGCCGCCCGAGCCGGCCAGGCTACGCGTTTAGCGGGAGGAGAACGCGGCGTCGAACGCGGCCGACGGCGGATCCATAGCCAGTGACCGCACAAACGCCAGGGCCTCGGGTGCGCCGACCAGCCGGTCCATCCCGGCGTCTTCCCATTCCACCGATATGGGCCCCTGATAGCCGATGCTGTTGAGCATCCGGAACGCGTCCTCCCACGGCACGTCGCCGTGTCCGGTGGACACAAAATCCCAGCCGCGCCGCGGATCGGCCCACGGCAGGTGGGAACTGATCCGGCCGTTGCGGCCGTTGGTCATCCGCTTCTTCGTGTCCTTGCAGTCCACGTGGTAGATCCGGTCCCGGAAGTCCCAGAGGAAGGCCACCGGGTCCAGGTCCTGCCAGACGAAGTGGCTGGGGTCCCAGTTCAGGCCGAAGGCCGGCCGGTGTCCGATCGCTTCCAGCGTCCGCACCGTGGTCCAGTAGTCGTAGGCGATTTCGCTGGGATGGACCTCGTGGGCAAAGCGCACCCCCACCTCGTCGAAGACATCCAGGATCGGGTTCCAGCGGTCCGCGAAGTCCTGGTAGCCGGCGTCGACGGCGGCGGCTGAGACCGGCGGGAACATGGCCACGTATTTCCAGATCGAGGACCCGGTGAACCCGATGACCGTCTTCACGCCCAGCGCGGCGGCCAGCCGGGCGGTGTGTTTCATTTCCTCGGCGGCGCGCTGCCGGACCCCCTCGGGGTCGCCGTCGCCCCAGACCTGGTCCGGGAGGATGTCGCGGTGCCGCTGGTCGATCGGGTCATCGCACACCGCCTGCCCCTTCAGATGGTTGGAGATCGCGTACACGCTGAGGTTGTACTTTTCCAGGATGTCCTTGCGGCCCTGGATGTAGTCGGCGTCGTCCCACCGCCAGGGATCCAGGTGGTCGCCCCAGCAGGCGAGTTCCAGTCCGTCGTACCCCCATTCGGAGGCAAGCCGCGCCACTTCCTCCAGCGGCAGGTCGGCCCACTGGCCGGTGAACAGAGTGACAGGTCGGGACATGGCATGCTCCTTCAGATCTCGCGGATCAAGGTTCTCGCGGGTTTGTTCTCACGCTGTTAAGAGGTCAGTGCACGGGGGTCCAGATGCTCGCCTTGCCGGCGCTGCGGGCGACCGCGCCGAGGACTTCCTGGACCTGGAGACCGTCAGCGAACGACGGCGTGGGCTGGGTTCCGGCGGCGATCGCGTCCACCAGGTCCTTCATCTGGTGGACGAATCCATGCTCGTAGCCCAGCGAGTGGCCCGCGGGCCACCAGGCCGACAGATAGGGATGCTCCGGTTCGGTCACCATGATCCGGGTAAAGCCCTGCCGGTCCGGGAGGGCGGCTGCGTCGTAGTACTCCAAAAAGTTCAGGTCCTCCAGATCAAAGCGGACCGCCCCCAGGCTGCCGGACACCTCCAACTGCAGGGCGTTTTTGCGCCCGGTGGCCATCCGGCTGGCCTCGAACGAGCCCAACACCCCGTCCGCGAACCGCCCGGTGAACAGGGCGACGTCGTCCACCGTCACCGGAGCCAGGACCTCGCTGCCGCCGCCGGCCGCGCCCAGCCCGGCGCCGCCGCCCGCGCCGTCCGTTGCTTCCGCCGGAAGCGGGCGGTTCGGCACCAGGGTGTCCAGGGTGCCGCTGACTTCCGTCAGGTCCTGGCCGGTGATGAACTGCGCCAGATCAATGGCATGGGCCGCCAGGTCGCCGAGCGCACCGGACCCCGCGTGCTCCTGCTGCAGCCGCCAGGTCAGCGGGGCATCGGCGTCCACCAGCCAGTCCTGCAGGTACCGGGCGCGGACCTGGCGCACGGTACCGATCGCGCCGGAGGCCACCAGGTTCCGGGCATGGCTGGTGGCCGGCAGCCGGCGGTAGGTGAAGCCCACCATCGCCTTGGCGCCGCGGGCAGCCGCCCGGCCGGCGGCGTCGGCCATGGCCCGCGCCTCCTCCACCGTGTTTGCCAGCGGCTTCTCGCAGAGCACATGCTTGCCGGCTTCCAGAGCGGCGATGGCGATCTCGGCGTGGGAGTTGCCCGGGGTGACAATGTCGACGAGGTCGATATCGTCCCGGGCCACCGCTTCCCGCCAGTCCGTGACCGTTTCAGCCCAGCCCCACTGCCGGGCCGCGTCTTCGGTGCGGCCCCGGTCGCGGCCGGCGAGCAGCGCCAGCTCCGGCCGGAGCGGCAGATCGAAGAACCGCGGGGCCACCCGCCAGGCCTGGGAATGGGCGGCACCCATGAAGCCGTGGCCCACCATGGCCACCCTGAGCGGCTTGTCCGCGTTCATGTTGTTCTCCTTTTGGGGACGGAGCTGAAGGGCTCGACGGCGTTGGACAGGAACCTAGGACTCGAACGCGGTGGGCAGGAACTGCTCCACGTTCTCGCTGGTGACCACGGGGGCATTCAGCACCACCCGGTTGGGCACTTCAATCTCCACCAGGTCGCTCATCGCCTTGTCCTGGACGAGCAGGCGGGCCAACCGGATCCCGTCGGCCGCCTGGGTGTGCGGATAAATGATTGTTGCCTGGAGGACCCCTTCGCCGGACTGGATCTCGCGCATGGCGTTGGCCGATCCGGCGCCGCCGACCATGATGAACTCGTCGCGGCCGGCCGCATCGATGGCCGCGAGCACGCCGATGCCCTGGTCGTCGTCGTGGTTCCACAGCGCGTCGATTTCCGGCGCTGCGGAGAGCAGCTGGGAGGCGGCGGCTTCTCCGCCCTGGACGGTGAAGTCGGCGGCAACCCGGTTGGTGACGTCCAGCCCACAGGATTCCAGGGCGTCCTTGAATCCCTGGCTGCGGTCCTGGGTCAGCGGCAGCGAGTCGATGCCGGCGACCTCGGCCACCACGGCGTCGGGCTGGTCGCCGACCTGCTCGCAGACATAGGTTCCGGCACTGACGCCCATGCCGTAGTTGTCGCCGAGCACGGTGGTCCGGGCGGCAAACGGGCTGGAAAATTCCCGGTCCACATTGACCACCGGGATGCCGGCCTCCATGGCGCGGGTGGCGACGTCGGTGAGCGCCGCGCCGTCGGTGGGCAGCAGCACGATCGCGTCCACGCGGTCATTAATGAACTGTTCCACCTGGCTGATCTGCAGGTTGGCGTCATTGGTGCCCTCGGCCACCCGCAGGTCGATGTCCGGATATTTCTCCGCCTCGGCCAAGGCGGCGGAGTTGATCGCACCCAGCCAGC